>DATBER010000200.1:0-24937 GCA_036558905.1 Jatrophihabitantaceae bacterium | reverse complement strand
CGGGGTCGGCGCCCCGGGCGCTCCCGGCCCGCCCAAGGCGTCGGACGGCCGGCGCTCACCGGTCCAGCGCTGCCCGTCGTGGAACTGTTGCCAGGCGGCGTCGTTCGGATCCGGATACCAACCGGGGCTGCCCATTAGAGTCCCTTCTGACCGACGGCTCACACATGATCGTGTCATTCCGTCGACACCGCCCACAATGGACCCGTGGCCCAAGGCGATCGGGATCGTGATGCGGCCGGACGAGCGCGCAATGCGCGACCCCGCGACGGCCTGGGCCGGCCGCTGCCGCGCGGGGCGGTCGGCGTGCCGCGGCAGCCCGAGGGCATCGTCCGCACACCCGAGCAGACCCTGGCCGAGGCCCAGCAACTGCTCGACGCGGGCCGGCCGTTCCACGCGCACGAGGTGCTCGAGGACGCCTGGAAGGCGGCGCCGTCCGACGAGCGCGCGCTCTGGAAGGGTTTGGCCCAGATCGCCGTCGGGATGACGCACGCCGCCCGGGGCAACCGCACCGGCGCGACGACCCTGCTGCGTCGGGGAGCCGCGGCGATCGAGTCGTACCGCGGCCACGACCCCCATGACGTCGACGTGTCCGGGCTGGTGGCGTGGGCCGAAGCAGCGGCCGGTGACCCGGAATCGGTACGGGTGCCCGAACTGCGCCGCTGAATCCGTCGCCACGGCTTGACAGCTCGCCGCCGCACACCTCACCATGCCTAACCATGACAGCTTTGCCTAACCGCGATAGGCGTGCCGAACGTCGTGAGGCAACGCGTCGCGAGATTCTGGACGCGGCGTGGCAGATCGCGCGGCGCGACGGCATCGCGGCGCTCACCCTGCGCGCGGTTGCCGAACGGATCGGTATGCGGTCGCCGTCGCTGTACAGCCACTTCGAGTCTAAGAACGCCATCTACGACGGCATGTTCGAACAGGCCTGGCAGGAACTGCACGAGCTGCAGCTGGCCACCACCTTGCCCACGGCACCGCGCCGGCGGCTGCTCGCCATCGCCGAGGGCTTCTTCGACTTCGCCGTGGCCGATCTGGCCCGCTACCAGTTGATGAACCAGCGCACCATCCCGGACTTCGAACCGAGCGCCGAGGCGTACGCGCCGTCGATCGCCGTCATGGAGCACCTGAAACGTGACTTCGCCGAGATCGACATCACCGCCCAGGCGGACATCGATCTCAATACCGCAATTGTCGGCGGCTTCGTCGACCAGCAACTTGCCAACGATCCGGGCGGTGACCGCTGGCGGCGCCAGCTGCCGCGGGTGATCGACATGTACGCCGACGCCGTGGGCCTACCCGGGCCGCGACTCAGGAGGACCAGATGACCAGGACCGACACCACCCAGGGCGCCCCGCGTCGATCCGTACTGCCCCGTCCGACCGCGATGCGGCTGGCCGCCACCGAGTACCAACGCCTGCTCGACACGATGCGCGGGCTGCGCCCCGACGACTGGGCCCGGCCGACCGACTGTGCCGAGTGGGACGTCCGGGCAATGGCCGCGCACGCCCTCGGCATGGTGGAGATGGCCGCCTCGCTGCGCGAGCAGTCCCGACAGCTCAAGGCGGCCCGCCGCCGGGGCGGACTGTTCATCGACGCGCTGACCGCCGTGCAGGTCGAGGAGCGCGCGAGTATGAGTCCGCAGCAGCTCGTCGACCGGTTCGCCGGGCGCGCCCCCAAGGCGGTACGCGGGCGACGGATGACGCCGCCGTTCGTGCGCCAGCGGACCATGCCCGAACCGCAGACGGTCGGCGACCACGTCGAGTCGTGGACGATCGGCTTCCTCGTCGACGTCATCCTGACCCGCGACCCGTGGATGCACCGCGTCGACATCGTCCGCGCGACCGGCGCCGAGCACTTCCTGACCCGTGACCACGACGCGGTGATCGTCGCCGATGTGGTGGGCGAGTGGGCCGAGCGGCACGGTCAGCCTTACTCGCTACGGCTGACCGGTCCGATCGGCGGCACCTGGACGAGCGGCTCGGGCGGCCCCGACATCGAGCTCGACGCCGTCGAGTTCTGCCGGGCGCTGTCCGGCCGCGGCGTCGGCTACGGGCTGCTCGCTACCCAGGTGCCGTTCTGATCAGGTGAGCGTCGCCGCATAGATCTCGAGACGGCTGTCGTTCGGCAGGGTCAGCGACAGCACCGTCTTGCCGGCGTCCAGCCGCAGCGACGTGCCGAAGAGCTGTACCGGCGGACCGTCCACACCCTGGCCGGCCTTGATGCGATGGTCCATCGCGATCTCGACCGTGTTGCCGTTGCGCCCGCTGCCGGCCGCCCAGTCGGTGAGCGCCAACGGGACGGACGCCGTCGAGCCGTCGGTGTACGTGACGGTCGCGGTGGTCACGACGTCGCCGTTGTGCGTGGCGCCCAGCACCCGCAGCGCACCGTACTGGCCCGCCGGCAGCAACACCTGCTGACCGTGCGCCTCGACGAAGTTGTTCGCCGTGCCGCCCGGATCGGGCATGTCGTAGGTGACGTCGTGGATCGCGTCGGCGCCGGCGGGTGGCAGCAAGGCCGCGTCGTAGCTCCAGCCCCCGCCGTCGAAGTTACCCTGCGTGGACGCCGACACGGTGGCGGTGCCGTCGTGGTTGGCGTCCTGGCTAAGGTCGATGCCGCACTGCCCGCCGGCCGTCGCCCCACAGCGCGCCTGTCGCACCTGAACGGTCAGCGTGCGGGTGACGACGTCGGCGCCGGCCACCCGGACGGTGACCGTGACCGGGTACGAGCCCTCGGCCGTACCGTCAGGTATGGAGATCGTCAGGGGCAGGTCGGCGCTGGCCGGCAAGCCGTCCGAGTGCAACACGCCGGGCGGCCGGACGGAGGCGGTCCAGCCAACGGGTGCCTGAGCCGCGACGTTCACGAGTCGGCTGCCCGGCCATTGCCCGACGGTGCTCACCGTCGCGGTCACCGCGCGCTGGGCCGTCGAGACGACGACCGTGCTCGGGTTGACGGCCGCGCTGAGCGCCACGCGCCCGTCATCGGCCTGCGCGTCGACCGATGGTGGCTCGTCGCCCGGATGGGTGCCCCAGGCGCTCGGGGTCGCGCCAACCGTGTAGGCGATGGATCCGCCGTTGCGCAAGGCATTCCAGTCGACCCAGGTCTTCTGCGTGTTGTGGCCGTCCACGGCGGCCCTCGCCACATAGCGGTTGGAATCGCTGACTCCAGGCGCGGTGATGGCCAGCGTGCCGCTCTGGCCGGCGAACTGTCCGATGCGGACGGTGGCCGACGGGAACTGCGGCGTGGACAGCACGAAGTAGTTCGAGCCGCTCATCGTCGGGTAGAGGCCCAGCGAGCTGAACACGTACCAGGCCGACATCGTCCCGAGGTCGTCGTTGCCGGTCATGCCGTCCGGGCCGGTGGTGAACAGCGTGTAGGCGGCGCGCACCACGGTGGCCGTCTTGGCCGGCGCCCCGGTCCAGGAGTACATGTACGGCGAGAGCAGGTCGGGCTCGTTGTTCGGGTTGTACGTCGGCTTGGAGTAGTAGTCGAACGGCGAGACCGTCCAGTCGCTGCGGACCGTCCCGGCCGGGTCGGCGAGCAGATGGTCGTAGGCGAAGAAGTCGTCCAGGCGCTTCTCGGTGGCGCTGCGGCCGCCGAGCAGGGACACCAGCCCGGCCGGGTCCTGCGGCACCAGCCACTGGTACTGGTACGAGCCGCCCTCGTGGAACGCCTCGGACGCGCCGACCGGGTCGTACGGGTTCAGCCAGGTACCGTCGGACATCCGCGGCCGGAAGTGGTCGATGCGGGAGTCCCATTCGTTGCGGTACCAGCGCCCACGCTCCGCGAACATCGTGGCGTCGTCAGCGTGCCCGAGGCCGCGCGCCATCAGCGACAGCGCCGCGTCGGCAGCCGAGTACTCGAGCGTGGCGCTTGCCGGGTGGGCACAGTCGTTGTCGCCGCCGTGGCTGACACAGTCGGTGCCGACGCCGAGCCCGAACGGTATGTAGCCAGCCTGGCTGTAGTACTGGATTCCGGATCGCCCGTTGTACTGGCTGTTGACCGGTGGACGCTCGGTCGCGTTCTTCTTGAGCAGTGTGTACGCCTCGTCCTCGTGGCCGGCCAGGAAGCCCTTCGACCACGCCTCGACCAGGGTGGGCGTCACCGGATCACCCGTCATGATGTTGGTCTCGCTGTTGGCCAGGGCCCACCGGGGCAGCCAGCCGCCTTCGCGCCCGATGGCCAGCAGGGACAGGTCGTCGTCGCGGGCCACCTGCGGCTGCAGCAGCTCGAGCAGTTGGTTCTGGGGGCGGTAGGTGTCCCAGAGCGAGAAGTTCTGCCGGGGCGTGTAGTCGGTGGCCGTGTGGACGGCGCCGTCCCATCCGAAGTACCTGCCGTCGACGTCGCCGGCCAGATTCGGATGCAGCATCGCGTGGTACAGCGACGTGTAGTACGCGACCTGCCGATCGTGCGTGCCGCCGCTGATCGTGGCCAGGTGCAGCGTGTTCTCCCAGCGCTTCTGCAGGGCCGCCCGGGTGGCGTCGAAGTCGAACCCCGGCGCCTCCGCGGCCAGGTTCTTGCGCGCGCCGTCGACGCCGGTGTAGCTCAGCCCGACCTTGACGACGACACTCTTCGCGTTGCCGAACGTGACCCACGCGCCGTTCGCTCCGCCGGTGGTGGACGCGTCGCGACTGCCCGGCGTCAGCGTCGACTTCGACCAGGTGCCGAAGGTGTCGAACGGCTGCGAGAACGTCGCGCTGAAGTACACGGTGTGCTGGTCGTGTCCGGCGCAGAATCCGCCGTCGTGCACGCGGCCCTCGATGGTGTCGTTGCCGACGACGTGCACCTCGGAGTCGAGCACCGGCATGTTGGCCTTGCCCGTGTTGAACAGGACGTTGGCCGGCTGCCCGGCCGGGAACGTGTAGCGCTGCCAGCCGGAGCGATCGGTGGCGGTCAGCTCGGCGTTGACGCCGTACCGGGACAGGCCGACCTGGTAGTAGCCGGGCGTGGCCGTCTCGTCGTCGTGCGAGTACGCCGACCCGTACTTGCTGGTGTCGCCGCTGGTGACCGCGCCGGTGGTGGGCATGATCGGCAACTCGCCGACCACGCCGCAGCCGACTCCGGACAGGTGCGTCTGGCTGAAGCCGTAGATGCTGCCCTGCTTGTAGTCGTAGCCGCCCTGGCCGCCCGTGTCCGGGCTGACCTGCACCATGCCGAACGGGGCACTGGCGCCGGGGAAGGTGTTGCCGAAGTTCTCGGTGCCGACGAACGGGTTGACCAGGCTGGTCAGGTCGTCACTCGGCGCGGCCGCCGCGTGCGTGGCCGTCGCGGCCGCGACTCCGACGGCGAGGACGCCGGCGCTCAGGGTGGCCAGGATACGGGTGATCGGGGGCATGCGAGTCCTTCCAGACCACGCCCTGTCATCGTTGTCAGGCGCAGTACGGGCGGGGCGAAGTGGGACACTTGTGCCCGATCGTCATGGGCAATCATGGTCAAGTCAAGGGGGAGACTCAGTCCCGGCCCAGCAGACTGACAGCGATGTCAGGGCGTGAGCTGCCTTCCCTTCTCTTGATCAACAGCGAGAAATGGCTGCTCCAGCGACCAACTTGTGCTGTTGATCAAGGGCAGGCCGGGCACCCGGCCCCCTTTCCCGGCCCCCCTTTCCCGCCCGTCCTCGTTCCTTGATCAACAGCGAGAAATGGCCGCTCCAGCGTCCAACTTCTGCTGTTGATCAAGGAATGACGGGGCCATCGAGAAGTGACGGACGGGCCGAGAACGGGGAGGGTCAGCTGCGACGCGCGCGACCCGGCGCCGACCGCTCGCCGGAGCCGCGGGCGATCAGCTCGGTCGGCAGCAGCACCCGCTTGGCCGAGCCCTGGGTACCGCCCAGCCGGCCCAGGACGATGTCGGCGCCCAGCTCGCCCATCCGCTCCGGGTCGTGTGCGATGACGGTGACGTCGAGCAGCTCGGCCAGGTCGAAGTCGTCGAAGCCGACCAGCGCCGGGGGACTCGGATGTCCGCGCAGCGCGCGCAGCGCGCCGATCGTGATCCGGTTGTTGGTGGTGAACAGTGCCGTCGGGGGCGGGTCGATCTCGAGCAGTTCGCGCACTGCCCGCTCGGCCGTCTCGACGTCGTGCGAGTCGGCGCGCACGTATTTCTGCCAGTTGGCGATGCCCGCTGCCGTCATCGCCTGCTCGAACGCCGCGATGCGCTCACGGTGCGTCTCCAGCCGGGTCAGGTCGCCGACCAGGCCGATGCGCCGGTGCTTGCGCTTCAGCAGGTGCTCGACCGCCTGGCGCACCCCGCCGACGTTGTCGAGCACGATCGTGTCGGCGACGATGTCCTCGGGCGGGCGGTCCAGGAACGCGACCGGCGTACCCAGGCGGCGTTCGGCGTCGAGGTAGCCGTGGTCGCTGCCGCTCGTGACGATCAGCATGGCGCTGACCCGTCGTTCGAGCATGTCCGAGACGAGCCGGTGCTCGAGGCCGGGGTCCTCGTCACTGCTCGCGGTGATCAGCTGTAGGCCGTCGGCGCGCAGCCGGCGCTCGGCCCCGCGGGCGATCCGCGAGTAGAACGGGTTGGCCAGGTCGCCGATGATGAGGCCGACCGACGACGACCGGGCGCCTGCGCGCAATTCGCGGGCGATCGTGTTGCGGCGAAAGCCGAGCTGGGCGGCCGCAGCCTGCACCTTGGCGGCCGTCGCTTCGGCCACGTACTGCTCGCCGTTCATCACGCGCGAGGCGGTCTTGAGGCTCACACCGGACAGCGCCGCGACCTGGCGCAGTGTCGGCCGGCTCGGCCCGGCTTGCTCACTCGACATATGACATCGTTATCCTGATCGTCGGCTGCACTCCGGCGCTGTTGCCTGGCAGCATAGGTTACGGCGGGTGTGGATGATGTTGGTCCAGCATCCGACAACGTTGTCGGCTCGGATGCATCCCGGCGTTTACCGGAATGTCCGCCGAAGATCAGCCGATGCGCGACGCCGGCCAGATGGCCCCGATCGCCAGGCCGGCCAGCAGCAGCCAGCCGAACGCCCGGTTGTGCACCAGACACACGCGGTGGTACCAGAGCGGCCAGCCGACATATCCGGGCGGCGGGCCGTCGGGCGCCGGATGGGCCATCACCCGCAGCGCGCGCACGGCCCGCGGCCCGGCGAGCAGCACCAGCGCGGCGAACGGGGTCATCGCGCCGACGCCGATGGCCACCGCGGTCACCACGTACATGGCCGCGACCGCCGTCTGGTTCAGCCACCGGGCGTGGCGCTCGCCCAGCACTACCGGCAGGGTGCGCTGGTGCTGCGAGGTGTCGAACGCCCGCTGGTCGATGTGCTTGCCGATCAGGATGGACGCGACGCCCAGGCCGTAGGGCACCGAGTCGAGGAACACGTCGCCGGAGAGCTTGCCGGTGATGACGTAGTAGCCGCCGCCGATCATCAGCGGGCCCCACACGACGAACGCCGCGACCTCGCCCAGGCCGAGCTCCTTCAGCGCGCGGGGCGCCGCGTCGTAGGCGTAGAGCAGCAGCGCCCCGATCGCGGCGAACGCCAGCGCTCCCCATCCGCGCAGGGCGATGAAGTAGGCGGCGATGCCGACCGCCACGGCGGCCAGCACGACCAGCCCGGTGGCCAGCAACCGGGGGCTGACCGCCCCGGACGCGATCGGGTGCAGCGTGTAGCGGCGGCGCGGCGAGTCGTCGGTGTCGTGCCCGCGGCGGTATCCGAAGTAGTCGTTGGACAGGTTGCTGATCGCGTGTAGGACAACGAATCCCAGCAATACCAGGACAAACGGCCCGGCCTCGAAGCGACGGTCGGTGGCGGCGAGCAGTCCGGCGATGGCGGCGGCCTGCGCCGAGATCACGAGGATGACGCTGCGGGCCGAGTACAGGAAGCGGGTGAGCGGATCGAGGTCGGCCAGATCGTCGGCCCGGGCCGGATAGAAGCCGGTGAACGCACCCGCCCAGGCGAGTGCCGGGTGCCGCCGTCCCAGTTGCGGTGTTGCGGCCATACGATCAGTTTACGAGGCGGACGTCCGGTTCTCGGTCCCGCGTGGTCTTGACAGGCCCAGGCGAGTTGCGGATAGTTCGGGGCCTAAATCCCCAGCTGCGCTGGGGATGCCCGCCTCTCGACGGGCCAGTCCGGGGGGATGACCGGCCGAGGGCGAATCTGGCTGCGGTGGTCGGTTGCCCACTGCAGCCAGACCTATGTCGGGGTTCGGCCAGGTGCGCCCCGAGCCGCTCCATACTCTGCGGTACGGTGCGGTTCCGAGCCTATGGCACCACGATGACCGGCCACTGGGCGTCACGAACCAGGCGAACGGCGAGCGAGGCGGCGAAGCGGTGCCCGCGATGAGATGAGCGCCCGACGATCACGGCGTCGACGCGCATCTCCTCGGCGACGCGGACGATCTCGGTGTACGGATCGCCCCGGCGCTCGACGAACGTGACCTGCACGCCGAGGCGCGGCGCCTGCTCCTCGATCTGTTCGCGCAGGTTGCGAGCGACGCTGTCGTGCATCTGGATCAGCGCGCCGACTGCCGAGGGCACGCCGGCCGCGATGCCCGAGATCTGCCCGACATACACGCACACGATGCGCGAGCCCTGCCGACGAGCCATGCCGGCCGCGTACGCACCGGCCCGCATCGACGCGTCCGATCCGTCGATCGCGACGAGGATCAATGACGGGCCGTCGGTGCCGAGCTCGTACATCGTCGCTTCCGCTCCCGTGGACGTGTGCGGACCATAATGCCCGGGTCGCAATCTTCGGGTAACCGTCGATCTCACGGATCCCTGCTCGGCCACGAGCCCGCCGACATGATCTTCTGGCGCGACAAGAACAGCATGCACATCACGTCGGTGGGCTGGAGCGGCACGACGCCCTACGCGGTGCGCGCCGTGTGATGCCCGGTGTCCCGCGCCGACGCGGGACACTTGCCGGGTGAGCGATGAGCGCAACGTGCTGGGCGGCCCGCTCGAGGAGTGCGGCAGCGACCCGGTCACCGGCTTCTACCGCGACGGCTGCTGCAGCACCGGTCCGGACGACGTCGGCAGCCATACCGTCTGCGCAGTGGTCACCGCCGAGTTCCTGGAGCACCAGCGGGAACTCGGCAACGATCTGATTTCCCCGCGGCCGGAGTTCCGCTTCCCGGGACTCCGGCCGGGCGATCGCTGGTGTGTGGTCGCGATCCGCTGGCTCGCGTCCTACGAGGCCGGGGTGGCCGCGCCGGTCGTGCTGGCCGCCACCCACGAGCGAGCGCTGGACCTCATCCCGATGGAGGCGCTCGACGAGTGCGCGGTCGACGTCCCGCCGGACGCCAGCGCCCTTACCTGAGCGCCTTCTGCCACTCGGTGAGCTGGCCGGTCTCCGCGAAGCCGAGCGCGCGATTCACCCGCAGCATCGGCTCGTTCTCGTAGGCGTTCCAGGTCTGGACGCTGCGCACGTCTGGCCGCTCGGCGACCAACGCCTGCAGGTTGGCCGCCTTGATCAGCAATCCGAGCCGGTGCCCGCGGTGCTCGTGCAGAACGAGCGTCGACCACTGGAAGGCCAGCGACCCATCCGGCGGCAGGACGAGGTCGGTGAAGGCCACCAGTCGCCCGGACGCCCGGTGCCGGGCCACCGTCTCGACGACGCGCCGGCCCTGGTCGCGCAGCACGACCTCCTCGTAGTTCACCCGATCGGCGTCCCAGCTCTCCTCGGTGACGTCGAGGTCGCCGAGCGGCACGTCGGTGCTCATCCGCTGCGACAGCACCGCCCGGTCGGCCCGCCACTCGTCGGGCATCCCGTCCCAAGCCGTCAACACCTCGTAGCCGTCGGCGTGTTTCTCGGCCTCGGCCAGCGCCGGGGCGACGTCGGTGGGCAGGTCGAGCCGGCTGCGCCGCTCGCGCTGGGCAGCGGTGAAGCCGAGCCGGGTGGCGAACGGCTCGGCCGGATCGGCATGCCCGCTCGCGGCATCGGACTCGCAGCCCAGCACGGTGCGGCCCTCGTCGCGGGCGATGCGCTCGACTACTGCGAACAGGGCCGAGCCGATGCCGCGACGGCGTCGGTCGGGGCGCACGGCCAGGGTCATCTCGACGCGGTGCTGGTTGTCGCTGCCGGGCAGCATCACTTCCAGGTGGCCGACCACGTCGGCGCCGTCGACGGCTGCCCAGGCGCTACGACGCTCGTAGCGCTGGTGCCGGAACAACGCGCGCGTCTCGTCGACCGTGTCGATGCCGTGGTCGTCGCCGTACTCGATGCGCGCCGACTCCTCGAGTACCCGCTGCCATCCGGCGAAGAGCTCGGCCTGCGTCGGGTCGAGCGGATCGACCGCAACGATGTCGATGCTCATGCGCCCGACGGTGTCAGCGGCGCCGCCGTGGCGGCAACTCGTTTTCCGGTCCGTCTATGTTTCTGCCATGGCCGACGAGTTGCTGCCCCAGACCAAATACGCCTTGCTGTATCGCATCTCGAAGGCGCAGGCCGAGGGACGGGCGCCGTCGCTCGTGGCCGCCGTGGTTCGCGACGGCGAGCCGGTCTGGTTCGGCTCGCGCAGCTGCGTCGACGGCCACGCCCCCGACGACGACACCCAGTACCGGATCGGCTCGATCTCCAAGACGTTCGTCGCAGTGCAGGTGATGAAGCTGCGCGACGAGGGCCGCCTCGATCTGACCGATCCGCTGGAGAAGCACCTGCCGGGCACCGCGATCGGCGACGCACGCATCGGCGAGCTGCTCGCGCACACGGCCGGGCTGGCGTCCGAGTCGGCCGGCCAGTGGTGGGAGCGCGTGCCGGGCGAGCCGTCGCTGGCTGCTGCGCTGGGCACTGATCCGATGCGGCACCCGGCCGGGCGGCGGTTCCACTACTCGAATCCGGGATTCGGCGCGCTGGGGGCGCTGGTCGCCCAGCTGCGCGGTTCCTCGTGGCCGGCGGCCCTGCTGCGTGACGTCCTGGAGCCGCTCGGGCTGACCCGCACTACTCCCATGCCGGTCGAGCCGCACGCCGGCGGCTGGGCCGTCCACCCCTGGGCCGACGTGCTGCTGCCCGAGCCGGCTGAGGACGCCGGTCCGATGGCGCCGGCCGGCCAGCTGTGGTCGACCACCCGGGACATGTGCCGCTGGGCGACGTTCCTGGCTTCGGGGCATCCGTCGGTGCTGGCGGAGGCCACCCTGGAGGAGATGCGCGAGCTGGCCTCGCCCGGGGACCGTACTGGTGGGTACGGCCTGGGCCTGCAGGTGCTCTACGACGGCGATCGCACGCTGGCCGGCCATACCGGTTCGATGCCCGGATTCCTCGCCGCGGTCTGGGCGAGCGTCGACGAGCGGCTGAGCGGCGTCGTCATGGTCAACACCACGTCGGGCGTCCAGATCGGCAGCCTGGCTGCGGACCTCGTCCGCATCGTGGCCGAGCACGAGCCGTCGCTGCCCGCGCCGTGGCGGCCGCTGCCCGAATACGACTCGGAGCTGCTCGAATTGACCGGGCCCTGGTACTGGGGGCCCACCAGCTACGGCCTGCACCTGTTGGCCGACCGCGGGCTGGAACTGCGGCCGCTGCGCGGCAATGGGCGGGCGTCGCGGTTCCGGGCCCAGCCCGACGGCACCTGGCTCGGCCTGGACAACTACTACGCCGGCGAGCGGCTGCGCGTGGTCCGCGACGAGTCGGGCGCCGTGACGCACCTGGATCTGGGCACGTTCATCTTCACCCGCTCGCCTTACGATCCGGACGCGCCGGTGCCCGGCGGCGTCGATCCCGCAGGCTGGCGCGGCCTCCCCAGCTGAGCGTCCGGGCCTGCCCGGCCGAGCTGAGCGGTCTGGCCGACTGGGCGTGGGTGCCTCAGCGCGATTTTCGTGATCAACAGCCTGTGAGCTTGCGAGATCGCCGGTTCTCGGGCTGTTGATCATCGCTCGGACGTTGGGGGCGAGCCGCCCGGCGGCTGGGCCGTAGGGCCGCACGACCCGATCATGTGCAGATCAGGGTGTCGTGACCCCGCGATCTGCACATGATCGTCAACGGCCGGCGGCACGTAGCGCTCCGTACCCCTGTCGCACTCCGTTCCCGGCCCGGCGCCGCACCTCCCGTTCCCTGATCAACAGCGAAAGTTGGTCGCTGGAGCAGCCACTTCTCGCTGTTGATCAAGAAAACGAACTGACCCGCCGCCGGCTCGCCCCGCCGCGGCCCGCCGACGACACGCCAGCCCGCCCCGCCGCCGCCCGCCAAGCAACTTCCGACGACACGCCAGCCCGCCGCCGTGCCGCCAAGCAACTTCCGACGACACGCCGGCACGACATGTGGGTCCCACGCTTTGTCGCACCCCCTACATATGGTGTTTCGTGCAGCTGGTTCGGACGTGCCATCCAGGCGCGTCCGAGGTAAGAGGGAATCCGGTGCGAAGCCGGGACTGCCCCGCAGCGGTGAGTGGGAACGACCGCCGTCATGAGGCACTGGGTCTGATCAACCTGGGAAGCGACGGCCAGTAGGAGCCGGTACCGGCACGCCCACGAGTCCGAAGACCTGCCAGCGCACCGCGCGCAGTCGCGTGCGGTGGTCCGAGGCCGCGCGGGTCGGCCGACGGCAGGACGGCGCCAATGGCGCCGCGTCCCGTCGTCGCCTCGCGCCGCCGCCGAGCTCGCGAGGAGAGAGCGATGACCATGACCGAGGCGCCCACCCGGCGCGCCACCATGCAGGTCCGCAAGCGCAACGGCGACACCGAGCCGGTCGACGTCAACAAGATCGTCCGCGCCGTGGAGCGCTGGTCGGCGGGGCTGAACGACGTCGATCCCCTACGGGTCGCGACCAAGACGATCAGCGGCCTCTACGACGGGGCCACCACCGCCGAGCTGGACCGGCTGTCGATCCAGACGGCGGCCGAGATGATCGGCGAGGAGCCGCAGTACTCGCGGTTGGCCGCCGGACTGCTCGCCGGCTACGTCGACAAGGAGGTGCGCGGCCAGGGCATCGCGTCCTTCAGCCAGGCGATCAAGCTCGGGCACGCCGAGGGGCTGATTGGCGACGAGACGGCGGCGTTCGTCAAGGACAATGCCCGCAAGCTCGACGATGCCGTCGACGCCACGGGCGACAAGCGATTCGAGTACTTCGGGCTGCGCACCGTCTACGACCGCTACCTGCTGCGCCACCCGACCAGCCGGCTGGTGATCGAGACGCCGCAGTACTTCCTGCTCCGGGTGGCGTGCGGCCTGTCCACGAACCCGGCCGAGGCGATCGACTTCTACCGGCTCATGTCGTCGCTGGCCTACCTGCCGTCGAGCCCGACGCTGTTCAACTCGGGCACCCGCCACACCCAGATGTCCTCGTGCTACCTGGTCGACTCGCCCCGCGACGAGCTCGACTCCATCTACGCCCGCTACCAGCAGGTGGCCCGCCTGTCCAAGTTCGCCGGCGGCATCGGCATCTCGTGGTCGCGGGTGCGCTCGCGAGGCGCGCTGATCCGCGGCACGAACGGCCAGTCGAACGGCATCGTGCCGTTCCTGCGCACCCTCGACTCGAGCGTGGCCGCCGTCAACCAGGGCGGCCGCCGCAAGGGAGCCGCCTGCGTCTACCTCGAGCCGTGGCACCCCGACGTCGAGGAGTTCCTCGACCTGCGCGACAACACCGGCGAGGACGCCCGCCGCACCCACAATCTCAACCTGGCCAACTGGATCCCCGACGAGTTCATGCGCCGGGTCGAGGCCGACGAGATGTGGTCGCTGATGGATCCGGACGAGGTGCCCGAGCTGCCCGACCTCTGGGGCGACGCCTTCGATGCCGGCTACCGCGAAGCCGAACAGGAGGGCCGCTACGTCCGGCAGGTGAAGGCTCGCGACCTGTACGGGCGGATGATGCGCACCCTGGCCCAGACCGGCAACGGCTGGATGACGTTCAAGGACGCCGCCAACGCCAAGTGCAACCAGACGGCCGTTGCCGGAAATACAGTCCACCTGTCTAATCTGTGCACCGAGATCGTCGAGGTGTCGTCGGACGCCGAAACGGCAGTGTGCAATCTGGGATCGGTGAACCTGGCCGCGCACCTGAACGGCACCGAGATCGATTGGCGCAGGCTAAGAGACACGGTGCGCACGGCGGTCACGTTCCTCGACCGGGTCATCGACATCAACTACTACCCGAGCGCCGAGGCGGCCGCATCCAACCCGCGGTGGCGCCCGGTCGGGCTGGGCGTGATGGGCTTGCAGGACGTCTTCTTCGCGCTGCGCCTGCCGTTCGACTCCGACGCGGCCAAGACGCTGTCGACGCAAATCGCCGAGGACATCTACCTGACCGCCCTGGAAACCTCAGCCAGCCTGGCTGAGCAATTCGGCCCGCACCCCGCCTTCGCGCAGACGCGCGCCGCCCAGGGCCAGCTGCAACCCGACCTGTGGGGAGTGACGCCGACCCAGACAGACCGGTGGACCGCCGTACGTGAGCGCATCGCCGAGACCGGACTGCGCAACTCATTGCTGATCGCGATCGCGCCGACGGCCACGATTGCGAGCATCGCCGGCTGCTACGAGTGCATCGAGCCGCAGGTGTCGAACCTGTTCAAGCGCGAAACCCTGTCCGGCGAGTTCCTCCAGATCAATACGGCACTCGTGCGCGAATTGAAACAGCGCAACCTCTGGACGGCCGAGGTCCGCGACGCGATCAAGCGGGCCGACGGATCGGTGCAGGGCATCGACGCACTGCCGGCCGAGGTGCGCGAGCTGTTCCGCACCGCGTGGGAGTTGCCGCAGCGCGCCCTGATCGACATCGCCGCGGCCCGGGCTCCGTTCGTCGACCAGAGCCAGTCGCTGAACCTGTTCATGAGCGCTCCGTCCATCGGCAAGCTCAGCTCGATGTATCGGTACGCCTGGCAGTCCGGGCTGAAGACGACGTACTACCTGCGGTCGCGCCCGGCCACCCGCATCCAGCAGGCGACGGTGGCCGCGACCCCGGAGGCGATCGCCTGCAGCCTGGAGAACCCCGAGTTCTGCGAGGCCTGCCAGTGACCGCCACCGACCCCACGCCACCGATCGTGCAACCGTCGGCCGCGTCAGGCGGCCCAGGGTTGCACGATGCGAAGATCCTCGACCCGGGCATGGCGTTGACGCTCCGGCCGATGCGTTACCCGCACTTCTACGACCGGTTCCGCGACGCCATCAAGAACACCTGGACGGTCGAGGAGGTGGACCTGCACGCCGACCTCGCCGATCTGGGCAAGCTCACCGCAGCCGAGCGGCATCTGGTGAACCGGCTGGTGGCCTTCTTCGCCACGGGCGACACGATCGTGGCGAACAACCTAGTGCTCAACCTCTACCAGCACGTGAACGCCCCTGAAGCCCGGCTGTACTTGAGCCGGCAGCTGTTCGAGGAGGCGGTGCACGTCCAGTTCTACCTGACGCTGCTCGACACTTACGTGCCCGACGAACGGGCCCGGTTCGAGGCGTTCGCCGCCGTGGAGAACATCCCGTCGATCCGGCGCAAGGCGGAGTTCTGCTTCAAGTGGATCGACTCCATCTATGCTGTGGACCGGCTCGGCACGCGCGAGGATCGGCGAGCGTTCCTGCTCAACCTGATCTGCTTCGCGGCGTGCATCGAAGGGCTGTTCTTTTACGGTGCTTTCGCCTATGTGTACTTCCTGCGATCCCGGGGGTTGCTGCACGGGCTGGCGTCGGGCACCAACTGGGTCTTCCGCGACGAGTCCATGCACATGGCGTTTGCGTTTGATGTTGTCGACACGGTTCGTAGGGAAGAACCGGACCTCTTTGACGACGCGCTCACGGGCCAGGTGCGCGAGATGATCGTCGAGGCGGTGTCCTGCGAGGCGCAGTTCGCCGAGGACCTGCTCGGGGTGGGCGTGCCCGGACTTCCGCTGGCGGACATGACGTCCTACCTGCAGTATGTGGCGGATCGGCGACTGGCCCAGTTGGGCCTGCCACCCGAGTACGGAGCGGCGAATCCGTTCGGCTTCCTGGAGTTGCAAGACGTCCAGGAGCTGTCCAACTTCTTCGAGCGACGGGTCTCGGCCTACCAACTGGGAGTAATCGGCTCTGTCGATTTCGACGAGGACTTCTAGGTCGATTGCGTAACGGATCCCTCAGCTCGTCGTTGCCTTCTGTTAGGTGCTCGTAGCCAAACGAGCGAGCGCTTGACCGAACCCTTCCTTCACTGACGTGGGAGAAAAAGTATGGCCGTGCGCCGTCCATCGTCCTCGCCGAGCCGGCAGTCGCCGGTTCCTCGCGCCCGGACAGTCCGCAGGAGTGCTGCGGTGCTGGCCACGCTGACGGCTGCGGGGGTAGCCGTCGCGATGGCCCCCTCAGCATCCGCGGCGCCGACCCCTGTCTCGCAAGCGGCCGGACGATTCCTGTCCGGCACGATCGGGGGCACCAACATCGACAATCTGGTCGCGGTGAAGGGCGAGTCCGCCGCGAACAACGGCGGTTCGGCGGTGACCAACCAGCACTCGCTCAACGCCAGCCTGCTCAACGCCCAGCTGCTCAACCTGCCCAACGGAATCCAGCTGCCGGGTGGCGGAGTCATCAAGGTGGGCGCCGTCAACCAGTACGCCCAGGCCAACAACGGTGGTAGTGCGCACGGCGCATCGGGGGCCGTGACGAACTCCGGGGCGATCGGCCTGGGTGAGCAGAACGGCTCGCCGCAGGACGACGCCACGATCGACCTGACCAACACGCCGCTGGCGCAGATCGGCGCACTGAAGCTGACCGTCGGGGCCATTGCGGCGACGGCCGACCAGGCCGACGGCAACGGCGGCGCGCAGAGCGGCCACTACGAACTGGCGAACGTCAAGCTGCAGCTGAGCAGCCCGACACTGGCCGGCGCGATCAGACAGCTGACCGGCGGCTCGGGCAACCTGCCGGGCCTGTCCAGCCAGATCAGCAAGCTCGGCGGTGGCGGCCTGCCGATCGGCCCGATGCAGAAGATCAGCACCAACAACTCGGTGGCGCCGATGAGCAGCGCGCTGGGGTCGCTGGGCGACATCAACATCGGTGATGGTGCCGTCCAGGGCAGCCTCACCAACGGCAGGCTGACCATCGACGTGGCCAAGCTGCTCAAGACGGTGCTGAACCTCGACATCAACAACTTGCCGCCGAACACGCATCTGCTCGAGTACATTGCGCAGGCGCTGCCCAAGGCGCTGGCCAACGGGCTGATCGAGCTGAAGTCGCAGCTGATGTCGCTGTTCGACAAGCTGCCGCTGAGCGTCAACGGACTGCTGCCCGCGAGCGGCAGCCAGGCCACCTCGGCTCTGGGCCAGCTGCTCGACCCGCTGACCAGGGCGTTGAACGACGGAGCGGCCAGCCTGACGAACGCGGTGTTCGTGCCGTTGGCCAAGGCGGCCGAGAAGCTCGTCGACATCCAGGCGAACGTGCAGGAGCACGGTGCCGGCACCTTCACCGAGCGGGCCCTGCGGGTCGACCTGGTGGGCGACCCGGTGGCGCGGCTCGACCTGGCCTCGGCCTCGGTCGGCCCGGGCACCGGCCCGACCGGGGGCGGCTCGACCCCGCCCGGTTCGGGTGGCTCGGGTGGCTCCGGCGGTAACGGCGGCAACGGTGGCAACGGCGGGGCGTCCGGTAACGGCGGTGGCTCTGAGCTGGCCAACACCGGCGCCAGTTGGGTGCCGCAGGCCGGCCTGTTCGCGCTGCTCGCCCTGGCCCTCGGTGGCGCCATGGTCGGCGGCACCATCGGGATCCGGAAGATGGGCAAGCACCACGCCTGATCTGGTCCAGTCCCGAGTGGGGCGCCATCGCGAACCGCGGTGGCGCCCCACTTGCGTCCGCCCCGATACTCAGCCGGGCTGTGAATCGCGCAGGACGTCGAGCAGGGCGGTGCCATCGGGTACGCCCAGACCGGTGCAGGCGTCCCAACCTCGGCCGGCCGAGTAGGCGCCGTTGTCGCCGTCGGTGATGTCGCGGAATCCGGGCGCCACGTGGCCGGCCGACGCCCCGGCGTAGAGCGCCGGCTGGATCCGTCCGAGCGAGCGGCCCAGCGACTGGGCCAGCCGGGCGATCAGGCCGGCCCACAGCGGAGCCACGGCGCTGGTGCCGCCGAACACCTGGTCCTGACCGTCGACGTACACCTGGTAGCCCGTGCCCGGGTCGGCGTCGCCGGCCACGTCGGGCACGCCCCGGCCGGTGCCGCCGCCGGACCGCGTCGGCACGCCGGCCGTGGTCTGCCAGTCCGGTACGGGGTAGACGTCGCTGATCCCGCCGCCGGTCGCGCCACCGGACGAACCGCCGTTCCAGACCGTCTCGCGGGTGACCGTGCCCGTCGACGGGTCGGCCTGCAGGGTGGTGCCGCCGCAGCCGAGGGCGTGCGGGCTGGACGCCGGGAAGTCGCAGTGGGCGCCGCTGCCGGCCCGGTCGGTGCTGCCGTCGTCGCCGGAGGCCACCGTGACCGTGACGCCGATCGCGGTCGCGTCGGCCAGGGCGGCGTCCATGGCGTCGCGGGCCTGGGCGGTCCAGTCGTCCTCGCTCTGCCCCCAGCTGATGCTGATCGCGGTCGGCGTCGGCGAGGCGTGCGCCGCCTGGCTGATCGCGTCGACGAAGCCGGCGTCGGTGTTCGGCGCGAAGTAGACGACGATGTCGGCCCTCGGGGCGATGGCGCCGGCCACCTCGATGTCGAGCAGCACCTCGCCGTCGGCGCCGGTGGGGTCCTGCCCGGGCTGGTTGCGGGCGCCGTCGACGCCGACGGCCGTGACCTGCGGCGGCGGGGAGATGCCCAGTCCGGCGAAGTAGTGGTCGAGGTCGGACTGCGCGAACCCGCCGCCCAGCTCGATGATGCCGATGGTCTGGCCGGTGCCATCCGTACCCTGCGGCATGTTGTAGATCGTGGCCAGCTGCGGCGGCGTGTAACTGACGCCGACCGCGTCGATCGCGGCGACGCGCAGCTGCGAGCGGGCCTGCGGTCGGTTGTCCAGGCCCAGCACGGCCACCACGGCGCCGCTCAGGGCGTCGGGCAGGGTCAGGGCGCCCTCGCGGTAGCGGTGTTCGACGCCGTCGGGGCGGCGCACGAGCGAGAGGCTGGTGCCGAACGTCTCGGCCAGCCCCCCGGCCGCTCCGGCGATGCGCAGCCGGCGCGAGGCGGGGTCGGCCTCGAGCACCTCGATGCCACGCTCGCGCAGCGCGTCGGCGGCGGTGGTCATCTCGGCCGGATCGGCGCCGTGGCGTTCGGCCAGCTCGGCGCGGGTGAGCCGCACGCCGTCGGGCAGCGCGGCCCGGCGGCGCAGCACGAGGGTGGCCTCGACGCGTTCGTCGGCGGCGACCGGTCCGAGCGGCTCGATCTGGGGGAGGGGGCGACGGGAACTACCGGGGAGCGTCATGCCCCCATTGTCCGGCTCGCTAGGACGGTTTGTCCGGAGCGCGCCGGGGGAAGCGCACCGCCGGGCGGACCGCCAGCGCGACCGCGACGATCAGCGCCGCCAGCCCGATGATGTACGGCGCCGAGCTGCGTCCCTCGTGCTGGGCCAGCACCGTCACCGCGCCGGCCAGCGGCACCCCGACCGCGGCGGCCAGCAACGACATCAGGGCGCGGCGATCGGCCGTCGGCACGAGCATGAACCCGGCCAGCGCGGCGGCGACCAGCATGATCTGCCAGGCCGGCGGGCGATCGTGCGCGGCGGTCAGGTCGATGGCCACCACGACGAGTACGACGTACAGCCCGGCTGAGTTCGTGTACCGAACGGCGACGAAGGCGGACACGGCCACCACGACCGCCATCAGGACGGCCACCGCGACCGGCAGGCCGACCACCACGGCCAGGATGCCGGCCGCGACGCCGCATCCGAGCGTGACCCATTCGCGCGTGCTCATCGCCGGCCGCCCGCCCCGAGCGGCCGGGCGGCCAGCGGACGCAGCGCGGCCGGCAGAGATACGTCGGCCGGCCAGCTGACCGCGATGATGCCCCGCCGCGACAGGTGCTGGGCGATGGCGACCCGGTCCAGTCGCCAGGCGCGCAGTGCCTGCCGGTCGTTGCGCCGATGGCCGGCCGGCGGCTCGTGATCGAGCACGTCGACCACCACGGTCGGATGGCCGCGGCGGCGCACGTCGCCGACCAGGCGCAGCGACTCGTCGTTGAGCAGGGCGGTGAGGCAGATGGTGAGCGCACCGGGTACGAGGATCCGTTCGGGGATGCGGTCGATGTCGACCCGGGGGATCTCGCGCCCGGTGCGGTGCTCGAGCAGGCAGTCGACGATGCGCACGAGGTGCCGGGTGCCCGCCCCGGGAGCGACCCAGTGCAGTCGCCCGCCGGCCATGGCCAGCGACACCCGGTCGCCCGCGCGCAGGTGCGCCTCGGCCAGGGCAACCGCCGCGCGGACGGCGCGGTCGACGGTGGTGTCGGTGGGCGGCCCGGTCTCGGCGCGCGCGTCGACGATGATCGCGACGTCCTGGTTGCGGTCGGCGGCCATCCGGGCGAGGTGCACGTCGCCGGTGCGCATGGTGGCGGCCCAGTGCACTCGCCGCAGCGGCAGGCCGGGCACCCATTGGGTCACGTCCAGGAACTCGGTGCCCGCGCCGCCGACCCGGGCGGCCCGCTCGCCGTAGCTCGGACGGCGCACCGTGCCGCGCAGCGCCGCCGTGCCGGGCACTCCCCGGGGCGTGACCTCGATCGAGATGGCGACACGCAGCCGGGCCGTCCAGGCCCCGCCCGGGGTCGCGATCTGCACGCTGATGCGCAGGGTCTGGGTGCCCCAGTTGGGCAGCCGGACCCGCCACGACGTCGCCCCGGCGTGCACCAGCTGCGGTTCGCCGCGGCCGTGGCCGGCGAGCAGTTCGCCGCGGTACACCAGCCCGTCGCCACTCGGCGCGGCCAAGGTGAGCTCGATCTCCTCGCCCTCGGCGCAGCGGGCCCGGTCCGAGGTGGCCTGCAGAGTCGTCGTCGCCGGACGGGGCGCGCGCACGGCCACGGTCAGCCAGAGCAGCAACGGGGCGGCGATCGTGATCAGCTCGCCCCGTCCGCTCACCGCCGCCAGCACCACCGTCACGACGGCCAGCACCGCCGTGGCCCGCGCCGTCGGCGAGATGCGCCAGGTGAGCGGCGCAGGACTCATCGGGCCCACTGTGACCGGTCGGGCGGCGGCGTAGCCGGGCCGGTCGTCGAAGCCATCGGATCCGACCGCATCGGCCGCGACGGCCGCACCGTCGGCGTCGGCACCGAACTGAGCACGTCCTCGACGACCGCGTCGCCGGTTACGTTGCGTACCCACAGCTCGGCCTTGACGGTGATGCGATGGCCCAGCGCGGCCACCGCGACCCGCTTGACGTCGTCCGGTGTCACGTAGACGCGCCCGTCGACCAGCGCCGCGCCGCGCGCCAGCCGGGTCAGCGCGAGGCTGCCCCGCGGACTGGACCCGACCTCAGCGCTGGGATGGCTGCGGGTGGCGTTGACCAGCGCGACGACGTAGTCGGTGACGTCGTCGTGCACCTCGACGCCGTCCATCGACCGGATCATCTCGACGACCGTGGCCGGGTCGGCGATCGGCCGGAGGATGGCCGGGTCGGTCTGGTGGGCCAGGCTGCGGCGCACCATGGCCGACTCGTCGCCGGCGCCGAGGTAGCCGATACGCAGCCGGGCTGTAAATCGGTCGAGCTGGGCCTCGGGCAACGGGAACGTGCCCTCGTACTCGATCGGGTTGTCGGTGGCCAGTACGACGAACGGTTCGGGCAGTCGGCGCGTGACGCCTTCGCTGGACACCTGGTACTCGCCCATCGCCTCGAGCAGCGCCGCCTGCGTCTTGGGCGGGGTGCGGTTCAGCTCGTCGGCCAGCAGCAGGTTGGTGAAGACCGGCCCGGGCCGGAAGGCCAGCTCGCGGGTGGCCGGATCAAGCGCCGCCGCGCCGGTGAGATCGCTGGGCAGCAGATCGGGGGTGAACTGCACTCGGGCGAAGTCCAGACCCAGCACCCGGGCGACCGAGCGGGCGATGAGCGTCTTGCCCGTGCCCGGTACGTCCTCGATCAGAGCGTGCCCGCCGGCCAGCACGGTCAGCAGCACCAGCTCGATGGCATCGCGCTTGCCGACGACGACGCGGTCCAGCTCGTCCAGGGCCTGACGGACGATCGTGCGCGTCTCGTCCAAAGACTTCACAAGGTCTCCAATCGGGTCAGCAGGCGGTCGATGGTGCCCGGGTCGAGGCCCGGCGCGTGCGAGTCCGTCGACGGCGTGCGTTGCGGGTCGATCAGTGGCCACAGATCCGGGCCGATGAGCTCGATCGCGCGATCCCGGTCGCGCTCCGAGTAGAAGTCGACGCCGGCCCGCCGGTCGAGCGCGGCGGCGGCGACGCGTTGCAGCATCTGCCGCGGGGCGTGGTCGAAGTGGCGCCGCGACACCTTCGCCCAGCCGAGTTCGCCGGCGATGCTGGAGAACGTCTTCCAGCCGTCGGGCGGCGTCGGCGGCTTGGGCACGGTGGGACGGGGCGACGGCCGGCCCAAGGCGTAGATGAGCACGATCAGCGGGACGGCGGCGAGCGCGCTGAGCGAGGCCAGCGCCCCGGTCCGGCCGGCAATGACGCTGCCGGTGGCGACGCAGGCGCCGCCGCCGAGGACGGGAACGACCAGCCAGCCCAGCTTCATGACTCGTCCTCTCCGGCGCTCGTGCTCGCGCGAGCGGACAGGGTGGCGCGCAACTGCTCCAGCAACTGGCGAGCCTGCTGGGCGTCGGCCTCGGTGACCGGTGCGCTGCTGAACCGGGCCCGCTCGAAGATCGCCGTCAGCTCGCGGGCGGGCTGCATCGCCGCCTCCTGCACGTCGCCCAGCCCGGTCAGCCACTCCAGCGGCGCCTGCTCGGCGGTGCGGGCGGCCGTCCGGCGAGCGAGGGCCGACTCCATCGCCTCGTAGGCGGCGATCACGCGTCCGCGCGGGTCGGTGCCGAGGTCCAGCGCACTGGTCGCGCTGCGCAGCACCTCCTCGCGATCGGTGGCTCGCTCGCGGAGGGCCACGGTGCCCGCGTGCCGGCCGTCGCGGTGCAGCACCCGGTAGCCGAGCCAGGCCAGCAGCAGCACCGCGGCGATGGTCAGGATCAACGAGATGATCGACCAACCCTCGGTCAGGGACAGCTTCGGCACATTGCCGTTACCCGAGCCGCCGGCCCCGCCCCCACCTTGGGCTGCGGTTGGGGTCGGCGTCGGTGTCGGCGTCGGTGTCGGCGTCGTGCGGCGGGCGCTGTCCACCAGCCGGTTGACGTTGACGACCACGGCCGGGACCACCAGCATGATCACGCCCACCAGCCGGTAGGTGAGGCGCTGGTAGGCGATCTTGACGTGGGTCGCGATCCACAGGACGGCGACGCCCAGCACCATCGTGATGATCGCGAGCGCGAAGTCGCGCCCCCCGTGCGGGTCGGTGCGGGTGTGGTTCGGCAGGTGCAGCTTCGGTCGAGCGGCCAGCCCGACCGCAGCGACGACGATGGCCAGCCCGACGATGACGGCGAGCGCCGGTCCGGTGCGTGCGGGCGAGCGCTCGGTCGGGGCGGGGCGCGGCGACGAGTTCTCGGTCATACCGCCGCCATGACCTCCTCCGCGACGCGCGTCCGGCACCCGTCGAGTGCCTTCGTCCGGGGAGGCCGGCCAACCCTCCCAATGCCGGACGATCGCGCATTCATCGACCTGAACACGGGGAGCCTAGGACTCGGCCGGGTCCGCGACCCAGAACGTTGCCGCCTCGTTACCTGTGCCCAGGTTATGTCAGATTCGACATAGCGGCAATGGGTCAACCGGGCGCCTCGGGTTGCTAGGCGTCGGCCAGTTCGCGGGGGACGGCCACGACGTCGACCAGGGCCCCGTTGCGCCAGACGGTGATCTCCAGGCGGCGACCGATCGCGTCCTCGACCATGCGGCGCTGCAGCGCGGTGGCCGTGACCACCGGGTCACCGTCGACGGCGACCAGGATGTCGCCGACCCGCAGGCCGGCCCGGTCCGCCGGGCTGCCGTCGATCACCTGGGCCACCCGCATGCCGGTGCGCCGGCCGAGGCGGTCGGCCAGCGCGGGGGCCAGCGGCGCCTCGGCGCCGGCCACGCCCAGCCAGGCCCGGCGCACCCGGCCGGTGCGCATCAGCGTGGTGATGATCTGGCGGGTCGTGTCGTTGATGGGCACGGCCAGGCCGACGCCGATGCCGGCCACCGCCGTGTTGACGCCGACCACCCGGCCGGCGCCGTCGGCCAGCGCGCCGCCGCTGTTGCCGGGGTTGAGCGCGGCGTCGGTTTGGATCACCTCGTCGACGACGCGGCCGGCCCGGGTGGGCAGCGAGCGGCCGAGCGCCGAGACGATGCCGGCGGTGACGCTGCCGGCCAGACCGAGCGGGTTGCCGAGGGCGACGACCAGTTGGCCGACCCGCAACTGCGTGGCATCGCCCAGGGTCAGCGCCTGCGGCACGGCGCCGCGGGCGCGAAGCACGGCCAGGTCGGACAGCGCGTCGCGTCCGATCACGTCGGCGCGCACCTCGGTGCCGTCGGCGAACGCCGCCTCCGCGCGATCGGCGTCCTCGACGACATGCGCGCTGGTGAGCAGGAATCCGTCGTCGGTCAGCACGCTGGCGCTGCCGGCACCCTGCCCGCGCCGGGTGCGCACGCGCAGGCTGGCGACGCTGGGCAGCACCGTGTCGGCGACGTGCACCACGGTGGCCGAATAGGCGTCCAGTGGCTCGTTGTCACGAGGGGCGTTGCTCATGCCACAGTCAACCTCCTGCCCTGCAGGTACGTGCCTGAGTTCGCCCACAGCAGACGGTTTCGAATCGACTCCGGAACGGGAACAGTTGGGTCATGACGAGCCGAATCGAAGCCTTTGCCGCCCACTCGATCTCCGACTCGGAAGCCGCGCGAGCCGAGGCCGAGGCCGCGCATTACGCCGAGAGCCGCAAGCGGGCCGCGCGAGTCGTCGCGGCGTGCGCCTCGGACATCACTGAATTCCGCATACTCGCCGAGATGCTCGGGCTGGACGGCTCCGATGTCGCGGCCGCTCGTCAGATCCCGCACACCCGCCCCCGCAAGCGTCGCGCCGCCTGAGGCCGTGGCGCCGAGGGCGCGCACTTCGGGCCGGGTCGCCT
>DATBER010000199.1:0-95750 GCA_036558905.1 Jatrophihabitantaceae bacterium | reverse complement strand
GGATGCCGAGTTTGCGGTACGCGCGCGCCAGGGCGGCCTCGACGGTCTTGCTGCTGACGCACAGCGTGGCGGCGACCTCACGGTTGGTGAGCCCGGAGGCGGCGAGCGAGGCGATCTGCGCCTCCCGGGCCGTGAGCTGGTCGGCGGTGCCGGGCCGGGTGCCCAGCCGGTCGAGCTCGGCGCGGGTTCGTTCGGCCCATTGCCCGGCGGCGACCATGTCGAACAGGCGAGCGGCTTGTTCGAGAGATGCCCGGGCCAGGCGACGCTCGTTGCGGCGGCGTCGCAGCTGGCCCTCGACCAGCAGCGTCCGCGCCTGCTCGAAGCGGGCTTCGCCAAAGTCGGAGTAAGCGGCCAGGGCGCTGCCGTACGCGCCGAGCGCCTCGTCGAGCTCGCCGCGCGCGGCGAACAGAAGTCCCTGGGTGTGCAGAGCGAGTGCGGCCGTCCAGGCCCCGCCCGGCCGGCGCCCGTTCGCGACAAGCCGCTCGACGATCGGCTCGGCCTCGTCGGCGCGGTCCAGCGCGATCAAAGCCTCGGCGGCATCCGCGTACACCATGGCCAACTCGGCCGTCGATGCCGCGGCCAGTGTCGCCACCGCGGGCCCGAGGTACTCCACCGCCCCGACCGGGTTGCCGACCGACAACTCGAAGCGGCCCAGCGCAGCCACGAGGTAGAGGCTCGCGCCCGCGAACTTCGAGCGGGCCAGCGAGTCGAGCCCGTCGCGCGCCTGCGAGCGGACCTCGTCGACCCGGCCCTCCCAGGCCGCAACGACGATGCGCATCGCAGTTGCGAGCGCCGGCAGGGTGTCGGTGGCGGACATGTGCGCGCGCTCGGTCATCTCGGCCACATGCTGCTCGGCAGCCTCGATGTCACCACTCCAGAGCGCGGTCATGACGAGATGGGCCAGGACGAACCATAGGTCGCTCTCGGCGCCACGCTCGAGGCAGCGCGCGTACACGCCCCCGAGGCCGGCCCGGGACTTGTCGAGCCGATGCGTCCACTCGTACACGACGGCGGCGTTCAGCGACGGCCACATCACGGCATGGCTTCGGCGGTCCGGATCCTCGAGGGCCAGCCCCTGTTCGAGGCACTGCTCGTCGAGCCCGCGCCCCAGCAGGTAGTTGCTCATGGCGCACGCCGCCAGGGCTTCCGCGAGCAACCCGTGGTCGCCGAACCGCTCGGCCTCGGCCTTGGCGATCTCCGCGTAAACCGGCAACTGCTCGAAACGACCGGCGTTGGACACGGCCATGCCCAGTTCCATGGCGATGGATGCGCGCATGGCCGGGTCGCCGCCGGCCTCGGTCAGCGCCTGCTCGAGCAGCTCGATCCCGCGCACGTAGTCCTCGCCCTGGTAGGCCAGCGTGCCCAGCAGGGCGAGCGCGTCGGCGCGCGCCCGGCCGGGGCCGAGCTCGGCCAGTACATCCTCGAGCAGCTGCTTGGCCCGCGTCACGTCGCCCGCATCGAAGTGATCGTGTGCGGCCTGCAGTCGAAGCGCGGGATCGGATGCGCCGAGCCGGATGGCCAACTCGGCCAGCTCGGCCGCCGCTGCGGAGGAGCCGCGCCGCCGCGCGTGGTCGGTCGCGGCCTCGACGGCCAGCAGCGTCTCCTCGTCGGGGCCGGTCGCCGCCATCGCCAGATGACGGGCGCGCTCCTCGACGTGATCGACCAGCTCGCTCAGCCTGCGGTGCACCTTCCGCTGGCGGGCCGGCGACGCACTGTCGTAGACAGCGCTCGCCCACAGCGGATGCGTGAAGCGCACCCGGCCCGCCGCGAGTTCGACCAGACCGCAGTCCTCGGCGGCCGCCAAGCGCTCGACGAGATCGCCGTGGCCGGACGCTCGCTCGATCAGTTCGACCTGCGGATCGGCCGCCGCGCTGGCCAGGACCAGCGCCTCGCGGACGGGTGCGGCCAGGGCGTCGACCTGCCCGGCCACCAGCTGCTTGAGCCCACTCGGCAGAACGTCCACGATCGTCGCCGACTCCGGTAACGACCGGGCGATCTGCAGCGCGAAGAAGGGGTTGCCGCCTGATCGCTCAGCGATTCGGATCACCATCGGCCGGGAGAAGGAGCGTCCGGCCTCGCGTTGCAGCACGCGATGGAGCGCGCCGACGCTCATCGGCCCGACCTGTGCGAATCGCATCCGCTTCGGATCAGCGGGGGACAGCCCGCTGTAGGCGTCGGGCATCTGGTCCGTGCGCTCGGCCGTCAGCACCGCCAGCGGCCCGAAGGCCCGCCGCGTCGCGTACTCGACGACGCGGCGGGTCGGCTCGTCCAGCCATTGCAGGTCGTCGACCGCCACGAGCACCGGCCCGGCCGCGGTCACCCGGTCGAACACCGAGAGCAGACCGGCCGCCACGCCACGCGGGTCGGGCGGTGGATCGCCCTCGGCGCCGCGCCACAGCGCCGCGTCCAAGGCCCGCCGCTGCACGCCGGGGAGGTCGTCGAGCACCGTCTCGTCGACGTTCACCAGCAGGTCGGTCAGTCCGGCATACGTCAGTCGGAGCTCGGCGATCGCCGGCCGGCACTGGAACACGGTGTAGCCACGGGAGCTGGCCGCGGCGACGCCGGCCGCCCAGATCGTTGTCTTGCCGATGCCGGCCTCGCCCCATAACGCCAAGGTTGCCGGACCCGCAGCGACACCGTCGAGCAGGCTCTGAACCGCCGCCTGCTCCGCGCCTCGACCGACAATGGCGCCTGCCACAAAGGGGATGCTAACAATCCGCGGCGCCCAACCGAGGCCCCCAAAACGGGCAGTTTCTCGTCGCGGCCTGGTTCGCACCGCTTTAGGCGATGCCGAACACCTCGAACGGGTCGTTGACCTGGACCTGCGCGTCTCCGCCGCAGCCGGCGCTTTGCCGGGACAGGGTGCCCGCCATGAAGTAGCCCTGGTCCATGGCCGTGCCGTTCACCGAGCCGGTGTAGCGGCACGTTCCCTGTGCGGTGGTGATGTTCACGTCGATGCCCGCGATGGTGTAGCTGCTTCCGGGCGTGTTGTTCCCGTGGGCGGTGAGGGTCCAGGGCAGGGCGTTGGGTGTGACGCTGACGCCCTGATCGCAGCTCATCGAGAAGCTGTTGACGCCGGCGACGATGTTGCCGTGGCCGTCGTCAGAGGTCACCGGTCCTTTGAAGACATCGCCGCAGCTGGTCGCGAACTGCTGGTGGGTCAGGCCGGACAGTGACGTGTCCCATCCGGTGTAGGCCTCGGCCGTCCTGGCGGTGGCGGCCGATGCCTGGGGTGCCGCGATCAGCATCAGCGCGGTCGCGGCGCCGGCAATTGCGCCGAGCCCCACCAGTCTGGGTCGTGCGGTCATGGCTCCTCCTCGGGTTGTTCGTGGCGGTACCGCGCCGATGCGGCCCATCTGGGTCTTTTCATTCCTTTTCGACGTAGCCCGAGTGCGGAATGCTCAGCGAAATCTGGCCGGATCCGGCCAATCGCCGAGTCCGCTCAGCTACGCCGGTGACCCGAGACAAGGAGAGGGGCCGACAGTAGGGTCGCGGCTGTGACCAGCGTCGTCGCGCGGGAGCGGCTCGAAAGCCTGCTCACGCGCGAGAACGAACGGTTCGTCGCCGAACGCCCGCGGTCTGCGGCCCGGCTGGAGCGAGCCCGTTCCACGATGCCCCGGGGCGTGCCGATGTCCTGGATGGAAGACCTCTACGAGCATCCGCCGGTCTGGGTGACGCGCGGCGACGGCGCGTACTTCTGGGATGTCGACGGCCACCGTTACCTCGACTTCTACATCGCCGACATGAGCGCCTTCTGCGGTCACGCGCCGGAGCCGGTCGTCCGCGCGGTGACCGAGCGGATGCGACGGGGCAACCAGTTCCTGTTGCCGAGCGAGGACGCCGTCCCGGTGGCCGAGCACCTCGCCCAGCGCTACGCGATGCCCAAGTGGCAATTCACCCTGTCGGCCACCCAGGCGAACGCGGAGGTGATCCGGATCGCGCGGCACGCGACCGGACGCGATGTCGTGTTGGTTTTCGACGGGAAGTACCACGGCCACGTCGATGCCACGTTGGCCGTCATCAACGACGGGGTGGTCGAACCCGAGTACTACGGCCTGCCGAGCGGCGCGATCGCGAAGACCCGGATCGTGGGGTTCAACGACGTCGCCGCCCTGCAGCAGGCGCTGGCCCCGCGCGACGTCGCCCTCGTGCTGACCGAGCCGGCCATGTCCAACGCCGGCTTCCTGCTGCCCGAGCCAGGGTTCCACGCCGCGCTTCGGAAGCTCACGACGGACGCCGGCACCCTTCTCGCAATCGACGAGACCCACACTCTGGTGACCTCGTACGCCGGGCTCAGCGGCGCGTGGGGTCTGCCGGCCGACTTCCTGACCGTCGGGAAGTCCATCGCCGCCGGAGTCCCGCTCGCGGCCTACGGCATGACGGACGAAATCGCCGGCCTGCTGGATGCACCCGACGAGCCCTTCGTCGTGTCCGGCGTCGCGGTCGCCGAGCCGGCCACCGGCGGAACCCTGTTCGCGAACGCGCTGTCGTTGGCGGCCGGTCGATCCGCGCTGACCGAGGTGCTGACCGAGGAGGCATTCGCGCGAACGGCCGAGCTCGGCGCGCGGCTCGCGGCCGGACTGCGAGACATCATCAGCCGGCAGGGGCTGCCCTGGAGCGTCACGCAGGAAGGAGCGCACGCGTACTACACGTTCAGCCCGACCGCTCCCCACGACGGCGCCACGTCCCGCTCGGCCGACGACCCCGATCTGCGCGCGCTCATTCGCGTCTACCTGGCCAACCGCGGCGTCTGGGAGTCCGGCTGGTGGCTTGGTCCCACCGTTTCGGTTGCTCACACCGAGGCGGACGTCGACGCCTACCTGCAGCTGTTCGCCGAGTTCGTGGCTGAGGCCATCGCCTGAGAATCCGGATGCCGGCCGGTGCGTACAGCAAAGCTGTGCCTCTCGCACGCGAGTCGTCATCTGTTTGCTTGAGCTGAGCGAGGCGGCGTGATCGCATTGAGGGGCCGCCTGGATGTTCCTCCGCGAAGGAGATGCGATGCCCGAACTTCCCCTGTCGAGCGATGAGCTGACCCGAATCGATGCCTACTGGCGCGCGGCGAACTACCTGTCGGTCGGACAGATCTACCTGCTCGACAATCCGCTGCTCCGCGAACGGCTGCGCCCGGAGCACGTGAAGCCACGGCTGCTCGGGCACTGGGGCACGACCCCGGGTCTGAACCTGCTGTACGCGCACATGAACCGGGTGATCCGTGAGCGCGATGTCGACGCGATCTTCGTGACCGGACCGGGGCACGGCGGCCCGGGCCTGGTGGCCAATGCCTACCTCGACGGCACGTACAGCGAGGTGTACTCCCACGTCGGCCCGGACGAGGACGGCCTGCGCGCGCTGTTCCGGCAGTTCTCGTTCCCGGGCGGCATCCCGAGCCACGTCGCGCCGGAGACGCCCGGCTCGATCCATGAGGGTGGCGAGCTGGGCTACGCGCTGGTGCACGCTTTCGGCGCGGCGTTCGACAACCCCGATCTGCTCGTGCTGTGCGTCGTGGGCGACGGTGAGGCCGAGACCGGACCGCTCGCGGCCAGCTGGCACTCGAACAAGTTCCTCGACCCGGCTCGCGACGGCGCGGTGCTGCCGGTCTTGCACCTGAACGGGTACAAGATCGCGAACCCGACCGTGCTGGCCCGCATCCCGGACGGCGAACTCGATGCGCTCATGCGCGGGTACGGCTATGCGCCACGATTCGTGTCCGGCGACGACCCGGCCGACGTGCACCAGCAGCTGGCCGCCACGCTGGATGCCTGCCTGGACGACATCGCCGCCATCCAGACCACGGCGCGCTCCGGGCCCTTCGGACGGCCGACCTGGCCGATGATCGTGCTGCGCACGCCGAAGGGCTGGACCGGGCCGCGCGAGGTCGACGGCGTGCAGGTGGAGGGCACGTTCCGCCCGCACCAGGTGCCGCTGGCCGAGACGCGCACGAACTCCCAGCACCGCAAGCAGCTCGAGGAGTGGATGCGCAGCTACCGGCCCGACGAGCTGTTCGGCGAGGACGGCGCCGTACGGGCCGAGCTGCGCGCCCTGGCGCCGAAGGGCGACCGTCGCATGAGCGCCAATCCGCACGCCAACGGCGGGCTGTTGCTGCGCGACCTGGACCTGCCCGACTTCCGCGACTACGCCGTCGCGGTCAGCAGCCCGGCGGTCGAGACCAGCGAGGCCACCCGGGCGCTCGGCGCGTTCCTGCGTGACGTCATCGCCCGCAACCCGGACCGGTTCCGTCTCATGGGCCCCGACGAGACGGCGTCCAACCGGCTGTCGGCCGTCTTCGAGGCGACCGACCGCGCCTGGGTGGCCGACACCGTGCCGGGCGACGATCACCTGGCGCCGGACGGGCGGGTGATGGAGGTGCTGTCCGAGCACCTGTGTCAGGGCTGGCTGGAGGGGTACCTGCTCACCGGCCGGCACGGGCTGTTCAACTGCTACGAGGCGTTCATCCACATCGTCGACTCGATGTTCAACCAGCACGCCAAGTGGCTCAAGACCACCCGCGGCATCCCGTGGCGGCGGCCGATCGCGTCGCTGAACTACCTGCTGTCCTCGCACGTCTGGCGCCAGGACCACAACGGGTTCAGCCACCAGGACCCCGGGTTCATCGACCACGTGATGAACAAGAAGGCCGAGATCGTCCGCGTGTACCTGCCCCCGGACACGAACACGTTGCTCTCGGTCGCCGACCACTGCCTGCGCAGCCGCCACTACGTCAACGTGATCGTCGCCGGCAAGCAACCGGCGCTGACGTACCTGACGATGGACGAGGCGATCGCCCATTGCACGCGCGGGCTGGGCATCTGGGACTGGGCCGGCAACACCGACGGCGAACCCGACGTGGTGCTGGCCTGCGCCGGCGACATCCCGACGCTCGAGACGCTGGCGGCCGCCGCGCTGCTGCGCGAGCACATCCCGGATCTGAAGGTGCGGGTTATCAACGTCGTCGACATGATGCGGTTGCAACCGGAGAAGGAGCACCCGCACGGGCTGTCCGATCGCGACTTCGACGCGCTGTTCACCGCCGACAAGCCGGTGATCTTCGCCTACCACGGGTATCCGTGGCTGATCCATCGGCTGACCTACACCCGGGCCAACCACCACAACATCCACGTCCGCGGCTACCGGGAAGAGGGCACGACCACGACGCCGTTCGACATGGTGATGCTCAACGACCTGGACCGCTTCCACCTCGTCATGGACGTCATCGACCGGGTTCCGTCGCTCGGCAGCCGGGCCGCCGTCCTGCGGCAGCACATGTCCGACGCCCGCCTGGCCGCCCGCGGCTATACGCGTGAGTACGGCGAGGACGACCCCGCAATCGCCGGCTGGGTCTGGCCAGGGCACGCATGACCGTCCTGGTCGTCAACGCCGGGTCGTCCAGCCTCAAGCTGCGTCTGCTCGATGCGGACGACGGGATGCTCGAGTCGGCCGACCTGGCGCCGGACGGCTCGATCGCCGAGGCGTTGAGCGGCTGGCCGCGCCCGGACGCGGTCGGTCACCGCATCGTCCACGGCGGCACCGACTTCTCCGGTCCGGTGATGGTCGATGCTGACGTCCGGCGGCGCCTGGAGGAACTGGTCGACCTCGCGCCGCTGCATCAGCCGAAGTCGCTGGCCGCGCTCGACGCGGTCGGCCAGGTCCTGACCGACGTCCCCCCGGTGGCGTGCTTCGACACGGCATTCCACACGACCATCCCGCCCGCGGCGGCCACGTACGCCGTGCCGGGGGAGTGGCGCCGGCGCTACGGCGTGCGCCGCTACGGCTTCCATGGCCTGTCCCACGCCTATTGCTCCGGCCGGGCCGCCGAGCTGACGGGTGCTCGCCGGATCGTCACCTGCCACCTCGGCGCGGGCGCGTCGCTGTGCGCCGTCGTCGACGGGCGAAGTGTCGACACGACCATGGGATTCACCCCGCTCGAAGGCCTCGTCATGGCCACTCGCTCCGGCAGCGTCGATCCCGGACTGGTGCTCTGGCTGGAGGAGCACGAGCGGCTCAGCCCGCACGAGGTCGCCGAGGCGCTGGAGAAGCGATCCGGCCTGCTGGCCCTCGCCGGTACGGCCGACATGCGCGAGGTCGAAGCTCGGGCAGAGTCCGGCGATCCCGACGCGCAGGCGGCCCTCGACGTCTACGTCCACCGGTTGGTGACGAACATCGGCGCGATGGTTGCCGCCACCGGAGGGCTGGACGCGCTGGTCTTCACCGGCGGCGTCGGCGAACACGCACCGACGGTCCGCCGCCGGGCGGCCGTCCGGCTGAGCCACCTGGGCGTGGCCGTCGACCCGGCGGCCAACCACGACGCCCAGCCCGATTCCGACGTCTCAGCACGCGACGCGCGAGTCCGCACCCTGGTGATCGCCGCCCGCGAGGACGTCCAGATCGCGCACGAGGTTCGAACCGTCGACCCGACGGCTTGACCGGCCCGCCGACGCGCGGCGGTGAGTTACTTCCGCCGGCCCCCGACGCATAGCGGGCCTTCACTGGGATGCTGGACCTGCTCGGGCTCGCCCAGCGGGACGCCGCTTGTCCGGCCTGCCCGGGTCGACCACGGGGGTGGGGTGATGACTGATCCGCGAGCGTTCTTGGCGCAGGCCCGCAGCGGCCCGGTGCCGGTCAACTGGCGGGTGTTCACCAAGCGGCGAGGAAAGCTCTCCGGCTTGGTGCGCGGGTCGTCGCATGATCCGGATCCGCTGCTGGTGATCACGCCGGACGGGGTGATCGAGTACGTGAGCGAGCGTAAGCCGCTGACGGTCGTCAGCTTCTCCGAGCTGGCCCAGATCGCGTTGCGCGTACAGGGGAGGAGCTTCTCCGACAGCATGTCGGTGACCCTCGATGTGTGGATCGACCTGCACTACCGCGATGGTCGAAAGCTCAAGTGGCGATCGGCCTCGTTCTCGGACGACCTGCGGTCGATCCAGTGCGTTCTGGAGGCCTACGGCGCCCACCAGGCACTTCGCGGACGCTGACGCTCACGCAGCACCGCTGCGCCGACCAGACCGCCTATCGCGCCGCCGACGGCTGCGCCTCCCGGCCCCGGAGGCTTCCGATGATTGCGCCGACGCGGCGCCGCGGTGCTCCCACTCGTTGCTGCTCCGAGCGACGACAACTGTCCCGTCCGAGTTCTCGCTGATCGTGTACGAGCCGACCGACGACGAGGCAAAGCGAATATATGGCATCAATGCCAGCGATCCGTGACGCGACGGCACATCTGCTTGTCGCGCCCCGGCGAAACATAGTGACGCTCCGGCGGTGTTGCCGGTTGCACGGGCACATTCTCGAATGCGTGGTGTCTAATCCGTTCAGGGGCGATGCTCGCGTGAAGCTCGGCGTCGCCGGTCACCGCGTCGCCCGGCGAGCCCGATGCCGATAAGGGGGGCGTTGTGCATTCTGGCGAATTCTTGGAGCTGAGCGCTCCGAAGGTCCAGGTCGCGGTCGGCAGCAACGAGTCGGTGCTGCGGCCGATGATGTGGATGTTCGTGGCGGTGCTGGTCACGTTCGTGATCACGCGGATCGTCACCCGGCGGATCCGCGCCGGCGCCGGTTCGGGGCTGGGCAACGTTCACCTCGGAGGGGTCCACGTGCACCATCAGGTGTTCGGGATCCTGATCATGATCGGTACCGGGACAGCGTTGCTCGCGGCGACGCCCGAAGGTACTGCGCTCAACGTAGCCGGCGTGGTGTTCGGTGTCGGGGTCGGGCTGACGCTGGACGAGTTCGCCCTGTGGCTGCATCTGCGTGATGTGTATTGGAGCAGCGAGGGCCGCCAGTCGGTGGACGCGGTGTTCTGCGTGCTCGTTGTGACGGGCGCACTCATCGGCGGCGCCGATTTTGTTTCCGGACGGGTCGGCACTGGCACGTGGTGGGGGTCGGTAGGTGCTCTGGCAGTGACCCTCGGCTTGTCGGTGCTGTGCCTGCTCAAGGGAAAGGTTGTGACCGGCGTGATCGGTATCGTGCTGTGGCCGATCGCCGCGGCCGGTGCGGTCCGGCTGGCCAAGCCGAACTCGTGGTGGGCACGGCGTTGCTACGCCCGCCGTCCGCGCACCAGCCGCCGGGCCGAGGCCCGCTTCGACGCCCGCTACGAGGCACGGTGGAACCGGCTGCGAGATCTCGCCGCCGGCGCGCCCACTCCCGAAGCGCCCGAATCCGCCAAACCCTCAGCCGAACCCGGAGGGCCACGCTAGCCGGCCCGGCGAGGGCGTTCATCCACGCCGGGTGATGCTGCCGTCGGCGCGCGCCGCAACGATGGCCGAACTGACGTCGCGGCCGTTGCCGTCGGTGGCCGGTCGCCGTCTGATCACCTCGAGGGGGCGGGCGAGTGATGAGCGAACCGTTCAAGGGCACGATCAACCTCGACATTCGCGATTCGACGCCCGATTGGGGGCCGTTCGAACCGCCGAAGGCGCCGGACGGTGCGCCGAGCGTGGTCTACATCGTGCTCGACGACGTCGGGTACTCGGCGATGAGTTGCTACGGCGGCCCGATCGAGACGCCCAACATCGACCGGCTCGCCGGGCAGGGCGTCCGATTCACGCAGTGGCACACGACCGCGTTGTGCTCGCCCACCCGTTCGTGTCTGCTCACCGGGCGCAACCACACCCGCAACTCCATGGCCTGTATCACCGAGGCCGCGATCGGGTTCCCGAACGCCAGCGGCACCATCCCGCCGCAGAACGGAATGCTCGGCGAGATACTCGGTGAGCGCGGCTGGAACACGTACATGGTGGGCAAGTGGCACCTGTGCCCGACCGACGAGATGAACCTCGCCGCGACCCGCCGGAACTGGCCCACCGGGCGCGGATTCGAGCGCTACTACGGCTTCCTCGGGGCCGAGACCAACCAGTGGTACCCCGACCTCGTGTACGACAACCACCCGATTGATCCGCCGAGTTCGCCCGAGGAGGGCTACCACTTCACCGACGACATCACCGACAAGGCACTGGAGTTCATCAAGGACGCGAAGGCGGTCGCGCCGGACAAGCCATTCTTCCTGTATTACGCGCCGGGCGCCTGCCACGCGCCACACCATGCTCCGCGGGAATGGATCGACCGCTACGCCGGGAAGTTCGACCACGGCTACGAGGCGATTCGCGAGCAGACGCTCGCCCGGCAGAAGGAGATGGGAATCGTCCCGGCCGACACCGAACTGCCACCGGTGAATCCGATCGGCACGCCCCAATCGCGAACCGGCCCGGACGGCCAGCCGTTCCCGATCGTCGACTACACCAAGCCGTGGGACTCGCTGTCCGACGACGAGAAACGGCTGTACCGGCGGATGGCCGAGGTGTACGCCGGTTTCCTGTCCCACGTCGATCACCACATCGGGCGGTTGCTCGACTACCTGGACGAGACCGGTCAGCGGGACAACACGCTGGTGATCCTCGTGTCGGACAACGGCGCCAGCGGGGAAGGCGGTCCGGACGGCTCGGTCAACGAGAACAAGTTCTTCAACGGCGTCCCGGACGACCTGCAGCAGAACCTCGCGATGATCGACGAGCTGGGCGGCCCGAACACCTACAACCACTACGCGAACGGCTGGGCGATGGCGTTCAACACGCCGTTCAAGATGTGGAAGCGCTACGAGTTCAACGGCGGCACTGCCGACCCGTGCATCGTCTCGTGGCCTTCAGTGCTCGGACACGGCGGCGAACTGCGCCACCAGTACCACCACGCGATCGACATCGTCCCGACGATCCTGGACCTGCTCTCCGTCGCGCCGCCGGACACGATCAAGGGATACGTCCAGGTCCCGTTCGACGGGCTGAGCATGCGGTACAGCTTCGACGACCCGTCCGCCGCATCGGCCCGCAAGACCCAGTTCTACTCGATGCTCGGATCGCGCGGCATCTGGCACGACGGCTGGAAGGCCGTCACCACGCACCCGACGATCAGCGGCTGGAGCCATTTCAACGACGACAGCTGGGAGCTCTACCACACCGACGTGGACCGCTCCGAGCTGCACGACCTCGCCGCCGAGCATCCGGACAAGCTGCGAGAACTGATCAACCTCTGGTTCGCCGAGGCCGGCGCGAACGGCGCATTCCCCTTGGACGACCGATCTGCGTTGGAGATCCTCACGACGCCACGCCCGCAGCTGACCAGCCCGCGCAACCGCTACACCTACTACCCCGATGTCGCCGACGTGCCTGAGACGCAGGCAGTGAACATCCGCAACCGCTCCTACAGCATCGGCGCCCTGGTCGACATCACCGCACCCGGCGCCCAAGGAGTGCTGTTCGCTCACGGCGCCCGGTTCGGCGGGCACGCCCTCTACATCAAGGACAACCGGCTACACTACGTCAACAGCTTCGTCGGGCTCATCGAGCAGAAAGTCGTTGCCACCGAGGACGTGCCGACCGGCGAGAACTTGATCTTCTCGGCGTCCTTCGACAAGGACGGCGAAGATCAGCCCGGGGTCGCGACCGGCATCCTGTCCCTCTACCACGGCGACCACAAGGTCGGCGAGGGACGCATCAAGACCCAGCCCGGCCCGTTCGAACTGGCCGGCGAAGGCCTCTGCGTCGGCCGCGACAGCGGCGCCGCCGTTACCGACGACTATCCCGGCGAGTCGCCCTACCGGTTCAGCGGCGGTGTCATCAAGCGGGTTGCCATCGACGTGAGCGGCGAACCTTACGTCGACCTCGAACGCGAGGCCGAAGCCATGCTCGCCCGGGAGTAGTCGAGGCAGACCTGCGATTCGGTCCGGGCCCCAGTCGTGGCCGGGCCGGAACGCAGTGCGACGCCTGCGCGAACGGCTCCTGGCCCGCGGCTTCGTTCATACTCGGACGCGTGAGCTGGGCAGTCGCCGGCGAGTCGTACCGGGCGGGGTTGCTCGGTCAGCCGGCCAGCGCCGTGTCCAGCCTCGCCTTCGTGGCTGCCGGTGCCGGCATTCTGGTCGCCCGTTCACGGACCGGCACCGGGTGGCCGATACGAATCCGCGGCCGACAGACGACATTCGGACTCCTGGTGGCGGGCGTCGGCGTCGGATCGTTCGTGCAGCACGGTCCACATCCGGCCTGGCAGGCCTATGCGCATGATCTTCCGCTGGCCGCCGTCCTGGTATTCGTCGCCACCGACGCGGTGTCCGACCTCAGCGGCCGCGAACTGTCCCCGCGTTGGTGGGTAGTCCCGTCGTTGGCAATGCTCCCGGTTGTCGCTGCCGGGCCGACGGCTTCCACGGCAGTTCAGGCCGCGCTGGCCTCGGCCGCCGTCGGGCTGAGCCTGCTGCGGGTTCGGCAGCGTCCCGAGTTGCGGGCGACCGTGATCGCTGCGCTGGCGAGCGCCGCGGCCGGCGCGACGCTGGGCCGGCTGCTGGATCGGACGACGCTGCACCACCCGGCCGGTCTCGTCCAAGGGCACGCTCTGTGGCATCTGCTCGCGGCAGCGGCGCTGTGGCGGCTGGCCCCCGCCGTCGGCGCCCGCCGGCAGTTGCGGTCAACCACTCCCGCGGACGAAGAAGTGCCAGCCAACCCACATCCACAGCAGTAGAACCAACCACCGCCCCGCCGGATGGCCCATGACGCTCGCGACGAACGCAGCGGGACTCGCGTAGGGACGGTGCCCGCGTGCGGAAACACTCAACGCGACAGCCACCAGCAGCAGTACCACGTAGCCGCCGACGATTACCACCTGGCCGGTCATGGTCATCGCCGGGCCAGCCACCATCCCAGAACCAGCCAGGCCAGCAATGCGGCCGAGCGTCCCGGATGGGTCTCGATCAGGTTGTTGAGCAGCGAGCTGAGCGTGGGATGCGACGAGCGCGGATGCATGGACAGCGCCCAAAGCTCCCATCCGGTCACGGCCGCCAGCCAGACGGCCCACGCGGCGATCTCGCGGCGGTTCGCGGGCGTGGCCATCGACGGGCCTGAGCATCGCCACGCTACGACAAAGATCGCCAGACCACCGACAGTCGTGGCCACCATCGCCGGCCAGGTGAACGGTCTCAGGCCGCCTCCGACCCACACGTAGCAGAGCGTCGCCACCGCGACTGCTTGCGGACCCCACCGCACCCACCGCTTCGTTGAGCCGACCGCACGCTGGCCCATACCCGCCAGTGTGCGCCGTCAGGCAACTGCGCTTCCTCGGTCAGCCGCCGGTGCTGTGGCCGGCCGGATCGCGATTGCGCAGGTTCACCGCCGGTCGATGCGGTTCCCGCTCAGACGAAGCTGAACAGTCGCGAGTTGGCGTCCGGGCGGCCCGCCGGCGGTGCAGCGAGTTGATGCAGACCAACCCGGTAGCTTGCGTCCTCCGGTGCGCTGAACGCCCGCTCGGCAAACCCACTCGAGGCGAACCACGTACGGATGCGCTGACTCGGATCAGTGCCGTCCTCGAGACGCCCACGAGTCCATATCACCAAACCACCAACGCTCAGCAGGCTCGGCAGGGCCGCGATCGTGCCGCGAACCTGCTCGCTGGTGACGTTGCCGAAGACGCCACACGCCAGCACGAAATGAGCCGGCGCGAAATCGGCGTAGGAATCGGTGATCCCGGCATCGGCGGTGCGCACCTCGACGCCCGACAGGCTGAGCTCGCTGGCAGTTGCCCGGGCTCGCTCGGCCAGGCCCGGGTCGAGCTCGACCAGTAACGCGCGGACTCGACGCCCACAGTCGTGTTCGGCCAATACCGGTAACACGTCGCGTCCCTCGCCTGCGCACAGGCTGATCAGCCGCAGCTCACCCGACGCGCCACTGGCACGATCAGTGAGCGCCCGGCCGAGGTACTGCTGCACCACCGCGAGCCGGCGCGGCAACGAGGACCCCGGCTCGTCGTACATCCGGTGCCACTCCTGCCAGTCCCTGGTCACCTGCTCATCGAATCAGAAATCCGCCAGGCGGTCGGAGCCTGCCGACCGACTGCCGCGCCGCCCGGGACGGCCGTCAGGTCGGTGGGGCGAACCGGGTGCCGTCCCAGATCCAGTCGGCCAGTGGCGCGAGGGCGCTGCTGCTGACCTGCGGTGCCGGGTAGGCGAGGGCCAGTTCGTCGCCGAGCCGGCTCACCGACGGGATGAGTCCGCCGAGCGCGGCCAGGCGGGCCCAGGACAGGTCGGCCCGACCGGTCGGCGCCGCGGGGACCTGCACCGCGCTGAGCCCGGATCCGGTCAGCGTGATCTCGATCGGGAGCAGGGTCGCTCCGGTCACGGCCTGCGTGCCGTACCCGCCGGAAACCTCGTCCCAGAACAGGCAGGTCCAGTCCTCGGTGCTGGCGTTGGCTGTACCGGGGACTACCCGGACGGCGAGCCGGTCGCCGGTGCCGGGGTCGGACGCGGCGCGACCGAGCACGACCGGATCGGTCTGCGGGTCGACGAGCGCCGCCGTCGGCGCGATCAGCACGGCCCGGCCGAGGTACACGAGTAGGTCGAGGGCGACGGGGGCCCCGACGGGCGGTAGCGCGCTCGGGGACCAGAGCGGCAGCAGTCCGCCCGCCGCATGGACGGCGTCGAGGGCCGCGGAAAGGCTGGTCACCAGGTCCGATCGCATCGAGACGGTGAGCGGCACGGCGCTGCCGCCCCGGTCGTTCGCAACGGAGACGAGCGGCAGCGGCGGTACCGATTGGGGCAGCCCGGGCAGCGGGGTGGATCCGGCCAGACCCAGTGCCGCGCCGAGCAGTTGCGAGCGCAGTTCGCTCTCGCCCAGCGAGGTGAGCAGATTGATGTAGCCGCCCACCTGAGTGATGTTGGCCGGCGGCGGGATGCGAGACGGGATGACGCTGCCTTCCAGGGCCAGCCGCTGCAGCAGCAACGTTTGCGCCTGCTGCGACTCGGGGGTGCTGGCACCCGCAATCAGGTTGGTCAGCGCGCCGAGCAGCGCGTCGACGGCGGCCTGCGACGGAACGGCGTCAGTGGTGTCGGTGGTGTCGACGAACGGGTCGGTCATTTCGCTGTCCCTCCTGCGTCGGCCGGCTTCGCGGCGGTTGCGTCGGCTCGCCGGCACTTGTCAATCGCGTCGCTGGTCAACAGCCCGCCCGACGCGGCGGTGACGCTGGACAGGCCGGCCTCGCCGAGCTTCGCCTTCACCGAGTTCGCCCGGTTGATCGGAAGAACGTCCGCGTGCGAGCTGTCGTCGTCCTTGGCGGCAAAGCCCTTGACCGTTACGGAGGTGGCGTTCGCGGCCTTGACCTTGGCGGCCCAGGCCGTGATCGCGGCGAGCTGCCCGGTGGCTGAGGTTCCCGTCGGCGCGTCTTCCACGACCGTGCTGTTGGCGGCGAAGAAGACGGACAGCGTGCCGATGTCGTCCTTGGGCGCGTCGGGCTTGGCGGCGTCGGGCTTGGCGGCGTCCGCCTTCTTCGCGCCGGTCACCAGCGACACGGCCGCGTCCATGGCCTTGGACGCGACATCGGCGGCCTGCTTCAGCGCATCTGCACGGGCGGTTTCCGCCGTGTCGAGCGTCTGGCCGGTCTGAGTCAGCAGACTCGCCGCGTTGGTCAGGGTGGCAGCGTCGAAGCCCTCGGCCTGCGCGGCGGCGCTGCTCAGTGCTTCGGCCAGGGACGAGGTCGGCGTGGCGGCGGTCGTCGAGAAGTTGTTGATCACCGGCGTGAGGCCGCTCAGTGTGTCGGGCGCCTCCAGACCCTGTGTCAACGAACCCTGCGGCAGGCTGACCGAACTGATGTCGGTCGCATCGTCGCCCGGGCTGTCCTGCCAGTTCCAGAACCGGGTCAGATCGATCTTCTCCGCGGACGGGCAGTGTCCCAGCACGGCCTCGCCCAGCACGCCCTTGGTCGGCAGCGCGATCGTCGAGTGCGGCGGGGCGAACCCGTCGGTGTGGAACCGGGTCAGCGCGTCGGTGATGTCCCCAGTGGTCAGCCCGGGGCGGATCACGTGCCCGTCCGCGTCGGTCTTGGTCGTCATCGCCGTTGCGGCGAACGGGATCTGGAACGGCAACACCATGCTGTTGCCGAAGTAGCCGAGCACGGTGTTGGTGATGCACGACAGCAGTGGCACGGCTTGCGGGTTGCCGTCCTCGTCGGGTGGGAGGGTCAGCTCGTAGCGTTCGAGCAGAACGGCCCGCTCCTCGGCGGTCAGCGACGAGAACACCGCGACCGAGCAGGTCATGGTGTTGCGCACGCACCACTGCAGCGTCTTCTCGATCTCCAGCACCGAGGTGTAGCCGAGCACCGGCGGGACCACCTGGCTGGACACGGGGTACGGCGTGCGAGGGAGTACCAACGACCCGCCGGGAAAGGTCGTCTGGGCGAACGCGACGGTGCCGGCGAGCGCGGAGAACGCGGTGACAGGCGGCCCGCCGAGCAACGACTCGAGTTCATCGGGGGTGTAGCTGTGCTGCACCGCATCCTCGTCGGCCGCGGACGTGAACGCCGAGCTGAGGTCGGCGTCGGGTGCGGCGGCCTCGGAGTACAGGATGAAGTTGCGCAGCGAGACCGGGATGAACGGGTAGTCCAGCGTCCGGAACCGCCGACTGATCTCGAAGCCGACAACGTCCTGGCGCGGGATGGAACGCGGCAGCACGACCGAACCCGTCAGCGTGGTCGTCGTCCCGGTGGGCGACCGCCGGCTGCGGAGGTCCTGCAGCAGCTCGCTCTCCGTCGCGTATGCGTCCATGCCGGTCGGCAGCGGGTCGAGCGGGCCGGTGAGCAGGGTCGCCGGAGTGCGCAGCCCGCGCTTGGACACGACGGTGACGAACACGTCCTCGAACGGCAGGAACCGGCCGGTGAGCGACAGGTCGAGCACGTCCTCGGCGTCACCGCCCGAACCCTGGACCGCGGCCTGCGGGTCGCCGGCGAACTCGGTGATCAGGGTCAGCCCCTGGCGGTAGCGCGGCGGCACGATCCGGGCGAGCACGTCGGCGTGGCCGATGAGCTCGGCGTAGCGGTGCAGTACTGCCGGACGGTCAGCCGGCGGTGCGAGCAGCGCGGGCGGCTCGCCCGGCGGCAGGAACCGCACGACGTCCATCGGCACCAGACAGACCAGCGACGTTCCCTCGACGGTGGTCGTGACGTCGAAGAGCCGCAGCACCTCCCAGTACTGGATGGTCAGCGCGCGGGTCTTGTTGTGGTTGGTGATCACCTTCGTGACGACCCGGTCGGTCTCGGATGCGGTTGCCAGCCGCATTCCGGTGCGGGCGGCTTGGCGGCGCGCTGATGCCTGCCGTTGCACCGCGGCGTGCGTCGTCTCAGCGGTGTCCGACGTGGTCGAGCGGGCGCCCTCCATCAACGTGGACGTGCGGCCGGCGGTCGAGGCACTGCCCGTACTGGACGCGACGCCGCCGCCGATGACGACCGGTCCGGCCGCCAAGCCGATGCCGCCGACTCCGGCCTCGCTGGACGACTCGGCCGACGTCTGCATGGAGCTGCTGCCCGACGCTGCCTCGCTGAATGCTGAGCGGAACGTCGCATCGGTCGAGGTGTCGTCCAGCTCGGAGAACGTCTGCGCCTCAGTCGTGTCGAGGGTCTCGGAGTCGATCACGGTCGAGGACGCGGTGCGCTCCACAACGGCCACCCGCTGCTGCTCGCCCGGCGCCAGCGGAAGCGAGTACACGAGATCGCCGAGGGCCAGGCCGAGTGGCGTCCACCGCTGCGCAAGCTGAACGACGTAGCCGATGGCCAGCGAACCGGCAAGCGGCGTGCCGCCGAACATCCCGCCGATCGGCAACGACAGCCCCGCCCGGAAGCCGTCGACGGACAAGGGCCGCGAGATCGGCACCCGCTCCACCAGCCCCAGCTCGATCTCCTGCTGAGCGCCCGGCAGCACCAGCGCGGGGTTGATCGGTCCGTAGGCCGGCAGTTCGGCGCGCCGGCCGTCCAGCAGGTCGGTGGGTCCGCGGAACACGAGCGTGGGCGCGACGACTGCGGGGTCGGACAAACGGAACAGGACGCTGAACGGAAACCGGTCCGACGAGGCGTCGCGGCCGAACACGACGCCGCAATCGTCGTCGCCGAGCGAGACGGCAGGTGTCGCGTGCGGGCCGTCCGCGTCGTCCCCGTCGAGGTCGCCGAGCATGCCCAGGAAGTCCAGCGGCACGGGCAGCAGCGACTGATCCAGCTCGATCGGCGCGAGCACGCCTGTGCCGGGGAGCAGATCGAGTGCGACCGTCGTGGTCGCGTTGGCGCCCTGCACCAGCAGGCCGGGCAGCGGTGCTGTCACCTCGCGCAGCCGGGCCGGCAACGGAAGCAGGAAGCTGCCGTCCGTCGCGGTGGTCGTGCCCACCGTCTCGGCCGCGGGCAGCGCCGGCGCGTCGAGGCTCACTCGCAAGCCCGCACCCGGCCGGCCGCCCGGCAGCACAAGTCGGCCGAGGACGCGCGGCGGGCGCTGGCTGCTCGCGGTCACCTCGCGCAACGCGTCCGAGCGCAACAGATCCATGATCGAGTCGGCGATCCCGGTCTGCGCCCGCAGCTGCGAGACGATCAACTCCCGCGCCAACTGCAGGATTTGCGGATCATCGCGCGTCCCTTGCCACAGCGGCGAATCCGGGCCGATCGTCAGTGGAATGCTTCCGTTGGAGACCTGGTCCAGGACAGCCGACGGCATGTGGCCATCGGCCGGGCCGACCCGGCCCTGGGTTCGCGATCGCTCGGGCACGACATGCCTCCCACCCTTGACACTCATTACCCAGCGAGGAGCGAAGACGACCGGCGCTGATACAGCCGGTCCGAACGAAACAGCCCCGGCAGCGGAAACGGCGCGCGCGACGGGATCGGCAGGCCCGGGAAGAAGTTAGAACCAGGTGCCCAAGGCCATCGCGGACGTCATCGCCGAAGCGATCGCCGCAATCTGAGCGCGGCTTCGCCGAAAGCGGTTTGCCCGGCGGGCGTCCGCGAGGTGTGTCCGGGCAGTCTCGATTGCCGTGTCACCCGGGGCGCGAGTTGGTCGCGGCGGGCGGTGCAATTCAATCTGGTCAGAGCTATTTGGTCCGGGTGTTGTACGCCGACACGATTTCCGTATCCAGGCGTCCACGACTCCCGATGTCGTAGCCGTTGGCCCGCGCCCACCGACGAATTTCCGAAGGATCAGCAACGGAGCGTCGTGCCGGGACCGCCGGCTGGAGGTAGTCGAGCATGATCGCGAACTGGTCAGGATGGACGCTGCGGATCCCGAGGCGCGAGGCCTCCTCTGTTTTGGCGCCGACGAATTCGCGGTCGGTTACCAGCACCCTCACGCGCCGGGAAACTGCCCCGATAACGCGCACGCCGAGTCGCTCGGCTCGCTCCTCGAGCTTTCGGCGCAGTCGTGGATCGCACCCGGTGAACACGACCTTGTCGCCGACGCGAAGCGGCTCACCCAGCATCCAGTTGGGCGGGAGCGACCGCAGACCTTGGCTGAGGCGGTAGCTGCGGGCCTGTTCGGCGCGTCGCAGAGTATTGCGCACCAGCAGGGAATCCAGGGCGAGGACTTCTGCGATGTGCTCGAGCTCGTGCCGCTCGACGCGACTGACTCTGCCGTCATCCATCGCCTGATGGGCGAGTGCGAGCAGGAAACCGCGATGCGCGGCCTCGACGTCGTCCGGCGTCATCTCGTACGCGTCCGTGAGCTCGACCAGCATGATTCGCTCGTCGTGGGTAAGCACGCCGTCTTCGAGGGCCTGGGCGAGCATTTCGAGGTACGGCAACGACCCCTGGGGCGCACCCTCGTCCAGCGCATCAGGTAGCGAGTGGCGATCGAGGAGCTCCATGAGCGGCCGGCTGGCAGGGTGGGACTGTCGCATCTGCACGTGCGTCGGCAACGGTGCCGGTTGGCGCGGCCGACCAGATGGCATCGACGGCCAGGTGAGGGCGGTAGCCGCAGCGCACAAGTCCGGATGGCTCAGCCGGCCCTCTCCCGCCTGCGCGCGCCTGAGGTAGGCCGCGAGCAGCCCGGCAGTCGCTGTCGCGTCAGCCAGCGCGCTGTGCGGGTTGGTCAGAGCGACGCCGCATGCCCAGCAACAGTCGGCGAGACGACGTCGGCCGAGATGAGGTAGGTAGTCCTCGCTTGCCTCGAGCGTGCACAGCATCGGGACCCAAGGCAAGGTCCATCCCGAACGGGTGTACTCCGCGCGAACGAATGCGAGGTCGAACTTCGCGTTGTGCGCTGCGACGGGTACTCCGGCCAACAGCTGGTTCAGGTGGGGAATGACTTCGGCGAAGCGGGGCGCCGACGCCACATCCGCATCCGTGATCCCGTGGATATGTGTTGCGCCTACCGAGCCTTCGGGGTTCACCCGCGTCGACCATTCGTGTTGTGGCCGGCCATGGATGTCGGTCGTCACGACGGCGATCTCGACGACGCGGTCGGAATACGGCGATAGGCCGGTCGTCTCGACATCAAGCACGGCGAAGCCCGTCAGCGCGACCGGCAGTTCGATAGGCCGGCGTGGCGACATCAATACTGGTTCGCTGTGCTCGTCTTCGGCCCGGTGCGATCGAAAGAATCTCGCTAGTCCCACGAGGCCCCCCCGGCGAGAACTCTGATCACGCCGTCATACCGAGCGACGTGCCACCTGCCGCATAAGCGTGAGTGAGGCGTCCACGTTTAGCACAGTCACGCAGCGTCCGGCAAGGGCTACCAAGCGTCGAGCTCTCAGTCCTGCGCATTTGGCCGAGGGCGGCGCCCGACAGAGGCCAGACGTCCCGCGTATGCGGGACGCTCTGCCCTGCCGCGGAGGGCGCCCGCGGTGTGCACTGGAGAGTGCGGGGCGAGCCCAGAGGCGACGACTGGGGATCGCTACAGGACGCGGGTTCGTCCCGCCCGGACTACGAACCCCAGTGATTCGCCAGGGGGCGATCGATCATGCGCGCACTAGTCGTATACGAGTCGATGTACGGCAACACCCGGACGGTTGCCGACGCGATCGCCGCAGGACTGGCCGAGACCTGGGAGGTCAGGGTCGTGCGGGTCGGGGAAGTCACGCCCGAACTGCTCGAGGAGCTGGATCTGCTGGTCGTCGGCGGGCCGACCCACGTTTGGAGCCTGAGCCGCCCAAACACCCGCCGGAGCGCCGTCCAAGCCGCGCAGAAGCCGGACAGCACGCTGCGCGTGGAGCCGGGCGCTGCCGAGCCGGGCCTGCGGGAGTGGCTGTCCAGCCTCGAACCACACACCGACGCGACGGCGGCCGCCTTCGACACCCGGATGCCCGGTCCGGCGATCTTCACCGGCCGCGCGTCCAAGGCGATCGCCCGGCGGCTGCGCCGACTCGGGTACCGGCTGGCGGTCGCACCGCAGAGCTTCCAGGTCTCGCGGGCCAACGAGCTGCTGCCCGGCGAAGCCGCCCACGCGCAGGCGTGGGCCGAGCAGATCGCGTCGGTGGCACGCGTCGTCTGAGCCGGCCCGGCGTCACGAGCAGCGGAAGTAGGCCGACCCGGTCGGTATACAGCTGAGCTGGCGGTCGAAGTCAGGTGCGGTACATGACCATCTTCAGCGCACGGGTTTCTGCAGCCTGGCTGAAGATGTCGTAGGCTCGGCAGGTCGAGGCGTTTCACCAGGAATCGCGCAGGGCCAGCGTCGTCGCGATGCCGACGGCCGCGCACACGACCAGCAGCAATGCCACCAGCAACGCGGCGAGCCGGACGCGCAATGGCTGGCCGGCCACCCACCGGCGCGGCGCAGGGCCGGGCGACCTCATCCGAGCGCCGGCTTGAGTACGTAGCCGACGCCGCGCACGGTGTGGATCATCGGTTCGCGGCCGGCGTCGACCTTCTTACGCAGATAGCTGATGTACAGCTCGACGACGTGAGCGCGCCCTCCGAAGTCGTAGCTCCAGACGCGATCGAGGATCTGGGCCTTGGACAGGACTCGGCGAGAGTTGCGCATCAGGTAGCGCAGCAGCTCGAACTCGGTTGCGGTGAGATCGATCAGGTCGTCACCCCGCCGCACTTCTCGGGCCTCTTCGTCCATAGTGAGGTCGCCGACCGAGATCTCCCGCCCGGAACGGATGCGGGCCAGACCGGCCCGGCGGACCAGCCCGCGCAGCCGGGCGAGCACTTCCTCGAGGCTGAACGGCTTGGTGACGTAGTCGTCGCCGCCGGCCGTAATGCCCGCGATCCGGTCCTCGACCGAGTCGCGCGCGGTCAGGAACAGCACGCACACGTGCTGGTTCTGTGCGCGCATCCGCTGCAGCACCTCGAGGCCACTGGCGTCAGGAAGCATCACGTCGAGCACGACGACGTCGGGCCGGAACGAGCCCGCGATCGACACGGCGTCCCTCCCGTTGGTCGCACCATGCACGGCCCAGCCCTCGTAGCGCAGCGCGCTGACCAGCAGTTCGGTCAGGCTGGCCTCGTCGTCGACGACCAGAGCGCGAAGCGGCAACCCGTCCGGCCGAGTCAGGCCGGCCCGCGACCGGCCGTCGCTATCGATCACGAATCCAGCATGCGCGGCCGGACCGCCCGCGCACCGCCGTCGAAGCTCTGCGTTTCCTCTGAGCCTGCTCAGCCGGGCGTCCTCACATCTTCTTCAGAGCCAACCGAGAAGTCGGCACCGGGTGCTGGGCGCAGCCCAGATTGGAGGACCGGCGTGACGGCGACGCTCCCGGCGCCGACGACGCGCGACCGAGCGAGCCGCTGCGGGACGGGCCCGGACGGGTTGCTCAAGCAGCTGCCCAGACCGTGCTCACCGAGCACTCCGCGGCCATTTCCCGTCCGAGCAGGCCGGGCTCGAGTGCCTCCACCTCGACACCCGAACTCTGGACCCAACCGGCCAGGCCGGACACGATGGGCGATACACCGGAAACACGCCTTGAACGCGTTCTCCATCACCTTCGCGGACGGTTCCCGGCCCGGAGACCTACTAACCGAAGACGCCGGAAAGACCGTCAGCGTGATAGACCTGGCGAAACCGCGTTTGGGGAGAGTGGGCGTCGTGCTGTGTGGCCGGGAGCGGGAGCGGGCGGTCATCGACGCACTCCTGGCCGCTGCCCGGGATGGACGCAGCGGCGTGCTGGTAGTGCGTGGTGAGGCGGGCATCGGCAAGAGCTCACTGTTGGAGTACGCGGCTGGCGCGGCCGAGGCCGTCGACGGCATGCCGGTGTTGCGTGGGGTGGGCATCGAGTCCGAGGCAGGTGTGCCCTTCGCCGGGTTGCATCTCTTGTTGCACGGATCGCTCGATCGGCTGAGTGGGTTGCCGCGGACACAGGCGGACGCGCTACGAGGGGCGCTCGGGGTGGGCAACCGCGCGGGCGGTGATCGGTTTCTGGTCGGGCTGGCGGTGCTGTCGCTGCTGGCTGAGCTGGCCGGAGACGGGGCGCTGCTGTGCCTGGTTGACGACGCGCAGTGGATCGATCAGGCCTCGGTCGATGCGCTGCTGTTCGCCGCGCACCGGCTGGAGGAGGACGGCGTCCTGCTCGTGTTCGCGGCCCGCGACGAAGGGCGGCCGTTCCGCGCACCTGGCCTACCCGAACTGCGCCTCGGTCGGCTGGACGAGCCGGCGGCCAGCGAGTTGCTCGCCGCGCATTCCGGGCAGCTGGATGCCGATCTGCACCGGCAGGTGTTGGCCGAGGCGGGCGGCAACCCGCTGGCGTTGCTGGAGCTGCCCGCCGTGCTCCGCGCCGAGTCCCGTCGCGGGGCGACCGACCCGGCTGAGGCGGCCCTGTCCGCACCGCGCCGGATGGAGCAGGTCTATCAGGCGGTGATCGAGACGTTGCCGCCGCGCGCCCGTGAGCTGTTGCTGGTCGCGGCGACCGAGGACAGCGGCGAGCTGTCCGTGGTGCTACGGGCCGGGCGGGCCTTCGACGCGTCCGTGCACGACCTGGCCGAGCTCGAACGGGCCGATCTGGTCCGCCTGACGCCGACCCGCATCACGTTCCGCCATCCGCTCATCCGCGCAGCCGCCTACCACGGCGCGCCGCTGACGTCTCGGTGGTCGGCGCATCGGGCCCTGGCCGACGCGCTGGCCGGCCAGACCGAGGCCGATGCCGAACGGCGCGCCCACCACCTGGCCGCGCTGGCCACCGAGCCGGACGAGACAGTGGCCGGCGAGCTGCACGGCAGCGCCGAGCGCGCGCTGCGCCGGGGCGCCCTGGCCGCGGCGATGGCCAGCTACGAGCGTGCTGCCCAGCTCAGCCCGGACCCTGGGACGGCCGCGCAGCGCCGGACGTTGGCCGCCGAGGCGGCCGAGGAGGTCGGTGAGTACGAGCGGGCGGTCGAGCTCGTCGACGACGTGAGCGCGAGCGTCGACGATCCGCTGCTGCGAGCGCGGGTGGCCACCGTGCGCGGGCACGCCAGCTACGCCCTGGGACAACTGCCGCTCGCCTACCGGCACCTGCACGAGGCTGTGTCGCTGCTGCGCGAGCACGACCGGCCGCGGGCGTCGTGGCTGCTGATGGAGATGGTTCGCATCACGCGGGCGACCGCCGACACCGATGCCGGGCTACGGACGGTCGAGCTGCTCGACACCTTGCGGCTTGCGCCCACTCATCCGCTGGTGCCGATCCAGCAGCTGCTGCGCTGGTCGATCTACCGTCAGCTCGACCGGGACACGACGCGTCTTCCGCCGCTGCCCGATGTCGCTGCGGCGGCGCTGGACGTCTCCACCGGCGGACTACGCGAGCAGCTGTTCACCGCCGACGCGTGCCTCGCCGCCGGCGATAGCGCCCAGGCCTATGAGGTCGCGGATTCGCTGGCGAACACGGTTCGAACGCAGGGGGCCATCGGCCTGCTTCCGCAAGCACTCACGCACCTGGCGTATCTGCAGGTCTACTGCGGCCGGCACCGCGATGCGCGGGCCACGGCCACTGAGGCGGGGCGCATCGCTCGCGCGACCGGTGAATACGAGTCGATCAGCCAGGCGGAGAGCGTTCTGGCGCTCGTCGCCGCGATCGAGGGTGACGGCGAGGCCTGCCGGATCGCCGCCAAGATCGCGTTGGAACCGACGGGTGACCGGGCCGGCTCGCCCGGCAGGTCGGGCGCCGAGTGGGCGCTGGGCCTGCTTGATCTCGGGCTCGGTCGTCCAGCATCGGCGTTGGCCCGACTGGACGCACTTGCGCGCGGGTCTTCGCGCTTGCAGATGCGTGTGCTGCGCAGTGCGCCTGATCTCGTCGAGGCGGCAGTGTGCGTCGGTGAACCGCACCGAGCCGGCGAGGCGCTGCTCCGTTACGAACAATGGGCCGATCAGACCGGAAGGGCCTGGATAGACGCCATGCGCTCGCGCTGCCGCGCTCTGCTCGCGGCCGACGACCGGGCCGAGCGCCACTTCGTGCGGGCCCTGCAACAGCATGACCCGGGACGTCCGGTCGAACTGGCCCGGACGCAGCTGCTCTACGGCGAGTGGCTGCGCCGAGCGCGCCGGCGAAGCGAGGCCCGAACGCAGCTGCGCGCCGCGCTGGAAGCACTCGAACGCGTCGGCGCCCGGCCGTGGGTGGATCGCGCCCGCAACGAACTGCGGGCGACCGGCGAGACCGTTACGACACGCGAAGGCTCCGCTGATCTGCTCGACCGGCTGACGCCACAGGAGTTGCAGGTGGTTCGGATGGCCGCGACCGGACTGAGCAATCGGGCCATCGGCGCGCGGCTGTTTCTGAGCCCGCGCACAGTTGGCTACCACCTCTACAAGGCCTATCCCAAGCTCGGTGTCGCCTCGCGCGGCGAGCTGGCCCGGTTGACGCTTTGAGCTTCTCGCTCCGACGGCCGTCGCTCACGTTGCGGCGCACTCATGTTTGGCGCGGGGCGCCACTTCGTCGCTGAGCGGCTGCCTCCGTGCGCACGGAGTCTGTGGGCGGCCTGGTTGGTCTCGTTGTTACTGGAGCTTGATCGCGTTGTGAACTCGAGCACCTCGGGCGGCGGATTCCTGGGTGCGCTCGGGCCGTTCCAGGAACTGGATGTCGTCGATCAGCAGCGCCCACCAGCAATCCGGAGATCTGCTCTCACCCTGGCAGGGCTTGAGCGTGTTCTGCCCTGTGGACCGCGGTCCTGCTCGGCCTCGCGTTCTACCTGCTGGAACGCCGCGACGCGTAGGTCAATCGGAAGCGCGCGGACGGGTGCGAGTCCGCCAGGGCACTGGACGACTGTCCACCGTGGACAGTCCGCCGATGAATCTGCCGTGAACCGCCGATCCCGGACTCGCAGGCGCCTCCGTCAGCCGAGACGGCGCGCGAAGAACACGAACTCACGGCCGGGCCGGTCGGGTGCATCTCGAACCTCGTCGACGGAGTACCCATGCTCGGTCAGCGCCGCCTCGACCTCCGCACGCTGGCGGAACCGCAGCGTCGAGTCGGACGTCAAGACCGCCCCGTCAGAGGCGAACACCCATGTCCAGCGGAAGCTCACCAACGGACCCGACACGTCCGTCACCTCAACCCAGCTCTGGACTGCCCCGACGCCGGGTATTTCGGTGACCGCATACGAGGCGGCGCGGTTCCACTCCCGCCATGCGCGATAGGCAGGATCGCGCGTCTCGAAGACCAGATATCCCTTGGGCCGCAAGGCGTCGTGCACCGCGCGCAGCGTCGCGTCCCAGTCCGAAGGCTCGACGATCGCTTGCGCGACGTTCCCGGTCATCGTCACAAGATCAACTTGGCCGGCCGGCAGCTCCGTCGCATCACCATGGAGCCATCGGACCCGCTCGGCTCCGGGCTTGGCCCGCGCGACAGCCAGCGAGCTTTCCGCCGGATCGAGGGCAGTGACCTCAAGGCCACGGTCGGCCAGAAGCAACGCAAACGTCCCTGTCCCGCACCCGACGTCCAACACTCGCCGCGCACCCAGCTCACCCGCGACGTCGGCATACACATCCAGGTCGCTGCGGTCGGCATCGAGCGCGTCATAGATCGCCGCCAACCGCGGATGCTCGAAGATCGCATCAGGCACGGGCTCGACCCTAAGCACGTCCTATCAGCGGTAGGTGGCCGCGATGGGCACGGTCCGCCGAACCCCGGCGCGCCGAGTTGCCCGCTGCGGCGTCTCGTGCGGCGCGGGCGGCGGGCTGTCCTAGTCGGCGACGCGGACCGCCAATGCGGGGGTCACCTTGGCCGCGCGCTTGGCCGGCGCGGTGGTTGCCAGAACTGATGCGGCGAGGGTGGCGGCGGCGAGCATCGCGATGGTCGGCCATTGGATGGGGTAGCCGTTGCGGACGCCGTCGAATGCGGCGCTCTTCTGGTACATCAGCCACGTTGTGAGGACGCCGAGTAGAGAGCCGAGCAGCACGCCTTCCGCGGCGATGAAGGCCGATTCGATCAGGAACGACCGCTCGATGCTGCGGGATTGGAATCCCAGTGCGCGCAGCACGCCGATGGTTCGCCGCCGCTCGCGCACGGCGCGCACCATGACGACGCCCAGTCCGGTGATGCCGACGAGCAGGCCCAGGGCCAGGAAGCCCTGCATGAGCCGGAAGAAGGCGGTGCTCGACCCGAACGAGCGGCGCACGTTGACCGCGATGGGGGTGGCGACCAGGCTCGCGGACAGGTAGCGGGCCTGCAGCGTTGGGGCGAGCCGCTGCGGGTCGACGCCGTGGCGGGTGCGGACCAGGGCGGCGCTGACCTGCGCGGCCGGGCCGAACAATTGCCGCACCGCCTGCACGTTGGCGACCAGAGGGTAGACGGCACCGCTGCTGCTCGAGGCAGGGTAGAAGACGGTGGCGTTGGCCAGGATGCCGGCGATGATCTTCTGCCGGGTGGCGCCGGTGCGCGGATTGGTCACGGTGAAGGTGTCGCCGGGTCGGTAGTAGCGGCCGTTCGGTCCTCCCGTGGCGCCGAAGAACTGATCGACGACGACGTAGCTGGTGTCAGCGGCCACGAGCGCCCACACGGCGCGGTCGGTGTTCAGCCCGTGCAGTCGGGAGCTGAAGCGCATCGAGGTGAGCCCGGTAGCCGGTACACCGACGGCGACGGCTGGCAGTGGAGCGGTGGTGCGCCGGCCCGGGTCGGTAGCGAATGCCGGCGCCGAGACGAGCGAGGTGATGCCGGCGACCCCGGGCGTGCGCGTCACGTCGGTGAGCGTTCGCGTGGCGCCGAGCGGGTTGACGTCCACGCGCAGCGAGTAGCCGGCGGTCGCGTCGGCGACGTTGGCGTTGACGCTGTTGTTGATCACGCCGGTGATCTGGACGAGCAGCACCAGTACCAGGCTGATCAGCGTGTACATGATGAGCGTGGCGCCGGTGCGGAAGCGTTTGGTCAGCGGGTATGCGACGGCGAGCCGGGTCGCGAGTCCGGTCTCGGTCGGGCGCTGGATCAGGCGCCGCACCGGACGGAGCACTGCGTGCTGGTTCTGGCTGACGAGGATCACGCCGGAGAACGCGACGAGGGTGCCCTGGATGACGTACACAGCCATCGATGGGTTGTCGAACATGTGTGGTCGGACCACGCTGGCCGTCATCGTCCAGACGAGCACCGCCACGGCTACCGCGCTGAGTACCGACCGGGCGGGCGCTACCCGGCGTAGCGCCGGGACGGCCAGAACGGCGGCGAGCGCCGGCAGCAGCAGCGTGCTTTCGGCCTGACTGGCCGCGATCGCGGGTACGGCGGCCGCCGTCGCCACCAGCGCGAGCGCTGTCGAGGTAACGAGGGTGAGCCGCCGGGTCCGCGCGGTGGCGGACCGGGGCAGGTCGCGGATGGCCGCGATGATGTTGAACCGGCTGATCCGCACACTGGTGGCGACCACCGTGGCGAAGGAGATCACCAGACCGAGCGCGACGGCATTGACGACGCTGGTGGGCGTCACCGCGAAGGTGATCGCCAGCCCCGACCCGTCGGCCGACCAGCCGCGGAAGATCTGCGCCGAGAGGATCGCCACCGCCCAGCCGACGCCCAGGCCGAGCAGCACCCCCGGCACGGTTGCGGCCAGCGCGTACGCGCTGCCTTCCAGGCTGAACGACTCGACCAGCCGCGAGCGCTTCATGCCGATCGCGCGCAGCATGCCCAGCTGCGATTTCCGTTCCTCGGCGAGCATGACGAAGATGTTCACCAGCAGCAGGGCGCCGGCGATGACGCTGAAGCTGCCGATCATCAGGAACAGCGCGCCGAGCGCGTCACCGGTCTTGCGGGCGCTGGTCAGCACATCCTGCTTGGGGGAGTCGACCTGCGCCGTGAGACCCAGCAGGTCATGTCTGATCGTGGCGGCGACCGGCGACGTCAACGCTGCCCCACGTTCGACGCCGCCGCGGTTCGACACGAACGTCACCGCACGCGGCTGGGTACCCGCAGCCGCGGCCGCGCTGTCGAGCACGCCGGCCGGCAGGAATGCGTTGCGGTTGATCGTCGCACCCAGTCCGGCGCCGGCCAGGCCACGCTCGGCCACCACGCGCGCCACCCGGAACTGGTACGTCCGCCCGTAGAGGTACAGGGCGATCGCCTGACCGGCGTGAGCGTTCAGGGAGCGAGCCAGGGGCTGGTTGATCACTACCTGCCCCGCCGAGGGGCCGGCGCCGGACAGGCCGGACGGCCCACCGGCGCGGCCGAACGTTGCTGCCCGGGCGAAGTCCACGTCCCAGGCGAGCACGCGCGGCTCGGCGTATCGCCCGCTGCGGTCGAGGGCAGCGGCCTGATCGACGTGGGCGTCGAGCACGCCGTCGACGCGAGCGTCGGAACGCAGGCCGGACAACTTCGCCGAGACCTCATCGCCCGCGCTGGCCGACGTGGAGACGACCCGCTCGTCGATCGGCCCCAGCGTGCGGTAGGCGGCCTGCCGCACCGAGAAGTTCAACGTGTCGCCGACGACGAGGGCACCCACGATGATCGCGGTGCCGAGGGTCGCGCCGGTGATCGCCAACAGCGCCTCACCGCGATGGCGGGCCAGCTGTCGCGCGGCCAGCCGCCGCGACACCGGATGCCGCAGCGCCGCATACCCCAACCCGCCGGCCAGAACAGCCAGCGTCAGGAGAAGCGGGGCGAGCAGGTTCGGATACATGATCAGCTCACAGCGAGCGCCGTCTCTTGCCGGATGTCTTCCGCGAGCACACCGTCGCGCATCCGCACGAGCCGAGGTACGCGGGATCCGATGGCGGTGTCGTGGGTGACGAGCACGATCGTCTGCCCCTCCTCGCGATTGAGCTGGCAGAGCAGGTCCATCACCGCGGTCGCCATCGCCGAGTCGAGATTGCCCGTGGGCTCATCGGCCCACACGATCGCCGGTCGGGCGACGAGTGCCCGCGCGATGGTGACCCGCTGCTGCTCGCCGCCAGACAGCTGCGCCGGGCGGTGCGCGACGCGGTGTTCCAGCCCGACCCGGGACAGCATCTCCATCGCGCGCGCCCGTGCCTTCGCCGCCGGCGTGCCGACCAGCAGCAGCGGCAGTTCGACATTCTCCGCAGCGGTGAACACCGGGATGAGGTTGAAGGCCTGAAAGACGAAACCCATCGAGCGGGCCCGATGCGCAGTGCGTTCGGCGTCGGACATCGCGAACAGGTCCCGCCCGCCGACCTCCACGCTGCCTCCCTCGATGTCGTCCAATCCGGACAGGCAGTTGAGCAGCGTCGTCTTACCCGACCCGGACGGACCCATCACGCCCACCAGCTCACCGGCGTGCACAGTCAAATCGAGATCGCGCAGCGCCGCGACCTCGATGCTGCCGGTCCGGTAAACCTTGCGGACCTGGCGGGCGACCAGCAGCGCGTGGTCGGTGCCGCCGGTAGAATGCACCGGATACGGGGCGATCTCTCTCATGACACCGAGCCTTCCCGCACTACCCGCCCGCCGGAACCGGCCAAGCGCCTGACTTGGAGAGACCTTGGTCCCGGCGCTCGTACGCGACGGGGCGCTGCAGTGCGTACTCGCGAGGATCGCCCGGCTTCGGTCGCAGTGTTCGAACCGTTCGGCCGTCAGTGGCGGTCGCCCAGCGACACTCACGCGATCGCCTTTCCGGACCTCCACCTGCTCACCCGTTCCGGGTGGTGCAATGTCCTGGTCGCGGGAGTGATGATGCGGCCCGTGGGGCGGGGGCGACCGCGCTAGGGCCGTGTTCTCGAGCCCGGGTGGGCCTCTGCGCTATGGAGGCGATGCAACTGTCGGCGATGGGGGGCGCATGACGGCGATGGTGACGACGGCGTCGGCGGCGAGCATGCGGTTCGCGCCGGCGGAGGCACGCGCCCGAACGTGGGGCGCGGCCACGAAGCGTCCATGCTCACCGTCCCGCACACCGTCGGGCTGATCGCCGCCGCCGCGGCGATCGTGATCAACGCGATAGTGCGGGATGTTCAGTAGCGAGGCCCGACGGGTAGGGGTGGCGCGCGATCGGGCGCCCGGTCCGGCCACCCGGCCGTCTGCCGCTGCTGTGCCGTTGTCGTCGCGAGCGGGTCCTGGTCCCGGAAGTCTGTTGAACGACCGCTACGAACTGGGACAGGTCATCGGCCGCGGTGGGATGTCGACGGTGCACCGGGCCCACGACCGCCGCACCGGACGGCAGGTGGCGGTCAAACTCTCCCGCCCGCTGGCCGCCGTCATCGACGCGGGCGGCGGTACTCGCCACGAGATGGACGTGCTGTCCGCGCTGGATGACCCTGGGCTGATCGCGGTTCTCGATGCGGACGGCGGTCATGGGCCGACACCGGCGTACCTCGTGACCGAACTGGTCACCGGACCAACCCTTGCCGAGTGGATTCGCGACTCGACGTTGACCGAGGTGCAGGCGGCCCGGCTCGGCGTCGCGATGTGCCGAACCTTGGCGTATGTCCACGCCCAGGGAATTGTGCACTGCGACGTCAAACCGTCCAATATCCTCATCCCAGGCAAGACCGAGTCCGACCTCGCCGCACCGAAGCTGGCCGACTTCGGCATCGCCACAGCCGTCGACAGCACCCGCTCCGCGAACACCGACGTGACCATAGGCACCCCGAACTACCTCAGTCCCGAGCAGGTTCGCGGCGACCGAGTGAGTCCGGCAACTGATATCTACTCCCTCGGCCTTGTCCTGATCGAAGCCCTGACCGGGATGCTTGCCTACCCCGGCGACGGGGTTGCGACCGCAACGGCCCGGCTCACCCGGTCGGCGACCCTCCCGCGCCTTGCCAGTGATGGCCTGCGCGCCGTACTCGCGGACATGACGGCACTCGATCCACTCGACCGACCAGCCGCCGGCCGCGCGGCGGATCTGCTCGACGAAGTCGCCGGCGGCGGCTCGCTCGCCGACGAGATCCTGATGCTCGGACGGCCGGTCGCCGAACCGCCGCCAGCTGCGGTTGCCGCGCGCACCCCACGACGGCGCATCGGCGTCTTCGCGGTCGCCGCCGGCAGCATGATCGCCGGGTGCACGCTGGTGATCGCCACCCTGGTCCCTGCCGGGTCCGCACCGCGCGGACCGGCGCCCCGCGCCGCACCTCAGGCCGCTTTGCCGACCGCGCCTGCGCCGCAGGCCGGTGTCACACCTGCCGCCCCGCCAAAGGGCCGCCCGGCGCTCCGGCCTACGCCGACACCGGCACCGCCGTCGGCACCGGCGCGACTCGCGGCCGCGGCCGGACATCGCGGCGAGCAACCCACGTCAGCTCACCCGCGCCGTTCGCCCAGGCCGCACCACAACCGGCACGGCGCGCAGCCTGGACATGACAGGCGCAGCCGCAGCAAGGCGAGCCGACACGGCAAGAGCGGACACGGCAAGAGAACACAGTCGGCAGACCGGCACGGTGCGGGCGAGCACCACTAGCGCGCGTTCCTCTTCGAGCCCGTCGCGAGGCGCAGTGCCCGATCGAGCTCTCAAGACCGTCTGAGGCAGCTGTGCCTTGCGGCAAGTCGTTGCGGATCCAGGCTGAGCAAACGCACGATGTATTGAGACGCGCCTGGGAGAGACGCGTTCGACCATTAACTCAGTCAGGAGGGCCCTGGCACGAGGAGGGCCGTGAATTGGCCAGCTACCCGCCGCCGCGTGGGCGCAGCCCGGTGCTCAACCGCGCCCTCGTTGCCTGCTCGGCGCTTGTAGCCGGAACTGTCGCGCTTACCGGAGTATTCGTCGCCAAGATCGCGAACTCGTACGCGGCGACCCATTCCGGCAACACGGCCACGAGCGGGCGCAACGACGACGATGGCGGCAGTACGAGTGTCGGAGGTGGGCAGGTCTCGGTTCCGCAGCAGAACCAGCCGCCGGTCGGTGGAAGCAACGGGTCATGACCGCGGTGCGGACGTGGCGGGCGTGGAGCTGCACGGTGCGCCTGGTCGTGGAGCGCGCCGAGGTGCTCGACTCCGCCGCGGTCGATCTGGCGGCAATACTCGCGCGGATCGACCACCAGGCCAGCCGCTTTCGCGCCGATTCGGTCCTGAGCCGGGCGAACGCCCTGGCCGGCAAGCCGGTTGCGGTACCACGGGAACTGGCCGACCTCGTCGCATGCGCTCTGGACGCCGCGCGGTGGACCGACGGTGCCGTCGACCCCACGGTCGGCCGGGATCTGGTCCGCTGGGGCTACGACCGCGACATCGCGGACGTGCGGCCCGATGGACCCGCGCCGGCACCGGCGCGGCCCTCTTCCGGCTGGCGTGAAGTCCGGCTCGACCGCTCGGCGGGGATCCTCACCGTCCCGTCAGGCTTTGGGCTGGACCTCGGCGCAACCGGTAAGGCGCGCATCGCCGATCGCGCCGCGCGGGAACTGCACCGGCAACACGGCACGGCGGTGCTCGTCGAGCTCGGCGGTGACCTCGCGGTGGCCGGCGATCGCGCCGGCGGCTGGCCGCTGTCGGTGGCCGAACGCGAAGGCGGCCCCGGCGAGGTGGTCGTGCTGCACCACGGTGGCCTGGCCACCTCGACCACGATCGTGCGTCGTTGGCAGCGCGGCGGGAACTCCGTCCATCACATCATCGATCCGCGCACCGGCCGACCGGCGGACGGATGCTGGCGTACCGCAACCGTCGCCGGCTCATCGGCCCTGAGTGCGAACACGGCCAGCACCGCCGCGATCGTGCTCGGCGAGCCGGCCCTGGACTGGCTGGCCGAGCGCGGCTTCGCGGCTCGGCTCGTGCATCGCGACGGATCGATCGCCAGCACGCCCGGCTGGCCGGTGCGCGAGGCGATGGCGTCGTGAGCGCCAACGCGCTGTGGTTCACCGCGCGGGGCGCGGGGCTGTCGGCGATGCTCCTGCTCAGCGTCGCCGTCGTTCTCGGTGCCCTCGGCTCGATGACCACCCGGACGGCGTCGACTCGCGTCGTCGTCCAGTACGTGCACCGCACCGCCGCCGCTCTGGGGCTCAGCCTGATTGCGGTGCACGTGACCACGCTGGTGCTCGATGCGAAGGCGCACGTGGGAGTGGCCGGCGCGCTCATCCCGTTCGCGGCGCACTACCGACCCGGCGCGGTTGCTCTCGGCTCGATCGCGATGTACACGTTCCTGTTCGTCGCCGCCCTGGGCGCTGCCCGCGGCCGGCTCGCCGCGTCGCGGGTCGGGGCCGTGACGTGGCGGGCGCTGCACGCGCTGGCCTACCCGGCCTGGCTGGCCGCGGTCGTGCACGGGTTGCTGGCCGGCACGGACCGTGGGCAGCGCTGGGTCGTTGTGCTCGTGCTGGGCTGCATCGGCGCCGTGATGGTGGCGGTCCTGGCCCGGCTTTCGGCCCTGGACGGCCAATCGGCCCATCCGGTCGAGCGGGCGAGAGTCGTGCGATGACCGCGCTGGGCAGCGCGTCAGCCGTTCGGATGCCGGCCGGGTGCATCGGGAACGTCCGCCTGCTGCGCGGATTCGACGTCGCCGACGTCGTGACATTGGACCTGCACCGGCAGTTGCACGGTCCCGTCCCTGTGATGCCGCTGCCTGCGCTGATCGAGGCTTGTGATGCCGTTGGACTCGCGGGTCGGGGTGGCGCGGGCTTTCCCGTTGCCCGCAAGCTGCGCGGCATACGCCGGGGACGGCGCGTCGTCGTCAATGCCGCCGAGAGCGAACCGGCCAGCCACAAGGACCGGCTGCTGCTCGCCCGGTTCCCGCACCTCGTCCTCGACGGTGCCGCGCTCGTAGCCGCCGCGATCGGTGCGGGCGAGGTGTACGTGGCCGTGCATCACGACCCGGGAATCCTGGCCGCTCTCGGCACGGCGCAGCGAGAGCGCCCGGACGGGCCACACTTCCGGGTGCACGCCGTCTCCGCCGGGTTCGTGGCCGGGGAGGCCCGCGCGGTGCTCAGCGGCCTCGACGGGCGGCCCGCCGTGCCACCCGGACGGCGGCGGCTGCCCACCGCCGACGGCGTGTTCCTGTCGAACGCGGAGACCTTCGCCCAGCTGACCGTACTGGCGGGTATGGGGGCGGCCGCATTCGCCGGCGTCGGATCACGCGAGGAGCCCGGCACGACGCTGCTCACCGTCGGCGGCGCCGTGGACCGACCGGGCGTCCTGGAAGTGCCCCTCGGCACGCCGCTCGGCGCGGTCCTCGCCGTCACCGACGCTCACGGTCCGACCGCGGTGGTGGTCGGCGGGTACCACGGCACCTGGCTGGCACCCCGGGCCGATCTGCCGCTCTCGCGGGCCGGGCTCGCTGCGGTGGGCGGCACGCTCGGCGCCGGAGTCGTGCTCGCACTCGACCGGGCCACCTGCGCCCTCGGCGAGCTTTCCCGGGTCGCCTGGTGGCTGGCCGCCCAGTCGATGCAACGGTGCGGGCCGTGCCGGTTCGGGCTCGACGCCCTCGCCCGCGACGTGGCGGATCTGGCCCGCGGCGGGGTGAGCGCCGAGCCTGCGCTGCGACGCCACGCCGCGTTGGCGATCGGGCGGGGCGCCTGTGCCCATCCGGACGGCGCAGCCCGATTCCTGGCCAGCGGGCTCGTCGCGCTACGCAGCGAGATCGAACTGCACCGCAGGTACGGCGGCTGCGGGCGACCGATCCGCGGTCAGCTTCCCCTCGGGACCGGTGACCGGCCGTGAAAGAACTGCAGATCGACTGGACCCGCTGCCAGGCGCACGGCCTGTGCGCGCAGCTGCTTCCTGGGGCGATCCGCGTGGACGAGTGGGGCTACCCGTTGATCGGCCGCGCGCGCTTCGCCGACGACGATCTGGTCGACGCGCGGCGCGCCGTGGCCGTCTGCCCGACGCTCGCGCTGCGGTTGGAGCCGGTCGACGTCCACGCATAACAAGCTTCGGCTGTCGGGGTAGTGAGCGGCAGCAACCCAGGTTGCCGCCGCGCGAACCGGCGATCGGCTGATCGCGGGTCAGTGGTCCAGCCAGATGTCGGTGATGGGCGTTGCGGTGCTTGCGGCACCGGGCGCCGCGACGTGATACGCATCGGCAAGGGTGCGTAGAAGCCGGTAGTGGTCGATGCGCTGGTCGTAGTTACCCGGTCGGACTGCGGCCCCGGCGATGATCGTCGGAATCCGGTTGTCGGCGCTGGAATCGTCCTCGTCCCAGGTCAGCACGAGGATGCTGCGATGACTGCTGGCCCAGGGAACGTAGGTGCCGAGGTGATCGCTCAGCCACCGGTCGGCCTGAGCAACGGTGCCGTCGTGCATGTCGTGGTCGAGATCCGGGATCACAAACGACACCGCCGGCAATGTGGCGTAGTCGGACGGAAATGCGGTGAACGGCTGGTTGGCCGCGGCCGGGACGTTGCTGAAGTTCACCCAGGGGTTGTGCTTGCGCGCGTACGCTCCGCTGCCGCATCCGACGTATCCCGGCGACGGCAACCCTTCGGAGTAACCGCGGAAGGTGCGGCCGGCGTCGAGCAGGGTACGGGCCAGGTTGGCCGCCGCGAACGTGTGCGGACACGAATCGTCGGTCACGCCCTGGGTCGCGCCGGAGAACAGCGCAAGATAGTTCGGTTCGCTCGGATGGGTCTCCGCGAACGCCCGCGTGAACATCGCGCCGCCCTTGGCCAGGGAGTCGATGAACGGCGCGTCGGGACTGCCGACAATCTCGCCGTACGAGTGATTCTCGAGCACGACGACCACCACGTGATCGAGCGTCGGAACTGCACGCTGCCGCGAGTCTGCCGTGCGCGTCGCGGTGGCTGAGGCCGGCGATCCGAGCGTGGCGGGCTTTGCCGGGGGAGTAGTCGAGGCCGGCCCGGCGGCGTGCGTGCTGCTGCAGGCCGCAGCCAGCGACATCACGGCGACCATGGTCAACGCGGAGCGGACGCGGCATCGCATCCATCCAGCCTGCACCCGGATCGCGGCTCGGTGACCGATCACAGCCATTGATCTGGTCCCGCACTCGTCGTGCTCGGTGGTGTGGCTCGCTCCGAAGCAGTGCGAGATCAGATCGACGCGGCCTCGACGGAGTCGGATCGGACGTCCGCCGGCGACAGATTGCTCGACGCCTCGTCCTCCTGGGCATTGTGGAGCCGGAGCACGGCATAGAGACCGTAGAGGAGCCGGCGCATTTCGATCACGTCGTCCGGTCGGACGGTTTGGTCGGAGAGCCCGCTCAGCAGTCTGCGCAAGTGCCCGATCTGGAGCTCGATCTCAGCGTGGGTGCGGCTGAGGCCGGCGGTGGCGTCGGCGCTGCCGAGCACCCGCGCGACCAGGGGCACAAGTCGGCGCTCGTCGGCCTGCTCGTGGGGCAGCAACTCATGTTCGAGGCGTCCCAACAGATCGCGGACGGGGCGCAGATCTACGGCCTGGGTGGACAGACCGTCAGCGACGGCCCGGGTCTGCTCGACGACCGGCTGGACCGCGTCGTGTTGAGCACGCAGTTCGGTGGCAAGCGCGATGTCAGCAGCGGCCAGTGAGCGGGCGTGACCGCGGGTCGGCAGTACGGCGCGCAGCGCGATCGCGATCGCGAGCACGTCGATACCTTCCTGCAGGAGCGCCCCGGCCGCGGGAGGTAGGTAGCCGACCGCGGCGACGCCCATCGCGGCGAGTGACAAACCCATGCCGACGAGGACGCTCTGCCGAGCGATCCCTTTGGACCGTCGTGCCGTCAGAATGGCATCGGCCAGCGCATCCACGCGATCGACGGTCAGCACGACGTCGGCCGTTTCCGACGACGCGGTTGCGCCGCGTGCGGCCAGTGCGACGCCGGCGCCGGCCGCGGCGAGCGCGGGCGCGTCGTTTATGCCGTCACCGACCATGATCGTCGGACTGGCGGCGGACTCCTGCTCGACCGCGGCGAGCTTGCCGGCCGGGTCGCGCTCGGCCAGCACGGCGTCCACGCCGACGATGCGGCCGACCGTCTCGGAGGTGTCCGCCCGGTCACCCGTCAGCAGAATCACTCGGCCGATGCCCGCCCGGCGTAGTTTGCGCACCATTCGGGGTGCGTCGGGTCGGATCGGGTCTTCGAGCAGGAAGGCGCCGGCCGGCTCGCCGTCGACCGAGACGAAGACGGTGAGGGAGCCGTCGAGGTCGGCGCGCCGGCGGACGCGACGTGCCCAAGCCGGGGGATCGTCACCGAGGATCCACGACGCCTTGCCCACGCGCACCCGACGGTCGGCGACGGCCCCCTCCAGGCCGTATCCGTGGACCTCGGTGACGTCGGTCGGCAAATCGAGCCGAAGCCCGCGGCGAGCTGCGGCGGTGACGATCGCGCTGGCCAGCACATGCGGGGACACCTGGTCCACCGAGGCGGCGAGGCGCAGAAGCTCGTCGGCGTCGACCTGGCTGTCTGCGGTCGCCACACGGTCCAGGCTCGGCCGGCCCGCCGTTAGCGTGCCGGTCTTGTCGAACAGCATGACCTCGCCGGCGGCGAGTCGTTCCAGGGCGCTGCCGCCTTTGACCACGACCCCCACGCGCGCGGCCCGCGAGAGCCCGGACATGATCGCGATAGGCGCAGCGAGCAACAGTGGGCAGGGTGTCGCGACCACCAGTACGGCGACCGAGCGCACCGGGTCCCCGCTCAGCGCCCACGCGATGCCGGCCACCAGCAGCGTCAGCGGCACGAATATGCCGGCGAACCGGTCGGCGGTACGTACGAACGGAGCCGACGATGCCTGGGCCTGCTCGGCCAGGCGCACCATTTCGGCGTACGTGGAATCGGCCGCGGTGGCCGTTGCGAGCATGTCGAATGGTTGCCCGGCGTTCACGACGCCACTGCGTACAACATCACCTGCGGGTCGCTCGATCGGGAACGGCTCACCGGTCAACGCCGACTCGTCCAGTAAGGCCGAGCAGAGCAGCCGCCCATTCACCGGCACGATCTCGCCAGCGCCCACGAGCAGCCGATCCTGGACCGCGACCCCGTCCACCGCGACCTCGACGACACCGTCCTGCCCTCGTCGGCGAGCCGTGCGAGGCGCTCGCTCGGCCAGCAGGCTCAGATCTCGCCGAGCGCGGTCGGCAGCTCGCGCCTCGAGCAGTTGCCCACTCGCCAGCATCACGGTGATCATCGCGCCCGCGAGCGGTTCGCCGACCACGAGCGCGCCGACGAGTGCGAGCAGCGCGATGACGTCCACGTTCGGCTGCCGACGCCACACGGCTCTCGCGGTCCACACAACCGCGACCGCCAGACCCACCGCGGTACAGACGGTCCACGTCGCGTGCGCCAACCCGTCGAACCCGAGCCCCCATGCCACGCCGCCTGCGATCAGCAGCGTGGTCGACGAGATGAACAGCCTCGCCTGCCGGCCGGCGCTTGCCACCACACCAGTCTCACGAGCAGAACCTGACGTCAACATGGACCAAAGGCCTGACGCCAGCTACAAAGGGCTCGCGTCGATGCGGGCGCCTGTGAAGAACAACAACGGACGCGTAATTGCCGGGCAGATCCTATTTCGGACGAAGGTCCCGGCCCCTTCGACCCACAAGCCCCGAGCCAGTGGCGGAGGTGGTGCGTAGCGTCCTTCGCAGAATGAGAGAGAGGCAGCGACGATGACTGAGCAGCGCACCGCGCAACTCGACCGCCCGACTGTCGAGCAGGCCCTCACTGTGGCGGTTCGGGCGCCGTCGATCCACAACACCCAGCCGTGGGCATGGCGGCTCGACGAGACCGGGCTGACTCTGCTGGCCGATCGCAGCCGCCAGCTTTCCGTTGCTGACCCGGACGGGCACTCGTTGCTGATCAGCTGTGGCGCCGCCCTCCACTTGACCGACCTGGCGCTGCGCGCCGCCGGTTGGAGTGTGCAGACCACGCTGCTGCCTGATCGGGCCGACCGCGAGGTACTGGCCAGGTTCGTTCCGATCGGGCGGGCCGCGCCGAGCGAACGCATTCTCGCCGAGGTTCAGGCGGCGCTGCGTCGACGAAGCGACCGCCGGCCCTTCGCCCCCCGGCAGGTATCAGTCGACACGATTGAAGAACTCCGGAATGCCGGCACCGGTGACGCGCGCGTCGACTTTCCCGTTCGGGATGACCAGCGCATCGATCTCGCGGTCGCGGTCAGCTGGGCCGATCGGGTAGAGCGCGACGATCAGGCGTACCTGGCCGAGATGAACCGCTGGCTACGCGATCCCGACGTGCACGCGCTCGTTGACGGTGTGCCGGTCGAAGCGATTCCGCACGTGCCCGCCGGCCAGCCACGACACACGGACGTTCCGCTGCGTGACTTCGAGGTCGGCATCACCGGGCGACAACTGATCGAGCGCGACGTCGACGAGCACCCGCTGATCGCGGTGATCTTCACCGATGCCGACTCGGCGGCCGATCACCTGCGCGCCGGACAGACGATGATGCGACTGATGATCGAGGCCGAGCTGCGCGGCCTGTCAACGTGCCCGCTGAGCCAGGCTGTCGACTTCGCTGCGTTCCGCACTCGTGTGCAGGGACTGATGGACTGGGTCGGCTACCCGCAGATGATGATGCGAGTCGGCTACCCAGGCGCGCCCACTACCGAACTGCCCCGAACGCCTCGTCGCGAGCCCTCGGCGGTGCTGCAGGCCGCGCAGCGTCAGTGAGGTGATGCAGCCGCCGGACGGAGGGAGCTCGGGGCGCGTGTCGTCATGCCGGCTCGTGGAAACCGAGCTCGGATGCGAGCTCGCGGATTCGCGACCGCTTCCCTTCGAGGACGGCCTGCTCGGCGCGCCAGGCCGACCACTTCGCTCGGTGCCAGCGCCGCGGCTTACGTGCCCGCCACGCCTCGACGGCGCTGCGCCAACAGAAATCCTCGGTCATGAGCACGCCGACGAGTGGACGGTTGACCGCGTCGCTCGGGTCGATCGTCCGACCGAGCGACTGCAGGAACAGCCCGCCCGAGGTCGCGCAGGGCTGGGCTGATCGCCGGCGCAGGCGCCATCGGCTCGGCGTCTGCTCGTGTGTGCCGGGCACAGGCGGATCTGGGTACATCGGGGCCTCCCGGTTCGAAGTCTCGAAACCCCAATGTGCTATCGCCTGGCCTGCCTCATTAGGGCGTGTTGGCGCTGAGTTGCGGCGCGAAGTGCCCGGGTTTCTTGGGACGTTCGACCCTCACGCGCAGACCACCGATGCGGTGCGCTTGATACGAAGCCCGAACAAGGAGAAGAAATGTCCGAGCAGATCGTGGTCGGGGTCGACGGTTCCGAGGCCGCGGAAAACGCACTGATCTGGGCGGCCGAGACAGCCTCGCGCGACGGTGCGCACCTGGTGATCGCGCACGGTGACTCGACCAGGCAGGTGGAGCCGTCGCCGGGAACCGGTGTCGACTACCACCACCAGCTCCTGCGCGAAGCGGTCGCCGTGGCCGTCGAGGTGAGTGGCGCGTGCAATATCAGCACCGTCCTGCGGGCCGAGCATCCGAGTCAGCTGCTGCTCGAGCTGAGCCAGACCGCCGACGTGGTCGTCGTCGGTTCGCGCGGCGTGGGCGCGGTCGCCGGAACGCTGCTCGGTTCGGTGGCTCACAAGGTTGCTGCGCATGCCCGTTGTGCGGTTGTCGTCGTCCCGGAGGGTTGGCGTTCTCCGTCCGCTGAGAAGCAGCGCCCGGTGGCAGTTGGTGTCTCCGCGTCGGAGTCCGGCCAGCAGGCACTCGAGTTCGCCTTCTCCGAGGCGGAACGCAGAGGCGTGCCGCTCGTCGCGGTTCGGTCCTGGGCCCATTTCGACTGGACGATCCCGGTGGCCGATTTCACCGCGGCCGGACACGACGAGGTTCGGCATCGTGAGCAGGAACAGCTCAACGCGCTCATCGACGAGGTGTGGCGCCGCCACCCGGCGGTCGAGGTCGACATCGAACTGTCGAGCGAGACGCTCTTCAGCGCACTGCACGGTGCGGCGGAGCGGGCCGACCTGCTGGTGATCGGTTGTCGTAACGCTGATCACCTGTTCTCCCGGCTCGGCATCGTAGGCATGCGCCTGCTGCATAGCTCACCGTGCCCGGTCGTCATCGTCGGCCAGCCGACCGCGCTCGCCGGCGACGGCGAGCGGGCCGAACTGGCCGGCCAGTCCTGATTTGCCTTTGCCGCGTTTACCGAAGGGAAACGGTCATGAGTGACAAGCGGATTGTTGTTGGTGTCGACGGCTCCGAGCCGTCGAAATCGGCTCTGCGCTGGGCTGCGCGAGCCGCGGACGTGACCGGTGCCGGAATCGACGCGGTCATCGCCTGGCAGACGCCGCCGAACTACGGCTGGTCCATCGCCGACCCGCACTGGCATCCCGATCGGGACGCCGAGAAGGTCATCACCGGGACGGTCGACGCGGTGTTCGGCGCCGACCGCCCGCACGACCTGCAGATCATCGTCCGGCCGGGCAACCCGGCCAAGGTCCTGATCGACGCCAGCCGGGGCGCCGAGCTGCTGATCGTCGGCAGCCGCGGCCACGGAGGCTTCGTCGGTCTGCTGCTGGGTTCGGTGAGTTCGAACTGTGCCGAGCACGCGCACTGCCCCGTTCTCGTCGTGCACGAGGACACCGTCGTCGAGGGAGCATCGTCATGACGATCCGAGTCGGCATCAACGGAATGGGCCGCATCGGGCGTGAGTATCTCCGCTACGCCGCGGCGACCGACGACGTCGAGGTCGTCGCCGTCAACGACATCGCCGACATCACGACGCTCGCTCGCTTGCTGCGCCACGACAGCACGTTCGGCCCGTTCAGCAAGTCGGTGGACGTCAACGACGGCACGCTGGTGATCGACGGCCGCAAGATCGCGGTCAGCTCCGTCCGCGAGCCGACCGAGCTCAGCTGGGCGGAACACGGTGCAGACATAGTGATCGAGTCCACCGGCAAGTTCCGCACCCGGGAAGCCGCGGCCGGCCACCTGAGCGCCGGGGCGACACGAGTGATCATCTCCGCACCGGGCAAAGGCGTCGACGCCACGATCGTGATGGGTGTCAACGACGCGACCTATGACCCGGAGGTGCATCGCGTGATCTCCAACGCGTCCTGCACGACCAACTGCGTCGCGCCGATGGTGAAGGTGCTGCACGACGAGTTCGGAATCGAGCGCGGCTTCATGACCACCGTGCACGCGTATACGAACGACCAGAACGTGCTCGATGCCCCGCACAAGGATCCGCGGCGGGCCCGATCGGCGGCGGTGAACATCATCCCGACCACTACCGGCGCGGCCCGGGCCGTGGGCGAGGTGCTGCCCGAGCTCGACGGCCGGCTCGACGGCGTGGCCCTGCGGGTACCGGTGGTGGACGGGTCGCTGGTCGACCTGGCGGTGCTGCTCGACCGCGATGTGACAGCGGCCGACGTGAACGCCGCCTTCGCCGCGGCCGCCGCCGAGGGGCCGCTGGCCGGACGGCTGCAGTACACGACCGAGCCGATCGTCTCGTCCGACGTCATCGGCGACCAGGCATCGTGCGTGTTCGACTCGGCGCTGACCCAGGCGGCCGGTCAGTTCGTCAAGATCTTCGGCTCGTACGACAACGAGTGGGGCTACACCTGCCGGCTGGCCGACCTGACCCGACTGGTGGCCGAGCGCGCATGACCACCGGCGAAGCGGATGCGGTCCGCGCCGACGGCGGGCTGGTGCACATCCGCCCGATCAGCAGCGACGACCGCGCGGCACTGCTCGAACTGGACGAGCGTGTCTCCGAGCGGTCGATCTACCTGCGTTTCTTCACGGTCAGCCGGCACGCCGCCGACGTCTACGTGCCGAGTCTCGTGCGCCCGCCCGACGCTGATCACCAGGCGCTGGTGGCCCTGGTCGGTGGGCAGATCGTCGGCGTCGCGTCATTCGAGCGGGTCACCGCGACATCAGCTGAGATCGCGGTACTCATCGACGATCACGTTCAGCACGAGGGCATCGGCACGCTGCTCATCGAGCATCTGGCCAGCTGTGCGCGCCGTTATGGCATCAAGCGGTTCATCGCTGACGTGCTGTCCGAGAACGCGACGATGATCAACGTGATCCGCCGCCTCGGCTTCAATCTCGCGATCAAGTCGGACTACAGCACCTTCCACATCACCATCGACCTGGAGCCGAGCGCAGCGGTCATCGCGGCCGTCGATGACCGGGAGCGGACGGCCGACGTCGCGAGCATGCAAGCGGTCCTGGCGCCCCGCTCGGTGGCGGTCGTCGGCGCGAGCGTGCGGCCGCGCGCGGTCGGCCACGAGGTGCTGCGCAACATTCTCGACAGCGGGTACACGGGAACGGTGTACGCCGTGAACCCGAAGCACGATTCGGTACTGGGTGTCGCGTCCGTCGCATCGCCGGCCGACTTGCCGGAGCCGCCGGATCTGGCCGTCGTGGCCGTGCCCGCATCGCAGGTCCTGGACGTGCTGCGGGCGTGCGGTGAGCGAGGAACCCGCGCGGTCATCCTGCTCAGTGCCGGGTTCGGTGAGACAGGAGCGGCCGGGCGGGCGCACCAGCGCGACGTGCTGGATGTCGCGCGGCGGTACGGCATGCGGCTGGTCGGGCCGAACTGCCTGGGCGTGCTCAACACCGACCCGGCGGTGCGGCTCAACGCGACGTTCGCTCCGGTGCCTATGGATCCCGGTCAGCTCGGCCTGGTGTCGCAGTCGGGCGCGCTCGGCATCGCGGTGCTGATCGCTGCCCAGCAGCGTGGCCTGGGGGTATCTCAGTTCGTGTCGGTCGGCAACAAGGCCGACGTCAGCGGCAACGATCTGCTGCTTGCCTGGGAGCGTGATCCGCGGACGTCGGTGATCGCCCTGTATCTCGAGTCGTTCGGCAATCCGCGTAAGTTCGCCCGGATCGCCCGCCGCGTCTCGCGGAGCAAGCCGATCATCGCCATCAAGGCGGGACGCTCGGCCGCCGGGCAGCGAGCCGGCGCGTCGCACACCGCTGCCGCGGCTTCGTCGGACTCGGTGGTGGACGCGCTGTTCGAGCAGGCCGGCGTGCTGCGCGTCGACACCATGGAGCAGATGCTCGACGCTGCCCGCGTGCTCTGCGAGCAGCCGCTGCCCGCCGGGCCGCGGGTGGCCATCGTCGGAAACTCAGGCGGGCCGGGCATCCTTGCGGCCGATGCCGCGCAGGCCGCCGGCCTGACCGTCGTCGACCTCCAGGAGTGCACCGCCGGGCGTATCCGGGCGGCCGTGCCGTCGGCGGCATCGTGCCGGAATCCGATCGACCTGGGAGCCGGAGTGCAGCCCGCCGAGGTCGCGGGGGCGGTGACGGCCGCGCTCGACGCCGACGAGGTGGACCTCGTGCTCACGGTGTTCACCGACACGCTCGTAGCCGATCCGGTCGAGGTCATGCAGGCGATCGCGCTAGCTGCAGCAACGTCGGCCAAGCCGCTGATCGCAACCCACGTCGGCGGACCGGCCGGTTCCGTCTCGCCCCCCGCGGGGAGAAAGACCCCGGTGTTCAGCTTCCCGGAGCCGGCTGCCGCCGCGGCCGGGCTGACCGTCCGGTACACCCGCATCCGTTCGGCTCAGACGACTGAGCCGGAACCACTGGAGACGATCGACCAGGCCGGCGCACGGGCACTGATCGAGCAGCGCCTGGCGGCCGGTGACGAGTGGTTGAGTACCGCGGACATCGCGCGCCTGCTCGTCCGATATGGCATCCCGCTGTGCGCTGAGCGGGTCGTCGCCGACGCCGACGCCGCCGTGGCGGCTGCGCGCGAGCTCGGCTACCCGGTCGCGGCCAAGGTCGCGTCGGGGGTCATCCACAAGACCGACATCGGCGGCGTGCACCTGAACATCGCCGATGAGTCCGCACTGCGCACAGCTGTCGCCGAGCTGCAGGCAGCGGCTAGTGGCGACGTGCTGATCCAGCCAATGGTCGGCCCGGGTATCGAGCTGATCATGGGTGCCGTCCAGGACGCGCAGTTCGGTCCGGCTGTCATGGTCGGTGCCGGGGGAGTCCTGGCCGACATGATCGCCGATCGGCAGCTTCGCCTCGCCCCCTTGAGCGAGGAGGACGCCGAGCAGATGGTCAGCGGGCTGCGCACGGCGGCGTTGCTCGACGGGTTCCGCGGGCGGCCGGTGGTATCCAGGCCAGCTGTGCAACGGCTGCTGCTGCGCATCGCCTCACTTATCGAGGACCTGCCGGAGATCGCGGAGCTGGACCTCAACCCGGTCGTGTGCCGCGGGCGCGACGACTTGATCGTCGTCGACGCAAAGGTCCGGATCGCACCGGCGGCAGAAGCACCGGATCCGATGCTGCGGCAACTGCGCCGTGGCTAGCCGTCCCACGCACGGCTGCTGAAGACGCGCTCCTGCCGCTCCATGCGCGACTCCGGTCGCGTGAGGAACACGGGCGCGCCGCGGCGGCCAGTAGCCAGGACCACGTCCAGGATCAACCCCTCGTGCGGGCAAGTCTCGATGCAACTGCGCGTCGCGTAGATCGGGCAGTGCGCGAGGGTGCCGATCCGGATCTCGCCGCGATGCGGCGCGTAGCCAGACCTCGCCCGAACGTGTGCAACGCTCACCCGTGCGCACACGGGCCCCAGCACTATGACCTGTCCGCCCTGAGAACGACGCAGCGCGGACAGCGCATCGAGCGCGCTCCGAGAGCCGGTGAGGTGCGGGACCCGCAGCCCGGCCGGCGGCTCTTGTGATTCGAACAGCTTCGCGTCGTGTCTGGGCATGTTCCAACCGTGCGCCGCCGACCACCCGGTGCGTCACGGTCGTTCGTCGTCTTCCGATCGGGACGTTCGGCACTGGGGACAGGTCGCCGATCCGCTGAAGATCGAAGCACACACCCAGACGAGGAGGTCGTCATGGAGCACGTTGCCGAGTGGAACGTCCATATCTACCTGTTCGAGCACGACGCTGACACCACGCTGGCCCGCGCCGTCATGGAGACGCCGGCCACAAAGCTGACCGCCGAAGGCACGGCCCGGCGCAATCCGGCCGACCGGCCGGTTGCCGAGATCGGCGACGAGCTGGCGGTCGGCCGGGCACTCGTTGCCCTGGGCGAGCAGCTGCTCAACGCCGCCGCCGGCGACATCGCCGCACTGCGGTGACGAGCTGAACGTTTCGAGTGGAGGCCATCGTGTACGAAAAGTTGCCCGTGGTAGTCGGAGTCGACGGCTCTCCAGCTAGCGACGACGCAGCCGAGTGGGCCGTCTCCGACGCGCTGAGCCGCCGGGCTCCGCTGCGTGTGGTGCACGCCTACGAGTGGAACCTCAGCTACGCCCCGGTGCCGCTGTACCGCAGCGTCCCCGACGCCGACCTCCAGATGCCTCGACACATCGCTGAGCAGTTGGTGTCGAACATGATCGCGCGAGCGGCTGTTCTCGGCGCGACCGATGTCGGCGGCGGTGCGATCGACGGCGATGCGGCGCAGGTACTGCTCAGCGAGGGGCGGCACGCCTGCGAACTCGTGCTGGGATCGCGGCACCTCAAGGCGCTCGGTTCAGCGGTGCACGGATCGGTCGGCGCGGCGGTCGCCGCTCGGGCCACCTGCCCGGTGGTCGTCGTCCGCGAACCCGCCGGACGTCCCGACGAACGAGCGGCTGTCGTGGTCGGCATCGACGGTTCCCATCGCTCGCAGGCACTTCTCGAGTACGCGTTCGACTACGCCAGCCGCCGCGACGTCGCGGTAAGGGCGGTCCTGTGCTGGCATCCGGATCTGCTCGCCGTCATGAGCTGGCGCCCGGAGCCGCCGGCCCCCGAGCGGGTCACCGCGTGGCTCGCCGAGGCGTTGGCCGGTTGGCAACAGAAGTACCCGGACGTCGCAGTGCATCCTGAGGTGATTCGCGAACACGCGATCACGGGCCTGGTACGGGCGTCGACTGCCCAGAATCTGCTGGTGGTCGGCAGTCACGGCCACCGGGCGTTGGCGAGCACGCTGCTCGGGTCCACGACCCAGGGTGTGCTGCACCACGCGATGTGCCCGGTCGCCGTCGTGCCGACCCACAGCCTGCGATGACCGCCCCGCCGGGCGGCGTCACGGCGGTGACGGAGCGGCCAACGCGTGAGCCGCTCGACCGGTTGATGCGTGACCTACGTACCGGCCCGGACGGCCTCGGCCAACGCGAGGCCGCCCAGCGGCTCAACGTCTACGGGCCGAACGTTCTGCCGAGGGCCAAGCGGCAGAGCTGGCTCGTAGACCTCACGCGACAGTTCACCCATCCGCTCGCGCTGCTGTTGTGGGGCGCGGCCGCTCTGGCCCTGGTCGCCGGAACTCCGGTCCTGTGCTGGGCGATCCTCGGCGTGATTGTGCTGAACGCCGCGGTCGCGTTCGCCCAGGAGCGCCAGGCGGCCCGCGCAGTGGAGGCGCTCGCTGCCTACCTGCCCCTGCAGGCCCACGTGCTTCGCGACGGCGGCGTCCGAGTCGTGCCCGCGGTCGACCTCGTGCCCGGGGATCTCTTGCTGGTCGCCGAGGGCGACCGGGTGTCGGCCGACGCGCGGTTGATCGACGGCACGGTCGAGTTGGACATGTCCGCCTTGACCGGTGAGTCCGCGCCCGTTTCGCGTTCGGCCGGCCAGCCCGATACGGCCGAGCGGCTGATCGACGCGCCCGACGCGGTGTTCTCCGGGACGGCGTGCACGACCGGCGAGGCCCGAGCCATCGTGTTCGCCACGGGTTCGCACACCGAGCTGGGCCGGATCGCCGCCTTGTCACAGCGGGCACGATCGGACGAGAGCCCACTGGAGCGGCAGGTGCGCCGCTCCGCCTGGTTGATCGCCGCGGTCGCCGTGGCCATCGGGATCTTGTTCCTGCCGTTGGGATTGCTTGCCGGGCTGTCCTTGTCCGATGCGGCGATTTTCGCGGTCGGCCTGCTGGTGGCCAACGTCCCGGAGGGTCTGCTCCCGACGATCACGCTGGCCCTCGCGGTCGGGGTGCGGGTGCTCGCTCGTGGTGGCGCGCTGGTGAAACGGCTGTCGGCCGTGGAGACACTCGGATCGACCACCGTGATCTGCACCGACAAGACCGGAACTCTCACCCAGAACTCGATGCGGGTGGTGCGAGCGTGGGTCGGTGGTCAGGCGGTTGATGTCACACGTGCCGATCACCGGCTGCGTGTGGTAGCCGACGTCATGGCCGACTGCAACGACCTCGAGGTCACGGTCGATCCGATGGAGGCTGCCATTCGGGCGGCGGCCGGCGAGCTCGGCGCACGTCCCGCCGAACGCCTTGCCATATTCCGCTTCGATCCGCGTCGCAAGCGCATGAGCGTCGTCTGCCGACGTGGTGACGGGTTGATCGTCGAGGTCAAGGGGGCGCCTGAGCAGGTGCTGCCCCTGTGCAGCGAGTACTACGACGGCCAGAGCGTACGCGCAATGTCCACAGTGGACAGAAAGGGCGTGTCCGCCGCCGTCGACGACCTGGCCGGCCGCGGCCTGCGGGTGCTCGCGCTCGCGTCGCGGCCGGTGGACGCGGTGCCCGTGCACGCCGACGCCGCGGAGGCCGGCCTGTGCCTGCTCGGGCTCATCGCGTTGCTCGATCCGCCCCGCCCCGAGGTGGCCGACGCTGTCGCCGCCTGCCACACGGCGGGCATCCGCGTGCACGTCGTCACTGGCGACAACGGCCGCACGGCGAGCGAGATCGCGCGGCAGGTCGGCATCGGCGCCGACCGCGTCGTGCCCGGACCGACCGCGGACGCACTGTCCGAGCCCGAACTCGATGCGATGCTGGCCGAGCCGGGCGAGATCGTGTTCTCGCGCAGCACTCCGGAGGGCAAGCTGCGCATCGCCGAGGCACTGCGCGACAACGGCGATATCGTCGCCATGACGGGCGACGGGGTCAATGACGCGCCAGCGCTGCACCGCGCCGACATCGGTGTGGCTATGGGCAAATCTGGAACGGACGTCGCCCGCGAGGCCGCCACCATGGTGCTCACCGACGACAACTTCGCCACCATCGTCAGCGCGGTGCGCGAAGGCCGGCGAGCCTACGACAACCTGCGCAAGTTCGTGCTGTACATCTTCGCCCACGCTGTGCCCGAGGTTGTACCGTTCGCAGTGTTCGCACTCAGCGCCGGCCACATCCCGCTTCCTCTTACCGTTCTCCAGATCCTGGCCATCGATCTCGGGACCGAGACGCTGCCGGCGCTGGCGCTGGGCCGTGAACGGGCCGAGCCGGACATCATGCAGCGTCCACCGCGACCCCGCCGTGAGCGGCTGATCACGCGTCGCCTGCTCGGCCGAGCCTGGCTACTCATGGGCAGCATCTCGGCGGTTCTCGCTCTGGGCATGTACTTCGCGGTGCTGTATTCGGCCGGCTGGCACCTCGGTGACGGCGTGGGCTCGGGCACCAACTTGCACCACGCCTACCTGCAGGCGACGACCGCGACGTTCGCGACGCTGGTGGCCTGCCAGGTCGGCACCGCATTCGCCGCCCGCACGGAAAGAGCCTCACTGCGTTCGATCGGGGTGTTCAGCAACTCGCTGCTGCTGTGGGGGATCGCGGGTGAACTGGCCTTCGCGGCCGCGCTGATCTACGCGCCTCCGCTGCAGGACGTCTTCGGTACGCGAGCCCTGCCCGGCTGGGCACTTCTCGCTCTCTTGCCCTGCCCGGTGCTGGTCTGGGGCGCCGACGAACTGTTCCGTGCTCGGCAGCGTCGCCGCGCCACCTCGACCACGCAAGGCGTCCACGGATGAGCCGAGTCGACGCTACCGGCGAGTTGAAAGGCCCAAGCGCGGGACCAACGACCCTGCCCGATCGGCCCGTCGCGGCGTGTGATGGACGGATGTTCCAGGTACGCGTGCACGGGCGAGGTGGCCAGGGAGTCGTGACCGCCGCCGAGTTGCTCTCAGTGGCCGCATTTCTCGACGGCCGCGAGGCGCAGGCGTTCCCCAGCTTCGGCTCGGAACGCATGGGCGCGCCGGTCATGGCCTTCTGCCGGGTGGACGACCGCCCGATCCGCGTTCGCGAGCCGGTCACCGAACCGGACGCGGTGGTCGTTCAGGACGCGACGTTGCTGCATCACGTCGAGCTGTTCGCCGGGCTAGCCCCTGAGGGCTACGTGCTCATCAATTCCGCGCACTCGTGGACCGACCTGGGGCTGGACGAGCTACGCGACCGGCACCGCACCGAGCGATTGGTCACGCTGCCGGCATCCGATATCGCGCGCGAGCACACGGGCCGGCCGTTGCCCAACACCAGCCTGCTCGGCGGCCTGGCCGCGCTGACCGGTGTGGTGACGATCGGCTCGGTCGAGCAGGCCCTGCGCGACCGATTCCACGGCGCGGTCGCGGAGGGCAATGTCGCCGCCGCCCGCGCCGCCTACCGCCAGACGCACGGAGTGGTTCATGCGTAAGCAGATCGAAGGGTCGCGGGCGATCGCCGAGGCCGTGGCTCGATGCCGTCCGCAGGTCGTGCCGGCGTATCCCATCACGCCGCAGACGCACATCGTCGAGGCGATCGGCGCGATGGCCAAGGACGGCTCGCTGCCCGGATGCCAGTTCATCACGGTCGAGTCCGAGTTCGGCGCCATGTCGGCGGCGATCGGTGCATCCGCCGCCGGCTCGCGCGCGTATACCGCGACGGCCAGCCAGGGGTTGTTGTACATGGCCGAGGCCTTGTTCAACGCCGCGGGCCTCGGACTACCGGTCGTCATGACCGTGGCCAATCGGGCCATTGGCGCGCCGATCAACATCTGGAACGACCACAGCGACTCGATGAGCCAGCGCGACTGCGGCTGGATTCAGCTCTACGCCAAGGACAACCAGGCCGCGGCCGACCTGCACGTGATCGCGTTCGCGCTCGCCGAGGAGCTGTCCGTTCCCGTGATGGTCTGCGTCGACGGGTTCGTTCTGACCCATGCATTCGAGCCGATCGACCTGCCCTCGCCGGAGCAGGTGGACACGTTTCTGCCGCCGTATCACCCCCGGCAGTTCCTCGACCCGGCCGATCCGGTTTCGATCGGCGCGATGGTCGGGCCAGAGGCTTACACCGAGGTGCGGTACCTGTCGAACTATCAGCTCGGCCAGGCCGCCGACGTGTTCCCGACCCTGGCTCGGCGCTACGGGGCCGGCGTGGGCCGGACGGTCCGGGCCGTCGAGTCCTATCGGACCGATGGTGCCGAGACGGTCATCGTTGCGCTCGGGTCGGTGAGCGGCACGGCCCAGGAGCTGGTGGACGAGCTGGCCGCAGATGTGGGCGTCCTGACGCTGACGATGTTCCGGCCGTTCCCGTACGCCGAGGTACGGGCAGCCTTGGCCGGGGCGCGGCGCGTGGTCGTTCTCGAGCGCTCCTTCTCGCCCGGCGCCGGCGGCGTGGTCTCCGCTGATGTTCGCACTGCCCTGATGGGCTCGAGCGCCCAGATCAGCACGGTGATCGCCGGTCTCGGCGGCCGGGCCGTGAGCAAGGCGTCGTTGCGGCAGATGCTGGCCGACCTGGACGCCGGCCGGCTGGGCGCCATGACCTTCCTGGACCTGCGCCGAGACGCCGTCGAGCGCGAGATCACGCGCTTGCATCGCAGTCGCGACACCGGGCCACACGCCCTGAGCGTCCTGCGTGAGTCGGGCGTGCCGGCGTCTCGGATCGGATAGGAGAGCACCGCCATGCCAGCGCAAGCCGTGAAGTTCTACCAGGTCGGCAGCCGAGCTGTGGGAAACCGTCTTCTCGACGAGCGGCTGCGCAGTGAGCAGGCCAATCCGCAGCGCGGCAATGCGCTCAACTCCGGGCACCGGGCCTGCCAGGGGTGCGGCGAGGCGCTCGGGGCCCGGTACGTCGTCGACGCAGCCCTGCGGGCCACAGACGGCAAGCTGGTCGCGGTCAACGCCACCGGCTGCCTGGAGGTGTTCTCGACCCCGTACCCGGAGAGCTCGTGGCAACTGCCGTGGCTGCACTCGCTGTTCGCCAACGCTCCGGCAGTCGCGTCCGGGGTCGCGGCGGCGCTCAAGGCTCAGGGGCGCGAGGATCTCCGGGTGCTGGCGCAGGGTGGCGACGGCGGCACCGTCGACATCGGATTCGCCTGCCTGTCCGGGATGTTCGAGCGCAACGACGACGTCTTCTACGTCTGCTACGACAACGAGGCGTACATGAACACCGGCGTGCAACGGTCGGGCTCGACGCCGCCCTACGCGCGCACGGCAACGACCGAGGCGGTCGGTCCGGAGCCCGGCGCGCCGATCGGCAAGGGCAAGGACGTGCCGCGCATCGCGATGGCCCACGAGATCCCGTACGTCGCGACCGCCACCGTCGCCGAATTGCATGATCTCGAGGCGAAGGTCGAACGGGCGATGTCGCTGCACGGCGCGCGCTACCTGCACGTGCTCGTGCCGTGCCCCCTGGGCTGGGGATCGGCACCCGCCGACACGATCAAGCTGGCCCGCCTGGCCCAGCGCAGTGGCCTGTTCCCGGTCTTCGAAGCCGAACACGGCGAGGTGACCGCCACACTGCCCATTCGCGATCGGGTCCCGGTCGAGGAGTACCTGCGTCCCCAGCGGCGCTACGCCCACCTGTTCGGCGACCCGCCGCGAACCGACCTGCTCGAGCGCATCCAACACATCGCCGACCGCAACGTCGCCCGCTACGGACTGGACCGATCATGAAGAGCAAGCCGTTCGCGATCACCCTGGACATCAAGTCCAGCCTGGCCAACCACACCGGGGCGTGGCGCACGGAGCGTCCTGTGTACGTCGACCGGTGGCCGCCGTGCAGCGCAGCCTGCCCGGCCGGTGAGAACGTACAGGCCTGGCTGTACTCCGCAGAGGACGGCAGCTACGAGACGGCCTGGCGGCGCCTGGTCGCCGACAACCCGTTCCCGGCCGTCATGGGCCGCGTCTGCTACCACCCGTGCGAGACGGCCTGCAACCGAGCGCAGCTCGACTCCGCCGTCGGCATCAACTCGGTCGAACGGTTCCTCGGCGACGAGGCGATCAAACAGGGCTGGCAGCTGCCCTCACCCGCGGCGGATACCGGCAAGCGCGTGCTCGTCGTCGGCGCCGGGCCGTCAGGGTTGTCGGCCGCCTACCAACTGCGCCGGCTCGGCCACGCCGTCGAGATCCGCGACGCCGGAGCGCAACCCGGCGGCATGATGCGCCACGGCATCCCGACGTTCCGCCTGCCGCGCGACGTGCTCGACATCGAGATCGCGCGGCTGCTCGCCCTCGGCATCACCCTGCGCCCCGACACGCCCGTGACCGATCTGCGCGAGGCGATGCGCGGCTTCGACGCGGCCTTCCTGGCGATCGGGGCGCAGCTGTCGCACCGGGCCTACATCCCGGCCGGCCAGTCGGCCCGAGTCCTGGACGCACTGGATGTGCTGGGCCAGGCGGCCGGCGGCGACCGTCCCCGGCTGGGCCGACGCGTCGTCGTCTACGGCGGCGGCAACACCGCCATGGACGCCGCCCGCACCGCCCGGCGCCTGGGCGCCGACGAGGCCCTGGTGGTCTACCGCCGCACCCGCGAGCGCATGCCGGCCGACGATATCGAGGTCGAGGAAGCCCTGGCCGAAGGCGTGCGGATGCGGTGGCTGTCCACCATCACGCAGGTCGACGCCGGCCACTTGCGCGTGGAGCGGATGGAACTGGACGACGCCGGCGTGCCGCAACCCACCGGCGAGTACGAGGACCTGGACACCGACTGCGTCATCCTGGCCCTGGGGCAGGACGTCGACCACTCACTCGTCGACAACCTGCCCGGCCTAGAGGTCGCCGACGGAGTAGTGCAGGTCGACGACCAGATGATGACCGGCTACCCGGGGGTGTTCGCCGGGGGAGACATGGTGCCGGCGACCCGATCGGTGACCGTCGGTATCGGCCACGGTAAGCAGGCCGCCCGACACATCGACTCCTGGCTGCGGAGCACACACGCGGCCGCCGAGCCGACGCGCGAGTCGGCCGAGTACGGCCAGCTCAACACCTGGTACTACAGCGACGCCCCGCACGCCGTACGCCCGCGTCTGGAAGCCGCCCGGCGCACCTCCGACTTCGGCGAAGTGGTGGGCGGGCTGGACGAGGACACCGCCCTGTACGAGGCCCGGCGGTGCCTGTCTTGCGGGAACTGCTTCGGCTGCGACAACTGCTTCGGCGTCTGCCCGGACAACGCCGTGATCAAGATCGATGGCGCCCACGGGTACGCCATCGACTACGACTACTGCAAGGGCTGTGGCCTGTGCGTGTCCGAATGCCCCTGCGGCGCGATCAAGATGGAACCCGAGGTCACCTGAGTCCGGACGTGCTGGTCCGTGGCGTCGACGTTGCCCCGCGGTCAGATGGACTGTGCGCGAAGACAGAGGCACCGTGGCAGCGTCCTGGTCAACTGGCCGATCGAGTCATCCTCGACGGACGATGCGTTCGGTCGCCGGTGAGGCCAAGGTCATCTGGTCCGGTTCGAGACGTCGGCGTGGCGCTCGAGCGCATGACGTCGGCGAGTCCGGTCGGGGAGGTGATCACGACTGCGGGGGTTGCCCGGCCGATGAGACGGCCTCATCGTGGCAACCGCTTGTGAGCGCTCCGGCTCGGAAATCCTCGTGCAATAGAGGTTTGCACGGCGGTCGTCGAGGGGTGCCCGCTGTTTCGGATGCAGCGACGGCGGACGCCGTCGACGACCAGCCCGGTTCTAATCCACAATCTGAGGAAGGGACACGTGTCATGGAGGGATCCGGTAGTGGTTGGCGGTTTTTCGCCGGTACGGTGCTGGGAATAGCCGGCATCATGCGATTCTTCGACGCGATCTGGGCGTGGCGATACCACGGGGCCGTACCGAACGACCTCGAAGCGGCAATCTTTGGGCACAGTCTCAAGACCTACGGATGGGTCTACTTCATTGTCGCGATTATCCTGATCGTTAGTTCGTTCGGCGTTGTCGTGGGTTCCCAATTCAGCCGTTGGATTGGAATTATCGCCGGCGGCATCCTTGCCATTAGCTCCATCTGGTGGATGCCGTATTACCCGATCTGGGCGCTGACCTACATCGCGATCGGCGTCCTGGTCATCTACGGCCTAGTGGCGTACGGCGGACGTGACGCGGTCGAGGGGACTCGCGGGCCGGCCCGGGGCTAGGACCGGGCGATATCAGCCCACAGCTCCTGCATCGCGGAGACGGCGGAGGATCCTGCTCTGCGCTCCAGGTACACGCCCGCCACGGCCGCGAGCCGCACCCAGAAATGGTCAAGGACAGCGACGTACGTCCCGATGCCGAAGCTGGCCGTATGCGTCACGGTATGCCACTTAACCGGCTGCGCGGCTCGAATGACGATGCAGCCTTCACAGGACCGCGGCACCGGTGCTGATCGCCAGGTCCTGGTGCCAGATCACGCGATGCGAAGGACAGCTGGACGAGCAGGCGGACGGCCGACGATCAGGCAACGAGGGGCAGGCCCCCGCCGGGTTACCGCAATCACGAGACTATTCGTGCAGCCCGTCAATGGCGTCACGGCGAAAGCGCGGGAAGAGGCGAGTTGCGCTGCGGTGATGCTCAGCGCGCTGTTCTTGACGAGTTGGCCGTGGTGCACACGCATCCTCTCCCGTTGCACGGACCCACCGGGGGTACGCCGGATCGGCCGGCCGGCAGGAGCGGTGTCGATCGCAGTGGTGACGCGGCCGGTCAGCCGGCCGGGGGGACGACCAGGACCGGCCGGTGGGCGATGTGCAACAGCCGGATCGGCACGCTGCCGAGCAGCACCTCGCTGACCGGCGACCGGCCACGGCTACCTACGACGATCAGGTCGGCCTCGAGCGCCGCCGCGGCGTCGGCGATCTCGTGCGCGGGTCCGCCGAGGCGGATCCGGCGCACGTCGAGGCTGGCGTCCACGCCGTTCGCGCGAAGCTTCTCGACCTGCGCCTCGATGTTCTCGCGAATCTCCGGCTCGTCCGCAGCTGCCGGGTATACGCCACCCTTTCCGCCGACGAGCTCGACGACGTGGACGACGGCGAGCTGCGCCTTCGCCTCACGGGCCATCGACTCGGCCAGCGCGAGCGCCCGATCGCCGTGAGGTGATCCGTCGGTCGCGGCGACGATTGTCATGAACATGTCGTCCTCCGGTCAGGATGCCGTTGTGTAGTTGCGCAGAAGTTGGTGACGCGCGCGCAACGACAGCGGGCCGGGCGGGCGGGAGTTCGATGACTCGAGCAGCAGACGCCACTCCGCGTTGGCCACCGATCGGTGGACGGCGTCGACGGCGTCCGGGTTGACCGAGATCGACGTGATGCCCAACCGGACGAGGTGTTCAGCGAACTCGGGCCGGTTGGACGGGGCCTGTCCGCACAGCGACGAGGTGATGCCGGCGTCCTGGCAGGCCTGCACGATACGGCCGATGGCGTCGAGCACGGCTGGATCGGCTTCGTCGAACACGTCGGCGCAGATCTCGGAGTCTCGGTCGACGCCGAGCATCAGCTGGGTCAGATCGTTGCTGCCGATCGAAACGCCCTCGACACCCATACGGGCGTAGGTCGGGATCCAGTAGGCCACCGACGGCACCTCGGCCATGACCCACACCGGCAGGCTCGACGCGGTCGGGTGCTCGCGCACGATCTGCAGGCACCGCCCAAGCTCCCACGCGGTCCGTACGAACGGGATCATCAGCCGCAGGTTCGGCGTCTCGGCGGCGACCCGGCCCAGGACGTCGAGCTCGAGCCGGAACAGGTCCGGTTGGTCGACGTACCGGTAGCAGCCCCGGTAGCCGATCATCGGGTTCTCTTCGTGTGGCTCGAAGCGCTCGCCGCCCTCCAGGCCGCGGAACTCGTTCGACCGGAAGTCGATGCTGCGGTAGACGACCGGCCGCGGGGCGAAGGCGCGAGTGATGCGCAGCAGGGGTGCGGACATCTCGTCGACGAACGTCTGCTGCTCGCCACGCTCCATCAGCAGTCGCGGGTGCACGCCCTTCAGAGCGTCGGCGACCATGAACTCCGCGCGCAGCAACCCGACCCCGTCGACCGGCAGCGCGGCGACCTCTTCGGCGTGCTCGGCGACAGCCAGGTTGACGTAGAGGCGTGTGGCCAGCGGCCCGGCCGTTGGCGCGGCGGCAGTCGTCACGACGGCCGGGGTCGAGGTCGGTTCGGCCACCACACCCTCGTACACTTCGCCGCGCTTGCCGTCGACGGTAACGACCTCACCGTTGCGCAGGGTCGTCGTGCCGTTGCGAGTGCCGACCACGCACGGCACACCGAGCTCGCGCGACACGATCGCGGCGTGACAGGTCATCCCGCCGCCGTCGGTGATCAGCGCCGCGGCGCGCCGCATCGCGGGCACCCAGTCCGGACTGGTCATCGGCGCGACGAGCACCTCACCGGTCTTGAGTCGCGCGCTCTCCTCGGGAGTAGTGAGCACGCGAACCGTGCCGGACGCGCGCCCCGCGGACGCGGCCAGGCCGCGCACCAGCAGCCGCGGGACACCCGGCGCGACATCGGCGCGCGCGTGCAGCGTCGTGATGGGACGTGACTGCACCAGGTACGTGCGCCCGGCAGTCACTGCCCACTCGATGTCCTGCGGCGTGCCGTAGTGCTTCTCGACATCGAGGGCGAGCCGGGCCAGATCGAGGATCGCGTCGTCGCCCAGCACGCGGCGAGCGCCCTCCTCGGCCGTCAGTTCGACTTCTTCGTCGGCGCCACTCGAGCCTCGGACGATCTTGCGCGCTTGATGGCCGACGCGGACGCTGAGCAGCTTCGGTCCGTCCTTGAGCACGATGTACGTGTCCGGCTCGACCATGCCGCTGACGATCGCCTCGCCCTGACCGAGGATGGCCTCGACCACTATGCGATCAGTCGCGTCCGTGGACGGATCGGCGGTGAACATGATGCCGGAGCACTCGGACGGCACCATCTCCTGGACGATCACGGCGATGGCGGGTTCGTCGGTGACCCGCTCGGTGGAGCGATAGGCGATGACCCGCTCGCTGTAGAGCGAGGCCCAGCAGTCGACGACCCGGTTGAGCAGTTCCCGCTCGCCGGCGACATTCGTGAACGTCGCGTTCATGCCCGCGAACGAGGTGTCGCCGGCGTCCTCGTTCGTGCCGGACGAGCGGACGGCCACCCGGATGTCGTCGCCGAGCTTGCGGTACGACGCCACGACCGCCTCGGCCAGATCGGGTGGAACCGGTGTGTCGTGGATGGTCTTACGGGCCGCGGCCGCCGCAGCCGCCAAGCTGGAGGGCTCGTCCGGATCCACGTCGGCCACGATGCTCTGCAGGTTGGCTCGCGCGCCCGAACGGTCGATCGCGTCCAGATAGGCGTCACTCGTGATGACGAACCCCGGCGGCACGGGCAGCCCCGCGGACGTGAGCTCACCCAGATTGGCTCCCTTGCCGCCGACCGTTTCCACGTCGGACAGCCCGATCTCGTCGAACCAGCGGATCGTGTGCATTCCTGTTCCTCTCACGTCGTTTCCCCGGCCTCGACGGCGGCGACGGCACTCGTGGCCTTGTCCATCTGGTCGGGGGTAAGCAGCGGGATGGCCTCGGTGCGAGCGGCACCGCTGGCTCCGGATGGCGTATACGTCACTTGCCACAGAAATCTGGGCACATCGACCCCCCAGCTGTCTCCAAAGGCACTTCCGAATCAGTGTTTCTCTCGGGAGGGCCGGCCGGGCAGGGTCGTTCGTCCCGACGACGGCACGTCCCAGCTGCCGAGGTCAGGTCCTTGTGCTCTATGGCGGATCGACGCGACTGCGCAGTGTGGATGCAGTCCGGCTGTTCGCCTCCACGACCGTCGCCGCGCTCGAGGCGCGGACGGGCAGCAGTACCGAGGAGGTAGGAGTGGACGGCCGGATCGCTCGCGTAGCCAAGACCTTGTTGCCCGGTCCCCGCGAACTGGCCGGGTACCGGCGCGAGCTGCTGCGCGGTGACGTCCTGGCGGGTCTGACTGTCGCTGCCTACCTGGTGCCACAGGTCATGGCCTACGCCGGCGTGGCCGGCCTCCCCCCGGCGGCCGGTCTGTGGGCCGCCGTCCCGGCCATCATCGCGTACGCGCTGCTCGGGTCCAGCCGGCAGCTGTCGGTCGGCCCGGAGTCGACGACCGCGCTGCTGTCCGCCGCAGCGATCGGCGCCCTCGCCGACGGTGACCCCGAGCGGTACGCCGTGCTGTCCGCGGGCCTGGCGATCCTGGTCGGCGTAATGTGCCTGCTGGCGTGGTTGGCCCGGCTGGGCTTCGTGGCCGACCTTCTGTCCCGACCGGTACTCGTCGGATACATGGCCGGCGTCGCCGTGATCATGATCGCCGGCCAGATTCGCCGCACGACCGGCATCCCAGTGCAGGGCGAGAGGCTGCTGACTCAGATCCAGTCCGCAGCCCGCGGGCTGGGCGATGTCCACTGGCCGACAGTGGCGCTGGCCGCCTGCACGCTGGCGTTCCTGTTCGCCGTCCAGATCCGCTTCCCGCGGTTGCCCGGACCGTTGCTGGCCGTGTCGGCCGCGGCCGCAGTGGTGACGCTGCTCGGGCTCAAGGAGCACGGCATTACCGTCGCCGGGACGATCCCGAGCGGCGTCCCGACTCCGGCTGTGCCGAATCTGTCCCTCGACGACGTGCATCAGCTGCTTCTGCCGGCGGTCGGCATTGCCGTCGTGGGCTTCACCGACAACGTGCTGACCGCCCGAGCGTTCGCCGCCCGCGAGAAGCAGAGTGTGAACGCCAACCAGGAATTGCTCGCCCTGAGCGTCGCCAACGTCGGGGCCGGCCTGGTGCGCGGCTTTCCGGTCAGCAGCAGCGGCAGCCGGACCGCGCTGGGGGCCGCGGCCGGCAGCCGCACGCAGATGTACTCGCTCGTCACCCTTGCCGTGCTCGTGTTGGTCCTCATGTTCGGCGGGGGAGTGCTCGCGAACTTTCCGGAGGCTGCTCTCGGCGCGCTGATCATCTACGCGGCCACCCGGCTGATCGACGTCGGCGAGTTCAAGCGCATTGCGCGATTCCGTCGCAGCGAGCTGCTCCTGACCGTCGCCGCGCTGGTCGGCGTCCTGGCGATGGACATCCTCTACGGCGTTCTCTTCGCGGTCGGGCTGTCCGTGGCCGACCTGCTGCGCCGGGTGGCCCGGCCGCACGACGCCATCCTGGGCCAGGTGACCGGACTCGCCGGCATGCATGACGTGGACGACTACCCGACCGCGCAGACCATTCCCGGGCTGGTCGTGTACCGCTACGACTCGCCGCTGTTCTTCGCCAATGCCGAGGACTTCAAGCGCCGGGCGATCGAGGCCGTGGACTCGGCGAAGGATCCGGCGTGGGTGCTGCTCAACGTCGAGGCCAACGTCGAGGTCGACATAACCGGGCTCGATGCCGTCGAATGGCTGCGGCAGGAGCTCGAGCGTCGGGACATCGTGCTGGCCATGGCCCGGGTGAAGCAGGACCTGCTCGACGACCTGGAGGCGTACGGGCTGGCAGCGAGCATCGGCAAGGACCGACTCTTCCCGACCTTGCCGACCGCAGTCGCCGCCTACCAGGATTGGGCACGCAGTAAGCGGCGGCCCTGACCAGTCAGAAACACCTTGTACCGGCGAAGCGCCGGAGTCCGTGGCCTCGTGTTACACAACCGTGCTGTAGGACCCATGGCACCAAGCGGCCCGCCGACTGGACGGTCGGCGGGCCGGCTCTGTGCGCGAAGCTCAGGCGTCGATCATCTCCTGAGCCGGAGCGCTGGGTGCGGCAGGCTGCTCGCGAAGGCTGCGCGCGTGCGCGAACCCGAGCACGGACAGCAGCCCCATCACGCCGGCGCCGATGAACGACACGATCGAGGCGATGAAGGCGATGTAGCCGATCGTCGAGAACGCGTAGGCGTTGAGCAGCAGGCCGCGTAGCGTCTCGCCGCGGAACACCGTCTGGACGGTCTGCGCGAGCTTCTGGTCGTTCGGGTTGGCCTGCGCCTTCGCGGACAGCTGGGCGTAGGTCTGCCCCCCGCCGATCTCCTTGATGTGGACGGCGATGAAGTGGTCGGCGTAGGCCTTGGCCTGCGTGCCGGTGACCAGCTGCTGGCCCGCGTAGCGGTTGAGGTAGGGGCCGATCTCCGGGCTGGCCAGCGCCTCGCTGCCCTTGGCCGGGAAGTAGATCTTCTGCGACGCGAGCTCGCTGCGCACCTGGTGGTCCACGAAGACGTGCGCCCATGTCAGCAGGGCGCCGGCGGCAACGAGTAGGGCCGCGACAACGAGGCCACCGACGGCGAGAAGACGGTCCAGCTTCGTGCGGTTCATCTCTGACTCCTTGGATGTTGGATGGTTACGGGGAATACGTTCCGCCGTTCGCGCTCGGCAGCGCAGGGGCGAACGTCCTCCCGCAGGCTGGACCCAAGTCACAAGATCGCCGGGCGTCCCGGCCGAACACAAGACCGGCGCGGCCCACTTGGGCCGCGCCGGTCCTTTGCAGATCTACAGCCGCGCTGATGAATGCGGTTCAGGTGCGGTACATGACCACCTTCAGCGCTCCGGTTTCTGCAGCCTGGCTGAAGATGTCGTAGGCCTCCATCATCTCGTCGAGTCCGAACCGGTGGGTCACGAACGGGGTCGTGTCGATCTGCTCCGCCGCGAGCATCCGCAGCAGCGTAGGGGTCGAATACGCGTCGACCAGACCCGTCGTTATCGTCACGTTCCTGATCCAGAGCGACTCGAGATGAAGTGTCGCCGGCTTGCCGTGCACGCCGATGTTCGCCACGTGGCCGCCGGGCCGGACCAACTCGGTGCACAGCTCGAACGACTCGGGCACGCCGACCGCCTCGATCACCACGTCGGCGCCGAGTCCGGCGGTGAGCTCGTGGACGACCGCGATGGGCCCGTCGGCGACCGGGACGGTCACGTCGGCCCCGAACTCCAGCGCAGCCTCCAGACGCGGCTTGGCCAGATCGATCGCCACGATGTGTGATGGGCTGAACAGGCGGGCGCTCTTGATCGCGGCCAGGCCGATCGGTCCGGCACCGACCACGGCCACCGTGTCGCCGGGGGACACCCCGCCGTTGAGCACGCCGACCTCGTAGGCGGTCGGCATGATATCGGCGAGCATCAACGCGGCCTCGTCCGCGACGTTCGCGGGCAACTTGTAAAGCGACCGCTCGGCGAACGGTATCCGGACGTATTCGGCCTGGGTGCCGTCGACGAGGTGGCCGAGGATCCAACCGCCGCCGCCGAGGCACTGCCCGTAGCTGCCGACCCGGCAGTATCCGCAGCGGCCGCACGCCGAGATGCACGAGACGAGCACCCGATCGCCCGGCGCGACCGTGCGGACGGCCGCGCCGACCTGTTCGACCGTGCCGACGGCCTCGTGGCCGAGGATGCGCCCGTCGTCGACCTCCGCAACGTCTCCCTTGAGGATGTGCAGGTCGGTACCGCAGATCGTGACGGCGTCGACCCGGACGATCGCATCCTCGGCGTCGCATAGTTCCGGTTCGGCCACGTCGCTCCACGAGTGGCGTCCCGGGCCGTGATAGGTGAGCGCTTTCATGCTGTACCCCGTCAGTAGAGGCCACCCGGCGACGGGATGTACCGGTCGTCGTGGCGGTAGCTGAGGTTGTCGTGCACGGCGACGACGCCCGCGGTGGAGCGCACTGCGGTCACCAGCGGTTCGATGAGGGTGCGCCGCTCAACCTCGCCGGACAGGGTGATCACGCCGTCGTGGACGGTGATCTCGACCGTGGAGGTGTCGATGCACCACTGTGCGGCGAAGATCTCCTGCAGGTGCCTGCGAAGCGCCTCGTCGTCGCGGAGGAACACGCGCAACAAATCGGAGCGGGTCACGATGCCCACGAGCACGCCGTCCCGGTCAACCACGGGCAGGCGCCGCACGTGGGCGAGCGCCGCAGTTCGGGCAGCATCGACCACTGACACCTCCGGGCGGATGGTCACCGCCGGGGAGTGCATCAGCTCGCGCGCTATCTCGGCCTGCGACTTGCGACGGGTCTGCACGCGGGTCGAGCGGTCGCCCCGGATACGAGGCTTGGGCTGGGCGCCCGCGACCACCTTGGCCAGCAGATCGGATTCGGAAACGATCCCGAGGACCTTGCCCTGGTCATCGATCACCGGCAGGGCGCTGACCCGGTTCATCTCCAGCGTCGCGACAACGTCCTTGAACGAGGTGTCCTCGTGCACGGACGCCACGTCGCGGGTCATCACGTCACTGACCAGATTGTTCTCGATGTTCCAGTACAGCTCGTCACGCAGACTGCGGTCAGCCGGCGTCGAGTGCTGGCGGCTACCCCCGACCGCCGCGATGTAGCGGCTCAGCGCCGACTCGTACCGCTCAGCGGTCGGCCCCTGTCGGGTCGGTGCCTGGGTGAGGGCCTCCTGCGAGGCTTCAAAACGTTCGCGATCGGACATGACGGCTCACCAATCCCTTCGGGTTCCAGGCTCGTTGCGCACCCGCCTCGGCGGTAGGGACCTTCGGGCCGACACCGTCGGCAGATGTCCCTGTCTCCGACCGCAACGGTCAGGCCGGACCGGGCAGCCAGGCCACGGCGCCGGCGGCGGCGCTCACCTGGACGCCGGCGGTGGCCAGTGCCGACCGTGATGTCCGATAGTGGTGACCGCACAGGAGCAAGTCGACGGCGTGGTCGCGCTCCGGCGTCGGCGGCAACACCACTCGAACAGCCGGCCGCGACGAGCAGCAGCATGAGCGCTCGTTCGATCTGGTCGGCAGATATTGGTCGGCATCCACCTGGGCACCGGCTACGTCGAGTGGCGCGACAACTGCGGTGAAGTCTTGAGCTGGGGTCTCGTTTCGCATGTACAGAGAGTTCGCCGTGAGTTGCCTCGCCGGTAGCTACCTAAGCCCCGTCCGCCGTAGGACTCAGGTCCCGGCCGGGATCGGACCCATCGGCATCGAGACGGAGGGGTCGATCCATCAAGCGGCTCCGGCAGACAACCCGATGGCCCCACCGGCAATGACCTGGCTTGTCCTGGTGCTCAGTCACCCTGCTTCGGGCGCTGCCGTGGCCGCGCTCGCTACTGGGTGCTCGGCCGGCACGGAGGCGGTTGCCGCGGCCGGTTCGTGCGCGACGGCGATCGGGCACCGGACCGCGTGCATCGCCGAAGAGATGCGCGGCCCCAGTAGGTCGGGAGCGAGCGGGCCATGCCGATGGTGGCCGAGCACGAGCAGGTCCTGCTGCGTGCACAGCGCGGCCAACGTCTCGGCGAGGCTGCCGACCATCGTCGACGTGGTCACCCGGACCGTCGGGTACTGCAGCTGCCAGGGGATCAGCGCGGTCGCGAGACTGCGCAGCTCCATGGAGCCGGCACCTGATGCCCTGCGCGGCAGGGCAGTGACCACCCGCAGCGGCACTCGATGCAGCTCGGCCTCGCCGAATGCGAGGTGAAGGGTTCGCTCATACGACTCCGACCGGACCACGGCGGCGACGACCCGGGTCGGCGCGGACGAAGTCGCCTTCTCCGGACGGCAACCCACGCTCACCGCTGGGCAATCGGCGTTGGCGAGTACGTGCCGGGCCACCGAGCCGAGCAGCAGGTGCGAGATGGCACCCCGACCACTACGGCCGACCACCACCAGCGACGCTCGCGAGGAGAGCCGCACGAGTGCCCGCGCCGGAGCGGCGACGATCACGCCGCCACGTACCGAGACCTGGGGATCGAGCCGTCTGGCGAGTTCGATCGCGTCGTCCACCAGTGGACGAGCGAGCGCGCGCAGTCCTTCCCGCAGCGTCTTTGTCGCGGTCCACAGGCCGTAGTAGCGGGATTCGCAGCAGTGCACGACGTGCAGGCCACAACTGCGAGCCCGTGCCTCGGTCACGGCCCACGCCACCGCAGCGTCGCTCTCGGCCGAGCCGTCCACGCCGACCAGGATTTCCCCGAGCTCCATACATCAAGCGTGTTGCTTCTGCGACCGCGTCAGCAGCGGCGTCGGTCCTGGGTACCGGGGACTTTGGTCCGCGCATCCCGACGACTGCCGACCCTGACCACGCGCGCCCGGGTGCCAGATGCTGGACGGCATGATGCGCACACTCGTCGTGACCGGGGTCGGCCTGGTACTCGTCGCGGGGCGCCGTTTCCGGGACTGGGGCGCGACCAAGGGCGAGTGCCACGCCGTTCTGCCTGGCGACGAGCTCGTGTCCGACCCGGCCGACGTGGTCACCCGGGCCGTTACCGTCGAGGCGCCGGGCCAGGAGGTCTGGCGTTGGCTCGTGCAGATCGGCCAGGACCGTGGCGGCCTGTACAGCTACGACTGGCTGGAAAATGCAGTCGGGCTGCGTATCCACAGCACCGACCGGATCCGGCCGGAGTGGCAGCAGCTTCGAGTGGGTGACCGGGTGCGGCTGGTTCGCCCCGGCTGGCTGGGCCTGCGTGAGGGCATGGCCTTGCCGGTGGCCCGGCTCGATCCGGGTCGATCGATCGTGCTGCGCCAGCAGCCGCCGAACAGTCCCTGGGACGGCATCTGGTCGTTCCACGTCATACCGCACGGACCACGTCGCTGCCGGCTCGTCTCACGCGGCCGGACGGCCCGCGGCCGCTGGTTGTTGTGGCTGATCGGCGAAGCGGTCGATCCGATCACCCTGGTGATGACACGGCAGATGCTGCTCGGCATCAAGGCGCGCGCTGAGCGCTCGGCCGCGGTCCAGCCGGTGATCGAGTCGAGGATCGCGTCGTGATCGCCCGTCTGCAGCCTGCACCGGGTGACGTCGTGACGCGCGAGATGCTCGACGGCGCCCCTCCTGCGATGCGCCGCTACCTGACCTGGACCGGCGTCGTCGGGCGCCCGATTCCCGGCTCGATGGCCCTGCGGCAGACCGGTCGGATACGGCCGGACAACGACAAGCCGTGGTGGCGGTTCAGCGCCGAGGAGAGTTTCTTGATGGGGCTGCCGGCCTTCCGGTGGCTGGCCCATGTACGCATGGCCGGGCTGCCGCTCCTGCGGGTATCCGACTCGTACATCGCCGGCCGGGGTCGCACGCAGGTCCGCCTCGCCCGGGTGCTTACTGTGGCCGACCACCGGGGTAGTGAGATCAACGAGGCGGCGTTGCTGCGTTACTTGAGCGAGATGGTCTGGTTCCCGGCCGCGTTCCTGCTCGGCAACGTCGACCGGCGCCAGATCGGCCGGAACGCGGCGCATGTGACGATCCGCGACGCCGGACTGAGCGTGACGGGTACCTTCCGGTTCGACGACGTCGGGCGGCCGCTCGGGTTCACCGCTCTCAGAAGCCGAGACCTGGGTGGCAACCGGTTCCACGCGGACCCGTGGATCGCCGCCTTCACGGCCTACGGTGAGCTGAACGGCGTTCGCGTTCCCATCGAGGGGTGGAGCGGGTACCGCCTGCCCTCCGGCATCCTGCGCTACATCGAACTGCGCGTCGAACCTGACCTGAGTCCGCGCGAGCAGTGTCGAACGCCCCTGCCGAGCAGCAGGACGAGCGGCAAGGCTGAGCCCGAAGCCAGGAGGACGGGAGGCCCGAGATGATGTATCGGTACGGCGGTCATCACCCGGGAGCCGGCGGGTTGCTGCTGATGAGCGTGCTCACCCTGCTGTTCTGGGTCGCTGTGCTCGGCGCTAGCTATGCCCTGGTCCGGGCCGCCCTTGAGCGCGGCAAGAACCAGGGGATCGACTCTCGCAGTGATGCCCGCCGGCTGCTGGACGAGCGGCTGGCCCGCGGAGACATCGACGCCGACGACTACACCCGGCGCTGCGACCTGCCGGACCGATCCGAACACGTTTCATGACCTCGTCCGGCCCCACCGGGGCCAGGCGGATTACCCGCCTGCGGATTGCCAACGCCCTGCCGTCCCGGTGACCTTCGCCCCTGCTCCCGCGGCCGTCGTTGCGGTGAGCTGATGGTGCGCAACACCCGAGGAGTCCATCATGATGACCGAAGCAGGAATCGTCGTCGGTGTCGACGGATCGGCTGGCGGCGAGGCCGCGCTGACTTGGGCCGCCGAAGAGGCGCGGCGACGCTGTGTCGGGCTGCGCGTGGTCTATGTCGGCGACGAGCCCGCCCAAGACGGGCTCTCGCCCAGGACCCTGACTGCCGTCGCGGCCGATCTCGAGCGGCACGGCCACGAGTTGCTGTGCTCGGGGGCCAGCGCGGTGGCGGCCCGGCAGCCAACCGTAAGCGTGACCCCGACGTACCGGCGCGGGCGCGCGGCCGACGTCCTGATCGAGCTCAGCGACAGCACGACGCTGATCGTGCTCGGTCGGCACGGTACCGGCGACAACGCGGCCGCGATCGTCGGCGCCGTCAGCCACAAGGTGGCCGCCTACGGACGATGCCCGGTCGTGGTCGTGCCGGCATCATTCGGGCAGGTCGCCGCGACGCACCCGGCCGCCGTGATCGTCGGCGTCGGGCGCTCGGACGAGGCCATGAGCGCGCTTGACGCGGGCTTTCAGCACGCCCAACGAGCGCACGCCAAGGTCGTCGCCGTCCGGGCGTGGGGCGAGCTCGACTGGGCGCACTACAGCGGCACCTACACGCCCGAGACGGCCGAACGGTGGCGTCAGGCATCCGAGCACATTCTCGACGAGTGTGTCAGCCGGCTGTGGCATCAGTACCCCTCCGTGCCCGTAGAGACCCGGCTGGTCCGTGGTCGGGCCACCGACGCACTTCTCGACGCCGCCAGCGAGGCCGACCTCCTGCTGATAGGCGGCCCGTCGTCGTACGGCGTGCGAACGTCGCGTCTCGGCTGGATCGGCATGCAGCTCGTGGCGCAGGCCCCGTGTCCGGTGGAGGTCGTCAGCTGGCCGTTGATCCGTTCCGCGCTGCCGAGAAGCGAACGCGCACCGAGCGATCGGAGCGTGCCATGCGTGTCGTCTTGAGCCTCGGCCGCTCGACCCTGGTCGGGAACGGTAGGCGTCTGGCCGTCCGCGCCGGCGAGCTGCGCGCGCTGGCCGAAGAGCATCAGCTGATCATCGTCGCCGACGGGAACGCAGCCCTGAGCTTCCAGATGGGCGGGGATCCCGCCGATTCACCGTATTCGCTCGACGCGATCGCCGCCCAGGCCCAGGGCCTGATCGGGTACCGGCTGGTCAGCCTTCTGGACTGCGGCATCGCCAGCAAACCGGCGGTCTCGGTCGTATCGCGCGTTCTCGTCGACCCGAACGACCGGGCGTTCGGCCACCCGGCCACGTTCGTCGGGCCCGGTTACCACAAGACCCAGGCGCGCCGGCTGGCGAACCGCCACGACTGGATCATGGCCCGGGACGGCATCTGGTGGCGCCGCGTCGTCGCCGCGCCGGAGCCGCTTGCCGTGCTGGAGCAGTCGGCGATCTCCGATCTGGTCGACGCGGGCAACACGGTGGTGTGCGCCGGCGCCGGCTGCGTACCGGTGGCGATCAATGACGACGGCGCCGTGTACGGCATCGAGGCGATCGCCGACAGCGACCGGACCGCCGCCCAACTCGCGATCGACGTCCAGGCGGACGTGTTGGCGATCATCACAGCGGTTGACGGCATCTACGACGGATACGGCTCACCGGGGTCGCGGCTGGTGCGGAGCACGACCGTCGATGAGCTGGCGCACATGGAGTTCCCGGCTCGGACGATGGCTCCGAAAGTGCAGGCAGCCTGCACATTCGTGGGCGCCCGAGCCGGTCGCGGCCACGCCGTCATCGGGTCGCTGGCCGACTTGCGCCAGGTCGTCGCCGGCGAGGCCGGCACTCTGGTGGGGGGCAGTGGTACCGATCAGCCCGAACGCGCGCAACCGGTCATAGCGGTCCTCTAGTGTCCCGGCGCGGGACACTAGCGCTCGGCACCTTCGTCCACATCGCGGATGTCCATGATCGCGTCGACGAGGCAGGTCGCGCCGGCCGCCCGTGTGCTCATCGCGGTGCAGTGTGCGCGCAATCCGTTGAGGAGATCGACATCGCCCAGCGGGAGAGTGGCCAACACAGCCCGCGAACCTCGCACCTCGGGCAGTTCGAACACGGCGTCGACGAGGCGGCGGCGAACCTGAATCGGCAGATGGCCGTGGCTGATGCTGAAGCTCACCCGGACGGACGTTCCGCGGCCCTGGACGTCAGCTGACGCGATGGTCCGGCCGTCGGCGACGATCGCGACCGCCGAGGTGTCATCTGTCGTTCTTGCCAGCGTGCTGGTGTCGGTCATGGCGGGCTCCTTCGTCCACGTCCAGCGTCCTCGAGCGCGGTGTCGCTGTGACGTGAGCAAAGGTCACGTAACACCGGGTACATGGGCCCCTGCGGACGTGACCTCCGCCCACGCGCGTAGGACGTTCGTCCCTTCTGCAGAGCCCCGGCCGCGCGGCATGCTCGTCTGGCAAAGCGGCCAGTACTGACGAGGAGCAGGCGATAGCGATGTCCACACAGACTGGCAACCCTCGGGCGTTGTCACATGCTTTCCGTCATGCGGTGGCGCGCGCGATCCTGGCGCCGTCGGTGCATAACACGCAGCCGTGGCGATTCGTGATTTCTGGGCGGTCGGTGGAGATTCATGCTGATCGTGGTCGTCGGTTGCGGGTGTTGGATCCGAGCGGGCGGCAGATGCTGATCAGTTGTGGGTGTGCGTTGTTCAATGCGCGGGTGGCGCTGGCGGCGTCGGGCTATGACGTTGTGGTGGAGCGGTTTCCGGAGCCGGGTCAGCGTGATCTGCTGGCCCGGTTGACGGTTGGCGAGCCGGCCGGGGAGTGGCCGGTGCTGGCGGCGTTGGATGCGGTGATCGAGTTGCGGCAGACCAACCGTCGGCGTTTCGCTACCGATCCGGTTCCACCCGAGGTGGTGGATGCTCTGGTCAGTGCCGCGGCCGCTGAGCACGCGCAGTTGTATGAGGTCACCGATTCTGAGCAGCGGTATTGGGTGGCCCGGTTGAGTCAGGAGGCGGACCGGGAGCAGAATGCCGATCCGGCTTATCGGGCCGAGCTGCGGGCTTGGACGAGTGACGATCCGATGCGCCGTGACGGGGTGCCGAGTTTGGCGGTGCCGCATGTGGATGCCGGCGCCGGCGACGATGTGCCGATTCGCGATTTCGACACGCGTGGGGTGGGGTGGCTGCCGGTGGCTACGCACTCGACCGTGAACCAGTGTCTGCTGCTGCTGGGCACGTTGGCCGATCGGCCCGAGGCGTGGCTGCGGGCCGGTGAGGCGCTTGAGCACGTGCTGTTGGAGGCCACTCGGCACGGCTATGTGGCCAGCCCCCTCACCCAGGTAGTGGAGATCGCGGCCACCCGTGAGCGGCTGCGTACCGAGTTGGGTCTGCAGATGCACCCGCACATCTTGATGCGGGTGGGTCGGGCCCCCAAGACACCGGCCTCGCGTCGGCGCCGGGTGGAGGATGTGGTCGTGGAGACTGACCGATGACATCCCGGCCGGCGCATACTTCCGGCGAGGAGGCACCCGCGATGGATGAGCCCGTTGATATCCGAGTCTTCTTGCTCGATGACCATGAGATCGTGCGGCGGGGGATCGCCGAGCTGCTCGAGGCCGAGGCCGGCATGTCGGTTGTGGGTGAGGCCGGCACCGCGGCCGAGGCGCTGCGCCGGATCCCGGCCGTGCGCCCGGATGTGGCCGTGCTGGATGCCCGCCTGCCCGATGGCAGCGGCATCGACGTGTGTCGCGACATTCGGTCGGCCCACCCCGAGATCCGGTGTCTGATCTTGACCTCCTACGACGACAACGACGCGATCTTCGCCGCAGTCATGGCCGGCGCCTCGGGGTATCTGCTCAAAGAGATCCGCGGCACCTCGCTGGTCGAGGCGGTGCGGCAGGTCGCGGCCGGCAAGTCGCTGCTCGACCCCACCGTCACCGAGCGGCTGCTGGCCCGCCTACGCGAAGGCGCCCCGCGCGATGACCGGTTGGCCTCGCTGACCGAGCGTGAACGCGAGATCTTGTCGCTGATCGCCGACGGGCTGACCAACCGCCAGATCGGCGAGCGCCTGTTCCTGGCCGAGAAAACGGTGAAGAACTACGTCTCCGGCGTGCTCGCCAAACTCGGCATGCAGCGCCGCACCCAAGCCGCCGTCTACGGCGCGGAGATCCGCCGGACCTAAGCCCAACCCGGGTCAGGACGTCCGACCCTGCCCTCCTCACCCGTGCGGGAGCAGCCTCAAGCTAGTACCCGAGGAGGCAGCGTGAACACCAACACCAACTACGTCGCCGTCGGCGTGGACGGATCCCCGGCCGCCCGCTCGGCGCTGCTGTGGGCGGTCGACGAATGCCGGATCCGCCGCCAGACCCTCGTCATCGCCCACGCCCCCGACCCGCAAGACGCAGCGCTGCTGACCGGCCGCAACACCCCGGCCTTCCACAGCCTGGACGACGTGGGCGAACAGGTGCTGCGCGACCACGCCGCCGCCGCCTCAGCCCGCCAACCCTCGGTGGTCGTGACGACGTGGCTCGGCCACAGCACACCAGCCGACGCGCTGATCGACCTCAGCGCACAGGCCGACCTGCTGGTCGTGGGCAGCCAAGGACACGGCGGCAGCGTCCTGCTCAGGGCCCTCGGCTCGGTCAGCGACCGCGTGGCCGCCCACGCCCACTGCCCGGTTGCGATCGTGTCCGACACCACGCCCGGCCCCGGCGCGGCCCGGGTGGTGGTCGGCGTATCACCCACATACTCAGGACGCCTCGCCCTGCAATTCGCCCTCGACGAGGCCCGGCTACGCGACGCGACCCTGATCGCCGTCTCGGCCATGCGCGACCAGCAGACCGAGCCCGATCCCTTCTCCGGCCTGGATGTGCGGGCTCTGCGCGATGGGGCCGGCCTGCTCGACGAGCTCGACAGCCTCACCACCTCCTACCCCGACGTGATCATCGAACCCACCCTGGCCGACACCGACCCCGCCACCGCCCTGCTCGACGCGGCTCGCGACGCCCAACTCGTCGTGGTGGGTTGCCACCACAGCGACGACCGGTGGAGCACCCGACTGGGCCCCGTCCCGTCGACGATCGCCCACCGCGCACCCTGTCCCGTCGTCGTCGTAGGCCAGCGTCGCCACGTCGCCGCCGGATCCAGCAGCGCGTTCGCCACCGACTTCGCGTGAGCCGACGCCGCCCGGCACGGACGTCGGGCGGGCGGCGCGGCGTCGATCGGCAGCCAACCTAGGTTCTCCCGTTCGGGGGGAAGAGGAGTTACCGTTCGGGGCATGGCACCGCGTGCGGAGGGCCCGGGTGGGACCGCAAACGAGGACGTCGGCGGGTACCCCGACGTGCCGCAACTGGAGCTCGACCAACTGCTCGGTCAGCTGGTCGAACGCGCCAGCGACGTGATCGGGGCACAGGATCGGCTGCGTGGGTTGCTGAGAGCGAACCGGTCGATCGTGGGCGATCTGGCTCTGCCCGTCGTGTTGCGCCGGATCGTCGAAGCCGCACGGGATCTCGTCCATGCCCGCTACGTGGCGCTCGGGGTGCTCGCGCCGGAGACCGGGCTCGAACAGTTCATTCACCTCGGCATGGATGACGAGACGGTCGCCGCGATCGGACACCTGCCGGAGGGCAAGGGCCTGCTCGGCGCGCTGATCGACGATCCGCGTCCGATCCGGCTGACCAAGATCAGCGACGATCGACGGTCCGTCGGCTTCCCGGCCCACCATCCGCCCATGGCGAGCTTCCTGGGCGTTCCGATCCGGGTCCGCAACGAGGTCTACGGCAACCTCTACCTCACCGAGCGCGAGGGAGGTCAATTCAGCGCAGAGGACGAGGAGTTGGTGGCCGCCCTGGCCGCAACCGCGGCGACGGCCATCGAGAACGCTCGGCTGTTCGCCGAGTCGCGCCGGCGGCAGGAATGGCTGCAGGCGTCCACCGAGATCACTCGTCAGCTATTGGCCAGCGAAGGTGAGCGACCCTTGCAGCTCATCGCGCGCAGCGTGCTGGAGATGGCCGACGCTGACGTGGTGACGGTGGTTCTACCGGCGGAGGGCGATCCGTCCGGGCTGGCTGTAGATATCGTAGTCGGAGCCGGGGCCGACAAACTGGTCGGCGCGCGCTACCCGGTTGACGGGACGCTTTCGGGCCTGGCGATCAGCAGTGGACGGCCCGTGATGATCGGTGACACGCAGCAAGATGAGACATACGTGGTGCACCTGTCCGACGCCGTCCCCGTTGGGCCGGTCATGGCCATTCCCTTGACGGGCGTGGCCGGCAGCCGCGGCGCCCTTATGGTCGGCCGATTGCACGGCCGGCGGCACTTCAACGACGTCGAGCTGGACATGGCGATGACGTTCGCCAACCACGCGTCGGTGGCGCTCGAGCTGGCCGACGCCCGCGCTGACCAGCAGCGGATGGCCCTGCTTGAGGACCGCGACCGGATCGCCCGCGACCTGCACGACCACGTCATCCAGCGCCTGTTCGCCACCGGGCTCACGGTGCAGACGGTCACGTCGAGCCTGCGCGACGACCCGCGGGCCGAGCGACTGAGCCAGGTCGTCGACGACATCGACGACACGATCAAGCAGATCCGCACATCGATCTTCGAACTACGCGGGCCGATCGGTCCGCAGCAGGAGACGGTCCGGACCCGGTTGCTGGGCATCGTGAACGACCTGGTCGACACGCTCGGGTTCGCACCGAGCGTGCGCTTCGCCGGGCCGGTCGACACCGTCGTCGGTGACGAGGTGGCCGATGACGCCGTTGCGGTGTTACGCGAAGCGCTGACCAATGCGGCCCGGCACGCGCACGCTACCCGGGTCGACGTCGAGATCGTCGCGACGGCCGACCGGCTGACGATCGATGTCGCCGACAACGGCATTGGTCTCGGCGACGTCGAACGGCGCAGCGGGCTGGACAACCTGCGGCAGCGGGCCGAGCGGAACGACGGTGAGCTGTCCATCCTCGACGACGCCGGCACTCGTCTGTGCTGGACCGCGCGCTTGTAATCCCCGACCTGGTCACGGCTGCTCACGACGCTCGGTGGTAACGCCACGCGCCAAGGGGCGCGAAGACCGCCACGATGGCGGCGATCCACGCCAGCGACTGCCACACGTACGTAGCGGTCGGGCCGCCGAGTACCGTCGCCCGGACGGCGGACGCCGTGACCGACACCGGCTGGTGGGCAGCGAACGCCTGCAGCCAGCCGGGCATGGTCGCTACCGGGATGAATGCCGACGAGGCGAACACAAGCGGGGCCATGATCGGGAAGGACGCGGCCAGAGCGCTCTCGGGATCGCCGACCACGAGCCCGACCACGGCGAAGACCCACGCCATCGCGTAGCCGAACAGCAGCACCAGGACCAGTCCGCCGAGCAGTAGCCAGCTGCCTCGGTGGGTCCGGAATCCGACGGCGAAACCCACAACTGTCATCAATGCCAGCACGAGGACATTGCGGGCGAGGTCGGCCAGGGTCCGCCCGGCCAGCACGGCGAAGCGGGCCATGGGCAGTGAGCGGAAGCGCTCGAGCAAACCACTCTGCAAATCGCTGGCCAGGCCGATCGTGGTGTTCATAGCGCCGAACACGGCCACCTGCACGAATACGCCCGGCATCAAATAGTCGACGTAGGGGACACCCGGCAGCGACAGGCTTGCGACACCGGCGAAGACATAGCGGAAGAGCAGCACGAAGACCAGCGGCTGGATCGTCGAGAAGACCATAAGGCGCGGCACCCGCCGCACCACCGTCAGGTTGCGCCAGGTGATGGCAAAGACGTCGCGTGTCGGAGCGAGTGCGTGCCGCACCGCGATACTGGTCATGACCGTCGCTCCACCGGGTGCCTACCGGTCAGCTGCAGGAAAGCATCATCCAGGCTCGGCTGACGGACCTGTAGCGCCGTTGGGCGAATGTCCACGTCGTCGAGGCAATGGAGCGCATCGATCAGAACCGGTGACCCGTCTCTGGCCACCAATCGCAACGTGTCGCCATCGCGCTCGACGTTCGCCTTGCCCGCGTCGAGCAGCAGACGCTCGGCTTTGGTTGCCGCTGGCTCGTCGACCAGCCCGATCTCGATGACCGTGTTGCCGAGCTCGGCCTTGAGGACGGCCGGAGCGTCGTTCGCGATCAGGCGGCCCTGGTCGATGATCGCGATGCGGTCGGCGAGCCGGTCGGCCTCTTCGAGGTACTGGGTCGTGAGCACGACGGTCGTGCCGGTGCCGACCAACTCCCGGATCAGCTCCCAGAGGCCGTTGCGACTCTGGAGATCCAGCCCCGTCGTGGGCTCGTCCAGAAAGACGACCGGGGGACTTGCGACCAGAGCCGCGGCGACATCCAATCGCCTGCGCATCCCACCTGAGTACTCACGCACCCGTCGCGTTGCCGCGTCCGCAAGCCCGAAACGTTCCAGCAGCTCGTCGGCGCGTCGACGGAATGCGGCTCGGCGCATCTGGGAGAGCCGGCCGATCAGGCGAAGGTTCTCGCGGCCGGTCAGGTTGATGTCGACCGCCGCCGACTGCCCGGCCAACCCGATCAGGCGGCGGACCTCGTCGGCCTCGCGGACCACATCGTGGCCGAGGATGGAGGCTCGCCCACCGTCCGGTCGGAGCAACGTCGTAAGGACCCGGATCGCCGTCGTCTTGCCCGCGCCGTTGGGTCCGAGTACACCGAATACGGTTGCCGGCGCGACCTCGAAGCTCACGTCGTCCAGTGCCGCGAGGTCACCGAAGCGCTTGGTCAAGCCGTCGACGACAATCGCGTGAGTGCCCACCCTGCTGATCGTCCGGCGCGGTGCGGTCGGGACGTAGGGCCGAACGTCACTCGCAAGTGTGCGAGGCCCCGCGCTCCTCGGGACCTTCGTCCCTGGCCGGTCACCGTCCAGCATCGCACGCTTAACCCGTGTCGGTTGGGCCGCGTCGGCACACCGTAGCCGACATTGCGGCGCTCACGGGACGCCCTCGTGACGTGACCGCGCCCGGTCGGCGATCAAGGTTTTAGGGAAGCGGTATGCACGGGTTGGATCGATCGGTGGCGCGAAGCTTGCCCGACACCGAAGCGGCACGGCGGGCAATGGCTCGGCCGGGCCGGAGTTGCGACGTGACCGCAACCATCCCGAGCGACGGCCGGCGCCTGGTCGACGAGTTGTTTCGCGAATTCGGTGGCACGGTGTCAGGCGGCACGATCCGTGCCTGTGTTGTCCAGGCGATTGCCGACCTGGATGGGTCGATAAGCCGCGAGTCGCTGCCGGAGATGGCGGTGCGCCTGGCGAGAGTCCGCCTTGCCGCGCGAAGCGACCCACATGACGAGTAGCGAAGGTCCGAGGTCCCCTCCGACGAGGACGGTCGCCTCTGCCCCCTCGGCATCAGCTCGGCTGAACTGGTATTGCGGGGTGGTCGGGCCGCCGAAGGTTCGGGTCTGTGGCGCGCTACCTACCCGACCATCCCGCCGCCTACGTGGATGGGAGCATGAAATGTCTGCCACGCGACCCGCCCTGAGCCGCCTCGGCCTCGATACGGGCAAGAAGACCCGGTTGGCGCGGATCCTTTTCGAGCACGGCCTGGGTAACGGCACGGCGATGTTCCTGCCGTACGACCAGGGCTTGGAGCACGGTCCGCGCGACTTCTTCGCCAACCCGTCAGCCTCCGACCCCCGCTACGTGATCAAGCTCGCGCAGGAGGGCGGTTTCAACGGCATCGTCGTCCAGGTCGGGCTGGCCGAGAAGTTCTACTGGGACTACGCCGGCGAGATCCCGCTGGTGCTCAAGCTGAACGGAAAGACCGACATCCCCCCGGACGCGGAGGCCTTGTCGCCGTTGAACGCCACAGTCGAGGACGCTGTCCGACTCGGCGCCGATGCGGTCGGCTACACGCTCTACGTGGGAACTCCGGCGCAAACCGTTGACTTCGAACAGTACCGCTGTGTCCGGCAGGACGCCGTACGCCTGGGTATGCCGCTGATCGTGTGGGCTTACCCACGAGGTGCTGCCATCGAGGCCAAAGGCGGACGCGACTCGTTCTACGCGGTCGACTACGCGGCGCGAACCGCCAGTGAGCTCGGCGCCGACATCGTGAAGGTCAACTTCCCGCATCCCGAGCGGATCACAGCGGTGAAGGAGCCCTACGAGCAGGACTTCACCAGCCAGCAGGCCATCGACGCGGTCGTGCGATCGGCCAACCGGACGCTCGTACTCGTGTCCGGCGGCAGCAAGGCCAGTGACGACGCGATGCTCGACAAGGCCCGCCAGTCCATGGCCGCTGGAGCGACCGGACTCATCTTCGGCCGCAACGTCTGGCAGCGGCCACACGACGAGTCGCTGCGGTTCGTCGACGCGCTCCGCAAGATCCTGAGCGAATATCCGAGCGAGGTGTCGTGATGCATGCCGCCGTCGTCTACGAATCCATGTACGGCAACACCCGGGGCGTCGCTGAGGCCATCGCGGCCGGCCTCGCGCCGTACGCCACGGTCTTGCCGGTCGAGCAGGCCACGCCGGACCAGCTCGCCATCGTCGACCTGCTCGTCGTCGGCGCGCCCACCCACATGCACGGGCTGAGCCGTCCAGCTACCCGGCGGCTCGCGGCCAGCGCTGCCCGCCGGCCGGACAACCGCATAGCGCTCGAGCCGCAAGCGTTGGGCGCGGGCGTGCGAGAGTGGCTCGATTCCGTCGGCCACCTCGCGTGCCGGGCCGCCGCGTTCGACACGCGCCTGGATGGGCTAGCTCTACTGACCGGCCGGGCGTCCTGGCGCATCTCACGGTTGCTCCGCAGACGCGGCGCCCACATGGTCGCGCACTCGGAGAGCTTCCTATTGGACAAGCAGAGCCAGCTGCTCGATGGCGAGCTCGATCGGGCTCGCGCCTGGGGCGAGTCGCTCGGCCGGAAGGCAGCGGACTCACTAGTGGCCGACCCGCTGGGGTAGGTGCGCCGATGACACCGAATACGACGCCGAACCGCCGGCCGACTCTGGACGCGCTGGCCAATCTCGCGCGTTTTCACCGCGAGCACGAGAAGTACTATGCGATCGCTCCGCTGCGGCAAGCTGAAGATGTTCTGCGCGCGTCACGGACTCTGAAGGCACTGGCGGATCGGTGGAGCAGTCTCGAGGTGAGCGCGGAGCCCGCTACCGACGCGCCGGCGTACAGCGGATGCGACGACCTCAACGACCTCACGGCGATCGAGACATCGGGCGTGTTGTTCATGGAGGGCCCCAACGAACCGGCGGAGATCACCAAGCTCAAAGGGGATTTGCGGGCGCAGGCCGACGACGGCGAGCAGGTCGGAGCTTGGCTCAAGGAAGCGATGAGCGTCAGTTGGCAATCGGCCGGCGCATTGGTGCAGGCGTCGCCGTTGGCCGACCTGCTCGGGGAACGCCATCGAATCATCGCCAACAACTGGCTGGCCGCGGACATGAGTCGTCTCGCCGCCGCTCTGCTGCACCGAGCAGTCGACATCCTCGAGGCCATCGACTTCGCACCTGGCGCCCTACGAGCAAACCTCGCCGGCCCGCGCACCACACCCGGGTACCTCTATTCCGCGGCGATGCTGCTCGACCGGGCCGCGGACCTCGCCGTCACGTCGACGACCCTCACCCGAGACAGCGAACCGGCCTGGCGAGCCTGGCAGACGCGCGTCGACACCCTCCGCGCGGCCGGCACCGACAGGCCGACCGAGCGCGGGTAACGGGGTCACTTCTCCTCGAAACTGCGGACCAAGGGCACTGCGGCCGCCGGCCCTGGGCGGCCTAGCGTCAGGTTAGGAAGGGGGTGGGTTGATATGACGAACAGTAGGTCCGTGCTCGACGATCGGGCCGACGTGCTGCGTGAGCGCGCGGTCAAGCGGCTCAAGAAGCGCCGCGACCTCTACACCCACCTGCTCGTCTTCACCCTGGTCAACGCGTTCATCGTCGCCATCTGGGCGGTAACCGGGCAGGGCTTCTTCTGGCCGATCTTTCCGATGGTCGGCTGGGGCATCGGATTGGCCATGAACGCGTGGGATGTGTTCCGAGACGAAGACTTCGACGAGGAGCAGATCCAGCGCGAGATCCGGCGCATCGAGCACCATCGCTAGCCTCGTGGTGTGGTCGTGTTCGCAGACGATCACCGCCTCCGAGGATGTGCCTCAGCGAAGCTCTGGGGCCGGAGCGCGATCGGGGTGGCTTGCTCGTACCGGGGCGAGGAGTATCAAATCACGGCGGTGTTGACGGTTCCGGCGCGGAGACCGGGCACTCACGCGGCCGGACAGCGGACCCGTCAGTTCATCTGGCTACGGAGCCGCCGTGTCGACGCCCTGTAGGAAGCGGCCGAGCTCCTCGGCGACCACCTTCTGCCCGGCGGCCCAAGGCGGTTCGCTGTGGATTCGGGCCTGCCAGCCCGTACCGTCGATGAGATAGGCCGACAGGTACAGGGGTTTCCCGCCGGTTATCAGCGACGCGTCGATCCGCGGCCGCAGCCGTTCGGGAGCGGGGCCGACCCCGGCCAGGTGGGCGATGCCCGCGGCCGCGACGTCGGCCTGCTGCGCGCCGACGCCGCCGTGCTTGACCGGGAGGTCGGTGGCATCACCGGCGGCGTAGATCCGTCCGCCGGTGTCGAGCACCCGGCAGTACTCGTCGACATGGAGGAACCGGTCCAGAGCGAAGCCGGGAATGCCGCGCACACTGGGCCCGGCGATCGTGGGCAGGCTGATGATCCGGTCCGGAACGAGCACGATTTCGTCCGGACCCAGCACCAGTCGGCGTGGCGCGACGATGCGGGGGCGGCTGCCCGGGTGGAGGGTGATCCCCGCGTCCGAGAGCAGTCGCGCCATGATTTCACCGGCGTCGCCGCCGAAGGCCGCCAGCGGTCGCGGTCCGGGAATGACGAAGTCCAGCCGCAGTGACCGGCCGGTGGCGCAGGCCCGCGCGGCCGTAAGCAGCGCCAGCTCGTAGAGCGGTAACGGCCACGACGGTCCGGGCGGGAGTACGAACGCAAGCTGCGTGGTGCGTCCCGTCTCGACCTCGTCAAGGACTCTGCGGTAGAGCTCGCCTCGCCCGCTGAACACGTCCACGTGCGGGGACGGCTCGCGTTCCGCGCCGCCGATCGCCAACAACAGCGCGTCGTAGTCGAGCTGTCGGCCACCAGTCGTGTGCACAATCCGGTGGTCGCGATCCAGCCAGGCCAACGAGTCACGCACCCAATGCGCACCCGTGTCCGCGGCGATGCGGGCGATCGGGTACCTGCGGGCCGGCTGGCCGGTGAAGGGTTCGAGAACAGTCAGCGGGCGGTAGACGAATTCCTCAGCCGGGCTGACCAGTGTCACGTCGACCCGATCACCCGCCAGCCGCCGCAGCCGCAACAGCCCTTCGACGCCGGCGACCCCGGCGCCGCAGATCACCACCGAGAAGCTCCCCATGTTCGGTACCGTACGGAGCTCATCGGCCTGGGTCCGGTCTCCTTGGTCCCGATGTGAAGGGACGTTAGACCCTCGAAGTCGGAGCACTGGTTACCGCTCGGCACGCGCGGGGCTCGTGATTCGTCTACGGCGTGCGTGCCTGCTCCCCGCTCGGACAGTCACTCGGCGCGGTTCAGCCAGCGCCCAGACACCTGCCGGATATCGATCTTGACGTAGTGCTTCAAATCGTCGTCCAGCCAGCTGGTTATGCCGGCCTCATCGAGCTCGGCGATCTCGCGCGGATCGGTGACGACGTTGCTGGGACCGACGGCGAGCACGCTCCACCCCGACCGAGTCCGCGGATCGAGCTCGTCTACCTCGAAGCCGACCACGGCCTGATCGACGGCCGCCGTGAGCTTGGTGCCCGGAGCAGTGCGAAACACGATGCTGTCATCGACCAGGCGGTAATTGACCGGAAACGCCGCCGGCAATGCGGAGAGCGACACGATCACTCGCCCGATGTCGGCCGCGGTGAGGAGGTCTCGGCACTGGTCCCGGGACAGGACAGACAGTCCGTTCGCTGGCGGCACATCATCAGCAGACCATGTCTGGCCTGAGGTCGCTAGGGACCTTCGGTCCCTAACGTCGACATCAGTTCGAGTGGTGCCCTCACGCTGGTCACAACGCCTCCCGGCCTTCGCCGCGGCGCCGATCTCGCCGAGTACGGCGCTCGCCACGTCAGCGACCGCGGCGGCGACCGCCGGTGAGAGATAGCTGCCGTACCCGGATTCGGCGATCTCCACGGCATAGACGACCATTCGACGCGGTAGCCGGCCGAGGGCCTGGGCCAGGCGAACCGCGTCCGGAATGCCCAGCCCGTGGGTGCTGGCCGCGGCCGCACCCCGGGGGAGTGTGTCCTCTCGGTGGATGCGGCCTGGCCGGGCCGGGTCGCACACGACCGCATCGACCACGACGGCGAGATCTCGGTCGGCCCACGCGTCGATGAGCTCGGTAGGCTCGCCGTCCGTGACGCTGAGGGTGACCTCGGCGGGCACGCGTCCGTGCAAGAATCCGATGACCGCTGGGCCTAACCCGTCGTCGGCGCGGTATTCGTTGCCGACTCCAATGACGAGCACGTTCTGGGGCATCGTCGTCAGCGCCGTTCTGTGGTGAGGTCGAGGAAGTGGGCCGAGCAGGAGATGCACGGGTCGTAGTTGCGGATGGTCCGCTCGCACAGGGCGGTCAAGGCCGGATCATCGAGAGTGAGGTTGGCCTGGACCACTCGGCGCAGATCGTTCTCGATGGCTGCCTGATTCTGGGAGGTGGGCGGGATGATCGTCGCAGCGCGGATGAGCCCGGCGGCGTCGATCTCGTAGCGGTGGTAGAGCAGGCCACGTGGCGCCTCGCTGACGCCGTGCCCGACACCGGCGCGGGGCGCGACGTCGACGGCGGGCGGGTCGGGCCGCTCGTACGACTCGATGATGCGCAACGCCTCGTCGACGGCGTAGACGACCTCGACGGCCCGGACGAGGATGCTGCGGAACGGGTTGCGGCAGGTCGGGCCCAGCCCGGCCTCGGCGGCCACCTGCCGGGCGCGCGGGGACAGCCGGTCCGAGTTCAGGGTGTAGCGCGCGAGCGGGCCGGTGAGATAGCGGCGGCCGTCGAGTTGCGCATGCAGCGCGGTCGAGTGCGGCACCTGGCGTTCGACGACGTGGTCGAGAAAGTCGCGAACCGGGAACGATACTCGGGTAGACGTGACCAGATCGCCTCGTTCGATCGCGTATCGGTCGGCGTCGTAGGCCGCGAGCAGCTCGTGGTCGAGTTCGAGATCGGGGAATTCGAAGCCCGCGACCCAGCGCACCGTGTCGAGCGCGTGGTCGGCGGCGCGGCGCAGCTGTTCGGCCAGTGGCGCGAGTTCGGCGTTCGTCGGGGCGCGGTGGAAGCCGCCGACCTTCGGGTTGACCGGATGGATCGCCCGCCCACCCACCTGTTCGAGAATGGCGTTGCCGGCCTTCTTCAGGGCCAGCCCGCACTCGACTCGGTCCCGATGGTCCTTGGCCAGCGAGACGGCGTCCGGATAGCCGAGGAAGTCGGGCGCGTGCAGCAGGTAGATGTGCAGGGTGTGGCTGGAGATCCACTCGCCGCAGTAGAGCAGCCGGCGCAGCGCGGCGATCCGCTCGCCGACGTCGGATCCGGTCAGGTCCTCCATCGCGTTCCAGGCGCTGGACTGGTACGCCACCGGGCAGATGCCGCAGATTCGCGACGTGATGTCCACAGCCTCGCTGTAGGCGCGCCCCTGGAGCAGCGCTTCGAAGAACCGAGGCGGCTCGTAGATCCGCAGCTCGGTGTCCTCGACCCGCCCGTCGGCAATCACCACGTGCAAGGCGCCCTCGCCCTCCACGCGGGCCAGCGCGCCGACCTGTAGCTGCCTATTTCGATGCGTCATCGACTGCTCCGAACGCGGTCACGTTGAAGGTGGCGAGCATCCGGCCGATCACGTCCTCGTCCACGCCGGATCGACGCAGCTGGCCGGTGAGCGCCGGCAGGTTCGCCCCGGCCATCGGGCCGAAGCAGCCGTAGCAGCCGCGCCGGACGGACGGGCAGAGGGCGCCGCATCCGGCGTGCGTGACCGGTCCCAGGCAGGGCGTGCCGTCGGCTACCGCGACGCAGGTCAGGCCCCGCCGCTTGCACTCGGTGCACACGCTCGTGTCGGGAACATCCGGCTTACGGCCCACGAGAAGAGCCGAGATCACCTCGAGCAACTGGCCCTTGTCGATCGGGCAACCCCGCAGCTCGAAGTCGACCGGAACATGAGCCGCGATGGGCGTCGACGTGGCGAGCGTGTCGATGTAGGACGGTGAGGCGTAGACCACCGAGCGGAACTGTTCGACGTCGCCGAAGTTGCGCAGCGCCTGGATACCTCCGGCGGTCGCGCACGCGCCGATGGTGATGAGCGTCTTGGACTGGGCCCGCACATCGCGGATGCGCTCCGCGTCGTCCGGTGTCGTGATCGAGCCCTCGACTAGGGACACGTCGTAAGGGCCGGGCAGCACACGCGAGGATGCTTCCAGGAAGTGCGCGATCGTGACCTGTTCGGCGAGGGTGAGCAGCTCGTCCTCACAGTCGAGCAGGGTCAGCTGGCACCCGTCGCACGATGCGAACTTCCATACAGCCAGGCTGGTCATCGTCACACCTCCCGCACCGTCAGCAAGGGGCCTGCCGTGGCGTAATCGACAACCGGCCCGTCCCGGCAGACCAGCAGAGGACCGAGCTGGCAATGGCCGCACAGGGCGACTCCGCACTGCATGTTGCGCTCCAGCGACACGCGGATGTCTCCGGCCGGCACTCCCTTGTCAATCAGCACGTTGGCGCTGTACCGCATCATCGGCTCGGGCCCGCACACGAATGCGATCGTGCGGTCCGGCCTCACGCTCAGCCGCGCTAGCGGCTCGGTAACGAAGCCGACCGGTCCGTCCCAGCCGGACGTCGGACGGTCGATAGTGCGCTCGACCTCGATGTCGTCGCCCGTGGCCCACTGCGCGAGCTGGTCGCGGTACAGGAACTCGTCCGGCCCCCGGGCCCCGGCGATCAGCACCACCCGCCCGTAGTCGCCGCGACGGGCGAGTGCGCCGAGGACCACTGGCCGCAGCGGCGCCAGGCCGACCCCGCCGGCGACGATGACCAGGTCATGGCCGGCCGCCGACTCGAGGCCCCAGTTCGTACCGAACGGTCCGCGGGCCCCGAGGGTCGTCCCTGCTCCGGCGTCGTGCAGCGCGCGGCTGACCGCGCCGACGTCACGGATCGTATGCACCAGCGAACCGCCGGGCTGGGCATCGCTGATCGAGATCGCGACCTCGCCGATGCCGCGGGCGTAGAGCATGCAGAACTGGCCAGGGCGCGCGCCGGACAGAGCGGTGCCAACCGGTTCCAGTCGCAAGGTCGCCGAGTCATGCGTCTCCACGACGCGCTCGGCGACCCGGTAAGGGGTCGGCAGCATCGGGTCAGCGCGCACGGGGGCTCCCGTACACGTCGAGCAGCCGGGCCCGGGTGCTCTGTAGTCGGCTCAGTACTGCTTCGAAGAGGCCCAGCGCGAGCTGGTAGCCCAGAGCGGGGTCCGCGTCGGCCAGCTCCCGGAGCCGCGTTGCGTCGAGCTCGACGGCGTTGACCGGCTGGAGCGTGACCGCGCCGAAGTGCCATCGGCGAGGGGACACGAGCCACGACCAGCCGAGGACGTCGCCCGGTCCGAGGGTCTGCACGATAACGGGCCCTCGGCCGGGTACGTCGGTGTCGAGGGCGACCTGACCGGAGCGGATCAGCCAGCAGCTGCGCGCATTCTCGCCCTCGTCGAAGATCCGTCGCCGGGCCGGGAAGCTGACCTCGTGCGCAACGCCGGCCACCTCGGCCCGTTGCCGGGCAGTCAGGCCGTGCAACACGGGGAAGCGGGCCAGATCCTCACGCATCTCGAGGCCCTTCGGCGGCGAGCGCCGCAGCTTCGGCGGTGATGTCGATGCCGACCGGGCACCAGGCGATGCAGCGCCCGCAGCCGACGCAGCCCGAGGTGCCGAACTGGTCGTACCAGGTCGACAGCTTGTGGGTCATCCACTGCCGGTAACGGCTGGCCCCGGACGTCCGCACGCTGCCGCCGTGCAGGTAGGAGAAGTCCAGCTCGAAGCAGGACGCCCATCGCTGCGAACGCTCGGCGTGCTCGCCGGTGAGGTCGGTAACGTCCTCGGTCGTGGTGCAGAAGCATGTCGGGCAGACCATCGTGCAGTTGCCGCAGGTCAGGCATCGTTGCGCGACCTCCTCCCAATGCGGCGACTCCCGGCTCTCGCGCAGCAGGGCACGCAGGTCACCGCTCGGCATCTGGCGACCCATCCGGCCGGCGGCCGCTCGTACCGCGGTGTCGGCGTCGTCGACCTCGTCCGGTGTGGCCACCCGGTGCACCACGCGCTCGATCAGCGAGGCACCGGCATCGGAGCCGGTCTCGACCAGGAACCGGTGGTCCCGGTCGTCCAGACGCTCGGTGAGCGCGAGGTCGTAGCCCGGACCGGGAGCCGGCCCGGTGCCCATCGACGCGCAGAAGCAGACTCCGCCGGGCTCCGTGCAGCCGACCGCGATCACGAGCAGGCCGGCCCGCCGCTCGTCGTAGGCGCTGCCGCGCAGCACCGTGCCGAGCGTGGCTATCGCGGCGAGGTCACAGCCCCGCACGCCGAGGAAGGCGTAGCGCACCGGCGCCTCTTCGACGGGACCGTCGTCGGTGAACAGGCGCTGCCGGGCAGGATGCAGAAACTGCTTCCACGACTGGGGTCCGGCCGAGTGCGCGAACACGGCCGCGTCGTCGCGCCGGCGCAGGCGATACCGGCCGGGTTCCACGTCGACGCCCCAACCCGCGGGCAGCTGCGCCGGCGAATCCAGCTCGGCGAGCACGATCGCCCCGTCGCGCACGGTGGGGCCGACCACGCGATACCCGTCCGCGAGCAGCACGTCGACGAGCTCGTCGAGGCCGGCACGATCGAGGACGACGTTCATGGCAACTTGTACCCGATGTCGCGCAACAGCGCGCGGCGTGCTGCGACATCGGCGTCGGTCTCCACGTCGACCGGTGGCTGTCCGTCGACCACGCCGACCACACCGCGACCCTGATCAGTGGCCGCGACCAACACCTGAACCGGATTGGCGGTCGCGCAGAAGACCGTGCACACCTCGGGCACCGCCTTGATCGGATTGAGCACATTGATGGGGAAGCCGTCACGCAGCAGGACGACGAACGAGTGGCCCGCGCCGATCGCCCTCGCGTGGGCGGCCGCCGACTTGCGGAGGTCGTCGTCATTGCCCGACGTGCGAACCAGCCGAGCGCCGGAGGCCTCGCAGAAGGCAACGCCGAAACGCAGGTGCGGGCTTACGCCGACCAGCGCCTCGTGTAGGTCGTCCACCGACTTGATGAAGTGCGCCTGGCCGATGACGACGTTGACGCCGCTCGACGGATGGACCGCCACCACCTGCAGCGACGCAACCGATGCCGTCATCGTGACCTCCTAGGGACCGTGCCTCTCAGATTTACGGCTGGCGGGCGCCGAGCACAGTGCCAAACGTCCTGTCCGTCAGTGGCCGACCACCGGCACGGCCCGTGGTGGGCCGTGCCGGCGTCGTTGCTGCCGCGTGTCGCCTAGTGGTCGATCAGCACCTTGGTCGGTGTCGTGCTCTCCGTCTTCGGGATCGGAATCCGGACCTCGAGGATCCCGTCCTTGGAGGAGGCCTTGACATCCGCATCGGTCGCGCCTTCGGGAAGACGCAGGCTGCGCCCGGGCCGACCCACCTCTCGCCGCCCTGCGGGCGGCCCGCGCCACCTGGCCGCTCGTCCCACACATCGCGTGCTGGACGGCCACTCCCGACATCGAGGCCGAGACGGACCGCCAAGCCCGTCCGCTGCTGAGCCGCGAAGCCAACGACGACGAGCGAGCCGAACAGATGCTGGCCGACCCTCGAGGCTACTTCGCTCGGGCGCGCGAGCGGGCCCGCCACGAAGTCGCCGACGAGATCACCCGTCGCGCCCGCCGGATGACTCACTGACCGGCGGGCCCAGGAGTTTGTCCCGCCGAGGCCCCGTACCGACACCAGGTCGGCCGGCGTCGCGTCGACCGGGGGACGATGGTCCTGTGACATAGGGGTCGCTGGGCTCGGGCGTGGTCGCCGTGGCGCCCGTAGCGTCGGTTCATGCGCATCGTGCGGATCGCCGATACTTGCTCGTCGGTACGCGGGCGCATGGTTGCTTGCGTTGGCGTGGCTGGGCGGCCGCCATGAGGTCGTCGCAGCGGGTGGTCGGGTGGCGGAAGCTGGCCGGCGCGGCCTGGCGCGCACCCACGGATCCTCAGTTCTTCGGCACCATGGAGTTGGACGCGGCCGAGCTGCTGGGCTACGCGGCGAAACTGCGTGGCCGCTGCGGCACCCACGTGACGGTCACGCACCTCATCGGGCGAGCCGTCGCGTACGGGCTCGCCGAGGTTCCGGCGTTCCGGCAGAGGCTGGCCCGCGGGCGCCAGCATCCACGTGAGAGCACCGATGTCTTCTTCATCGTCAGTGCCGGTGGCGGCGAGCTGACCGGCGTAAAGATCACAGCGGCGGACACCAAGTCGGCCGTCGACATCGCGTCCGAACTCACGAGCAGGTGCGCGCGAATCGGCGCGGGCGAGGACCGCGACCTCGGCCGCACCAAGCGCATGCTCGCCGGGTTGCCCACCCCACTCCTACGCGCGGGCATCCGGCTGGGGGCGTGGCTGACCTCAGACTGCAACGTGAACCTGCCTCGGCTCGGACTGCCCCGCCAGGCGTTCGGCAGCGCGATGATCACCTCGGTCGGAATGTGGGCGGTGTCCAGCGCCTTTTCGCCGCTGGCCGCCTACTACCGGGTACCGGTGCTCGTGTTGGTGGGCAGCGTCGAATCGCGTCCTGCCGTGCGAGGCGGGTTGGTGGTCGCCCGGCCGATGCTCACGCTGACCGCGACGTTCGACCACCGCTACGTGGACGGCCGGCAAGCCGCCCAATTCGCCGCAGCTGTTCGCCGATATTGCGCACATCCAGCGGCGTTCGAACCGCCGCAATGAACGTTACCGAGCCGATGGTCCGGACGTCTTGTCAGGCGGGTCCGCGGCCGGCTGCTCGTCCAAGACGGCTGGATCGGCCGCTTGTCATCAGATCGACGACGATCTGCTTGTCGAGTTCGACGGTCGGGTGGACGCCGACGAAGTGACCGAGGTACAGCACGGCGATGCGGTCGGCAACTTCGAAGACGTCGTTCATGTTGTGCGATATGACGATCACTGCTATGCCCCGGTCGGCCAAACGGCGCACGAGGTCGAGCACGACCGCCGTTTGAGCGACGCCGAGGGCTGCGGTCGGCTCGTCCATGATCACGAGTTTCGAGTGCCACAGAACGGATTTCGCGATCGCGACCGATTGCCGCTGGCCGCCGGACAGCGACGCGACGCGTTGGCGGATCGAGCGGACGCTGGTCACCGCCAGGCTGCGCAAAGTCGAGCCGGCCGACTGTTCCATGCTGCCCTCGTTGAGCAGCAGGTGCCGCAGGCGCTCACGGCCGAGGAACATGTTCTGGACGACGTCCAGGTTGTCGCACAGCGCCAGGTCCTGATACACGGTCTCGATGCCGAGCGCGGACGCATCGTGGGGCTTGCGCAGTTGGATCGGCTTGCCCTGCCAGTACAGCTGTCCGGCGTCGGGCGTGTAGATGCCGGCGATGCACTTGATAAGCACCGACTTGCCGGCACCGTTGTCGCCGGCCAGCGCTGTTACCTGCCCGGCGGGCACGTCGAAGCTGACGTCGGTCAGGGCCTGCACCGGCCCGAAGCTCTTGCTGATCCCTTCCAGGCGCAGCAGCGGCGGCGCTGATCGTTCGAGCGTCGCGGTCGCTTGCTGAGCGAGGTGTTCGGACATGGCTGTCGCTCCTGGTTCCCGGTCAGCACACGCGATAGCCGGACCGACTCGAACTACTCGATTCGGGCCGACATCGCCTGGATCTCTTGCAGGCGCGCGAAGCGGCTTCCGGCGAAGGTTGCCGCCTCGTCGAACCGCTGGAAGGTCGTCGTCTCCCCGCCCGCCGTGACCTCATAGCCCCTATCGGTCAATTTGATCTCGATGGTCCGTGACATCGTCGGCCTCCTTCGTCACCGACGATCGTTCCGGCCAGTGGGGTTCATACGTAGGGGAGGACGACATGGGTAGGCCGTGTCCGAGGACCCCGACGGCGTGTGACACAGGTCCTTCGAGCGTCTGCGTCAGCGGGCAAGGTCCCGCAACCGAACGGACAGGCAGGTGACGCTACCTCCGAGCTTGGGGAATCCGCTGATGTCGACGATCACCGGCTCGTAGCCAAGACTGGAGAACATCTCGTGAGTTCGGGGACAGTCGGCCGCCAGGACCCTCGATCGCCGCCGAGCAGCTCGGCACGTCGGACCCTGGCAACCGCCACAAGTGGTGACCTTTGCCCCTGTGCGAGCCCATGAGCAGCGGCTGGACTTGAGGCTGCCCGACGAAACAGGAGGTGGGCCATGCACGCGAAGACGGGGGATTGGCTGGTGGTCAAGAGCCGTACCACCGGCCGGCCGGCACGTAGGGGCGAGATCGTGGCCGTGGGTACCGACGGCGCGCCGCCGTTCCGGGTGCGGTGGACAGAGGACGATCACGAGGCGATGATCTTTCCCGGGCCCGACGCCGAGGTCGTCGACGCCGGGCGCCAAGCTGAGCTCGACCGCGAGCAGGCGGACCGCATCGCGAGTGTTCAGTCGTTCATCGAAGCCAAGACCGCACCCGGCCGAAAGGCCCCATCCACGCCGGCCTAGTGGCGCGGGACACTAGGTCCGCGACCGTGATCCCCTCGGGATGGTGTTCAGCTGTTGACCAGCTGCGTGAATAGCTCGCTGTACTGGATCAGATGCCGATCGCTGAGGAACTGGTCGGCGACGCGCGCCCGCGCAGCCACGCCCAGGCCGGTGGCGAAGGGCTCATCGGCGAGCAGCTGATTCAGCAGTCGGACGAATCCGTCGAGATCGCGCGGGTCCTGTAAAAGCCGCCCGTCCCGGCCGTCGACGATCTGGTCGTTGATGCCGCCGACGGCGCTGGCGAGAACCGGGCGGGCCTTCCACATTGCTTCGGTTACGGTGAGCCCGAAGCCTTCGCCGAGGCTCTTCTGGGCCACCACTGTGGCGTGCCGCTGGAGGGCATTGATGATGATCGCGTTCTCGTCGGCGTCGTCCATAGGCACGCACACGAGGTGGACCCGCTCCTGCATTGCCGGACTGAGGCTCCGCCACGCCATGCGGCAACTTGCCAGGACGTCGGCGCCCTCCGGGTCATCGGTCACGCCCGATACCTCTGGCCCGGCCAGCATCAGATGGACATCGGCGCTCGTGTGGAGAAGGTTCTGGGAGAAGGCGCTCAGCACGCCGGCCATGTCCTTGAGCCGATCCCAGCGACTGACCTGAACGACCAGCCGTGCTTCGGGTGCTGGCGGCGCTCCGTCGCGGATGAGATCGGTGTGCCGTCGCACCGAGCCCACCGAGCCGTCCCGCCGGGCGAAGGTCAGCTCATGGTCCTGATCACCGCCGGCGAGCAGCCCCACACGCCGCAGGATCCGGGCTACTTGGTACGGGTCGAGGTCGCGGTTCTTCACCGAATTCGGGTCGATCGAGGGGAGGATCAGCCGGACCCGGCCGGATGGCAGCCAGGGCGGGACGTACTGAGCCCGCGAGAATACGAATCCCTCGGCCTGCTCGAGGTGTCGGCGCAGAAACGCCCAGCCCAGCTCCGATCGGTCGCTGCCGATGTCGATGCCGATATGGCATCGCCACACGACGTGCGTGCCCAGCGCCCGCAGCCCACTGACCAGGCCGGCAGCCTGGGGATCGTGCAGCAGCACCACGTCATCCGGGCGGACCGAGCGCGACAGTTGCGCCAGGTTCGCGTCGAGCACGCGGCGGTAGTCAGCCTGCTCCACATCGCCGAGCGGGCCACCATCACCGATCGCCCCGTGCAGCGCGTTGTGCAACCGCTTGGTGATCTCGAAGAACCGGTGATCGCCGTCCAGCACAAGCCATCGCACGTCGACGCCGGCGCCACGACCGTAGGCGAGCAGGTACTGCAGCATCTCGGCGACCCCGCCACCGTGTGAGGTCGCGTTGACGTTCCAGACGACTCGGCCGTCGAGCGCCTCCCGGACTCTGACCGCGGCCGTGCGCAGCCGGTCAGCTCGTTCACCCGTGAGGAACGGATCGAGCCGATCGAGCGGAACTGCCTGGACTTCCACGTGTCGCACGGGCAGATCCTCGCACCACTCGTGGCCCACAGACAGCAGCGACAGCCCGTCGCCCAGCGCCATCGGTCGCGCGTCCGCTCGCCGCTCGTGCAACGGCAGGCCACCCACGAAACCGACGTACGTGCCGTGGGCCGATGGCGAATCGTCTCTACGAGCGATCGGCAAGCCCGTGGTGCACCGCGCGGCGGCGAGCGCTGCGCCTCCGAACAACGAGGTGGCGACGTGGATTCGTCGTTGCTCGCCGACATTCACACGGCCGTCTTCACAATCGAGAGGCTGCGTGGCTCGTCAGGCGGGACGGGCTTGCAGCCGTCGCGACGAGCGGCGCAGCTCCTGGCCGAAGGGCGCAGGAGAGAACCAGGTCGGAAAGCTGCGAGCCAGGCGGCTGGGACCGATCAGCCGGACGTGGCCGGAAGCGAGGATGGCTCGGAACGGCGTGATCCCGGCCAGCCACTTGTACATGTGGCCGGTGTCTGCCTGGACGACCAGGTCAATGTCCTTGCCTTGGTCGTCTTTGCAGACGGTAATGCCGTCGCGGTCGATGTCGAGCCATCCTTCGGCGCCGCCGGCTCCCATGAGGATCATGTGGACAACGGTGGGCAGCGCAGGCAGGTTCGTCTCGTCGGCGCGCTGGTGCATGCGCCACAGCAGCGACTCCCCGTCGCAGATACTTTCGGTCGGGTCGGCGTACAGCCAGCGAGCCGCCCAGGCGCCGACCGACCAGACGATCGGCACTAGTTCGTGCCCCGCGTCCGTGAGGGTGTAGCGCCCGGGCCGGCCGTGCGCGCCAACCTCTCGGCTCAGCAGGCCGCGGGCCTCCATCGCGCGTAACCGCTGGGCGAGAAGCGTACGACTGATGCGGGGGATGCCGCGGTGGATCTCGTTGAAGCCGCTCGCGCCGACCGACATCTCGCGGATCACCAGTGGCGTCCAGCGGTCGCCGAGCACTTCGATGCCCGTCCCGATTGGGCAGTAGTCGGTATAGCGGGTCACTGAACCACTTTCCTTCGTCGCCTCGGCGGCGGACTAGTACGAAAGTTGTACCTGGATTCGCTCGACTTGGCGAGCGGATGGGCCGCTCTCGACTGCGCTCTGTCCCGTTTGGGGCGCCCGGTCGGTTCGCTCGGCCGGTACGAAGCGGTTACTCGTTGCGCCGGTTGACGGCGCAGATGCTGGCTTGTGCCGACGGCCACCAGGGCTGGTCGGAACAAGGAGGAATGACATGAGCAGTACGACGACCGAGCCGGACCTCTCGCTGGTAAAGACGCGACAACAGCACACCTGGGCGAGCGGCGACTACACCGCAGTCGCGGCGCGGATCGTGTTGGTGAGCGAGTTGCTGGCCGACACCGCAGACCTGCACGCCGGTTGGCGTGTGCTCGACGTGGCGTGCGGCAACGGCAACGCGACCCTGGCCGCTGCACGGTCCGGCACGACGGCGGTCGGGGTCGATTACGTGCCGGCGCTGCTGGAGTCGGCGCGCGAGCGCGCGGTGACCGAGGGACTTGACGCAGAGTTCCACACCGGGGATGCCGAGGCATTGCCGTTCGTCGAGGACGAGTTCGATGCGGTGTTGTCGGTCTTCGGGTCGATGTTCGCACCCGACCACCGGAAGACGGCTGCCGAGATGCTGCGGGTGACCCGGCCGGGCGGGCGGATCGCGCTCGCGTCGTGGACGCCGGAGGGGTTCATCGGCCAGATGTTCCGTCGCATCTCGCGGTATCTCGCCCCGCCGGCCGGCGTCGCGTCGCCGCTGCTGTGGGGGACCGAGAAGCATCTTGCGGACCTGTTCGGCGACCAGATCGCGCAGGCTCACTCGACCGAGCGGGCGTACACATTCCGGTTCACCTCGGCCGAGGACTACGTCGCGTTCTTCCGCCGCTGGTACGGCCCGACGCTGCAGGCCTTCGAGGCGCTGTCCGCCTCCGATCAGCGCAGTCTGGCTGCCGACCTCGCCGCGCTGGCGCGTGCCCACAACGTTCACCGAAGCGGCGATCTCGCCATCCGCGCTACCTACCTCGAGACGGTGCTGACCCTCAGGGGGTAGCCCTGGATGCCGCGACACATGATCACGTTCACCGAAGCGCTGGCATCGGCGCTGTACAGCCAAGCTGTGCGAGCGGGCAGCTACGTGTTCGTATCCGGGCTGGTGCGGAATCGACCCGGCTACCGGCCAGCTCGAGGAGACCACGATTGGCCAACATCGGGCACGACGGCTGCTGCCCTCGCAGATACGCCGTCCGGCCCGACACCACCATGATCCGACTGTTTGAGCGAGGCCGCCGCCGGCCGGCTGATGCTGAGAGCGTTGCCCCCGGCGCTGGACGACCTGCCCGCGCCGGGGGCAACGCTCAGCTCTACGGGCGTCATCCACTGGCGCGGGTGGTTAGCGAACGTGTCCGAGGGGGGACTTGAACCCCCACGCCCAGTAAAGGGCACTAGCACCTCAAGCTAGCGCGTCTGCCATTCCGCCACCCGGACGAGCGAGTTGCGAGTCTAGCCCATGGGCCCGGCGCGCCGGGCGGTGCTAGCGGATGCGTGGTGGCCCGCTATCGGGCAACATTCTCACTGCGAGGAGTCCCGCGATCGGTCACCCGCGGCTATCCTTCTCAGGCGGGGCTAACAAAGGGCGAACCGCAGTAACGCCCAACTCGTTGGACCACCTGAACGCGCGACACACACGATGCCCAGGTCGGGCGGCCGGGCACTGGACACAGAGGATCGACACTCAGATGACACGCCGTAATCGGGTCGGCGGGGCATTTGTCGCTGCTCTGTGGGTCGCATCCGGGATATTTCTGGCAGTCGCGCTACCCGGTCGCGGCGCGAGCGCCCACGAGAACACTCCCTGCCCCGACCCGACGGTGCTCACCTCGGCCCCGGCAACAACGGTCCCGCCCGCCCCGACGGTGCACCCCGGGGGACCGGACACCGAGTCGTCCGACTCCGACACGCCGAGCTGCGTGCCGACCGACACGCCCACGGCCAGCGCGACCTCGAGCGCAGCCATCCCGACGCTGCAGCCGTCCTGGACC
>DATBER010000198.1:0-29449 GCA_036558905.1 Jatrophihabitantaceae bacterium | reverse complement strand
TCGTGCCCAAGGGCTACGGCCCGAACGAGGGCAGCGGCCACAACCCGGACGTGGCGCTCAACTCGGTGCTGCTGAACGGTCTGCACGGCGGCAGCGGCGCGGTGCCGAACAGCCTCAGCGGTGGCGCGGTTGCCGATGGCTCCGGCGGCGATGCGGCGCCACCTGTGCCGCTCCGTAGCGGGCAGCCGATCGACCTGGCCGCCAACCGGGCGCCGGCCGGGCAGATGCCGGTACTGCTGGCCATCCTGGCGATCATCGCGCTGTCGCTGGTCACGGCCACCTACGCGCGCCTGTACCTGATGCGCCGGACGGCTTCCTGATCGTCACAGCCCACTCGCGTCCTGATCGTCACAGCCCACTCGCCTCCTGAGGGTCACCGCCCGAGCCTCGTCGTCGAGGGGCGCCGTCGGGCGTCGTCGCGCAACCAGGTGATCAACAGCCATCGAGCGTGCGATATCGCCAGCTGACGGCGTGTTGATCATCGAGGGGTGCCCGCGAGTGCCGCAGCCGCCGCCGCGATTTCGAGTTAGGGGCCATCGCCAGGTACTCTGGCGCGGTTTGCGGAGTCCGCAAACTTGTCGCACCCGTGCGGCACCCTCCTGCCGTGGACCGTCCACGGCCGATGAGCCCATAGGAGGAATGGCACTGTCATGCGCCATTACGAAGTCATGGTGATCCTCGATCCGTCACTCGAGGAGCGCACCATCGCCCCGTCGCTCGACACGTTCCTGAACGTGGTCAAGAAGGACGGCGGCTCCGTCGAGAAGGTCGACATCTGGGGCAAACGTCGGTTGGCCTACGAGATCGACAAGCACGCCGAGGGCATCTACGCGGTCATCGACCTGCAGGCCGAGCCGGCCAGCGTCCTCGAACTCGACCGGCAACTCAACCTCAACGAGTCGGTGCTGCGGACCAAGGTCCTGCGGCCGGACGCTCGGTAAGGAGTCGGCATGGCTGGTGAAACCACCATCACCGTGGTCGGCAACCTGACCGCCGACCCGGAGCTGCGCTTCACCCCGTCGGGCGCGGCGGTCGCGAGCTTCACGATCGCGTCCACCCCGCGCACGTTCGACCGCAACACCAACGAGTGGAAGGACGGCGAGGCGCTGTTCCTGCGCTGCTCGATCTGGCGGCAGGCGGCCGAGAACGTCGCCGAGTCGCTGCAGCGCGGTATGCGCGTGGTCGCTCAGGGCCGGCTCAAGCAGCGCTCGTTCGAGACCCGCGAGGGCGAGAAGCGCACCGTCGTCGAGATGGACGTCGACGAGATCGGCCCGTCGCTGCGCTACGCGACAGCGAAGGTCAACCGCACCCAGCGTGGGTCCTCGACCGGCGGTGGCTTCGGCGGTTCCGGGGGCTCCGGTGGCGGCGCGCCCGCCGACGACCCATGGGGCTCGGCCCCGCCGGCCGGTAGCACCGACGAGCCCCCCTTCTAGGAGAAAGACACCATGGCAAAACCACCTATTCGCAAGCCCAAGAAGAAGCAGAACCCGCTCACCGCAGCCAAGATCGACTACATCGATTACAAGGACACCACCCTGCTGCGGAAGTTCATCTCCGACCGCGGCAAGATCCGGGCCCGCCGGGTCACCGGGGTGAGCGCCCAGCAGCAGCGCGAGATCGCCAAGGCGATCAAGAACGCCCGCGAGATGGCGCTGCTGCCCTACACGTCGACGGCTCGGTGATCGACCGATGAAGCTGATCCTTACTCGTGAGGTGGCCGGGCTCGGCCTGGCCGGCGACATCGTCGAGGTGGCCGACGGGTACGGCCGCAACTTCCTGATCCCGCGCGGTTCGGCAATCGCCTGGACCAAAGGCGCCGAGCGGCAGATCGCCCAGATCCGGCGCGCCCGCGACGCGCGCGAGATCCGCGACCGCAGCCACGCCCAAGAGATCAAGTCGCAGCTCGAGTCGCTGCACGTCACGCTCGGCGCCCGGGCCGGCGCGGGCGGCAAGCTGTTCGGCTCGATCACCGCAGGCGACATCGCCTCGGCTGTGAAGCAGGCCGGTGGCCCGCTGCTGGACCGCAAGCGCATCCAGCTGCCCGGCCACATCAAGACGACCGGCTCGCACAGCGTCACCGTCGAACTGCACCCGGACGTGGTCGCCACGGTTCCGGTGGACGTCACCGCGGTCTGATCGTCGCTGCCCGACGCCCCGGCCACGCTCACCGTGGTCGGGGCGTCGCCGTGCCTGGTGCCGCTGCGCCTGGCCCGCTTCGCCCCCCGTTTCGACCCCCCGTTTCGACCTCCGTTTCGGCTCCCCGTTTCGTGCCCCGTTTCGCCCCCCGCGTTGTGCCCCGTTTCGACCCCCCGTTTCGCCCCCCGTTTCGCCTCGCCCCCCGTTTCGTGATCAACAGCGGATTCTGGCCGCTGGAGCGACCATTACTTGCTGTTGATCATGGGCGGAGATGCGGGAGGGAATGAGTGGAGGTGCGGGAGGTAATGGCCGGAGGGGTGCGAGAAGCACCCGGCTCCACCTGCGGTGGCCGGGGCGTCGCTGTGTGCACAGCCCGATCCACACGTCGCGGACACGGCCGAGCGACAATGCTGAGAAAGTTGTTCTCCACAGGCGGTGGACGACGCAAGCCAGCAATCCCGGGAGTTTCAGACGTTCTGCGACGGAAACTCACAGGCTCGTCCACGCCTGATCTACAAGCTGCCCACAAGGTTATCCCCAGGTGTGTACACAACTGAGATTGATGTTCTGGGGCGCCCGGCCCTACGGTCATCGACCGGGGCGGGCTGATCCATCCAATTCGTGGGGCGCGGGGGCGCAGCGGTGCGGGCGACCAGATCGGCATCGACCTGCAGTGCGCCGTTCGGGCGGTGCGCTGCCACGGAAATTGTCGTATCGGGCCGGATCCTTGCAGGTATGGACCGGGACCCGCTGAGGCCGGGGTGGCACGCCATCCAGAGGGGGAGGGAGCGCCGTGGCGCTCGCTGACGACACGCGCGTCGCGCCGTCGGGTTACGAGCAGGCGCAGTACGACCGCACGCCGCCGCAAGACATCCCGGCCGAGCAGTCGGCGCTCGGCGGCATGCTGCTGTCCAAGGACGCGATCGCCGACGTCGTCGAGGTGCTGCGTCCCACCGACTTCTACCGGCCGGCCCACCAGCTGATCTACGACGCCATCCTCGACCTGTACGCCCGGGGCGAGCCGGCGGATGCGGTCACGGTCTCAGCCGAGCTGACCCGGGCCGGGCAGATGAACCGGGTCGGCGGCGCCACGTACCTGCACACGCTGATCTCGACGGTGCCCACCGCGGCCAACGCCGGCTACTACGCGCAGATCGTGGCCGAGAAGGCGATCCTGCGCCGGCTGGTCACCGCCGGCACGCGAATCGTGCAGATGGGCTACGACACCGCCACCGGGCAGTCCGACATCGTGGGCAGCATCGACGACGTCGTCGACCGGGCTCAGGCCGAGGTCTACGACGTCACCGAGCGGCGCACCAGCGAGGACTTCGTCCACATCGAGTCGCTGCTCACCGGCACGCTGACCGAGATCGAGCGCATCGCCGACTCGGGCGGCGTCGGCACCGGCATCCCGACCGGATTCAGCCGGCTCGACGAGATCACCAACGGCCTGCATCCCGGGCAGATGATCACCGTGGCCGGCCGACCCGGCTCGGGCAAGTCCACCCTGGCGCTCGACTTCGCCCGGTCGGCGGCCGTCAAGCACCTCAAGCCGACCGTCGTCTTCTCCCTGGAGATGGGCAAGCTCGAGCTGATGATGCGGCTGCTGTCGGCCGAGGCGCTGGTGCCGCTGCGCAACATGCGGTCCGGGCACATGACCGACACCGACTGGCAGCGCATGGCCCGGCGGGCCGGCGATCTGGCCGAGGCGCCGCTCTTCCTCGACGACTCGCCCAACCTGACGATGATGGAGATCCGGGCCAAGGCGCGACGGCTCAAGCAGCGCCATGACCTGCAGATGATCGTCATCGATTACCTGCAGCTGATGACGAGCGGCCGGCGGGTCGAGTCGCGCCAGCAGGAGGTCAGCGAGTTCTCCCGGGCCATCAAGCTGCTGGCCAAAGAGCTCGACGTCCCGGTCATCGCGCTGTCGCAGCTCAACCGTGGTCCCGAGCAGCGCACCGACAAGAAGCCGATGCTGTCCGACCTGCGCGAATCCGGCTCGATCGAGCAGGACTCCGACGTGGTCCTGCTCGTGCACCGCGAGGACATGTACGAGCGTGAATCGCCCCGGGCCGGCGAGGCCGACCTCATCATCGCCAAGCACCGCAACGGGCCGACCGCGACCGTGGCGGTCAGCTTCCAGGGCCACTACAGCCGCTTCAGCGACATGCCCGACTAGCCGGCTACCCGCGAGGGATCCTCGACGCTCGCCGGCGAGGCGGTGGCTCGCAGCAGTAGCGGGGTGGCGAGCAGCAACAGCCCGGCCGTGACGAGGGCGAAGCGCGGGCCGGTCGCGGTGGCGAGCAATCCCCACAGGGCGGTCAAGGCCGCGATGCTGGCGCTGGTGGTCACCTTCCAGGCCGACAGCACCCGCGAGACGCGATCGTCCTCGGTGGCCTGGAGCCGATAGGTGGCCAGCACCGGGTTGAAGATGCTCGCGCAGATGATCAGGCCCAGTTCGGTCGCCATCACGATCAGCAGGCCGGCCAGGCCGGGGCGGACCATGGCGAGGCCGAGGGGCCAGCACGCGCGCAGTCGTCCGAAAACGAGCAGGACCCGGGCGTTGCCGTAGCGGGCGGCCAGGCGTGGGGCGAGCCGCGAGCCGATCAGCCCGCCGGCACACGGGACGGCGAACGCGAGGCCGTACTGCCACGGTTGAAATCCGAGCCGGCCCAGCATGAGAACCGCCAGCGGTGGTTCGCCGGCCATGATCAGGCCGTTTACCAGAACGACGTTGAGGAACAGCAGCCGCAGCGGTCGGTGGCGCAGGATGTGGCGCCAGCCGTCGGCCGAGCCGGCGACGGTCAGGCGGGTTCGCGGGGTCGGCGGGGCCGGTTCGCCGCGGCCGATCGCGCCGATCCCGAGGGCGGACAGCAGGTAACTGAGCGCGTCGGCGACGACGGTCACCACGGGACCGAGCAGGCCGATCGCGGCCCCGCCGAGCGGCGGACCCAGGGCCGTGGCCGACCAGGTCGTCGACTCGAACCGGGCGTTCGCGACCAGGAGCCGACCCGGTCCGACGAGCGTCTTGACGAACGCCCCGCTGGCGGCGGTGAACGCGATGTTGGCGGCCGACACGACGACCGAGACCGAGATCAACTGACCGAACGTCAGCCCGCCCAGCGCGTAGGCGATCGGGATGGAGGCCAGTGCCCCGAATCGCGTCAGGTCCATCGCGATCATCACGGGCCGCTTGCGCCGGAACTCGACCCACGGACCCAGCGGCACGGCCACCAGCGCGCCGACGGCCAGCCCGGCCGCGGACAGCGCCGCGACCTGGACGGTGCTGGCGTGCAGCGTCTTGATCGCGATGTAGGAGAAGGCGCCGAAGCCCAGCCAGGTTCCGTACGTGCTCACCGTGTAGGCGGCCCACAGCCAGCCGAATCGCCGGCCGAGTCCCGCGACGAACTGCACTCGCGCAGCCAACCGAATGGGGGCGCCCGCCTCAAACAACCGACACACCAGTACGGCACAACCAGCCGTTGTCGTAATAGCTTCGCCGGGTGGACCTTGATGCGGTGCGGACATTCGTCGCGGTCGCCGACACCGGGCAATTCCAGGCCGCCGGCGACGAGCTGGCCATCACCCAGCAGGCGGTGTCGAAACGCATCGCGACCCTCGAGCGGGAACTCGGCGCTCGACTGTTCGTGCGCGGTCCCCGGGGCGTGCGGCTCAGCATCGACGGTCAGGCATTGCTGCCCCACGCCCGCGAGCTACTGCGCGCCGCGCAGCGGGCGCTCGCGTCAGTACTGCCAGCCCGCCGGGCGCTGCGCATCGACGTCCTGAACCGTCGCATCGCGCCGGCCGTTCTGCTCCACACGTTCCATCAGCAGCACCCCGACATCGACCTCGACGTCGTGACGCTGCCCGACATCGACGTCGACGGGGCGCTGGCCGCCGTGGCCGCCGGAACCGTCGATGCCACGTTTCGCGCGCTGGCCGCGAGCGCGGGACGGGTCCCCACCGGGCTGCACGCAGCTCGGGTCGTGCACGAGCGGCACGAGCTGCTCCTGGGCCCGCGTCACCGGCTCGCGGACCACCCGCAGCTCACACCCGAGCAGCTCGTCGACCACCCCATCTGGATGCCCGGCCTGCCGACCGAGAGCGAGGCCGGCCTCTACTACCAGGAACTCGCGGCCGCCTTCGGACTGACGATCGACATGGTCGGCCCGAACTTCGGCAACGAACCGCTCCTCGAGGAGATCGCGGACTCGCGCCAGTTGGCCACGCTCGTCGGGCATCGCAGCCGCTACCTGTGGCCGGCCAGCTACGACCTGCGGCGAATCCCGATCGTGCGGCCGACGCCGCTGTTCCCGCTCTACGTCATCTGGGTCGACGGGAACACCCACCACGGGCTCGCGATGCTGCTCGACTACCTCCGCGCGCACCGTCACAGTTACGAGCTCGACGACGTCTGGCTGCCGTCGTGGATCACTGCGCCCCAGGGCTGACGCCGTGGATCATGGCGTGGGCCGGGGTCGGACGGCGCTCCCTCAGGCGCGGGCCAGCCACCACGCCAGCAACGGCATCCCGTGCAGCGTCACCGCGTGGAACCACTTCAGGAAGCCGGCGTCGTCGTAGGCCTGGGCCCGGTGGCCGCCGCGGATCAGTACGGTGCCGAGCACCACGATCAGCACACCCCCGCCGAACGCCAGACTGAACGCGATCACCGCATTGAGCGGCGTGGTGTTGTTCAGGTGCGAGGGCACGTGCCGCCAGGCCTGCACGGTGATGCCGGTGACCTCGACGACGCAGTCAACGGCGAAGACGCCGAGCAGCAACGCGCGGAAACGGCGCGACAGCCGCAGGTACGACGCCACCCCAAGTGATCGCGACAAGGGTCAGCCCGAACGACACCCCGAACGTCGCCGGCTTGCGCCAGGACAGCGGCCCGAGCCACGGTCGCGGGTAGCTCAGCGCCACGACGAGGTGCACCAGGCCGGCGGCGATCAGCGCAGCCCCGACCCGGTAGCACGCGCTCGATGCGGTTTTGGCCGTTCGAGGGGCGCACCGCCGTCCGAACGGCCAAGATTGAGGTCACGCCAGCCGCCGGCGCAGTCGGTGCACCCGACGGGCGACATCTACCACGAGCAGCACGAGAATCAGTTTGATCAGCATGCTGCCCAGCCTGCGGGGCGAGCGCGCGCCAGTCGTCAACCCGTCGCGGTAACCGCGGCTACTCCGACTGTTGCAGGTACTTCAGCACGGCGAGCACGCGCCGGTTGTGGTCGGGCACGTCGGGCAGGTCGAGCTTCATGAAGATGTTGCTGATGTGCTTGCCCACCGCCTTGTCGGTGACCACCAGCGACGAGGCGATGGCCGCGTTGGACAGCCCTTCAGCCATCAGGCCGAGCACCTCGCGCTCCCGGGCGGTGAGCCGCGCAATCGCCGACGAACGTTCAGCGTGGCTGAGCAGTCCGGTCACCACCTTCGGGTCGAGCACCGTGCCGCCGGCGGCCACCCGATGCACGGCGTCGAGGAAGGCGTCGACGTCGGCGACCCGGTCCTTGAGCAGGTAGCCGATGCCGCCGTCGCCGGACTGCATCAGCTCCCGGGCGTACAGCCGCTCGACGTACTGGCTGAGCACGAGCACCGGCAGACCCGGCGTGGTGGCCCGCGCCTCGATAGCGGCGGTCAGCCCCTCGTTGGTGAACGTGGGCGGCATGCGCACGTCGACGATGGCCAGGTCGATCGGCTGCTTCTCGTTCAGCGCCTCGGCCAGCGCCCCCGGATCGCCGACCGCCGCCACGACTTCGATGTCGCTGGCCTGCAGCAGGCGGGTGAGGCCGTCGCGGAGGAGGGCTAGGTCCTCGGCGATGACGACGCGCATGGCACCTCCATCGTGATCGCTGTCGGTCCGCCGGCCGGACTGTCGACCTGCACCGTGCCGTCGAACGCCTCGAGCCGACGGGCCACGCCCGACAGGCCGCTGCCGTGGTCCAGGCGCGCGCCGCCATGGCCATCATCGCCGACGAGCACGGTGAGCCGGCCGTCGCGGTAGGCCAGGTCGACCCAGGCCCGGTGCGCCCCGGAGTGCTTCACGACGTTGGCCAGGCACTCGGCAGTGGCGAAGTAGGCGGCTGACTCGACCGGGGCGGGTAGCCGCGCGGGAACGTCGGCGGTCACCCGAACGGGCACGGCCAGGTCGAGCGCCAACGCCTCGACGGCGCCGGCCAAGCCGCGGTCGGCCAGTACCGGCGGGTGGATGCCGTGCACGACGTCGCGCAACTCGTCCAACGCGGCCACGGTGCTGGCCCGCGCCTCGTCGAGCAGGCTGGCCGTCGCGTCCGGGTCGGTGCGAACCAGCTTGGCGGCCAGGCCCAGGCTCATGCCGAGCGAGACGATGCGGGCCTGGGCACCGTCGTGCAGATCGCGCTCGATGCGCCGCAGCTCGGCCGCCTGGATGTCCAGGGCGCCGCTGCGCGATCGGGTCAGGGCGCTGACCCGCTGCAGCAGTTCTCGTTCGCGCTCGGGGGCCAGCCGGGGCAGCAGCCAGGCGTGGCCGGCGTACAGCGCGGCCAGAACGAGGATCGGGAAGATCGGCCAGAACAGGCCGAGCCCGGTGAGCAGCCAGGCGACGATCTCGAGGGCCGCCACCACCACGCTGATCGCCGCGTGCACGGCCAGGCGGCGGGGCCGGCCGGGCGGGCGTTGCCCCGCCCAGCGCAGCGACCAGGCCAGGGCCACCGGGATGCCCAGCCCGAACCAGATCCAGCGCGGCCAGAAGTAGCCCTGCCCGCCGAACGCCCAGCCGAGCGTGGCGGCCAGGCTGAGCCCGACCGCCACGACCGTGCCGAGGACGGGTCGGTGCATCAGGCCGCCGCCGCTTCGACGGCCGGGGTACGCAGCACGCGTCGGCTGGCGACCGTCGTGGCACCGATCGTGACCGCGGTGGCCAGCCCGGCGACCAGCGGGAACAGCCAGGGCCACGTCGTCGGCAGGAACCCGGACGTCTTGACGATCGTGTAGGGGACGACGCCCGCGAGCGAGGCCACCCCACCGGCCACGATGCCGGTGGCCGCGATCAGCGCCGCCTCGATGCGCGCCATAGTCGTCACCTGTCCCTGGGTCGAACCGGCCAGCCGCTGCCGGCCGAACTCTCGGCGCCGGGCCGCGATCGACGCCGCCAGCGCGTTCACCACCATGATCGCAGCGAACAGGCACACCATTCCGACGACCACCAGGTTGAGCAGTTCGGTGCTGTTCGTGGCCACGTCGTGCGCCTCGAGCTCTCCGTTGTCCGCATCGATGCCGACCATGTACAGCGTGCCGGTGGCGACGCCGACCAGGACGATGACCGGCATCAGCGCCCCGGACAGCTCGAATGCCCGTTGCCGGATCGCGATGGCGGCCAGGTGCCCAACCGGCGTCCGCTCGAGGACGGGGCCGGCGATGCGGGCGGCATTCCGCAGCAGTATCGGCGCGAACACGGCCAGCCCCATCGAGCCGAACACGACAGCCGGGCCGGCCATGCTCATCGCGGCGAACTTGTCGCCGTCGTCGTTGCCCATGGTCATCGCCATCACCGAATAGTTCAGCCCGAGACCGGCCAACGCGATGCCGAGCCAGAACCGGCGGCGGGACAGGCGTGTCGGCCCGACCCGGCTGGCCGTCAGCGCCGAGGTGGCCGAGCCGGCCAGTGCCGGGCGGGCCGCGAACCGGGCGGCGACGCCCGCGGCGAGCAGCATGGCGACGACGGTGATCACCATCGGGGCGATGCCGGCGTGGTGGTGCACGTGGGCCGACACCAGGTGCGCTCGTCGCAGCGTGGCCAACAAACCCTTGCCGGCCAGCCATCCGGGAAGGAGCGCGGCGATCGAGGCGACGCTCGCGACGAGCACCGCCTCGCCCAGCACGATGCGGCGGACCTGATCAGGCGTCGTGCCGATGGTGCGCAACAGCGCGAACTCCTCGGACCGCTGCCGCACCGCCAGTTGCATTGCCGAGACGACGGCGAAGATGACGATCAGCACGCCCCAGCCGCCCACCACGCCGGCCATCGTGGTCAGCGTGGACCGGTCGTCGCTGCTCACCCCGGGCGCCGTCCCCGTGCTGAGCAAGGTCAGGAACGCCAGGACGAGCGTCGCGCCGAGAAACACGGCCAGTCCGCAGGCCGTGAACGACGTCAACCGCGATCGGACCGAACGAACAGCCAGCCTGTACATCACGCGGCCGCCGTCCGGTGAGATGCGACAAGCAGCTGTTGAGCGACCGCCTCGGCGTCCGGGCGGTCCATGTGGCTGACCAGCTCGCCGTCGGCCAGGAACAGCACCGAGTCGGCGCGCGATGCGGCCACCGGGTCGTGCGTGACCATGACGACGGTCTGGCCGGCCGTCCGGACCGCATCGCGCAGCAGGCCGAGCACCTGGGCGGCGCTGGCCGAGTCGAGGGAGCCCGTTGGCTCGTCGGCGAAGATCACGCTGGGCCGGGTGACCAGCGCCCGGGCCACGGCGACCCGCTGCTGCTCGCCGCCGGACAGCTGGGCCGGCAGCCGGTCCAGCCGGTGGGCCATCCCGACCCGGTCGAGCACCGCGGCGATCCGGCGGCGGTCGACGCGGGCCCCGCCGAGCCGCAGTGGTAGCTCGACGTTCTGGTAGGCGGTGAGGTACGGCAGCAGGTTGAAGTCCTGGAACACGAAGCCGATGTGGCCGCGGCGGAACTGGGTCAGGGCGACATCGTCCAGGCCGGCCAGCCCGGTGCCGCCGACCGTCACGGTGCCTTCGGTCGGCGTCTCCAGCCCGGCTGCGCAGTTGAGCAGGGTGCTCTTACCCGAACCGGACGGTCCCATGACGGCGAGGAACGTCCCGGCCGCGACGGACAGGCTCGCCCCGCTCAGCGCGATAACGGCGCCGGCTCCGCGGCCGTGCACCTTGCGCACCCCATCGAGGCGGAGCACTTCGTACGAGTTCATGGCATCTCCTCGGTGTTGATCGATAGCTCAAGACTCGGCGAATCGGCGGCTCAGCTCACTGGGCCTAATCGGCCGGTTCGAGGTAGGGCTAGACCTACCTGGTCCCTCGACCGTTCGGACCGCTTCCCCTCCCGTCGAACCAGATTTCCCGCCGAAAGCTCGTCGGAGCGGAGGGGAAGCGGTCGGACGAGCGCGCGAGCTGATTACGATGACCCAGACGATCGTCTGAGACGGAGGAAGCGTCATGCCCCGGATGTCGGCCGACGCCCGGCGGGCCGAGCTGCTGGCCGCCGCGGTGCGGGTGATGTCGCGCGACGGCGTGGCCGCCGGCACCACCCGGGCGATCGCCGCCGAGGCCGGCATGGCGCTCGCGACGTTCCACTACTGTTTCCGCTCGCGCAACGAGCTGCTGCGCGAGCTGATCATCATGCTGGCCGAGTCCGAGCGTGAGGCAGCGCGGGCAGCCATGCAGCCGGGTCGCAACATCCGCGAGACGCTGCGGCAGGCCGTCGACGGTTACCTCGCACATCTGGAGAAGAACCCGGGCCACGAGCAGGTGCTGTTCGAGCTCAACCACCACGCGCTGCGTACAGCCGAGCTGCGCGATCTGGCCGACGAGCAGTACCGGCAGTACTACGAGTCGGCCACCGTACTGCTCACCACCGCCGCCGAGCTGGCCGGCGTCGAGTGGCAGCTCGAGATGTCCGTACTGGCCCGTATGGTCGTGACGATGATCGACGGCGCGACGACCACGTGGCTGGTCGATCACGACACCGAACGCACCCGGGCGGTGCTCGACGTCATGGTCGACTACGTGGCCACCCTGACCAAGCCGGCCCGCAAGCCGCGGAAGAAGTCGGCCTGATGCGCCAGAACATCCTCATCACCGGCGCGAGTTCCGGGCCGGGCGCCGAGATGGCCCGCCAGTTCGCCGCGCGCGGACGGAGCCTGGCGCTCTGCGTGCGCCGATCGCCACCAGGTCCGTCGCCTTGAACGGCTGGATGCCGTCGCCGGTCAGGATGTTGGCGTTGCCGGTCAGGTCGTACTCGCCCGGGAAGTACAGCCCGGCCTTGGCATCGGCGATGTAGCGGTTCAGGCCGGCCAGATAGTCGGTCATGTCCTGGTAAGCCTGCGCGCCGCGCGGGCCACTGGCGGCGACGCGGCCGACCTGGGCCTGCAGTTCGTCCTCGGTGTAGGCCCCGTTCAGGTAGAACTGCTGCTCCAGCGCCCGGTTAAACGCCGAGCCGCCCGCAAACGAAGACAGCTCGCCCCGTCCGACATGGCGGAAGACGTCCATCATCCAGAGCCGGTCCTGTCCGGCGGCGTAGCCGGCGCCATATTCCGTACCGGCGCGTGTGGTGCCGAAGATGTGTGGCGTGCCGGTGGCCTTGTCGCGCACGATCGTCACGTCGGAGCGTCCACCCGGGCGCATTGTGCTGGCCACCTGCTCGGCCGGCACGCCGAACGATGAGTCGTTGAAGTAGCTGCTCAGCGTCTCATCGGTCAGCCCGGCGTAGTTGTCGACCAGGCTGGCGTACGTCGGGAGCTGGTCATCGGTGTGCGCGGGCTTGGTGCCGAGTGCCTTGAAGGCAAGGATCTGCGCGAGAGTGGCGCTGCCGTTGGTGCCCGGCGGCATGTCGTTTGCACTGGCCGAGGCAGTAGTCGTCGACGGCCGTGCTGGCCGAGGCGCCTGGACCGACGGTCGGCGCGCCGCGTACCGCGGCCTTCGGACTGGTCTCCGCACCGGCGACGACGGCGGTTCCTCCGAGCAGCACTACCGCTGCGCGGCGACGATCAGGCGGCGGATGCTGGGGGTCATGCCGCCTCTTATAGAAATGTCTTGCCTTCTCCTCGATAGGTTGGGACCACCGCGGTGATCTCATCACCGTCGACGAGATGCAGCGAGTCGACGTGCTCGCACAGCTCACCGGCCTTGGCGTGCCGGAACCAGACCCGATCACCGACCCGTAGCGTGTCGGCCGCGGCGCCGACGAGGGGCGTCTGCACCTCGCCGGCCCCCTCCGTACCGAGTAAACGCAGCCCGGCTGGATAAGTCGGGACGGGTTGCCGGTCGCCGCCGGACGGGCCGGACGCGATCCACCCTCCTCCGGCCACGGTGACGATGCCGGGCGCCGGCCGTCGGGTCACGCCGAGCGCGAACAGCGCGGCCGGCCGGCCCCTGAACGAGCGGTAGCGGTCGAACAGTGCCGGCGCGTACAGGCCGGAGCCGGCCGCCACCTCGGTGATCGCCGACTCGGCCACGGTGGTCTCGACGCTGCCCGTGCCCCCGCCGTTGACGAACTCGAGCTTGGTCACCTGCTCGACCGCCGCCACCACGGTGGCCCGGCGCTGAGCCAGTTCGCGGACCGATGCCGCCTTCATCGCCCGGATGGCCGGCCCGCGCAGTCGCTGCCCGACCGGGTCGTCGGCCAGACCGGCCACTTGCCCCTCATAGGCCATCAGCCCAACCAGCCGGAACCCGGGCCGGTCGTCGATCAGCCGGGCCAGCTCGGCCGCCTCACCCGGGTCGTGTACCGGCGAACGCCGCGTCCCGAGGTGCAGCCGCCCGCCGAGCGCCCGCAACGACGCGTCGAGGTCGAGGCAGACGCGCATCGGCGGACGATCGGAGGGCACGACGTCGTCGACGAAGTTCAGCTGCTCGACGCTGTCGACCATGAGGGTTACGCTCGCGGCCGCCTGGGGGTCGGCCGCGAGCTGCTTGAGGGCGGCGCGCTCGACGGTGGGGTAGGCGATGACGATGTCGTCGAACTCGTCGGCCAGCCACAACGCCTCGGCGAGCGTGTACGCGAGCACGCCGTGGAATCCGGGCTGGGCCAGCACCGTCCGCAGGATCGCCCGGCTGCGCACCGACTTGCTGGCCACCCGGATCGCCTTGCCGGCCGCCCGGCGGACCAGGTCGGCCGCGTTCGTCCGCAGCGCGGCCAGATCCACGACGGCGAACGGCGGGTCGAGGTCGCGGGTGGCGACGTCCAGGCGCAGCATCATCCGGCCCGCCTCGGTCGCATCGGTGGCGCGAACAGGTCGGCGAACCGTTCGAGTACGGCCACCGCCGCCTCGACGTCGCGATCGACCAACCACTGCAGGGTGACGCCGTCCAGCAGCGCTACGACCAGGCGCGGCGCGGACGGATCGGTGATGCCCAGCGCGGCCAGCACCTCGGCCGCCCCGTCCAGGTACGCCTCGTACTGCTGGGCGGCGAGCTGGGCCAGCCCCGGCGTACGCAGCGCGTACTGGGTCAGCTCGTAGCTGAGCAGGTGCTGCTCGGGATGGTCGACCAGGTGCTGGGCATAAGCCCGCAGCGCTGTGCTGGCCGAGGCACCTGGACCGACGGCCGGCGCGCCGCGTACCGCGGCCAGTGCGGACGTCACCTGGTTGCGCACCATCGTCTCGACGACCTCGCGCAGCAGCTCGGCCTTGGAGCGGAAGCAGTAGTGGAACCGCGACTGGGCCATGCCGGCCTCGGTGGTGATCGCCCGGGTGGACGCGGCCGCTACGCCGTCGCGGGACATCACCCTCAGTGCCGCCTCGACGAGATCGCGCCGTCGCTCGTCGGACGGGCGGCGTACGGGCACAGGACGCGAAGGCATGATCAGGCCAGGGTCGGCCGGGCGTCCGACAAAGTCAATGGTCTGGAGCGCTTGACTTGGGCGAGCGTCCAAGTCATCGTGAGCCAATGCCGGGCGAGCGCACGGCCTGGTCGAACTGGGCCGGCAACCAGACCGCGGACGCGATCCGCGTGGTGCGCCCCCGTGACACCGAAGGCATCGTCCGCGCCGTCGAACGGGCTCGCCGGTACGGCGATCGCATCCGTCCGATCGGCGCCGGTCACTCGTTCACGGGCATCGGCCGCCCCGACAACGCGGTCCAGCTCCGCCTCGACCGGCACGCCGACCTCGTCAAGTTCGACGGGGGCCTCGTCACCGTCCAGGCCGGCATGCCGCTGCATCGGCTGAACGCCCTGCTGCAGCACGCCGGGCGGGCGCTGACCAATCTCGGCGACATCGACGAGCAGACCGTCGCCGGCGCGTTCTCCACCGGCACGCACGGCACCGGCGCCCGGTTCGGTGGCCTGGCCACGCAGATCCGCGGGCTGGAGCTCGTCCTGGCGGACGGATCGGTGCTGAACTGCTCGGCCGATGTTCATCCGGACGTGTTCGGCTCGGCCCGCGTCGGCCTCGGCGCGCTGGGCGTCATTTCTACAGTCACCCTGCAGACCGTGCCGGCGTTCGCCCTACACGCCGAGGAGGGCGGCGCCGAGCTGTCCGACGTGCTGGCCACCTTCGACGAGCTGGCCGACGGCATCGACCACTTCGAGTTCTACTGGTTCCCGCACACGTCCCGCGTGCTGACCAAGCGGAACATGCGGCTGGGCCTCGACGCCCTGTCGCCGCTGCCCAAATGGCGGGCCTGGCTGGGTGACGAGTTCCTGTCCAACACCGTGTTCGGCGGCGCAATCGCGACCGGACGGCGGGTGCCCCGGCTGGTGCGCCCGCTGAACCAGGTGGCCGCCCGGGCACTGGGCAGTCGCAGCTACACCGACGTGTCGCATCGGGTGTTCACGTCGCCGCGGCGGGTGCGGTTCGTCGAGATGGAGTACGCGATCCCACGTTCGTCGCTGGTGGCCGTCCTCTCCGAACTGCGACGTATGGTCGACGCCAGTACCTGGAACATCGCCTTCCCGGTAGAGGTGCGGGTGGCCGCCGCCGACGACATCACGCTGTCCACGGCGTTCGAGCGCGACTCGGCCTACATCGCCGTGCACGTGCCGCCCGGCGCGCCCGACCGCGACGCCTACTTCGGCGCGCTCGAGCAGCTGGCCGGCGAGGTCGGCGGCCGGCCGCACTGGGGCAAGCTGCACGGGCTGTCCGCCGCAACGCTCAGAGAGCGCTACCAGCGCTTCGACGAGTTCGTCGCCTTGCGCGATCGGCTCGACCCGGACGGGATGCTCGGCAACACCTACCTCGACCGGGTGCTCGGCCGACCGGCCTCGGCGCAGGCGCGCGCGGGATGAGCGCTCCGGCTGTCGCAGTCACCGAGCCGACCGTCCCCGTCTCGCGCGCCTGGACGGCCCGCTTCTCGCTGGTGTGGCTGGGCGTATGGATGGCGACCCTGGTGCCGGTGCAGCTCGCCCTGCCCGATCAGCTCGACGACATCGACCCCGCCCACAAGGTGCGCGACTTCGGACTGATCAACGGGCTGGTCGGCATCGTCGCGCTGATCACGCTGCCGTTGTTCGGCGCGTTGTGCGATCGGACCCGCTCGCGGTTGGGCCGACGCCGGGTGTGGGTCATCGCCGGGGTTGGCGTCTACGCCGCCGGGCTGTTGCTGACCGGGTTGCAGACGACGTGGATTGCGGTCGGCCTGGCCTGGGCCGCGGCGTCGCTCGGGGCGAACATGGCGATGGCCGGCCTGACCGCGGCCATCGCCGACGAGGTACCCGACGGCCAGCGCGGCTACATCTCGAGCGCCATCTACGGACCCCAGGCGATCGGCATCGTCGTCGGCCTGATCGCTGTCGAGGGCGTGCACGCCGCCGCGGCCCGGTACGCGATCCTCGCCGTGGCCCTGCTCGCGTTCGCGACACCGTTCATTCGGGCGTACCGCGACGTCCCGCCTGTGGCCGCGGCGGCGCCCATGTTGCTGCGCGCCGTCGCAGGCAGCCTGCGGATCAGGAGCCCGGACTTCGGCTGGGCGTTCGGCGCTCGGCTGCTGGTCAATCTCGGTAACGCTCTGGGAACTACATACCTGCTGTATTTCCTGCGCGACGACCTGCGCGTTCACGATCCGGACGGCAGCCTGCTCGTCCTGACCGTCATCTACCTGGTGTTCACCCTGGGCGCGACCTACGCCGGCGGCATCCTCTCCGACCGCACCGGTCGGCGCCGGGTGTTCGTCGCGACCGCCTCGATCCTGCAGGCGATCGCCGCGCTGCAGTTGACGTTCTTCCCGTCCTTCGGCACGGCGCTCGTCGCCGCGGCGTTCCTGGGCGCGGGCTACGGCGCGTTCATGTCGGTGGACCAGGCGCTGATCACCGCCGTGCTGCCCGACGCCGCCGACCGGGCCAGGGACCTCGGCATCATGAACGTCGGCTCGGTCGGCCCGCAGGCGCTGGCCCCCTTGGCCGCCAGCCTGGTGATCGGCTCGCTCGGCGGCTACAGCATGCTGTTCGGCGCGGCCGGCGTCGTCACCCTGGTCGGCGCCGTCATGGTGTACCGCATCCGTAGCGTCCGCTAAATCGCGCTCGCTTCGGCGCCTCCTCTCCTCCCTGTTGATCAACAGCACTTTCTGGCTGCCCGGACGACCACTTCCTGCTGTTGATCAAGGTCGGTCACCGTCGCGCTTGATCAACAGGGACTTTTGGCCATCCCAGCGACCACTTCCTGCTGTTGATCAAGACCGGGACGGAGAGCGGAGGCCGAGGGTTCGGGAGAGCGGTAAGCGCAGAGCGGCGTCCTTCCGACAACCGAATCCGCCTTGACAAACTTTTTTGTCGGTGGAACGGTTGCCCCATGCACGACGTCACCGTCATCGAGGACCCGGCCGCCGCCGAGGTCTCCCTGGATCCGATCCGGGCCCGGCTGCTCGCCGAGCTGAGCGAACCGGGGTCGGCCACCATGCTGGCCGCGAAGGTCGGCCTGGCCCGGCAGAAGGTCAACTACCACCTGCGCGAGCTCGAGGCCCACGGGCTGGTCGAGCTGGTCGAGGAGCGGCGCAAGGGCAACGTCACCGAGCGGCTGCTGCAGGCTACCGCCGGCTCCTACGTCATCTCGCCGATCGCCCTGCAGGCGCTGCAACCCGATCCGGGCCGCGCGCCCGACCGGCTGTCGGCCCGCTGGCTCATCGCGGTCGCCGCCCGGCTGATCAGCGACGTGGGCGCCCTGGTCAACGGGGCCGCCCGCGCCGGCAAGCGAGTCGCGACGTTCGCCATGGACGGCGAGGTGCGCTTCGCGTCGGCCGCCGATCGCGCCGCGTTCGCGCAGGAGTTGGCCGATGCCGTCACCGGCCTCGTCGCCAAGTACCACGACGAGAACGCCAAGGGCGGACGCGAGCACCGGATCGTGATCGCCATCCATCCGAGCATCAAGCCGAACACCAAGAAGGGCGCCTGACATGGGCAAGGAATTCGACGTCGACCTCGAGCTCGCCATGGACGCGACTCCCGATCAGGTCTGGGACGCCATCGCCACCGGACCGGGCATCGACTCGTGGTTCATGGGCCGCAACGACGTCACGCCCGGCGTCGGCGGCACTGTCCGGACCGTGTTCGACCAGTACCGGCCGCAGCACACGATCACCGGCTGGCAGCCAGGCCGACGCCTCGCCTACGGCAGCGACGATCCGGACGGCCGGCGCATCGGTTACGAGTTCCTGATCGAGGGCCGCTCGGGCGCCAGCACCGTCGTCCGCATGGTCACGAGCGGGTTCCTGCCCGGCGACGACTGGGCCGACGAGTACGAGGCGATGGCCCGGGGCCTGGCGATGTTCCTGCACACGCTGCGCGAGTACGTCGGCCACTTCGCCGGACGCACGGCCACCCCGATCACGACGTTCGCCCCGCCGCCCGCTGACTGGCGCCGCGACTGGGCCACCCTGCACGCCGCCCTCGGTCTGGACGTCCCGGCCAAGGAGGGCGATCGCGTGACGATCCGCCCGGACGACCTGCCGCCCGTCGCCGGCGTCGTCTACTACACCAACCCCGACGCCGTCGGCATCCGTACCGACGACGCCATGTACCGGTTCCTCGGCGGAAACATGGGGCCGCTCAACGCGTCGCATCACCTGTTCGCCCCGGGCGTCGACGCATCGGCGACCGAATCCGCGTGGACCACCTGGCTCGCCCGAACCCTGAGGAGCACGTCATGACTGCCACCACTGTGTCCAGCGATGGGACGACCATCGCCTACGAGAAGTCCGGCACCGGCCCGGCCGTCGTCCTGGTCGACGGCGCCCTGTGCCATCGGGCGTTCGGCCCGTCCCGCCCGCTGGCCGAGCGACTGGCCAAGGACTACACCGTCTACATCTACGACCGCCGGGGCCGCGGCGCGAGCGGCGACATCGCGCCGTACTCGTCCGAGCGCGAGGTCGACGACCTGGCGGCTGTTATCAAGGCGGCCGGCGGAGAGGCCTACGTGTTCAGCATCTCGTCCGGCGCCGCACTCGTGCTCGAGGCGGCCGGACGAGACCTGCCGATCACCAAGGCGGCCGTGTACGAGATCCCGCTGATTGCCGCCGGTGGCCGCGAGTGGAACGGCGCCGAGTACGCCCGCGAGATGGACGACCTGGTCGCGAACGGCAAGCGGGGCAAGGCAGTCAAGCACTTCATGCGCGACGCCGTCGAGATCCCGGCGCCGTTCGTGGCGATGATGTCGGTGATGCCGATGTGGCCGAAGCTCAAGCGCGTCGCGCATACGCTGCCCTACGACCACGCGCTGCTCGGCGACACCGCGGCCGGCCACGAGTCGCCGCTGCCGCGCTGGAGCCAGTCCGAGACGCCGACCCTGGTGATGGGCGGCGGCAAGAGTCCGGACTGGATGCAGCAGGCGCAGGTGGCCATCGCCGAGGCGATCCCGAGTGCCGAACACCGAACGATCGCCGGACAGACGCACATGCTCAAGCCGGACGTCATCGCCCCGGTGCTGCGGGAGTACTTCCGATGAGCCGGCCGGTGATGCTGTTCATGCAGGTGACGCTCGACGGCTACGTCGCCGGCCCGGGTGACGAGCTCGACTGGGCGTTCGCCCGCTTCGACGACGAGCTGCTGACGCTGATGGCCGAGCGGCTCGGCGAAATGGACACCATGATGATGGGCCGGGTCAACTACCTGGAGCAGGCGGCGCACTGGCCCCACGCCGACGACGACGCGATCGCCCCGGTCGTCAACGCGCTGGAAAAGGTCGTCTTCTCCTCGACGTTGACGTCAGTCGAGTGGCAGAACGCCCGGCTGGCCAAGGGCTCGCCGGCCGAGGAGATCGCCGCGCTGCGCGCCCGGCCCGGTCGCCTGATCGGCGTTTCCGGCGGGCCGACGTTCGCCCGGTCGCTGCTGCGCGAGGGGTTGGTCGACCGGATCCAGCTGGCCGTCCACCCGGTCGCACTGGGCAAGGGACTGCCCCTGTTCGCCGAGCCACAGCAACTGTCGCCGATCGACAGCCACCCGCTGGCCAGCGGCATCGTCGTGAACCGGTACGCGGTCGAGGCTTGACAGGTTGCCGGGCCGCCGCCTATGTTCAACCAATCAGTTAATCAATCAATAAGTTGAATAGGAGTCGACGCCATGCCCAAGATCGTGGTTACCGAGTTCATCACCCTCGACGGCATCATCGAGGCCCCCAACGAGTGGTCGATGCCGTACTGGAACGACGACATCGGCGCGTTCAAGCACGAGGAGCTGTTCGACGCCGACGCTCAGCTGCTCGGCCGGGTGACCTACGACGGCTTCGCCGCGGCCTGGCCGAACATGACCGAGGAGACCGGCGACTTCGGCGAGCGGATGAACGGGATGCCGAAGTACGTCGTGTCCAAGACGCTCGAGAAGGCCGAGTGGAACAACTCGACCATCGTCCGCGACCTCGATGAGGTGGCCAAGCTCGACGGCACCCTGTTGGTGGCCGGCAGCTCGACGCTCATCCAGTCGCTGATCGCGCGCGACCTGGTCGACGAGTACCGACTGCTCGTCTACCCGGTGGTATTGGGCAAGGGCAAGCGGCTGTTCGCCGAGGGCACGTCCACCGACATCGCATTCGCCGAGGCTCGGGACATCGGCTCGGGCGTCACCGCACTTCGATACCGTCGGGCGGAGCCGAAGGCGGAGTAGTGCCCACCGACCAGCTCAGTCGCACCTTCGCGGCGCTCGCCGATCCGACCAGACGGGCCATGCTGGCTCGCCTGGCCGACGGCGAGGCGACGGTCAACGAGCTGGCCGAGCCGTTCCCGATCAGCCTGCAGGCGGTGTCGAAGCACCTCAAGGTGCTCGAGGAGGCCGGGCTCGTGAGCCGAAGCCGAACCGCCCAGCAGCGACCGGCGCGGCTGCGGCCCGGGCCGTTGGCCGACGCGGCCGACTGGCTTACGTTCTACCGCAAGTTTTTCGAAGGCAGCCTGGATCGCCTGGATGAGCATCTGCGCAATCTGCAGAAGGGGAACGCCAGTGATTGAGCTGACGATCACGCGGGTCTTCGACGCCCCGCGTGCGCTGGTGTGGCAGGCCTGGACCGACCCGGAGCAGCTCGCCCGGTGGTGGGGGCCGCGCGGCGTCAGCACGCCGCTGGACAAGATCCAGATGGACCTCCGTCCGGGCGGGGCGGCCAACCTGACCATGGTCGACGACGCGACCGGCGCGGAGTACCCCAACACGGGGCACTACCTCGAGGTCGTGCCGCCCGAACGGCTGGTGTGGCACGACGACGGGTTCGCCGACGGTTCGGGGGCCGGCACCGTGACGGTCACGTTCGCCGACCGGGGGGACAAGACCGAGCTGACCGTGCACGCCGTGGCCGACTTCAGCGAGACGGTGCGCGCCCAGGCCGAGATCGGCTGGGCCTCGTCGTTCGACAAGCTGGCCGAACTGCTGGCCCGCCGCCCCCGCTAACGCCGGTTTTGGTCACCAGGCCGGATATATGAGACCTGGTGACCAAAACCGGATCAGGGTTGGGCGTCGGCGTCGGCGAACCCCGCAAGTAGGGCGTCGAGGGTGAACTCGAACCGGGCGGTCGGCCCCCGGCCTTCGCTGTCGCCCGCCGCCCGGGTCAGCAGCGGGTAGTCGTCGGGGGAGATCTCGGCCAGCCGGCGGTTCTGCCCGGCATCGCCGTGCGGTCCCGGGGCGCCACCTGTCCCGGCAGCCAGGGCAGCGTGCACGAGGATCAGGGCGTTGAGCGCGTACACGATGTCGAGCGCGCGACCGGGCGGGAAGCCGGCCTCGCCCAGTGACTCGAGCAGCGTCTCCATCATCCGCAGATTGCGTTCGGTGACGGCTGGCCGGGAGAGGATCAGCGCGACCAGGTTGGGATGGGCCGTCAGGTTGTCCAGCTGGGCCCGGCTGTAGCTGCGTAGGCCCTCCGGCCAGTTGGTGCCGTCCAGCTCCGGAACGGGAACGGCCGCCGCCAACTCCTCGACCATCCCGTCGAGCAGCGCGTCCTTGCTCGGGATGTGGTGATACAGCGCCATCGCCTCGACCCCGAGCTCGGCGCCGAGCCGCCGCATCGAGAGCGCCGACAAGCCGTCCCGATCGGCGAGCTGGATCGCGGCGCGGAGTATGGCCCGGGTGTCGAGTCCGGCGTGCTGGCCCTGGATCCGGCTGCGGCTCATCCCGCCCCTTCGGTGCTCGGTTGACGTGTTTTACGCCGTAAGACTAGCCTGGACGTTGTTTTACAACGTACAACACGAGGAAGGACGCCATGACTCACGACATCACGAACCGTCGCCAGCTGGCGCGGATCATGTACGTCGGGCTGGCGCTCACGGCCGTGCTCATGCTGGCCCCGATCGTCGACCTACTCACCGTCGACAGCATCTCTGGCCACGTGCGCGACGCGTACCCGAACTGGCCGGACAGCAAGGTGCACCAGGATCGCGACGCGATCGCGGCCTGGCTCGCCGCGATAGGGCTGCTCGGTATCGGCACCTGGTACTGGGCCATCCGCTCCCTGCGCCGTTCGGCGGGCCGGGCCCGGATCGTCGTCACGACGGCGTTCGCACTGGGCCTGCTCGTCGTCCTGACGAACCTGAGCGTCGGCGGCGACGGCTACCGGCAGGTGGTGCCGCTGCTCTACGGGCTGCTCTGGCTCGTCCCCGCCGCGCTCGGGCTGCTCGCCGTCGTCGAGGCATGGCGGCGCCCGACGCCGGCCCGCACGGTCGAGGCGCGGGCACCCCGCACGAAGGCAGCTCACCGCTAGTCCGCGGTCTTGGTCGCCGGGCCGGTTATATGAGACCTGGTGACCAAAACCGGGTGGCGGTCAGGTCAGGTCAGGGCGGCCGCGCGGTCGTGAAGGTAGCGCTGCTCGGGCAGGCTCGTCGTGCGCCGGGCCGCCGCCAGGTAGGCCGCCCGGGCCGCCTCGCGGTCACCGGCCAGTTCGAGCAGGTGGCCGCGCACGGCGTCCAGCCGATGATGTTCGGCCAGCCGCGAATCACCGTCGAGCTGGCGTAACCGCTCGAGCGCGGCGGCCGGCCCGTCCACCATGGCGACGGCCACCGCCTGGTTGAGCGTCACCACCGGGCTGGGCGCCAGCCGGGCCAGCAAGTCGTAGAGCGCGACGATCTGCCGCCAGTCGGTCTCGTCCGACGAGGGCGCCGACGCGTGCAGCGCCGCGATGGCCGCCTGCACCTGGTACGGCCCGAGCGGGGTACGGGACATCGCGTCGTCGAGCAGGGCCATGCCCTCGGCGATCGCCGCCCGGTCCCACCGCGAACGGTCCTGATCGGCCAGCGGCACGAGCCCGCCGTCCGGGGTGGTGCGCGTTGCCCGGCGTGAGTCGGTCAGCAGCATCAGGGCGAGCAAGCCGGTGATCTCGCCGTCGTCGGGCAGCGCCTCGTGCAGGCCGCGGGCCAGCCGGATTGCCTCGCGGGTGAGCTCACCCCGCGATACGACCGAGCCGGACGTCGCCGTGTAGCCCTCGTTGAAGATCAAGTACAGCACGTGCAGCACGACCTGCAGCCGGGCTGCATACTCGGCGGGCGGCGGCTGTTCGAACGAGGCGCCGCGCACCTTCTGCTTCGCCCGGCTGATGCGCTGGGCCATGGTCGCCTCGGGCACGAAGAACGCCCGGGCGATCTCCGCGGTGGTCAGGCCGCCCACGGCGCGCAGCGTCAATGCCAGCTGCGACGCCTCCGACAGCGACGGGTGGCAGCAGAGGAACAGCAGGGTCAGCGTGTCGTCGCGGTCGGCCGACCGGTCGGCGTCGGCCGCCGGCGCGACGAGCTCGACGGGCGTCAAGGCCTCCCGACGGGTCCGGGCCGACTCGGCGCGCAAGTCGTCGATCAGCCGCCGCGACGCCACGGTGATCAGCCAGCCCCGCGGGTTGTCGGGCAGCCCGCCGTCCGGCCACTGCGACGCCGCGACCAGCAACGCCTCCTGAACGGCGTCCTCGCACAGATCGAAGTGCCCGTACCGGCGGGTGAGCGCGGCGAGGACCTGCGGCGTCAGCTGACGCAGCAGGTCCTCCACCCGAGCCTCAGACGTCATCGCCCGCCGATTGCATGATGGGCCGGACCTCCATCGCGAAGTAACGCGCGTCCGGCCAGCTGGCCGCGATGTCCACGGCTCGGTCCAGCGTCTCGGTGTCGACGATGAGGTAACCGCCCATCTGCTCCTTGGCCTCGACGAACGGGCCGTCGGTCACCGTGCGGACGCCGTTGCGCACGCGCACCACCTTGGTCTGCGACGAGTCGGCCAGGCCCTCGCCGCCGACGAATTCGCCGGACTTCTTCAGCTCGTTCAGGATCCGGTCGACGTCGCCGAAGAGCGCGTTGCGCTCGTCCTCGCTCATCGCGTCGTAGGCGGCCATGTTGTTGTGGATCAGCAGGATGTACTTCATGTCGCTCCTTCGTAGTGGGCCGGTACGCCAGGGACGTCGGAGCCGCGTCTCAATTCTCGACAGGTATCAGCGGCGGTTCGAGCAGGCGCAGGGTGCGCGCGTCGGCGTCCAGCTCGGCGGCCACCCCGATCGGGAAGGTCTGGTTGTGGCCGCCGTGGCCGAGGTTGGCCCCGCTGATCATCGGCACGCCCAGCGACCCGAGCCGCTCGTCCAGGATGGCCTGGATGTCGGCCGGCTCGCCGCAGTTGACGAACGAGCCGGTGACGATGCCGGCCACCCCGTCGAGATACCCGGAGCGGCGCAGCTGGGTCAGCATGCGGTCGATGCGGTAGTCGTCCTCGCTCTCGTCCTCGACCAGCCATATGCCCCCGCGGGCCGGCCACGACGTGTCGGTGCCCAGCGAGGCGGCGAGCACGGTCAGGTTGCCGCCGCAGGTGCGCCCGCGGGCCATTCCCTTGCCGACCGTTGTTGCGCAACCGAAGGTCAGCTCGGTGGCCCGATCCGGGGTCATCAGGCTGCGCAGCATCGAGGCGAACTCGTACGTGTCGAAGAAGCAGACCATCGAGCTGTGCAGCGACGCCCAGCCGAGCCGGACGGCCGCTGCCTCGAGGACCGCCGTCACGTCGGAGTAGCCGGCCATCACCTTGGGGGCGAGCCCGGTCAGCGCCGCCCAGTCGATGGCGTCCAGGGTTCGGTGGGCGCCGGAGCCACCGCAGGCGAAGACGATGCCGGCGATGCGCGGATCCTGCAGGGCGTCGGTGAGGTCGGAGGCGCGCTGGGCGTCGTCGCCGGCCAGGTAGCGGCGCAGCGTGCCTTCGTCGCGGGCCGACGGGTACACGACCGGTTCCAGCCCGGCGAAGCGCAGGGCGTCCAGCCCGGTGGCCAGCCGGTCCTGGTTCGGCGGACTGCTCGCGGACAGCACGGCGACCCGGTCGCCCGGGCGAAGAGCCGGCGGCCGGGCCAGGGAGGCGGTCATCCGACGTCGGCGATGTCGAGGCGCATGGCATACCTATACAGGTCGGCCTCGGCACGCAGCGAGTCCGTGACTGAGCTCGCCTTACGGAAACCGTGCCCTTCACCTTCGAATAGCAGCAATCGGCGCCAGGGCGCACGTACTGCCGCGGCGATCGACTCGGCGTGCTCGGGCGGGCAGATCGTGTCCTCGACGCCCTGCAGCAGCACCAGCGGACTGGTGATCCGATCGGCATGCTGTAGCGGCGACACCCGCTCGCGATCGGCCGGCCGGATCAGGCCGTCGAGGTAGCGCGACTCGAAGTCGTGGGTGTGCTCGTGCGACCAGCGCGTGGCGTCGGCGATCGGGTAGTAGGCGGCGCCGGCGCAGAACGTGTCGGAGTGGGCCAGCGCGGCGAGCGTCGTCCAGCCGCCGGCCGAGTCGCCCCGGATGGCCACCCGGTCGCCGTCCACCTCACCGGCGGCGGCCAGCGTCCGGGCGACGGTGACGCAGTCGGCGACGTCGACCACGCCCCATCGGTGGCGCAACCGTTCGCGGTAAGCCCGGCCGTACCCGGTCGAGCCGCCGTAGTCGACGCTGGCGATCGCGAACCCGCGGCTGGTGAACAGCGACAGCTCGGTGCTCGGCGTGCCGTCGGTGTGGCCGGTCGGCCCACCGTGCACGGTGACGATCAGGGGCGGCTTCGTGCCCGGCGCGGCCGAGGCGGACGGGTTGCGCGGCGGGTAGTAGACGAAGTGGACGCCGTCGGCGTTGCGCCGTTCGGGCACCGACCGGTACGGGTCCTCGGGCGGTGCCGGCGTCATCCGGGACGGCGGGCCGCCGTCGAGCGGCACCCGCAACACGCCGGTCGGCTCGCGCTCCGACCCGCCGATCACGACCGCGCGCTGCTCATCGGCCCAGATCGACCAGCCGAAGTCGGTCCAGCCGGGGGCGAGGTCGCGCAGCCGGCCCGACGCCGGGTCCCACAGCGCCAACTGCATGGCGCCGACGCCGTGCCGCAGCACCACGTTCTCGCCGGCCAGCGCGAACCAGGTCGCGCCGATCCGCCACAGCGCGCCGGCGCACTCCTCGGGCATCGGCAGCACGCATTCGACCTCGCCGGCCAGCGAGACGCGATGCAGGTTCCACCACCCGTCCGGGTCGGCCATGGCGTACAGGGCGTCGTTGCCGGCCCACTCGGCCTCGGCCACCGACACGTCCGGACCGCCCAGCACCGGCCGGGCGTTCACCGCCACCCCGTCGACCAGGTCGGCCACCATCAGGTCGGTGCCGTCCCAGGGCATGCGCGGGTGGTCCCAGCCCAGCCAGGCCAGCCGCCGCCCGTCCGGGCTGACCCGCGGGCCGGCCAGGAAGTGGTGCGATCGGGCCACCACTCGCAACGGACCGTCGCCGGACAGCGGCACGGCGACGATGTCGCGCGACGTGCGCGGGGCCGCATCGCCGTCGCCCGGCGTCGTCCGCTCGCGGATGCACCAGGCTTCTTCGTCCACCACCAGCGGGTCGACGTACCAGGCCGTCGGATCGACCGGGCTCAGTGGCCGGTCGCCGCAGTACAGCCGCTGGTCGCCGAACTCGGTGTAGACGAAGCCGCCGCCGAACAGGGCGTACGGCCGGCCGCCGTAGCCGCACACCCGGTTGCGGGCGTTGCGGCCCTCGCCCAGGACGCCGAGGACGTCGACCACCTCACCGGCCGCGTCACGGCGCAGCAGCCGGACCGTGGCCGTGGCCGGATCCGACGCGCACCACCACGTCTCGTCGCCCCGGCCGCTGACCCAGGTAAGGCTGCCCGAGGCGGCCGCCGCCCGCTCGGCAGTAATCGGCGACGGCCACTCTCCGTAGCGCCGTACGACGGAGCTGAACTTCTCGGGCCCGATCATCCCGGCCGCTGCCCGTTCGACAAGCGCGCGGCTAGATCACAAGTCGGTCGATACGACATTTCGTGCCTTGACGCCCACATGCCGCGAGGGTATTACTCGTGAGCATTTGACTAAACAAATTGCTGATTGGGGGTTCCGGCGAACATGAGCCCCGACCTCCGATCCCAGGTAGTCGACCTGTGCGCGCAGCTGATCCGCTTCGACACAACCAACTATGGCGACGGCAAGTCCACCGGCGAGCGCGAGGCGGCCGACTGGGTAGCATCGTTGCTGTCCGATGTCGGCTATGCGCCCACGGTGATCGAGGCGGCACGCAGTCGCGGCAGCACGATCGTCCGCATCCCGGGCCGTGACCGCGCGGCGCCGGGGTTGCTCGTGCACGGTCACCTCGACGTCGTCCCCGCCGAGGCCGGCGACTGGAGCGTCGACCCGTTCAGCGGCGAGGTGCGCGACGGAGCGGTCTGGGGTCGCGGCGCTCTGGACATGAAGGGGATGGACGCGATGATGCTGGCCGTCGCGCTCTCCTGGGGACGGGACGGGTTCGTGCCGCCCCGCGACATCGTGCTGGCCTTCGTGGCCGACGAGGAGGACAACGGCGATTACGGCGCGCGGTACCTGGTGCGCCAGCACAGCGAACTGCTGGCCGGCGTGACGAGCGCGATCGGCGAGTCCGGCGGCTACAGCGTGCATCTGCCCGACGGCAGCCGGCTCTACCCGATCGCGACGGCCGAGCGCGGCACCGCGCGAGTGCGGCTGACCGCCCGCGGGCCGGCCGGCCACGGCTCGCGCCGCAACCCGGACAACGCCGTCGCCGCGCTGGCCCGTAGCGTCGCCCGGCTCGCCGACCACCGGTGGCCGCTGCATCTGACGCCCACCGTCTCGACCCTGCTCGACGGGCTGGGCGCCCACCTCGGCCAGCCGATCGATCCGACCGACCTCACCCCGCTCGGCGACGCCGCCCGCCTGGTCGAGACCACCCTGTCGAACACCCTCAACCCCACCATGCTCAACGCCGGCTACAAGGTGAACGTCATCCCGAGCGAGGCCACCGCGTGGCTCGACGGACGGTTGTTGCCCGGCGCCGCCGACGACTTCTTCACCACCGTCCAGCGCCTCGTCACCCCGGGCGTCACGGTCGAGATACCGACTTACACCGCGCCCGTGTCGACGTCGCACGAGAGCCCGGAGTTCGCCGCGATGGCCGATGCGGTGCGCGCGCACGACCCCGCGGCGCTGGTGCTGCCGTTCTGCCTGGGCGGCGGCACCGACGCGAAGGCGTTCGCCGAGCTGGGCATCGCCTGCTACGGCTTCGCCCCGGGACGGTGGCCGGTCGGCTTCGCGCACGACAGCTACTTCCACGGCGTCGACGAACACGTTCCGATCGAGAGCCTCGCCTTCGGCGTCGGGGTGCTCGACACGTACCTCCGCAGTGACGCTCAGCGGGGCAGTGGTTCTAGGGGAGAGGGATAGCTCATGAGAAGACGCATCGCGGCGGCCGTGACAGCGGTCGGCCTGGTAGCGGTCATGGCCCTGTTCGGCGGAACGCCGGGTGCCTCGGCCAACTCGGAGAAGACGGTCACCGTCCAGACGGAACAGATCAAGACGTTCAACCCGTTCATCTCCTTCTTCGACAGCGAGCTGAACATCCTGGGCAGCATCTACCCGTCGCTGTACCAGTACGACGTCAACAACAAGCCGGTGCCGTACCTGGCCGAGTCGGCCACCACCTCGGCGGACAAGCTGACTTGGACGTTCAAGATCCGGCAGGGTCTGAAGTGGACGGACGGCCAGCCCATCACAGCCAAGGACGCCGCGTGGACGTTCAACCTGATCATGACCAACAGCGATGCGGCCACCGCGAACGGCTCGCTGGTCACGAACTTCCAGTCGGTCACGGCTCCCGACGACTCGACGCTGATCATCAAGACCAAGACGCCGCAGGGCAACATGCCCTACGTCAGCATCACCGTCACGGGTATCCCGATCGTGCCGCAGCACGTCTGGG
>DATBER010000197.1:0-12290 GCA_036558905.1 Jatrophihabitantaceae bacterium | reverse complement strand
TCTAGCCGCGGGGTCGTTCGGGGCGCCTGGACCTACGGTCGGCGCGCCGCGTTCCGCGGCTGTGCGTCCAGCCAGGCGACGACCTCGGCGCAGTCCGGGTCGCCGATCAGGTCGGCCACGGCCCGGCCCAGGGCGGCCGAGCGCAGGACTCGTTCGGTGACCGCCTCGGGGTCGCCCCACGGCACGTACGGCTTGGCGATCAGCAGCGACGCGATGCCGTGCGCGGCGGCCCACATCTCCAGCGCGATCGGCAACGGGTCGCCCTTGGCGAAGACGCCGGCCTCCATGCACTCGACGATGGTCGCGCTGATCAGCGTGAACGCCGAGTTGCCGATCACCATGTCCGCGTTGCCCGGCTCGCTGCGCACGTGCATCGTGGCCAGCCGGTACACCTCGGGGTTCTCGCGGGCAAACCGCACGCAGGCGTGGCCCTGCCGGCGCATCCGCTCGAGCGGGTGCTCGACGCCCTCGGCCGCCTTGCGCATCTCCTCGCCGATGGCGGCGAACATGTCGGCGGCCACCGCGTCGAGCAGCGCCTCCTTGTCGGCGAAGTGCAGGTAGATCGACGGGGGAGTGACGCCCACGTGCGCGGCAACAGCCCGGATCGAGACGGCGTCGGCGCTGCCCTGCTCGACGAGGCACTCGCGCGCAGCGGCGATGATCTCGCCCCGCAGCAGCTCACCCGAACCGCGCGGAGCCCGGCGGCGCCGAACGTCTGTCACGCAGGAACCAACTCCTTCGGAGCCTCCGGCGCCTCGGACAGCCCGAATCGCCTGTGCCAGCGGGCCAGCGGGCCCGGTGCCCACCAGTTTGCCCGCCCGGCCAGCTTCATGAACGACGGTACGAGCACTCCGCGCACCAGTGTCGCGTCCATGAGCACGGCGAGAGTCAGGCCGGTGCCGAACATCGCCATGAACGAGACCTTTCCGGTGGCCAGCGCGGCGAACACGATCGCCATCAGCAAGGCGGCCGCGGTGACGATCCGGCCGGTGCGGCCCAGCCCCACCGCGACGGCCCGGCTGTTGTCGCCGGTGGCCAGCCACTCCTCGCGGATTCGCGACAGCAGGAACACCTCGTAGTCCATCGACATGCCGAACGACAGGCAGAACATCAGGATCGGCATGGTCGGCACCAGGAAGCCAGTGACCGTGGCGTCGTAGACATTCGCGAAGTGGCCGTCCTGGAAGATCCAGACCATCGCGCCGAACGTCGCCGTCAGCGACAGCGTGTTGAGCACCAGGGCCTTCAGCGGCAACACGACGCTGCCGGTGAACAGGAATAGCAGCACGAACGTCGCCAGTGCGATGAGGGCGATGGCCAGCGGCAACATCGACGCCAGCGAGTGCAGGCTGTCGGCGTTCTCGGCGGCCGTCCCGGTGACCTGCACCGGCCACGGGGTGGGCGTGTCCTGCACGGCGTGCAGCACCCGCTGGCCGGCGTCGGACATGGGGTCGGCCGTGGTGTTGGCGACCAGGTAGGCGGCGTTGCCGGTACTCATAGTCGGATCGCCGGCCGCGACGGGACGCCCGCCGGCGAACGTCCCGGCCGACGACACCACGTTGATCACGCCCGGTGCGTCGGACAGCGCGGCGGCGTAGGTCCCGACGGCATCCGGGTTGCGGGACATGTCGGGCACGACCACGGTCACCGGACCGCCGGCGTTGGCGCCGAACCGGTCGCGCAGCGCGTCCCCGACCTGGTGCGCGGACGCCGACGTAGGCAGCACCCGGTCGTCGGGGTAGCCGAACTTGACGCCCAGGAACGGCCCGCCGAGCACGAGCAACACGGCCACGACCGCCAGCCCGATCGGCAGCGCCCGGCGCATGACCCCCGAAGCCAACCGATACCAGAAGCTCTGCTCGACGGTGATGGGTTTCGGGGGCGGCCGGCGCAGCCAGCGGCGCACCGGCACGCGCAGGTCCAGGGCGTTCACGCGCGGGCCGAGCAGGCGCAGCAGCGCGGGCAGGACGGCCAGCGCCGCGACCGCGGCGAGTGCGACCACGGCGATGCCGGAGTACGCGAACGAGCGCAGGAAGTAGACCGGGAACACGAGCAGGGCGGCCAGCGACAGGGCCACGGTCAGCGCCGAGAACAGCACGGTGCGCCCGGCCGTCTGCATGGTCCGCTCTATCGCCAAGGCGCCAGGACCGACGGTGGGCGCGCCGCGTTCCGCGGCCTTCGCTATCTCTTCTCGATACCGCGACACGATGAACAGGCTGTAGTCGATGGCCAGGGCCAGGCCAAGGGCCGTCGTCAGGTTCATCGCGTAGATGGACACGTGCGTGGCGGCCGCGATCGCGCGCAGCACGGCCAGCGTGCCGATGATCGAGAAGATGCCGACGGCGAGCGGCAGCAACGCCGCTATGAAGCTGCCGAACACCCAGATCAGCACGATGACCGTCAGCGGCACGGCCACGACCTCAGCGATCTTGAGGTCCTCGGTGACCTGGTCGGTCACCTGGTGATAGGCCATCGCGATGCCGCCGACTGCAACGGTCGTACCGGGCGTCCCGTTACGGGTGATCCGGTCGACGATGGCGGCCGCCCGCTTGGGCGACTGGTTGTCGTCGCCGGCCACGCGGGCGACGACCAGACCGCTGCGGCCGTCGTCGCTGCGCAGCGCGCTCGATCCGGTCGTCCAGTACGAGGTGATCCGGCTCGCGTAGCGCTCGACGCCCAGCGCGGTGACCAGGCGCCGGCCCTCGGTGCGGGCGGCGGGGCTGTCGACGCCGCCCGGGCTGGTGACCTCCAGCAGCAGGTTGGGGTCGCCGGCGTGGAACCGGTCGGCCAGCAGGTCGTTGGCCCGGCTCGACGCCGCGCCCGGGTCGGAGAACCCGCCCGCGGACAGGTGCTTCTGGACCTGCCCGCCGAACGCCGCCGCTGCGACGAGCAGCAGCGCGGCGATCCCGAGGACGCGGCGCGGGTAGCGGATGCCGAGGTTGGCGAGTCGAGCGAGCACGGCCGTTCCTCCGAGCGAGAGCCTGACTGAACGGCAGTAACGTAACGACGATAAGTTAGCGATGTCAACCAGAAATGTGGCCGGCGATCGGATGCCCGTCCAGCCCGGCGATCACCCCGGCCCGATCGGCGGGCGGGCGGTTCTGGCTGAGCTTGGCCTTGGCCTCGATCCGGGAGATGCGCAGCTCCACGCCGACGATCGCCCGCAGCTGGCCGTCGATGTAGGCGGGCGGCGCGTCGGTTACCGCCCAGGGGTGCGGCTGGCCGGCCTCGTGCCGTTCGGTCAGCCGGGTGACGATCGAGCGCAGCCAGTCGGCGTCGTCGTGCACGATCAGCTCGCCGTAGACGTGGGCGATCAGGTAGTTCCAGGTCGGGACCACTCGGCCGTGCTCGCGCTTGGTGGCGTACCAGGACGGCGAGATGTACGCCTCGGGACCGTGGGCGATCACCATCGACTCGCCGGTGAACGGTCCGCGCCAGTGCGGGTTGTTGCGGGCGACGTGCCCGAGCAGCCGGTCGCCGTCGCGCACCATCGGCAGCGGCGTGGCGACCAGGCCGGTGGCGGTCGGCGAAATCAGGTCGACGACGTGCGAGCCGTCGAGCAACTCGTCGACATCGGCGTCGGAGGCAGCGAAGTGCGCAGGCACGTACATGTGCCCAGGGTGCCGCGCGGCGCGAAGCGGCGTCCCGGGCCATCGCCCCGGTTTTGGTCATCAGGTCTCACATATCCGGCCGGGTGACCAAAAGCGAGCCGCCCAGAGCGCCGACGTACTCTGATTCGCATGCCGTTGACCGAATCCCGCAAGGCCGAGCTGACCGACAAGATCGAATCCGGCCAGCGGCTCAGCTACGACGACGGCGTCGACCTGTACGAGTCCGACGACCTGGCCTGGCTCGGCCGGCTGGCCCACCAGAAGCGCACCGCCGAGAACGGCGACGTCACCTACTTCAACGTCAATCGGCACCTGAACCTGACCAACGTCTGCGCGGCGTCGTGCGCCTACTGCTCGTTCGAGCGCAAGCCCGGCCAGGCCGACGCGTACACGATGCGCGTCGAGGAGGCGGTCGAGAAGGCGCTGGCGATGAAGGACGACGGGCTCACTGAGCTGCACATCGTCAACGGACTGCACCCCACGCTGCCGTGGAAGTACTACCCGCGCGTGCTCCGGGAGCTGAAGCAGGCGCTGCCCGACGTCGCGCTCAAGTGCTTCACCGCCACCGAGGTGCACTGGTTCGAGCAGATCAGCGGGCTGAGCGCCGACGCGATCCTCGACGAGCTGATCGACGCCGGGCTGGAGTCGCTCACCGGCGGCGGCGCCGAGATCTTCGACTGGGACGTCCGCAAGCAGATCGTCGATCACCAGACGCACTGGGAGGACTGGTCGCGCATCCATAAGCTCGCGCACGCCAAGGGCCTGCGCACGCCGGCGACCATGCTCTACGGGCACATCGAGGAGCCGCGGCACCGGGTCGATCACGTCATGCGGCTGCGTGGCCTGCAGGACGAGACCCGCGGCTTCGCGGTGTTCATCCCGCTGCGCTTCCACAACGACAACAATCGGCTCAGCCACCTGCCGATGGCTCAGCCGGCCGATGTGCTGAAGACGTTCGCCGTGTCCCGGCTGATGCTCGACAACTTCGACCACATCAAGGTGTTCTGGGTGATGCACGGGCTGTCGACCTCGCAGCTGGCGCTCAACTACGGTGCCGACGACATGGACGGCAGTGTCGTCGAGTACAAGATCACGCACGACGCCGACGGGTTCGGCACGCCCGACAAGCTGACCCGCGACGACCTGCTCGATCTGATCCGCGACGCCGGATTCCGCCCGGTCGAGCGCAACACCCGCTACGAGGTGCTGCGCGAGTACGACGGGCCGGTGCCACTGGCCCAGCGGCGGGCCACGCCGCAACCGATGCCCGCCTGACACGCTTTTGGTCACCCGGCCGGATATACGCGACCGGGTGACCAAAACCGGAGGAGAGATGACTCAGCAGCCGACGTTCAAGCGCTCGATGGGCGCGATGTGGCTCTACACGGTGCTGCGCTTCGGGCTGTTCTTCGCCCTGTTCGGGCTTCTCTGGCTGGTCGGCGTCAAGGGATTCCTCGGCGCGATCATCGCGCTGGTTCTGTCCGTCCCGTTGTCGTTCGTGCTGTTGGCCCGGCCGCGGCAGGCGTTCGCCCAGGTGCTCGAGCAGCGCGTCGAGGCGCGCCGGAAGCGCCAGTCCGACCTCGACGCCCAGCTGCGCGGCGACGATGAGTAGACGTTGAGGAACCGCTGACAATTCGCACTGGGCAGCGCCCGGGAACGGGGCGCACCATGGACGGCATGAGTGCTCCGTCTCCCAGCCTGCGAATCGGTAACGCCGAGCGGGACGCCGCGATAAAGGCACTCGACGAGCACCTCAACGCCGGACGGCTCGACGCCGAGGAGTACGGCCAGCGGGTGGCCCAGGCCAGCGTCGCCCGCACCCGTGAGGGCATCGACGAGCTGTTCACCGACCTGCCCGCCCCGCATCCGTTCCCGCCGGCCGCGCCCACCTGGGAAGCACCGCGCTGGCGTGGAGCCGGGCCGGACGGGGGCACCCGCGCGGTGGCCGACCGGACATTCCGGCAGTTCGCCGGCCAATCGACGCTGGTGCGCATCGCGATACTCATCCTGGCCGCTGCCGTGATCATCGTCGCCCTGCCGTTCGCGATCGTCGCTGCGGTGCTGTTCTTCATCGTCTTGCCGATGCTCGGGCTCGGTGGCTTCCGCCACGGGCGCTGGCAGGGCGGCAGAATGCGAGCGCGCGGACGCTGGTAGGCCCGTACGGTCTCGGATATGCCGACGTTCTCCAGCTACGACGGAACGCAGCTCACCGTCACGATTCTCGGCGAACCGGGCGAGCCGGTGGTCGTGCTGCCCGGTGGCCCGCTGCAGCCGTCGGCCTACCTGAACAACTTGGGCGGGCTCGACGCACACCGCGAGCTGGTCGTGCTCGAGCTGCCGCACCGCCGGGTCGACCAGATCGTCGATGACGTCGATGCGCTGCGTGAGCACCTGGGCCGCGACACCATCGACGTCATCGCGCATTCGGCCGGCGCCAGTCTGGCCCTGCTCTACGCCGCCGCCCACCCCGACCGGATCGGCAAGTTCGCGCTGATCACGCCGAGCTGCCGGGCGGTCAACATCCCGCCGACGCCGGCCGAGCAGCTGGCCGTCTACGAGCAGCGCGCCGACGAGCCGTGGTACGCCGATGCCCGCGCGGGGATGGATGCCTGGGACGCCGGCGCCGAGACGGTCGAGCAACGGCAGCTGGCCTGCGCGCTGGTGTACGGCCGGTGGGACGACCCCGCCCGGGCGCACGCCGCCGCCTACAACGTCCCGCCGGACGCGCACGCGATCTACTACGGCGACGGTGCCTTCGACGTGGACGAGATCCGGGCCGCCCTGGGCAAGGTCGTCGGCGACGTGCTGGTGCTCGTCGGCAGCGCCGATCCGATCACGCCGGTGCGTCTCGGTCTGGAGCTGGCCGCCCTGTTCCCGCACGCCGAAGCCGTCGTGCAGGCCGGCGCCGGCCATTACCCGTGGCTGGACGACGCGGAGTGGTTCACCGAGACCCTCGGTCGGTTCCTGTCCACGCCGTAGACCCGCGCCTACCGCCCACGCTGAGCGCCTGGGCCTACGCCGGGCTGAGCCGCTTGGTGATCTCGTCGACGACCGGAGCCGATCCGGCGATGTGCCAGCGGTGTGCGCCGGCCGGAACCACCCGGGTGGCTCCGCCGGCCGCCTCCACGAGCGCCACCCCGGGCAGCCAGTCCCAATCCGCGGTGTCCAGTTGCACCCAGGCGCCGAGGCGGGCGCCGGCGACCGCAGCCAGCTCGATCGACCCCGAGCCGAGCATGCGAATGGTGGCGGCCTCGCGCAGGACCCGGAGCAACGGCTCGCGCACCTCGTCGTCGGGCAGCGTCGTCGGATGCAGGTAGCTGGCCACTGACACTTCGGCCAGCGGCCCAGCCGTGACCGGCCCGACCGGCCGGCCGTTGCAGGTCGTGGGGTGATCGCGTCCGCCCAGCCACAACTCGTCGCTCTCCGGGTGGTACACCGCACCGAGCACGGGACCCTCGGCGTCGGCCAGCGCGATCGCCGAGCACCAGTAGGGCAGCCCGGCCAGGAAGTTGTACGTGCCGTCGACCGGATCGATGAACCAGGTCCGCTCGCCCGGCGTGTTCGTGCCCTCCTCGCCGACCAGGCCGTCGTCCGGGCGCGCGTCGCGCAGCCGCGAGACGACGAGTTCCTCGGCGGCCCGGTCGGCGGCCGAGACCACGTCCGACGGTGAGGTCTTGCGCTCGGTCGCCAGCCCGGCCCGGCGCATCGCGGCGGCCAGCAGCCCCGCGTCGCGCGTCAATGTTGCGGCCAGCTCGATGTCGTCACCCACTCAGTCGACCTTAGGTGATGGCCGCGTAGCGTCCGAGCGGTGAGTGAGCATCGTAGCGAGCGCCGGCGAGCTGGCAGCGAACACCGAGCGAGAGCGAGCCGGACGATGAGCGCTCGCGCGAAAGGTCAAGCAGCACAAGGCGAGACGTCAAGACCTCGGGTGGGACACATCCAGTTCCTGAACTGCCTGCCGATCTACTGGGGCCTGGTCCGGTCCGGCGCGCTGCTGGACGTCGAGCTGACCAAGGACACGCCGGACCGGCTCAACGACGCCCTCGTCCGCGGCGATCTGGACATCGGCCCCATCTCGCTGGTCGAGTACCTGCGCCACGCCGACGAGCTGGTGCTGCTGCCGGATCTGGCCGTCGGCTCGGACGGCCCGGTGCTGTCGGTGAACCTCGTCGCGCAGCGCCCCCTGCCGGCGCTCGAGCGGGTGGCGCTCGGGTCAACGTCGCGCACGTCGGTGCTGCTGGCCCGGATGTGGCTGGCCGAGGTGCACGGCGTACAGCCGTCCTACTTCACCTGCCCGCCCGAGCTGACCGCGATGCTGCTCGAGGCCGATGCCGCCGTGCTGATCGGCGACGCCGCGCTGCGGGCGACCTACGAGGCGCCCGGCCTGGGCCTTTCCGTGTACGACCTGGGCGCGGTGTGGCGCGAGTGGACCGGTCTGCCCATGGTGTTCGCCGTCTGGGCGGCCCGGCGCGAATACGCCGCGGCCCACCCGGGGCTGGTCAAGGACGTGCACGCCGCGTTCGTGCGCAGCCGCGACGAGGCGCTGGCCCACGTGGACGAAGTGGCCGAGCAGGCCGCCCGGTGGGAGCCGTTCGATCCGCCGACCCTGGCCCGCTACTTCCGCACGCTGGACTTCTCGCTCGGCGACCGGCAGGTCGACGGTCTGGTCGAGTTCGCTCGGCGCGTGGCGGCGACCGGGATCGTGCCGCAGCCGGTCACGCCGACCTTCGCCGACGTCTGATCGCCGGCCGCGCACCCGTCGGAACCGCCTTCGAATGGTTTCAGAGAAACCGCGAAGGCGGGCGCAACTCCCGCCCCCCTGCCGCGCCCGCCTAAGCGGATGTCGCTCGGCGAGATCCCCCGTACTCGCCGATGTGACCTGCCTACTGTGATCCACTGAGGTTGCAGGATTCTGACAGCGGTTCAGACACGTCGTGAGGCTACCCGGTCGTGCGCGGCATCCACCAGAATCGCTGCCCGAAAGCGCTCCCGGTTATGTGTGTCAAAGGCTGGCGCTACGGGTGCAGGTACGGGAATCAGGCCGGGGGTACGGGCACCTTCGCCGAGGACGCGGCCGGGGCCTGGCCCAGGCCGGCGAGCAGCTCGTCCACTTCGTCCAGACCTGGGCGATGGCCGCTGCGGCGGAACAGCGCGCGGGCGGTGCGAGCCAGGTCGGCCGCCCCGGGTCCGTCGCCCTTGCGATAGGCAACCGCGGCCAGCCGGTGCACCGCCTTGCCCTCGCTGATGCGATCACCGAGACGGGTCGCCAGCTCCCGGGCCCGCTCGGCGAAGTCGATCTCGCGGTCGAGGTCGCCGCCGGCCTCGGCGTGGTCGGCCAGCGCGAGCAGCGCCTCGAGCTCGGCGGCCGGCGACTGGGCGTGCCGAGCCACCTCCAGCGCGCGCTCGAGCTGCTGGGTGGCGACCAGCGGCGAGCCGGCGGCCAGCTGCACCAGCCCGCTGGCCACCAGCGCGCGGGCGAACAGCTGCGGGTCGTCGACGGTCTGCGCCAGGGCCAGCGCCTCGCGGGCGTAGTGCGCCGCGTCGAGCGACCGGGACATCGCCAGCGCGGTCAGGCTGAGCGTCACGTACGTCTCGCCGAGCAGGGTCGGGTTGCCGGCCTGCTCATCCAGGCGCAGCGCGTCGTTCATGTACGTCCAGGCCCGCTCGTAGTCACCGCGCAGGTGGGCGACGATGCCCAGGTTGCCGAGGTTGACGTTGGGTTGGCCGCCGGGCAGTTGCTGGTTCAGGATCAGCGCCTGGTGGTAGTAGCGCTCGGCCGCACCCAGATCACCCCGGCCCCGGCGCTCGTTGCTGCCCAGGTCGTTGAGACAGGCGGCCTCCCAGAACCGGTGCCCGGTCTGGCGGCTCAGCGCCAGGGCTCGCACGAACGCCGTGCGCGCCTCGCCGATGTCGCCGATCTCCTGGTGGGCGTTGCCGAGGTTCTCGAGGATGGACACCTGCGCGTCGGCCCAGCCGAGTTCGTTCGCGAAGCGCAGCGCCTGCTGGTAGTGCTCGATCGCCGAGCGCTGGTCGGCGCGTGATGCGTACCCGCGGGCCAGGCACTCCTGCATCATCACCATCCCGTACGGGTCGCCGGCCCGCTCGGCGGCGGCCAGCCCGAGGTTGGCCGTCGAGATCCACTCGTGGCTTTGCTGGCGCTGGCGGAACACGCCGCTGGCCGCGTCGGCGAGTTGCCAGGCCAGCGTGTCCAGGCCGGCTCCGGCCGCCTGACCGACGGTGGCGACGAGGTTCTCGCGCTCGGCGTCCAGCCAGGCTTTGGCGGTGGTTCCGTCGGCGAACTGCGACGCCGGCTCGGACTCGCGCGCCGGGGGCGCGACCCGGTGCGGGATGGCGGTTGCGGTGGCCTGCTGGGCGGACGCCAGATACCAGTCGCTCAGCCGCTGCACGGCGCCGCGCCGGGCCGCGTCCGAGTCCTCGCCGTCGGCGCACTGCCGGGCGAAGAAACGCATCAGATCGTGATAGGCGAAGCGGTCGTCGCCGCGCGTCGTCAGCATGCTGTGCTCGACCAGGTGATCGAGCGCGGCCCGGGTCCGACCGGACGGCCGGTCGATCATCGCCGCGGCAGCGTCGAGGCAGATGTCCGGGCCGTCGGTCAGGCCGAGCAGGCGAAACGCCCGCGCGACCTCGACGGGCAGGTCGCGGTAGCTCAGTTCGAAGCAGGCCTGTACCGCCCGGTTCGACGAGCGGAGCACGTCGAGCCGGCCGTTCGTGTGCTCCAGCCGGTGCCGCAGATCGTCCAGCCCCCACGACGGATTCATCGCGAGCTGCGACGCGGCCAGCCGCAGCGCCAGGGGGAACCCCGAGCACAAGGCAACGACCTGCTCGGCGTCGCCGTGATGCCGCTCAACCGGATCGGTGCCCAGCACCGAACGCAACAGGGCGACCGACTCGGCCTCGCCGAGGGTGGCGACGCGCACGTGCAGGGCGCCGTCGAGGTCGGTGAGGAAGCGCCGGCTGGTGACGATCACCGCGCAGCCGTCGGCGCCGGGCAGCAACGGCAGCACCTGTTCGGCGTCCTGGGCGTTGTCGAGCACGATCAGGAACCGGCCCTGCGCGGTGGCCGACCGGTACAGCGCGGCCAGCTCGTCGGTCCGTTCGGGCAGTGCCGTGCGGGCGTGGCCGAGCGAGACGAGGAACTGCTCGAGCACCTGCTCGACCGGCACCGGCCGCCCGCCGACTCCGCGCAGATCGACGAACAGCTGTCCGTCCGGGAACTCGGCCTTGACCTGGTGGGCCACGTGCACGGCCAGCGTGGTCTTGCCCAGACCGCCGGCGCCGGTCACCGCGGCCACGACCGGACCGGGACCGCTGCGCTGGCCGCCGTCGAGGTGTTCGATCAGCCGCGCGACCTCGCTGGACCGGCCGATGAAGTCGGGTACGCCACCGGGCAGTTGGGCCGGAGCGAGCCGGCTGGCGGTACGCGTGGCCGGGTGGGACTCGACCGGCGGGTCGCGGTCGAGCACCTCACGGTAGGCGTCGATGAGCTGGGCCCCGGGCTCGACGCCGAGCTCCTCGATCAGCTGCCGCCGGGTGGTGCTGAACACCGTGTGCGCCTCGCCGAGCCGGCCGGCGGCGGCCAGCAGCTGGATGCGCCGAGCGGCCACGCCCTCGTGCAGCGGCTCGAGCGCGGCCAGCCCGTCGACGATCGGGATCGCCTGCTCCGCGTGCCCGCTGGCCAGAGCGGCATCGGCGAACTCGACGACCAGCAAGGCCCGTCGCTGTTCGAGCGCGACCACCCGGGGGTGATGCTGCAGCTCGACCAGGTCCTCGAGCACCCGGCCGCGCCAGGCCCGCAGGGCCAGGTCGTACCGCTCGAACGTGGCCGGCGAATTCGCCGCGGTGACGGCCGTGGCGTCGATGCACTGGGGCGGGACGATCAGCCGATAACGCTGCCGCGACGACATGATCGTGGCCGCCGGGCCGTCGTCGGTGGTCAACCGCCTGCGCAGCCGAGCGATGTAGGAATGCAGCAGTCCTGTATATCCGACGGGCCGGCGATCGGGCCACAGGTAATCGGCCATCTCGTCGCGCGACACGTACTCGTTGGCGTGCAGCGCGAGCAGCCCGGTGACCACGGCCTGCTTGTGCCCGCCGACCGGAGCGGGGACTCCGTCGACGATTACCTCGAGCGTGCCAAGAATGTTGATCTCGATCGGGTTGTTCGGACGCTCGTCGATCAGTTCGGCCGGGTCGACCTGCAGCGCCTGGGCGAGCGCGATCAGGGAGGCCTTGCGGGGGGCGCTGGTGCGCCCCTGCTCCAGGTCGCGCAGCATGCCGATGCTGATGCCGGCCCGGCTGGCCGTCTCGTACTGGGTGAGCCCGGCTGCCCTGCGCAGCCGTCGGAGCTTGGTAGTCAACCGCTCCGTAGGCACGTGCACCCCATCCGACAAGTGGCCCGGCTCTCTTGGGTTAGGAGCCGTCCGTAACGTCAGTGATACAAGTTTCTTCAATCACCGTCCAGCGCACAAACGGCACCGGCCCACGCCCACTGTTGGACGTGGCCCGGCGCGGCGTTATTCAGAGTTTGCGGCAGGTGGTGGTGCCGGTGGTGCCGGGGCCGGAGTTGAGGTTGGTGATGCAGACCTGGGTGGCGGCGGTGGGGATGCCGAAGGTGTCGTGGTAGCCGTGGGTGTTGCCCCAGCGGGGGAAGGCGTGGCC
>DATBER010000196.1:0-33509 GCA_036558905.1 Jatrophihabitantaceae bacterium | reverse complement strand
CTCAATTACTTTGGCGCCCTGCGGCTGATCCTCAAGCTCCTGCCGGTGATGCGCCAGCGACGCTCGGGCCAGATCGTGAACGTCAGCTCGATCGGCGTGCAGACGAACATGCCGAGGTTCTCGGCGTATGTCGCGTCGAAGGCGGCGCTGGACGCGTTTTCGCGGTGCATCGCGTCCGAGATCATCGACGACGGCGTGCACATCACCACGATCAACATGCCGCTCGTCCGCACCCCGATGATCGCCCCGACCAAGATGTACGACCGCTTCCCGGCGATCACCCCGACCGACGCCGCCGACATGATCTGCCGGGCGATCGTGCGCCGGCCCAAGAAGGTCGGCACGACGCTCGGCAACGTGGGGGAGCTGGCCTACGCCATTGCCCCCAAAGCCGTCGACACGGTGCTGAACGTCGCCTACAAGCTGTTCCCGGACACCCAGGCGGCGCGCGGTGGACCCGATCGCGACCGGCCGGTCAGGCCGTCCGACGAACCGTCGTCCGAGGGCGTCGCGTTCGCTCATCTGATGCGCGGCGTCCACTGGTAGCCGCGCCGGGCGGGGTCGGGGCAAGGACAGAGCAGGCGCGCTCAGTTGCGCAGCGCTGCCGTTGCGGCGGTGGACGACTCACCGGTGGGGGGAGGCGGCGAAGCCGGCGGCTCGCCGTTCGGCAGCAAGTATCCGATGATCGCTTGGGAAATCAGTCCGACGAGCGCGATCATGAGCGTCTTGTCCCACGAGCCCGCATTGATCCATGCGACGATCAACGCTGCGAGTGCGGTTACCTGTGTGGCGATCCATTTTCGCGACGGAATCAACGATGTCTTGGTCACCGGTCCCAACCCCTGTCCTTACTTGGGCACTGACGGTGATTAGACGGACGACGACCGCCGGCTGATACGTTCCCGGTCGTTCGACCGGGCTGAACTCGGCGATGCTCGGCGCGTCGCCCACTGCCACAGTTGATGTCCGCGCAACGGTTGCAAGCTGACGTGGCAGCGATCACTTCCGCGGTCAGGTCTCCGAAGCAGCGTCGGGCGATTTAATCATTAGTTGCGCCGTCCAGGCATACGTCTCGAAGCCGATAGCTTCGTCCTTGCCGGACGAGTACTGCACGCTCAGTGCGGTCCCGACAGCGGAGCCTTTCTCAAAGGCCGTATCTGATTGCACGGTTACCTCGGCTTCCCACTTCCCGGTTGCCACCCGAGTGCCGAGTCCCTGCCCGATCGCGAGAGGCGTCGTATCCGTCCCGCCGTTTTTATCATGTTGGGACTGCTGGATCATGACGAAGATCCTGATTTCCCCCTCTTGAGCGTCGTCTCCGAGCTGGCCGCCCACGGAGAACGTTTCCCCCTTCGGGACAATGCCCTGTGAATTCGGCACCGTGACCGTGCCGTCAAACTGCGACGTGCTCATCTCTGTCCCTCCATTCAGGTACGGGTGTTCAAGATCGATGCCCGGGCCGCCAGCCACGACCGGGCTCGTTGAGCCGAAACGACGTTTCCCTTGGCGACGTAGAGTTCGAGCGCATCCCGCATCGCCGTCTCGGCGTCGGCGTTGCGGTCGGCGGATTCGAGCACCACGCCGAGGTCGAAGAGCGCATCGCCCTGGGCGGTGACGAAGTCGGTGCGCATCGCCAGCTGCACGGCCTGACGGCCAAGTTCCTCGGCCGCATCGAAGCTGCCTCTTTGGGCGAGGATTCGCGCCCGCACTCGGCGCCAGATGACGTGCGCAGGTATGTCATCGGAGGCGGCGGTCTGCGCGCTGACGCGACAGTATTCGTCGGCCAGATCGTCATGACCTTGCGCGAGTGCCGCCTGGCCGAGCATGGCTGCCGTCGTGGCCAGTAGGGACTTCTCGCCCATCGCCTCGAGCTTGTGATACCCCACGAGCAGCTTCGCCTCGGCTGCTGCGGGTCGGTCGGCCAGGAGCTCGACCGAGGCTTCGTGGTGCGAGACCGTCGATTCAAGGCGACCTAGGTCGTCGAGTATCGCGTCGGCCTCTCGGATCAGCTCGTGCGCTTTGGAGAGATCTCCGCTCATAGCGTGCAGCAGTGCCAGTGGATGCAGAGCGGCTGCGACCGCGACCGGGCTGCTGGCGACGCGATCGCGGATCTCGTCACACTGACGGATAGCCTCGACCACCGGTGTCGGCGCGACGGCGGCGGCCGATGCGCACCAGCAGAGGATCTCGAACAGCTCACGGTTGTCGCCCGCCCGCTGCGCATGGTCGGCCGCATGCATCCAACTCCGGTCGGCCTCGAGCGCGAGGCCAAGGACCCATTTGATCGTTGCGTGCAGACACCAGGCCCGGCACAGGCCGCGCTCGTCACCGCACCGGCCGAGCACGTCGATCGCGGTGTCAGCGACTTGCGTTGCGCGCTCGACCGACCAGGCTGATCCTTCCTGGATGAGGACCCGCTGACGTTCAACGCGCGCGATCGCCGCCAGGTCCGGGGCGTTCTCGGCTTCCGCGTAGCGAATCGCGTCACTGAGGAAGCGCTCGGCCTCCTTGAGACGCCCTGCTTCGAATAGTGCTTCACCGAGCCGGGGCAACAAGCCGAAACGCCGCGCGTCGTCGTGCACCAGCAGCGACACGGCTCGTTCCAGAAGCCCGGCCCCGCTGACGACATCACCTCGGAGGAGTGCCGCGCGCGCGGCGGAGTCGAGCCATTCGGCGGCCGCGGTCGCCAACCGTCGTTCTTGCTCGTCAGCGGGACCAAGCTCGACGTAGAGGCGGTAGGCCCGCTCCAGGTGGTACCCGATGACTTCGGCCGGCGCGCTCTCCTTCGACTTCAGCTCGCCGGCCATCTTCTCGTGCAGCTGAGCGCGCAGCCGCTTCGGCATCGCGTCGTAGGCAGCCTCTCGGATGAGGGCGTGGGCAAACCGGAAACTGTCGGGGCCGTCGACTGCCGGCCGGCCGGGACGGAGAAACTGCCTGTGCAGCAGTGAAGTGAGGTGCGAATTCATCTCTCGCCGACCGAGATCGTCCATCAGGTCGGCGAGGTCACCTCTACGGAAGCTTCGGCCTTGGACCGCAGCGAGCCCGAGCAGACTGCGTTCTGCGGGTTCGAGTCGATCGATGCGTGCGGCCAGCACCGCCTGAATGCTCAATGGCAACGTCACGTTCGTGCCGGTAGCCGATACCGCAACGATCTGCTCGAGGAAGAACGGGTTGCCCTCCGCCGTCTCGACCGCACGACTTCGTGCTTGCCGATCGAGCTTCGCGTCGGCGTCGAGCGCGCCGACCAACTCGTGAGCCTGGGCGTCATCCAGCGGATCAAGAATGACGACGGATCTGTTGGGCCGCGGCACTGCCCAGGACGGGAGTGCTTCGAGTAGTTCGGGTCGGGACAGGCAGACGAGGAGCATCGCCGATCCGCTGGAGAAGGTCACGACGTGATCGAGTAGATCGAGCAGAGTCGGCTCAGCCCAATGAACGTCGTCGACGACGACGATCAACGGGCGTTCCCGCGCTACGCGTTCGAGCATCCTGCGCACTGCCCAGAACGTCTCTTCCGTTTGGGTCGACTCCTGAGACTTGCCGATGGCGGCGAGTACTTGCCGCTCGATCGACTCGGCGCTCTTCTCGCCTCTGAGGAGGTTCTTGACACCGATCTCCAGATCGCCGCCTGCGAGCTGACTGACGATCTCAGCGATCGGGTGGTAGGTGATGCCTTCGCCGTAGGACGGGCAGTGCCCGGCAACGACAGTGGCGTTGGAGCCGAGATCCGAGATGAACTCGCGGGTCAGGCGCGACTTGCCCATGCCCGCCGGGCCGACGACTGTGACGAGGCGGCAGGACGACTCGGCCGTTGTCCGGGCCAGCGCTGCGCGCAGTTCTCTCAGTTCGCGCTGATGGCCGACGAAGGCCGCTGAATCGGGCAGCGCAGGTGCGCCGGCCCGAAGCCCACTCAGGCGCCACCTGGCGACCCTCTCGGTCCGACTCGGCAGCGATATGGATCCTGCACGGTCCACGGACAGGATCGGTCCAGCAAGGTGACGGGTATGCGTACCCAATAGGATTTCGTCGTCGGCGGCGCTGTGCGCGAGGGCAGCGGCCAATTCCACGGCCCCCCCAGTTGCGCGCCGCTCGTGCGGGGCACCCGCGCCGACGAATACCGGTCCGGATTCGACTCCTATGGAGACGGCTATACAAGCGGAAAGATCACGCTGCAGTGCATCATTGGCCGCCGCGACCGTTGAACGTATCTCGTCGGCTGCCCTAAGGGCACGTACGGCATCGTCCTCATGCAATTCTGCCAGTCCAAAGATACCAATAATCGTGTCGCCGCCTAAGCTCGGGACTGACCCGCCGTGCCGCTGAATGATGTCGCGGCAATTCGCGGAGTATCCATCCAGGATCCGATACATCGCCTCAGGATCGATCTCCGCTCCCATTACCAGTCCGGCGATAACGACGACAGTCACCAGCCTTCGTGCCGGGTCGAGCGGCTGTGGGCTGACCGCAGCGCGGCGCGCGACCTCGCGGCCGCGCGGCGGGTCGAGGTCTGGCTCCTGGGCGAGTATCCGCTCGTGGAGCAATTGAAGTTCCCGGCTCGGCTCCGTCCCGAGTTCGTTGATCAGCACCTGCCGGCTGTCGCGATAGACGGCCAAGGCCTCGGCTTGTCGTCCACAGCGGTACAGGGCGAGCATCAGATGGGCGCGTAGTCGTTCCCGATATGGGTTCTGTGCGATCAACTGCGGCAGCAACTGGACCACATCGGCGTGCCGAGCGAGCGCGAGCTCAGCCTCCATGCGCTGCTCGATAGTGGTCAACTGCGCCTCTACCAGGCGTTGCGTCTCGCTTCGAGCAAGGGACAAAAGGTCAAGTCCCTCGAACGGCAGGCCACGCCAGAGGGAGAGCGCCTGCTCGAATCGCTGCGTTGCCCGAACAGGGTCGTTCGACAGGAACGCTCGTCCTTCAGCAGCTAGCCGCTCGAAGCGATTGGCGTCGAGGCGGTGGTCCGGCTCGACTCGGACGAGATAGCCACCCTTCGTCGTGGCGATCGTGTCTGCACCGAGGATCTTGCGCAGGCCGGAAACGTAGCCCTGGATAACCTTTGCCGCGGTCGGGGGAGGCGCCTCGCCCCATAGCTCGTCGACTAAACGCGAAGGTGTGACTGCCTGATTCGGATGCAGCAATAGGACCGCCAGCAGCGCCTGCGGCTTGGCTGCACCGAGCGAGAGGGCATATCCGTCGTCGATGACCTCAAGCGGACCCAAAATATGAAAGTCCATGGCCATTACCCCCGCGACATTTGGTGAACGTACTCCGGAGGATCACGCTCGGTCAATCTACTTTGCAACCGATCCCAGTTCGTACGTGTGTATCGCCCGTCGCATTCGGTCATTAGAAACGACCTGAATTACTTGCAAATGCCGTGGTTCACTTGGCATAACACCCGTTATTGCCAGACGAGGCATTCGCGGCTCGCGTGTTCTGACTTGCGGCGTGAAGTCCTAAGAATGCTATGCGCGAATTGCCCGAACTATCGCGACCACCTCGTGCCTACGTGCCAACCCCGCTATCGCGGCTCGACCGGGACTGAACCGGGACTGCACCGGGCCCGCCCACCCTCGCGTCATCTCGCCAGTACCGGGCGAACCAGAGCGGACTTTCGGAGAGCGCGATGACGACTACAAGTTTCGGCGGAACGCACGACAAATCGCCGGGCCGCGGATCACTCTGTCCTGAAGCGGCGGACACCCCGACCCTGGTGGCTGACGCACTCCAGGGAGACTCGGCGGCCTGGACCGAACTCGTGCATCGCTACGGGCGCATCCCACACGCGGCCGCTCGGCGGTTCGGACTGAACCGCGAGGAGCATGACGATGCGGTCCAGCGCACCTGGCAGCGGGCCGTCGAGCATCTGTCCGAGCTACGAGACGCCGCGGCGCTGCCGGGTTGGTTGGCCACCGCGGCACGGCATGAGTGCCTTGCCCTGCTACGCGCCCGCGTTCGCGAGGCACCGTCCGGCGACATGTTCGACTGCGAAACGACGAGTGGACCGGCGGACGTGGCCGACGTCCTCATCTCGGCCGAAGAGGCTCGCGCACTACGTCGGGCCGTTGAGGACTTGCCCAGCTCCCAGCGGGCTCTGATGCGAGTGTTCTTGGAATCGCCGGTGCCGAGCTATGCCGAGATCAGCCACCGGCTGAGTATGCCGATCGGAAGCATCGGGCCGAGTCGCGGACGAGCTATACAGCGACTGGCACAGGCCCTCGCCCCGCTACGTGTATGAGAGCGGCAGATCGTCAGTGCCCGAGTGGGCACACTTAATTGCGAGCAGGCCTTGGACGCTACAAGCTCGATCAGGCCTGTCCGGCGTGTTGTAACCGGTGCGAGGCGAGCTCGCCCGGCGGTGCTTCGCGCCATTCGTCGAATTCGCTGAGATGCGGAGGCCGATGATGAACGAATCACTATCCGCCCACGCAAGCGCCGCCGCTGAAGAAGCTGGAATCGCGCAAGGGTGGCCGCCGGTTCGACCCGCACCGGAAGGAGAGCGACGAGACGGGCAACCGCTGCGTGACGACGCAAATATCCAAGGCAACGTGCTCGCCGGCTTCAACAAGGACCACCAGGTTCTCATGTTCGTCGAGTGGCCTGATCAAGCCAGCGGGCGTGCCTGGCTGACTGAGTTGCGTCCGAGGCTGGCCACCAACCGGGCGGTAACAGCCTTCAACGCAGCCTTCAGCGCGGCAAGAGCCGGCTCTGGTGGCGACCCTTCTGATCTCACGGCGGTGTGGACGAACATTTCCTTCACCGCCTCCGGCATCCTGACTCTTGCCCCCGACGCGCTGGCGTCATTGGCAATCATTCCCGGCATCGCCCTGTGGCTTGGCGAACCGTGGGACGAGACCGCGACAGCACAAGTCGGTGATACCGGCGACAGTGCTCCCGACCACTGGTTGTTCGGGCGGCGCGGTCAGCGCATCCACGCGGTTGTGTGTATTGCCGCGGATGTGCCCGGCGAACTAGCCGCAGAGACTGCGCGATTCCGCGACTGCACGGCCAGGCATGATGTGCGAATCGTCTTCGAACAACTTGGTGAGACGCTCCCGGGCGCGGCGCGCGGACACGAACATTTCGGTTTCAAGGACGGCATCAGTCAGCCAGGGGTATGGGGATACGACCGCCCCGATCCGGACCGCCCGGACGAGGTGGCTGGAAAGCCCGGAACCGACCTCATCGCCGCCGGCACGTTCATTCTCGGCTACCCCCGCGACGACGACAGCGGGGTGCCAGCCGAGATTCGTGTACCGAAGTGGATGTGGGACGGCAGCTTTCTCGTCACTCGTCGGCTATCGCAAGATGTGCCCAGCTTCTGGGCGAACGTTGAGAGCGTGTATCGAGAACTGGTGGAGAACGGCGTTTCCGATCAAGATATGTCTGGCCCGGACGCACTGGCGGCCAAGCTAGTAGGCCGATGGCGCAGCGGCACGCCGACCGACCTCGCGCCGACAGTCGACAACGAGCCTGCTCCGGGCGCAGCCGAGAACAACGATTTCAGCTTTGAGAACGACCATAAGGGCATCAACACCCCGTTCGTGGCACACATCCGGAAGCTCTATCAAAGGAAGGGTGGGGACCAGACAGCCGTCCCGATCACTGAGGGACAGACGAAAGGTCGCCGGATCCTGCGTCGTGGCATTCCTTTCGGAGCCCCGTTCGCGCCGGGCGACGGTCATGGCGCCGGCGTAGATGCCGAGCGTGGGCTCATCTTCCAGTGCTACCAAGCGAGCCTCGCGGACCAGTTCGCACACCTGCAGCAGAAATTCGTCAACGACGCTGACTTCCCGAATCCGGCAACCGGCAATGATGCCGTCATCGGCCAAGAGAGCCGCATCACCTTGCAACTCTCCGGTATCGCACAACATCCGACGATGGACACCTTCGTTCGCACGCAGGGCTCCCTGTTCAGCTTCACCCCGGCACTGCCGACAGTCGACGACCTGGTAGCCGGCCGCGAACTCCGGGAGGCGTAGTCGCGACTCCCCGGGTTTCGTGTTAGCCGCCGCGCAGATCGCCGACCAAGCGACCCTGATCCGAGGAGGCCCGACGTCCGGAGCGTTCAGCGTGTCGAGGCCCTGACTTCTCGCGGTCGTCGGATCGCTGCCGGCGTCATCCTTAGCGGCGCACTTTCTCAATGCATTCATCACCACGGTGCCTACACTTGCGGGCTATTTCATTCGCCTAATACGCACGGCCTTATCGACCGTATTGGGCCGGAACGGTTCCATCACCAAACCTGGCTGTGGCAATCCCATACCACTTCTCTCGGATGGCGTGGCCGGCTTATTCGCTGAGCGGTTGGTGCCGAATAAGTGCGCTGGCGGCTCGAATCGATAAGGTCCAGAGAACTTGGCGCCAGAACGCCGCTGGCGCTGCTGCCTGAACTGGCTTGCGCGTCGAAGACAGCGCAAATCGCCGGTCCTCGCATACTCCGTTCGGCAGCGTCGCGTCGAAAGTGGCATTCGACCCGGTCGAAATGACCGCTGTGCCCTACCGCTGGTCCATCCCGAGCCGATCCTCCGTCCCTCGATGCGAGAGGAACGCGTATCTGCAGCGGTTTACGCGTTTAGACGTGAAGAAGCCTCAGCTCAGCTTTGTGACGCCGTGATCGTCTAATGCCGTTCGCGCGTCCGGGCGGCTATACCACGACCGAACCCAAACTGCGCTCAAACTAAACCGCGCATTCGCACACTGCCCTCAGTTCGCCGAAAGGGCGGGTCCAAAAAACACCCGCCGTTCGAATCATCAGCCGGCGAGAAAGGGGACACCAATGCGCAGACTAGCTGCGGCTGCTGCGAGTGCGACCGCAACCGCGCTATTAGTTGGGGCCTCGCTGACGAGCTCGTCGAGCGCGGCCGGCGTTGACGCGGGAATTGAGCGCTCAGGCGGAGCCGACCAATATCGGAAGTTCGTCGACCATCACGGACTCGTGCTGCGTGCCGAGCTGGTCTACCTCATCTACTGGGGGAAGGCCTGGACGCAGAAGGACCCATTTGTACCGACGGCCGAGCAGGTCACCGGCGCGGTTCGCACAATGCTGGCCAGCACCTATATGACCGCTCTGGCGCAATATCGGGCGATCGGCCGTGGCCGGCTTCGCGGGTCGACGCTGCTGGCCTCGTCGGAGCCGCCGACCGGCTTCGGCGACGACGACGTCGACCGCTTTGTGCGTGACCAGATATCCATCGGCACGATCCCCGGCCCGGACACCGAGGACCAGACGCTGTACGCGGTAGTGATGCCGCCAGGGGTCAAGCCGGAGTACGAGGCCTGGGACGGCGAGCACAACACCCACGGCGGCCACGGCCACGGGATCCACTACGCGTGGTTCGCGAGCCCCGGCGCCCTTGACGGGCTCACGGCGATCATGTCGCACGAAATAGTCGAGACCGCCACGGATCCGGAGGGCAGCGGATTCCTCGGCGTCCGCGGCACGTGCAGCCAGGAAGGTTGGTGTGAGGTCGCGGATATCTGCGGAACCACGGGTGTGATCGACGGAGTCACGGTCTCGTCGTACTGGTCCGACGAGGCCCGCGAATGCGTCGTTCCCACCACGCCGCGTCTCTCACCTGGCTTCCCACGGCGGTCAGGTGAGACTCTGCGTTCCCACAATGCCGTTGTCACCGGTCCGTCGGCATCAGCCCTTCGGCCGGCGGCCGCTTCGTCGGGTCAGGGGGCGCGGTTGCCGTAGCGGGGGCCGCCCCACCCGCCGCGCGGGCCGCCGAAGCGGCGGCTGGCGAAGAAGATCCAGAACAGCGGGAAGATGAAGAACGGCGGCACCCGCAGGAACGCCACCCAGGCGATCACGGCGACGACCACGAGCAGGATCAGCAGCGGGCGCAGGTCCCGGCGCTGACGAGGGGCGGGCGCCGGGTGCAGGTCGGGCAGGTCGCGGAACAGCGGCTCGAGGTCGGTGGCGGTGCGGGCGGCGTAGGCCCGCTGGACGCGCTCGTCGAACTCCTCGGTCGACAGTCGCCCGGCGGCCAGATGCTCGCTCAGGTCGGCCGCGGCCTGCTCTCGCTCCGCGGTACCGATACGAAGCTCAGGGGACAGCTGACCAGCCATGACAACACTGTAAGCACCGTTACCAGGCTTCGCCATTAAGAGCTCAGCCGTCCAGATAGCGCAGCACGGCCAGCACCCGGCGGTGGTCCTCGCCGGACGGCGGAAGGTCCAGTTTGGTGAAGATGTTGGCCACGTGTTTCTCGACGGCCCGCTCGGTGACCACCAGCTGGCGGGCGACCGCGGCGTTGGAGCGCCCCTCGGCCATCAGCCCGAGCACCTCGCGCTCGCGCGGCGTGAGCCCGGCCAGCACGTCGCCTCGGCGGCTGGCGCCCAGCAGCTGGCTGACCACCTCGGGGTCGAGCGCCGTGCCGCCGGCCGCCACCCGGGTCAGCGCCTCGACGAACTCGCTAACGTCGGCCACCCGGTCCTTGAGCAGGTAGCCGACGCCGGACGACGACGTGGCCAGCAACTCGGCGGCGTAGCGCGTCTCGACCCACTGCGAGAAGACGAGCACGCCGACGTTCGGGCGCTCGCGCCGGATCGCGATGGCCGCGCGCAACCCCTCGTCGGTGAAGCCGGGCGGCATGCGGATGTCGACGACGGCCACGTCCGGGTCGTACTCGGCCACCGCCGCTCGAAGCGCGTCGCCGTCGCCCACGGCGGCCACCACGTCGTGGCCCCGGTCGGTCAGCAGCTGGATCAGGCCGTCGCGCAGGATGGCGGCGTCCTCGGCGATGACGATGCGCATGGCTCAGCCTCCGGCCGGCAGCTCGACGGTGATGACGGTGGGACCGCCGGGCGGGCTGTCCACGGTCAGCGTGCCGTCGACGGTGCGTACCCGCTCGTCCAGCCCGGACAACCCGGTGCCGGCGCCGATCCGCGCCCCGCCGTGGCCGTCGTCGCGGGCCTGCAGGCGCAACTGCGTGCCGTGGGTGCGGGCGTCGACCCGGACGTGCTGGGCGCCGCTGTGCTTCGTCACGTTGGTGAGCAGCTCGGCCACGCAGAAGTAGGCGATCGTCTCGATGGCCGGCGACGGGCGCCGGGCGATGTGCGTGTGCAACTCGACCGGCACGCCGCTGCGGGCGGCCAGCGTGGCCAGCGCGGCGTCGAGGCCCTGGTCGAGCACCGGCGGGTGGATGCCGCGGACGAGATCGCGCAGCTCGGCGATCGCGTCCTTGGCGCTGTCGTGCGCGTTGCCGACCAGCTCGCGGATGCGTTCCGGGTCGTCGGTCTCGCGGGCCTGGCCCAGCCGCATGGCCAGCGCGACCAGGCGGGCCTGGGTGCCGTCGTGCAGGTCACGCTCGATGCGTCGCAGGGCGGCCGCCGAGTCCTCGACGGCGTGGGTGCGGCGTTCCTCGAGCTCCTGCACCCGCCGGGCCGTCTTGCTCGGGCCGAGCAGCCGCCGCATGAGCACCCCGTCCAGCGCCACCAGACCGCGCATCGGCCACGGCGCGAGGAACAACGCGACCAGGCCGACCGCCGAAACCATGAGCGCCCGCGGCCAGGTCTCGATGTAGTAGCTGCCGAGCTGCAGGGCGGAGTGGTGGACGCGTCCGTGCGAGTCCTTGTTCGTCGGGTCGAACACCTGCCACCAGACCGGGTAGGTGAGCAGCAGTGCGGTCTGGACCCACAGCAGTGCCGCCCCGAACACCCCCACGACCGACAGCGGGAACTTGATCAGGATGTAGCCGATCGTCCGCCACCCGACCGTGTCGCGCAGGGCCGAGCGCAGCCAGCCGAGGATGCCGGGCCCGGCGCGGAACCTCGGCGGGTCGTCGACCCGGGCGCCGACCATCTTGCGGCCCAGCCACCGGTAGACCCGGCCGACGCGTCGGGCGGCCAGCACGGCCAGCGCGATCAGCGGCAGGCCGAGGAACGTGATGGCCAGGAACGCGCCACCGACCAGGTAGGTGACGGTGAACGCGAACACGACGGCGCTGATCACCGCGGTGACGATCAGATACACCAGGCAGGCCCAGGTGTGCTTGGCGATCGGGCCGCGCAGGAACGTACGCCAGGCCCCGCCGGCACGCTCGGTTGCCGGCGGGGTCAGCGTCTGTTCGATCATTGTTCGTTCAGCCTGCCAGGTCACACGTCTCGACGTCGTAGCGAGACGGCCGCCAGGGTAAGGGCGACCGCCGTCCAGGCACAGCCGATTCCGAAGCCCTGCCATGGCGTCAACACCGCGTCCGAGTCGCGGCCGCTCGACATGAGCTGGTGGAACGAGTCGCCGCCGGGCACGTACATGCCCAGGTACTGGCCGACCTTGCCCGGCAGCGCGGACAGGACGGTCGGCAGCACGATGACCAGGCCGATGGCCGAGGTGATGGCGCCGGCCGTGTGCCGGACGAGCACGCCGAGCGAGAGGGAGAACAGACCGACCAGCGTCAGGGAGAGCCCGGTGCCGATGATCGCGCGCAGGACACCTGGATCGCCCAGCGACACCGACACATGCTTCGAGATGAGCGCCCGGCCGACGAAGAACGAGACGAACGCAACGACCTCGGCGATGACGAACGTCACGGCGCCGAACACCGCGGCCTTGGCCGCCAGCACCGGTGTACGCCGAGGTACGGCGAGCATACTGGCGCGTACGGTTCCGGTGGAGTACTCGCCGGCGAACATGATCGCCCCGAGCACGCAGACCGCTATCTGGCCCCACAGGCCGCCCGGCTCCAGGATGAGTCCGGTCGGGTCGGCGAGAATGTCGTGCCGGTCGGCGGCGCTGAGGTGGGCCCAGTTCGCGGTGGTCAGCGCCATGGCGAGCACGCCGACTCCTATGGACAGCAACGTGTACGCGGCGAACGACCAGCCAGTCGAGCGCAGCGAGCGCAGCTTGGTCCACTCGCTGGTCGCGACGTCGCGGAACGCGATCCGGTCGGCCGTGGCGATGGCGGTCATGACGAAATCCCTTTCGAGTTACGGTGGCGCAATATCCGAACGAACAGCGCGCCGATGATCAGGAGCGCCGGCCCGGTGTGCACGGCGAGCACGCCGGCCAGCGACGGGCCGCCCCAGTCGTTCTTGTACGAGGACGGGTCGTGGTAGTCGATGGTGAACAGCTCGGCGATGCCGCGTCCGACCAGGTAGACGGCCAGGACGATGCCGGCGAGCAGCACGGTGCGCCGGATCATCCCCGGGCTCCGTCGAACTCGACGCTGTCCTGGGTCAGCTGCATGAACGCGTCCTCGAGCGAGGCGCGCTGCGGGGCCAGCTCGTACAGCACGAGTCCCTGCGCGGCGGCCAGCTCGGCGATGCGCGGCGCGTCCAGGCCGGTGACGATCAGCGCGCCGACGCCGTCCCCGGCCACCTGGGCGCCCTGCCCGGCGAGCACGGTGGCCAGAGTCCGCGCGTCCGGCGAGCTGACCCGCACGGCCGGTTGCGTGCCCCGGGCGACGAACTCGTCGGTCGGGCAGTCGGCGATCAGCCGCCCGCGTCCGACGACGATCAGGTGGTCGGCGGTGACGGCCATTTCGTTCATGAGATGGCTCGACACCAGTACGGTGCGGCCCTCGCCGGCGAGCTGCTTCATCAGGGTGCGGATCCAGACGATGCCCTCGGGATCGAGGCCGTTGAGCGGTTCGTCCAGCACGAGCACCGCCGGGTCGCCCAGCAGCGCCGCCGCGATGCCCACCCGCTGGCCCATGCCGAGCGAGAAGCCGCCGGCCCGCTTGTGCGCGACTGCGCCGAGGCCGACCTGGTCGATCACGTCGTCGACCCGCCGCCGGGGCAAGCGCTGAGTCTGGGCCAGCGCGAGCAGGTGGTTGTAGGCGCTGCGGCCCTTGTGCACGGCCTTGGCCTCGAGCAGCGCGCCGACGGTGCACAGCGGGCGGGGCAGGTCGCGGTAGGCGAGCCCGCCGATGGTGGCGTGGCCCCGGTCCGGGCGGTCGAGACCGAGCAGCAGCCGCATGGTCGTCGACTTGCCCGCCCCGTTCGGACCGAGGAATCCGGTGACGGTACCGGGCCGTACGGAGAAGCTCAGCCCGTCCACCGCGACCTGTCTGCCGTAGCGCTTGGTGAGGTTGTGCGCCTCGATGGATGTCATGGCACCAAGCCTGGTTCGACCGGGCCGCGATCTCGATGGCGCCAGCACGCGACTTCCAGGTGCGGTTAACCGAACCGTCGGGTACGGCGGCTACGTAGGATCACGGCCTATGACGCCACGACGAGTGGGCATCATGGGCGGGACGTTCGACCCGATCCACCACGGCCACCTGGTCGCCGCCAGCGAGGTCGCCGACCAGTTCGCCCTGGACGAGGTGATCTTCGTCCCGACGGGGGAGCCGTACCAGAAGTCCGAGCGTGACGTCAGCCCGGCCGAGCACCGCTATCTGATGTCGGTCATCGCGACGGCGTCCAACCCGCGGTTCTGGGTCAGCCGGGTGGACATCGACCGGCCCGGGCCGACCTACACCATCGACACGATTCGCGACATCTCCGCCCAGCGCGAGAACGCCGAGCTGTTCTTCATCACCGGGGCCGACGCCCTGGCCCAGATCCTGTCCTGGCACGACCACGAGGAGATGCTGCGCACCGCGCGGTTCATCGGCGTCACGCGGCCGGGCTACGAGCTCTCGGACGCCCACCTGCCCACCGACGCGGTCACCCTGATCGACGTGCCGGCCATGGCCATCTCCTCCAGCGCCGTGCGGGCGCGGGTGCAGGCCGGCCGGCCGGTCTGGTACCTGGTGCCGGACGGCGTCGTGCAGTACATCGCGAAACACGGTCTGTATCGGGACGTAAGCTCGCCGACGTGACCGCGACAGATACTGCCCGCGAGCTCGCCCTGGTGGCGGCCAACGCCGCCGCCGACAAGCTCGCCACCGACATCGTCCTCATCGACGTCAGCGAACGCCTGGTGATCACCGACGTGTTCGTGATCGCGACGGGCAGCAACGAGCGGCAGGTCGAGGCGATCGTGGACGCCGTCGAGGAGAAGCTGCGTGCCGCCGGCGTCAAGCCGCTGCGCCGGGAGGGCCGCCGCGACGGGCGGTGGGTGCTGCTCGACTACGCCGACATCGTGGTGCACGTCCAGCACGCCGAGGAGCGCGTCTTCTACGGCCTGGAGAAGCTGTGGCGCGACTGCCCGGTGATCGAGTTCACGCCGGGCGGCGCGTCGTCGTGACCGGCGACCGAGTGGTCACGCGGCGCCGGGTGCTGCTGCTGCGGCACGCACGGACCGCTTGGAACGCCCAGCACCGCTTCCAGGGTCAAGCCGATCCACCGTTGGACGAGATCGGCAAGGCGCAGGCCTTCGAGGCCGCCGCCCTGGTCCGGGCGCTGGGGCCCGACCTCATCCTGTCCTCGGACGCCCAGCGGGCGATGCAGACCGCGGCCCCGCTCAGCGAGATCACCGGCCTGAAGGTGGTGGCCGAGCCCCGCTTCCGGGAGCGTTCCCTCGGGCACTGGGAGGGGCTCACGCGCGACGAGGTCGCCGAGCGGTATCCCGACGAGTACGCCGACTGGGTGGCCGGCCGCGACGTCAGCCGCCGGGGCGGCGAGAGCCGGGACGAGGTCGCCAGGCGGGCCTGCGAGGCGTTCGCCGAGATCCCCGGCGACGTCCATCTCGCGGTGATCGTCACGCACAGTGCGACCGCTATGGCGCTGTGTGCGGCGATGCTCGGCCTGCCGCCCCGCGACCCGGTGCTGGCGCCGCTGGCCAACTGCCACTGGTCCGAGCTGCGGCACGGTGCGCGGTGGGAGTTGCGCGCGCACAACGTCGGCGCCCCCGGGCCCGTGATTCCGCGCCTCGACCTCGAAGAGGACGCACCCGACGCCGAAGCGTGACCGATCCACTGGCACCCCAGTGCCATGGCGCCGATGGCCCGGTGCGGCGGCTTGTGAGCCCCTTTGGCCCGACCTACCGTTGGTGTCAGGTGCCCCCGCGTTCGGTGGCGACGGACAGCGGACGCGGGGTGTGCACCTTATTTTTTTGCCCATCCCGTACCATGACGGCGTGCATACCCGAGACCTGCTCCTTACCGGGCCGCGCTGACACAGGCACCACATCAGCGCGGCTGAGCCTCTGCGATCCTTTCGCGGAGGCTTTTCGTTTGCCCCGGTAAATCGCCAAGCAGGAGCAATCAGATGACGAGCGTCGAGACCGCCGACGACATCCCCCCGTTCCGGTACAACGCCGAGCTGGCCGGCCGGATCGAGACGGCCTGGCAGGACCGCTGGGCCGCCGACGGCACCTTCTACACACCCAACCCGAGCGGCGACCTGAGCGACGGCTTCGACAAGGTCGCCGACCGGCCGCACGCGTTCGTCATGGACATGTTCCCGTACCCGTCCGGTGCCGGGCTGCACGTCGGCCATCCGCTGGGCTACATCGGCACCGACGTCTACACGCGGTACCTGCGGATGCGCGGGCTGAACGTCCTGTACACGATGGGCTTCGACGCCTTCGGGCTGCCGGCCGAGCAGTACGCCGTGCAGACCGGCCAGCACCCGCGCACCACGACGTACGCGAACATCGCCGAGTTCCGCCGCCAGCTGCGCCGCCTGGGCATGGGCCACGACACCCGCCGCAGCGTCGCGACCACCGACCCGGACTACTACCGCTGGACGCAATGGATCTTCCGGCTGATCTTCGAGTCCTGGTACGACGCCGACGCCGACAAGGCCCGCCCCATCGCCGAGCTGATCGCCGAGCTGGATGCCGACACCCGCCACCCGGGGGAGGGCACCAACCCGTTCGGCGTGCCCTGGGCCGAACTGAACGAGCAGCAGCGCCGCCAGGTGATCAACAACCACCGGCTGGTGTACCGGTCCGAGGCGGTCGTCAACTGGTGTCCGGGCCTGGGCACCGTGCTGGCCGACGAGGAGGTCACCGCCGACGGCCGTAGCGAGCGGGGCAACTTCCCGGTGTTCCGCAAGCCGTTGGCCCAGTGGATGATGCGCATGACCTCCTACGCCGACCGGCTGGCCCGCGACCTGGACCTGATCGACTGGCCGGACAACGTCCGGGCCATGCAGCGCAACTGGATCGGGAAGTCGAGCGGCGCCCACATCCAGTTCGCCTCGCCGGCCGGCGCGATCGAGGTGTTCACCACCCGGCCCGACACCGTGTTCGGCGCCACCTACATGGTGCTGGCCCCCGAGCACCCGCTGGTCGACGAGCTGACCGCTGACGCTTGGCCGGCCGGCTCCAAGGACGCTTGGACGGGCGGCGCGGCGACACCGGCCGACGCGGTGGCGACCTACCGCAAGGCCGTTGCCGGGCGTTCCGAGCTGGACCGCCAGGCCGGCGCGGCCAAGGAGAAGACCGGCGTGTTCACCGGCTCGTTCGCGGTCAACCCGGCCAACGACGCCCCGATCCCGATCTTCATCGCCGACTACGTCCTGATGGGTTACGGCACCGGCGCGATCATGGCCGTGCCCGGGCAGGACGAGCGCGACTGGGAGTTCGCCGAGGTCTTCGAGCTGCCGATCATCCGCACCGTGCAGCCGTCCGCGGGCTTCGAGGGCAAGGCGTTCGCCGGCGAGGGACCGGCGATCAACTCCGGCTTCCTGGACGGCAAGGACGTCGCCGAGGCCAAGTCGGCGATCATCGCCTGGCTGGAGGAGTTCGGCCACGGCCGCGGGGCGATCACCTACCGGCTGCGCGACTGGCTGTTCTCCCGGCAACGTTACTGGGGCGAGCCGTTCCCGATCGTGTACGACGAGGACGGTCTGCCCGTCGCACTGCCCGAGTCGATGCTGCCGCTGGAGCTGCCCGACACGAACGACTTCTCGCCCCGCACCTACGATCCCGACGACGCCGACTCCGAGCCCGAGCCGCCGCTGGGCCGGCTGACCGACTGGGTCAACGTCACGCTGGACCTGGGCGACGGCCCGAAGCAGTACCGCCGCGAGACGAACACCATGCCCAACTGGGCCGGTTCCTGCTGGTACGAGCTGCGCTACCTGGATCCGCACAACGACCGGGTGCTGGTCGACCCGGACATCGAGCAGTACTGGATGGGGCCGACCGACAACCGCCCGGCCGGCGGCGTGGGGCTGTACGTCGGCGGGGTGGAACACGCCGTGCTGCACCTGCTGTACGCGCGGTTCTGGCACAAGATCCTGTTCGATCTGGGTTACCTGAGCAGCGCCGAGCCGTACCACCGGCTGATCAACCAGGGCTACCTGCAGCTGCCGGCCTACACCAACTCGAACGGGTTCTACGTCGAGGCGGCCGAGGTCGAGGAACGTGACGGTGAGTTCTTCTTCCACGGCGAGCGGGTCAACCAGGAGTTCGGCAAGATCGGCAAGAGCCTGAAGAACGTCATCACGCCGGACGAGTTCATCGCCGACTACGGCTGCGACACGTTCCGCATGTTCGAGATGTTCAGCGGCCCGCTGGAGCAGTCGCGCCCCTGGGACACGAAGGCGATCGTCGGGCCGTACCGGCTGCTGCAGCGGGTGTGGCGGGTGGTCGTCGACGAGCAGACCGGCGACGTGCACGTGTCCGACGACGCCGTCCCCGACGAGCTGAACCGGCTGCTGCACAAGACGATCGACGCCGTCCGCGAGGGCTACGAGACACTGCGGTTCAACACGTCCATCGCGCGGATCACCGAGCTGAACAACGCGATCGTGGCCGCCCATCCGAACGGCGGCGCACCGCGGGTAGTGGCCGAGGCGCTGGTGCTGATGCTGGCGCCGCTGTCTCCACACATCGCCGAGGAGCTGTGGTCGAAGCTGGGCCACCGCGAGTCGCTGGCCTGGGCGCCGTTCCCGCAGGCCGACCCGGCCCTGCTGGTCGACGACACCATCGAGGTGCCGGTGCAGGTCAACGGTAAGGTGCGGTCGGTGATCTCGATCCCCACCGGCAGCGACGCCGCGGCGATGGAGGCGGCCGCTCGGGCCGACGCCAAGGTCGTCGTCGCGCTGGACGGGCGTGACGTCAAGCGAGTGGTGGCCGTACCCGGGCGGCTGGTGAACTTCGTCGTCTGAACGCGGAATGCGTTACTGCTCGGCGCCGGGAGGCGCGCCGTGACCGATCCCGCGCAGGTTTCACGCCTGCGGACCGCCGCGGCGTCCGCGATGGCCGCCGAGGTCGCCGCCCTCGAGTGGCACCGCGCTCGGCTGCGGGTCAACTCGGTGGGCGGGCTGAGCGAGGCCGCCGCCGAGTTGCACCGACGCGACGGGGGCGCCGAAGCGGTCGCGGCCCCGACTGAGGCCGTCTCGCGGATGCTGGACCTGCGTGAGCTAATGGCTGCCGACGGCCACGGTGCGTGGCTGAGTGCCACCTTGACGCTGACCCGGACCCCCACCGGCCCGCTCGACTTCACCTTCGACTTCGACTACGACTCGCGCCCGTCCTGGCAGATCGAGCCGGACGACCGCGCGTACGTCGAGGACCTGGCCCGCCATCCCCGGCCCCCGGAGGAGGTCCCGGGCTGGTACCCGTCCATTGCCTAAGGTCACATCCCGGTATCGGTGGCAACTGGTGCATGTGCAATTACTGGCCACATTAGCTGTGAAATCGGTGTGGAAGGGTCGTGAGGTCTGTGCGTGGCCATATCGGGGTGAGGAGACGTTTATGGCGCGACCCGCATTTCGTTCTCGGTGCCTCGTCGCAGCGGTAGCCGGATCGGCTGCCTTGCTCGGCGTCGTGGTGCCCACCATTACTGCGTCGGCCTCGCCGCCGGCGCCGAAGCCGTCCGGCGCGGCCGCGAAGGGCGCGGCCCAGCCGTTCGACGTGCGCCAGGGCGGCAGTGCCGCTCAGGTCAAGGCACTCAGTGATCGACGGGCCAAGCTCCAAGCCTCGTCCGGCGTACGGGCGCTGTCCCAGCAGCTCGGCCCACAGGGCATCGTCGACATGGATCCCGTGACGGGCACGCCCAGCCAGGTCGCCCGCCTCGACGGCATGCTCACCGGGCCCAGCCAGGCGTCGGCGAGCGACATCGCACTCGGCTACGTCCGTGCGCATCCGGACGTGTTCCACCTGAGCGGCACGGACACGGCCAACTTCCTGCTGGCTCGCGACTACGTCGACATCGCCGGCATCCACCACCTGTCGTTCACCCAGGAGGCCGGCGGGCTGACCCTGTTCGGCAACGGCCTCAAGGCCAACGTCACCAAGGACGGCCAGCTGATCAACATCACCGGCTCACCGCTGCCGTCGCTGACGGCGCCGGCCGCCACGGCGTCCTCGATCACCGGGTCGGCCGCGATCACCGTGGCCAAGCGCGACACGGGCGAGCGCAACACCGCGCCGGCCAAGGGCGACACGTCCGAGGCGGTGCTGTTCCGGACGCCGGGCGGCACGCGGCGGGCGTGGGAGACGGTGACCATGTCGGCGGCCCAGCCGACGCTCGACGTCGTCGACGCGCAGTCCGGCCGGGTGCTGTATCGCCAGCCGCTGTCCGACGACTACGTCGAGCCGTCCGACAACGGTTCGTCGCCGTCGGCCACCTCGGCGGCCGCGTCCGCGCCGGCCCAGCCGGCAAAGGTCGCCACGCAGTACGCCAACGTCGTGGACAACTACCTGGGCGCCCCGCGTGGCGGCGACCTGCACACGGTGGACCTCAACCAGAACGGCTGGCTGCCCAAGGGTTCGGTCGTGCTGTTCGGCAACAACGCACACACCTACGCCGACATCAACGACAACGACCAGGCCGACCCGAACGAGGAGATCATCGCCAACGGGCAGCAGGGTTATCGCTTCCCGCTGGTGACGACCAATATCCCGGACGAGCCGTGCACCGCGTTCGTGTGCACCTGGGATCCGTCGGTGCCCAGGTCGTGGCAGGCCAACGAGAGCCGTACCGCCACGCAGAACTTCTACTTCGTCAACAAGTGGCACGACCACCTCGAGGCGGCGCCGATCGGCTTCACCGAGGCCGCCGGCAACTTCCAGCAGGTCAACTCGTCCGGCCAGGGCGCGGGCGGCGACGCCGTGCTCGACCAGCCGCTCGACGGCGCAAACATCGCGAACGGCCTGCCCGACGCCAACCACATCGACAACGCCAACTTCGCCACCCCGCCGGACGGCCAGGCGCCGACCATGCAGATGTACCTGTGGCACCTGCCCGGCACCACGTTCGCCCAGGACCCGTTCATCGCGGCCAGCGGGGCGGACGAGGCCGACATCGTCTACCACGAGTACACGCACGGCCTGTCGCACCGGCTGGTCGTCGACGCGACCAACACGCCGGCCCTCGACTCGTGGCAGGGCGCCTCGATGGGTGAGGCGTGGAGTGACTGGTACGCCAACGACGACCTGGTCAACGAGGGTTACACCAAGGACACGGCCCAGCCGGGCGACATCCTGGTCGGCGGCTACGTCCACGCGGGAAGCACGATCCGGTCGCAGCCCCTGGACTGCCCGGTCGGCACCACGTCGCCCAAGTGTCCGGGCACCCCGCAGGCCGGTGCGGGTGGCTACACCTACGGCGACATGGGCAAGATCAGCACCCGTCCGGGCGGCGACGTGCACAAGGACGGCGAGATCTGGGCCGAGACCCTGTGGGACGTCCGCGACGCGTTGGGCAGCAAGCTGAGCGAATCGCTGGTCACCCGGGCCATGGAGCTGTCGCCGACGTTCCCGTCGATGCTCGACATGCGTAACTCGATCATCGAGGCCGACATGGCCATCAACGGCGGCAAGCATGTAGCCAAGCTGTGGAAGATCTTCGCCAATCGCGGCATGGGCTTCTTCGCCGGTTCGGTCAGCGGCGACGACCGGCACCCGGTCGAGAGCTTCAGCCTGCCGCCTGCTCCGGGCACGCCGCGGGCCACCGTCACCGGTACGGTCACCGACTCCGCGTCCGGTGCCGGGCTGGCTGACATCGCGGTCGGTTTCGGCGGCCACGACTCGGGCTTCCCGGGTGACTACATGGCCACCACCGACGCGTCCGGCAAGTACACGATCACCGGGATCTTCCCGGGCACCTACCCCGACGTGTACGCCGGGCCGGCCGCGGGCTACAACACGCAGGTCCGCGCGGCCGTGCCGATCAACTCCGGTACGACCACGCTCGACTGGCAGCTGGTTCGCGACTGGGCGTCGTCCGGAGGCGGGGCCACCGTCACCGACTTCAACGGTCCGGACTACACCGGATTCGGGTGCGGTCCGACCGGTGACATCGACCAGTCGCAGGGCAGTGGTTGGGGCAGCGACTCCGACCTGGCCGCCGACGGCACGCCGAGCGCGGCCACGCCGAAGTTCACGGTGATCAAGCTGCCCAGCGCGGTGAACATCTCGCAATTCGCGATCGACCCGTCCAACACCTGTGGCGACGACACCACGGCCGCCACCGGTGACTACAAGGTCGAGACGTCGGTTGACGGCACGACCTGGCAGCAGGCCGCAGCCGGCACGTTCACGCCGGCGGACCTGGGCAAGCTGGTGTCGATCACGCCGACCGGGACGACCGGGCAGGGCGTGCAGTACCTGAAGTTCTGGATGCTCTCGCCGCAGGCGGTCACCCAGCACGTGGGCTGCCCGGCGGCGGGTGTGTCCGGTTGTGACTTCCTGGACTCGAGTGAGGTCGAGGCCTTCGGCATAGCAGCCTGAGTCACGCGCGGGGGGCGGTCGGATCGCGAGGTCCGGCCGCCCCGAGTGGTCTGTCGTGGCGGCCGAGTCGGTCGCTCGCGCTAGTGTCGCCGGATGGCATCGAGCACGGCGCGGGTAGCGGTGGTCACCGATTCGACGGCGTATCTGCCGCCGGGTGTGGCGGAGGAGTACGGCGTCAGCGTCGTGCCGCTGCGCGTGACGATCGGGAACCGTACCGGGGCGGACGGTATCGAGGTGTCCCCGGGCGACGTCACGAAGGCGCTGCGGGAGCGCATTCCGGTCACGACGTCCCGGCCGTCGCCGGCCGAGTTCGCCGCGGTCTACCAGCAGGCCCTGGACAACGGGGCCACCAACGTCGTCTCGATCCACTTGTCGGCCGCGCTGTCCGGAACGTGGGAGTCGGCGGTGCTCGCCGCCCAGGACTTCGACTACGGCGTCGTGCGGGTCGTCGACTCGCGCTCGACGGTGATGGCGCTGGGATTTGCCGTGCTCGCGGCGGCGCGGGCGGCGCGGGCCGACGCCTCTGCGGCCGAGGCGCAGGACGCGGCAGTGTCCACAGTGGACAGCACGCGCACGTTCTTCTACGTCGACACGCTCGAGCACCTGCGCCGGGGCGGGCGGATCGGCACGGCCGCTGCCCTGCTGGCGACGTCGCTGTCGGTCAAGCCTCTGCTGCACGTGCTCGACGGGCAGATCGTCCCGTTGGAGAAGGTGCGCACGTCGGCCAAGGCGATCGCCCGGCTCGTCCAGTTGACGGTGGCCTCCGCCGGCAGCGACCCGGCCGACGTGGCCGTGCATCACCTCGACGCGCCGGATCGGGCGACCGAGGTCGCGGCTCGGCTGCAGGCCGAGGTGCCGGCGCTGGGCGAGCTGCACACGTCCGAGGTCGGCGCCGTGATCGGCGCGCACATCGGACCCGGCGTGCTAGGGACTGTGGTGGTGCGCCGCTAGCAGTGGCCGCGGTCGTCGCTGCTCTGGCGCGGGTTCACCGACGACGAGATCACGTACCGTCCGGTGCCGCGGCCCGTCCCGGTACGCAGCACGACCTGGTCGCCGGACGGCGCGATGCACCCGCCGGACGCTGTGTCCACCGTCGTCCACCTGAACCAGCGGATGCGGATGAGCACCGTCTTGTTGCGTGGCGCGGTGAGCACGATGCGCGCGGCGTCCATCGAGGCGAGCCTGCCCGGTGCGGCCACGATCGTGGTCGCGCCGCGCACGGCATACAGCGTCCAGTGCTGGTTGTTCCAGATGCGTTGCAGGTAAGGCAGTCCGCCAAGGACGAGGGCCTTCTCGCGCCGCCCCGACGGCGTCAGCTTGGCGTCCGGGACGGCGACGTACTGCACGGCGTTCTTGGTCAGCCACGCCCGGTACGACGCCGTGGTCGGCGGGTGCTTGAAGAAGACGCCGTTGTTGAGCTTCGTGTCGACCTGCCGCAGCCAGCCTCGGGCTTCCGGGACGTGTTCGGCCAGCAGGGCAGCGTCCCAGTGCCCGTTGATCTCGGGTACCTCGACCCGTCCGGTCAGCCGGCCGTGTTTTTCGATGGCACCGATCACCGGCCGGTAATACGAGTCGTGCGTGGCCGGGACGCCAGCCAGGCTGTATATCTCGGACGTGACCGGTGGCTGGGCCCAGACCGCGAGCACAACCGCAATCGCGGCGATCCAGGCCCGCCACTCGACGAACGCGGCCACGAGCGGGATGGCGAAGATCAGCCCGAGCCGCTCGGCGTTGCTGCCGACCGGTGACGAGATCGCCGCGGCGACGATCACCACGAGCAGGTTGATCGCCGCGCCGATCTTGATGAGGCTGTGCCGCACGGGAAGCAGCACGATCACCAGCGTCGATGCGACGCAGGCCCGGACGATGCTCTCGGTCGGGAACGTCATGTCGGCGCCGTCGGCGAAGTAGATCGACACGATCGCCGTCCCGGCCGCGCTGCCCACGGCGAGCGTGATCGCGTCGCCGACGCGCCGGGTGGCCAGCCCGGTGACGGCGTAGACCCAGAGGCCCAGCGTGGCCACTGGGCTGGCCGCTCCGGCCAGGAACGCCAGCACGAAGGCACTGGCCCGGCGGTCGTTCAGCGCGACGAGCGCGGCCGCGAGCGCGCAGACCAGCCCGCACTGATAGGTGATCCGCCCGACGGCGACATCGGCCACCATGCAGACGGCGAGGGCGATGCCGCCCCACAGCGGGCGCATCGGCTCGGCCCGCTGGATCAGCCGCGTGCCCAGCCAGGTGCCGGCCACCGCGGCCAGGGCGCCGAGCAGCCGCGAGCCGATCAGGCCGCCGAGCCAGGGAGCCCACAGCGAGTAGCCGAACTGAAGGGTGCCGCCGAACCACCGCAGATCCACGGGGATCGTCGGGTGGGCGTAGGCGAAGTCGGCCCGGGCCAGCTGCGCGGACGTGTCCTGTCCGGTCAGCGGGGCCAGCAGGTAGAGGCCGGCCAGCACCGCGGCGACGACGGTGGAGATGATCGCCGGGCGGTAGTCGGCCGGGCTGGCCCGGGTCGCATCGTCGTCGGCGGGCCGGGCACGTAGAACCTCCGGCCGGAGGATAGCGGCGACTCCCACGACCGCACAGTCTGTCATCCACAGGGCAGAAGTTCGTCCACAACCTCGCGAATCGGCGCCCGCGTGGCGCGTGCCGTTCCTAGTTTCGGTCGGGTGCGCGAACGTCGATCACCCGAACGGGGCGAGCGGGCCCGGGTGGCTCGACGGGTGCGGGCGCTGCTCGACGGCCACTCCCCGGCCTCCGCAGCGCTTGCCCCGGCGGAGGAGGTGGCGGTGGAACGGCCCGGCTGGGAACAGCTCGATGAGAGCGATTGGGACCGGTCCGGGTCGCCGCAGCCTGCTCCCGAATCGGACTGGAGCGGGCCGGCGCGGCACGCGGTGCTGCCGGGCCGCGGTGGCCTGGTGGGTTGGCTGCAGCGCCGCGGCGTCCGGATCGACCCGGGTCATCGCGGCGGCCTGGCCATGGGCGTGGCCGCTTTGATCGCGGCGCTCGTGGTCGGGTGGTGGGTGCTGTCGAGCCGCCCGCACGCTGTTGCCGTATCGGGCTCGGCCCCATCCGTTGCGCCGAGGGTCACGGGCGCAGCTCCCTCGTCCACGGCGTCGAGCCGGCTCGTGGTCGACGTGGTCGGCAAGGTCCACCACCCGGGCGTCTACCGGCTGCCGGACGGCGCACGGGTCGACGACGCGCTGCACGCCGCCGGGGGAGCGCTGCCCGGGGTCGATCTCAGCTCGCTCAACCTGGCTCGCGAGCTCAGCGATGGCGAGCAGATCGCGGTCGGCGTGCCCGGCGCCGGGCCGCCCGCTCCGGCCGCGGGCGCACCGGCTGCCGGGGCCGGGCCGTCCGCGGCCTCGACGAGCAGCCCGATCGACCTCAACACCGCCACCCTCGCGCAGCTCGACACGCTGCCCGGCGTCGGGCCGGTGCTGGCCCAGCGGATCCTCGACTGGCGAACCGCGCACGGCCGATTCGACACGGTTGACCAACTGCGCGACGTGACCGGGATCGGCGACAGCCGGTATGCCGACCTCAAGCCGTTGGTGACGGTGTGATCGGGGCGGCGGCCGCGCGAGCCGTTGCGCCCGCGCGCGCTATCGACCTGCGGTTGGCGTTCGGGGCGGTCGCCGCCTGGCTGGCTGTGATCGCCGGGCTGGGCTGGTCGCCTACCCGGGTCGCCCTGCTCGGCGTCGCCGCGGCCGCCGTCGGGGCGCTGCTCCTGGCGTTCTCCAGTCGTGGCATCGCCGCGGGAGCCGCGGCCGGCGCGCTCGGTGCCTTCTGCGTGGCGCTGGTGTCGCTGCCGCTTGCGGCCCGGCTGAGCCAGGCGCGCGACTCGCCGCTGGCCCGACTCGCCCGTGATCGGGTCGCGGTCACTGCCGAGATCGTGGTCAGCTCCGACCCGCGCCCGATCTCGGCCACCGGGCCGTCGGGCACCGCCCGGACGGCCGTCGACGCAAAGGTCACCTCGCTGACGGTTGCCGGCCGATCAGTACCGGCCGGCGGCGCAGTCCTGGTGCTCGGACCGGCCGGCGGGTGGCGCGACGTGCTGCCTGGGCAGCGGGTTCGCGTCGATGCGCGACTGCAGCCGCCGCTCGCCGGGGACCTGCTCACCGCCGTCCTCGAGCAGCAGTCCGACCCGGTGCTGATCGGCCGGCCACCCTGGTGGCAACAGGCGGCCGGCGTTGTGCGTACGGCGCTGCGCCGGGCCGCGTCCGGGCTGCCCGAACAGGAGCGTGGCCTGCTGCCGGGGCTGGTCGACGGTGACACCGCCGACCTCGATCCGGTGCTGAACGAGCGATTCCGGATCGCCGGACTCACCCACTTGGTGGCGGTCAGCGGCACCAACTGCGTGATGATCGTCGGCGCGGCGCTGCTCCTGCTGCGCCGCCTCGGCGCCGGTCCGCCCACCTGCGCCGCCGTCGGCCTGCTCGTGCTGGTCGCGTTCGTCATCGTGGCCCGGCCCTCGCCCAGCGTGCTGCGAGCAGCCGTCATGGCGGCGATCGCGCTCGTGGCACTCGCGACGGGGCGGCAGCGCGACGGGTTGCCGATGGTGTCGGCGACCGTCTTGGGGCTGCTCGTCTGGCGCCCGCAGCTGGCCGTCGACCCCGGATTCGCCATGTCGGCGCTGGCCACCGGGGCGCTCCTGCTGATCGCACCTCGCTGGGCGGAATCGCTGCGCCGGCGACGGGTCCCACCCCTGATCGCCGAGTCGGCCGCCGTGGCCGCGGCGGCGCATGTCGTGACCGCTCCGGTGATCGCCGCGCTGTCCGGACGCGTCAGCATCGTCGCGATCCCGGCGAACATGCTGGCCGAGCCGGTCGTCGCGACCGTCACCGTGCTGGGCTTCTGCGCGGCGATAACCGCGCCGACCTGCCTGGGTCTCGGGGCGTTCTTCGCGCAATTGGCCGGCTGGCCGTGCCGCTGGCTCGTCGCCGTGGCCGAGTTCTTCGGCAGCCGGCACGGGGCCACGGTGCCCTGGCCGAGCGGCGTCCTCGGCGGGTTGGCCCTGCTGGCCGTGTCACTCGCGATACTGCACCTGGCCCGGCGCGCCGGTCCACGGCGGCTGCTCGTGGCCACGGCGGTCGTCGCAGCGCTGGTGCAGCTTCCGGTGCGGGCTGTCGTGTCCGGATGGCCTCCTCCCGGGTGGCTCATGGTCGCGTGCGATGTCGGGCAAGGCGACTCCCTGGCCCTGCCGGCCGGTGGAGGCAGCGCGGTTGTGATCGACGCCGGACCCGACCCGGTCGCCGTCGACCGCTGCCTGGCCGACCTGCACATCCGCGAGGTCGCGTTGCTGCTACTCAGCCACTACCACCTCGACCACGTCGGTGGCATCGCCGGCGTCTTCCATGGCCGATCGGTGGCGCAGGTGATCACCGGTCCGCTGGCCGAGCCGGCCTCCGGCGTCGAGATCGTGCACAACGTGCTGGCCGAGCATGGGCTGACGGTGGGGCAGGCCGTGGTGGGCAGTTCCCTTGACGTCGGGCAGGTGCGCCTGGACGTGTTGGCGCCGCACGAGGCCATGCGCGGTACGCGATCCGACCCGAACAATTCATCTGTCATCGTGCGGGCGACGATCCACGGCGTGCGACTTCTCCTTCCGGGCGACGCCGAGATCGAGGAGCAGCAGTCCGTGCTGGACGCGAAGGTCGACGTCAGTGCCGATGTGCTGAAGGTGCCCCATCACGGCAGCGCCTACTCCGATCCGGGCTTCCTGCAGGCGGTGCACGCCAAGCTCGCGGTGATCTCGGTCGGGCTGCACAACGACTACGGGCATCCGTCGCCGCTGCTGCTGGCCGAACTCGGCAAGCTCGGCGTGCCGGTACGCCGCACCGATCACGACGGCGACGTAGCCGTGGTCGCCGACGCCGATCACGCGCTCTCGGCGGTCGTGCGCGGCGCTCGGGCCAGCACGGTAGGCCTCGGCGGCGGGCCGCTGCTGCAATTCGCGTCCGACCGGCGTGCCACGATGAGCGAATGGCAGTCAGCGCGCTCGACGACATCGACTTCGGTAGCGCCCTCCCGCCGGTCGTGCTGCTGGTCGGCGAGGACGAGTTCCTGGCTGATCGAGCCCTCGAGCAGGTCGCCGCCGCGGCTCGTCGCCTCGACCCGGACATCGAGGTGCACGAGCGGTCCGCCGCCGACATCGGTGAGGGTGAGCTGAGCGAGATGCTCAGCCCGTCCCTGTTCGGCGGGCGCCGGCTGGTGGCGATCACGTCGGCCCAGGACGTCAAGTCGGCGATCGTCGCGTCGGTCACCGCGTTGCTGACGGCTCCGGCCGACGACGTGTGCCTCGTGCTGCAGCACGCCGGCGGCGCCAAAGGCAAGGCGCTGCTCTCCGCGGCCCGGGGAACGAAGCCTCTGGAGATCACCTGCGCGCGGCTCACTCGCTCCGATGAGCGCCTGTCGTTCGTGCGCAGCGAGGTACGGCGGGCCGGTGGCTCGATCACGCCCGACGCCGCAGCGCTCGTTCTCGACTCGGTGGGCAGCGACCTGCGCGAGCTTGCGACCGCGGCCAACCAGTTGGTGGGCGACTCGGGCGGGCGGATCGACGCGGCGATCGTTGCCGAGTACCACCGCGGCCGGGCCGAGGTGTCAGGCTTCGCGGTGGCCGATCGGGCCGTTGTCGGCGACATCGCCGGCGCACTGGAAACCCTGCGCTGGGCCTTGTCGATCGGGGTGCCGCACGTGGTCATCGCCGACGCGCTGGCCGACGGCGTGCGCACCATCGCGCGAGTGACCGCCGCGGGGCGGGGCAACCCGTACCAGCTGGCTCAGCAACTCGGCATGCCGCCATGGAAGGTGAAGCGGGCGCTGAACCAGGCCAGGGGCTGGACCGAGCCCGGCCTGCGTAACGCGCTCACGGTGGTGGCGGACCTGAACGCCGACGTCAAGGGCGTGGCGGTCGATCCCGGATACGCGCTCGAGCGGGCGATCGGCCGGTTGCGCGCCGTGCGGGCCGCCTGAAGGGGCGATCGGCCGGTTGCGCGCCGTCTGAAGGGTCGGCTCGCGACGGATGTGCTTGGGCGCAGGTCTGCCGTTGGTCGGCTCGTGATCGGATTGACGGACAGGGACGTCAACGACGGGAGCGCACGCGATGCGATACACGAAACTCGGTTCCACCGGTCTGGACGTCTCGGTCGTCTGCCTGGGCTGCATGAGCTTCGGCGATGTGACCAAGGGCCGCGACTGGGCGCTGGACGCCGGCTCGAGCCGAGCGATCATCCGGCAGGCGGTCGATGCGGGCATCAACTTCCTCGACACGGCGAACGTCTACTCGGCGGGTACGAGCGAGCAGTACGTCGGGCGGGCGCTGCGCGACTTCGACCGCGACGACATCGTGCTGGCCACCAAGGTCCACGGTCGGATGCGACCGGGACCGAACGGCGCCGGTCTGTCCCGCAAGGCGATCTTCGCCGAGATCGACAGCAGCCTGCGTCGGCTGCAGACCGACTACATCGACTTGTATCAGATCCACCGCTACGACCCGGCCACGCCGATCGAGGAGACGCTCGAGGCGCTGCACGACCTCGTCCGGGCCGGCAAGGTCCGCTACATCGGGGCGTCGTCGATGCACGCCTGGCAGTTCGCCCAGGCGCTCTACCTGGCCGACCGGCACGGCTGGACCCGGTTCGTCTCGATGCAGAACCACTACAACTTGATCTACCGCGAAGAGGAGCGCGAGATGCTGCCGCTGTGCGTCGACCAGGGCATCGGAGTCGTCCCGTGGAGCCCGCTGGCCCGGGGCCGGCTCGCCCGCGAGTGGGACGAGACGACGCTCCGCTCCGATACCGACGAGTTCGGCCGGACGCTCTACCAGGAGGGTGACCGGATCATTGTCGACCGGGTGGGTGAGCTCGCGGCCCGGCGTGGCATTCCGCGGGCGCAGGTGGCGCTCGCTTGGCTGCTGCACCAGCCGGCGGTCACCGCGCCGATCGTCGGCGTCACCCGGCCGGGTCACCTCGACGACGCGCTCGGGGCCGTCGACGTGCGCCTCGACGAGGACGAGATCGCATACCTGCAGGCCGAGTACGTCCCGCACGCGGTCGCCGGCTTCCGCTGAGCCGGATTCATCGGCGCTCCGCGCGGCCGAGCCACGCCACGCCACGCCACGCGGAGCCACGCCGAGCCACGCCGAGCCGCCCCGAGCCGCGGCCGCTCAGACCCAGTTGTGGCGGGAGGCCTCCCAGGCCAGCTGCATGCGGGTACGCACACTGGCCGCCTCCATCAGGCCGCGGACCTTGCGCTGCACGGTGCGCACGCTGACCTGCAGATGCAGGGCGATCGCCTCGTCGGTCAGGCCGGACAGCAGCAGCGACAGCAGCCGGCGATCCTCGGCTGACAGGGGCGAGTCGCCGTCCGGCGGCGGCGAGTTGACGTTGTCGACGTGCAGCCGGGCGCTGGCCACCCAGACGTAGTCGAACAGCGCGATCAGCCCGTCCAGCACGACGCTCTCGTGGATGAGCACGCCGATCGGGGTGGTATCACGTTGGGTGAGCGGCACGAGGGCCAGCGAGCGGTCGGTGATCAGCATCTTGGCCGGCAGCTTGGTGTGCACCCGGACCTCGTCGTTACGGCGCAGGCCGGCCTGGACGGCGTCGAGCGCGTCGGGCTGTTCGAGCGACGACGTCTCGAAGATCACCCGGCCGCGGGCCGCATCGCTCGGGACGACGCGGTCCTGCGACTGGATCGCGACGATCGGCGGCTTGATCATGTTCAGCACCTCGGAACGGGCCGAGTGCAGCATGTGCATCGAGCGCTGCCGCAGCGCCTCGTGGCCGCGCACGATCTCGAAGGCCGTGGCCGACTCACGAGCCAGGTGCTCGGCCCGGTACTTGGTCGTCAACCGGTCGAGGGTGCCCTGGGCGTCGCGCAGTTCCCGCAGCTGGTTGGCGATCATGGCCTCGACGGCGCCGGGTGACGCGGCCACGTACCGGGGAGGCTCGTCGGGTGTGCTGGCGACCAGACCCCGCTTCTCGAGCGCCTCCAGCGCCTCGTGGATCCGGTCGAGCGACAGGCCCGTGCCCTCGCGGATCTCGTCGTCGGTCACCGACACCGTGGTGGCGAGGTAGCGGTAGATCCGGTCCTCCGCGTCCGATGCGCCCAGGGCCGTGAGCATCGAACACCTCCGCGGAACCGGTCGGCCCCGACCGGCTGGCGGGCGGACGCCGGCTCACTATAGCGAGACATGATCGCGCTCTCAGCCGCATTTTCCGGTGGGTGCGAGGGTCAGGTCCAGCCGAGTGGCGGTCCCGGCCCGGATCTTCACCGTTCGGGCCACCGGCAGGTATCCGTCCTTGGCGACGATGACCGACAGCGGGTTGTTGCGCCGGTCCAGCCACAGGGCGTACCCGCCGGCCGAGTCGGTCTTGAGCGTGTAGCTCTGCGCGAACGAGTCGATCTGCACGGTGGCGCCCGACAGCGGGGGAGCACCCGCGCAGCCGCTGGTCACCGTTCCGGCGATCTTGCCCCAGGTCTTGGGCGCCTTCGCCGTCATGGTGATTGTCACCGGGCTGACCCAGTACGGCGTGTCGGCCGACAGCCCGAGGTTGGCGACGTACGCGCCGGGCTGGTCGACGACGCCGGCGTCCAGCGCGATGTGCACGGTCACCGACTGGCCGGGCGCGAGCGTGGTCGCCGACGACGGCGTCGCCGACAGCCACGGCACCGAGCCGGCGCCGCACTGGTCGTAGCCGGGCAGTTCCTCGGCGAATGCGGTGCCCTCGAAGTTACTGGCCGCGCCGCCGATCTTGTCGATGCCGCAGGTGCCACCGCCGCGATACAGGGCGTTGTTCGAGTTCGGCAGGGCGGCCCAGTGCCCGGTCGCCGGGTCGGCGTTGCTCATCGAGAACGCGACTCCCTGGTTGGTGATCGCGTACCCGTTCTGCACCGCGCCGCCGGAGATCAGCAACTGGTCGTTCGCCGTCGAATAGGCCGCCCCCCACACGTCGTAGGGCACGTCGGCCGACTTGGTCCAGGCGCGCGTGCTCGGCACGTACACCCGGGTGGTGGCCGAGCTGTCCTCCGTGTCGGGGTAGACGCCGCCGGCGCAGGCTACTGCCCCGCCGACGCCGCCACAGGCCAGGTAGGCGACCGCGTCGGGGTAGTCGGCCAGCGTCTGCCACGTGTTCTTGGCCGGGTCGTAGACGTCGACCGAAGTGATCGCCTTGTCGCACGGGCCGTTGCAGCCGGCGACGACGTACAGCTTGCCGTCGAGGACGGCCGCTCCCGACGCGCCGCGCGGATGGGGCAGGTCGGCGCCGGTGTGCCAGCCCCCGGTGGCCGGGTCGTAGATCTGGACCGTGGCCAGCGCGGTCGCGCCCTTGCCGAAGCCTCCGGCCAGGATCAGCTTCCCGCCGATGAACGCGGTCGCGGGCTGCTGCACGGCGGCCGGCGCGTCGGCGATGGGCGTCCAGGTGCGGGTGGTCGGGTCGTAGGCGTAGCCCGCGGCGGTGGGCGCCGCGCCGTTGATCGTCCCGCCGACCGAGTAGATCGTGCCGTCGTCGGCGCGGGCGACGCCGTTGTCCATGATGGCGGTGGGGTAGTCGGGCAGGGCCGTCCACGGTCCGGCGTCGGCCGTCCCCGACCGGGTCGGGCCGGCCGATGCGGGAGACGCTGACGCCGTCTGCGGGCGGGGCGAGGTCGACGCCTTCACCACCTGCCGCGACGCGCCGGTCGCGGTGGCCAGGCGGTCCTGCACGCTCACCCCGCCGGGCTGCTCGTCGAGGCTGACCGTCGCCGGGGCGGTTCCGGTGTTGCGCACCGTGAACGTCGCCGACGTCTGGTCGCCCATCGTCACGGCCTTGCCGATCGACAGCGCCGACGTGGCCAGTCGCCCGGCCGGCAGCGCGAAGTCGGCCCGGGTCACGTAGTTGGGGGCGACGTCGACAGTCGCGCGCTGCGACGTGTACGCGCGCTGCGACGCGGTGAACTCATGCGACCCGGACGGAGAGAATGCCCAGTAGAAACCAGCCTTCGT
>DATBER010000195.1:0-9301 GCA_036558905.1 Jatrophihabitantaceae bacterium | reverse complement strand
GCAACGGCCGCCCCGGTCGTGGTCGCCTGCCCCCGCCACACCTCACCCGAGCCGCCGTAGCCGAGCAGCTGGTGGACCACATAGCCGGGCACCGTCCAGGTCATGCCGCAGACGCTAGGGAATCCGGCGCGGCGGCGTCGGCGGTTATCCACAGGCAGTACCGTTCGGGTATGACTGCCGAGCAGCCGACCATCCTCGCCACGTCCGGGGGCATGGTCCTCAGCAAGCGCATCATGTGGGAGATCGGGCCACTGACCGACTACGCCATCGAGCTGGCCGGCGTCGAGGGGCGCGACCCGCGGGTGTGCTTCCTCGGCACCGCATGCGGCGACAATCCCATGCTGACCACGCGCTTCTACGAGGCCGCCCAGCTGCGCGGCGGCATCCAGGCGACCCATCTCGCCGTGATGCCGATGCCGAATGTCGAGGACATGCGCGAGCACCTGCTCGGCCAGGACGTCATCTGGGTGTGGGGCGGCAGCGTGGCCGGGCTGCTGGCGCTGTGGCGACTGCACGGCCTGGACGCGATCCTGCGCGAGGCCTGGGAAGCCGGCGTCGTGCTCACCGGCGTCTCGGCCGGGTCGATCTGCTGGCACACCGGCGGCACCACCGACTCGTTCGGGCCCGAGCTGCGGCCGGTGACCAACGGGCTGGGCTTCGTCCCGTACTCCAACGGTGTGCACTACGACGGCGAGGAGCAGCGCCGTCCGTTGTTCCAGCGGCTGATCGCCGAGGGCACGCTTCCGGCCGGTTACGCCAGCGACGACGGTGTCGGAGTGCTCTACCGCGGCACCGAAATGGTCGAGGTGGTCACCGAGGTCGACGGCAAAGGCGGGTACTTCGTCGAGCGCGGCCCGGACGGGTCGGCCGTCGAGACCCGCCTCGAGCCACGCCTGCTCAAGTAGCTAGTGGGCCGCGCCGGGTATCGGGCGAAGTCCGGTGATCCAGGTGTGCGCTCGCAAGGCGGAGGAGAAGCCGATACCGCTGTTGTGTCGGCGACGACGACAACGCCGCGAGCGTGCAGCTGGGCGCCGGAATTATCGTCTGAACTCCCGGCGCGGGGCACTAGTCGGCGGTCAGCTTGCCGGCGGCGCCCCAGCTGTCCGGCGGCGTCTCGTGGATCCACACCTGGATGGTGTCGGCCGGGATGCCGTAGCTGTCGACCATGGCGTCGGTGAGGTTGCGCACCAGCTTGCGTTTGAGCTCGACGTCGCGCGGGCCCTGCTGGACGGTGATGATTGGCATCGGAATCTCCTTGCCTGATTGATGATTCCGTCTCATTCCACCGGGTCGGCGGGCGGCGACCCAGGCGCGAACCCGATGTCCAGCCATCAGGAATCGTGATCGGTGGCGGCCGCCTCGGCGCACGCACGCAGCAGCGGAGCCAGCGATCGCGACGTGGCCGACGCGGGCACGGCCAGCAGGGTCGGCAGGTACAGGGCCGGACGCAGTGGCCGGAAGGCCAGCCTCGACGAGTGGATGATGCGCGCGTGCGCCTCGTAGACCACCGTCCAGCAGGGTGGCCCGGTGCCGATCTCGGCCAGGGTGTCCTCGAGCCGGTCGTTGGCCGGGCCGAGCACCGGCTCGAAGCCGGCGTCGGCGCAGGCGGCCAGCACGAGGTCGACCAGCGGCGGGTTGTCTCGACGTCGAGCGATCCGCAGCGGCAGGTCGCGCAGCAGCTCGACGGGCACCGGTTCGAGCCGCGCCGGTTCGAGCCGCGCCGGTTCGAGCCGGGCCAGCTCGTGCCGGGCCGGCAGCGCGGCCACCAGCTGGTCCTGCCACACCGGGATCAGCTCCAGACCGGTGACCGAGGTCGTGCCCCGGACGAACGCGGCATCGAGCTGCCCGGCACGCACTCGTTCCAGGCGGGCCCGCGTCGAGGCGTTGACCAGCTCGACGTGCACGCCCGGCGACAGCCGCTGCATCGCCTCCAGCACCTGCTCGAGGCGCTCGCCCAACCCGGTGCTGGTGCCCAGCCGCAACTGCCTGGACGGCGGGTCGCCCTGCACCGCCTCGCGGGCCCGCTCCACCGCCGCGAGCACGGCGCGGGCTTCGGGCAACAGCCGCCGGCCCGCCTCGGTGAGTCGGACGGTGCGTGACGAACGGTCGAACAGCGTCCGATCGAGCTCGCGTTCCAGGCGGCGGATCTGCTGGCTGACCGCCGGCTGGCCGACGTGCAGCCGCTCAGCGGCCTGGCCGAAGTTGAGCAGCTCGGCGACCTCGGCGAAGTACTCCAGCTGGCGAAGCTCCACGCGCGCATTGTGCCCGCCTCGGTGGTTACGCTGAGCTGGTGACGGTGAACGACCTCGAGATCATCCGGGCCGGCCTGGTTCCCTACGAGGACGCCTGGCAGCGGCAGCGCGAACTGCACCAGGCCCGTATCGCCGACGAGGTTCCCGACACCGTGCTGCTGCTCGAGCATCCGCCCGTGTTCACCGCCGGCAAGCGCACTCTGCCCGAGGAGCGTCCGGTCGACGACACGCCCGTGGTCGAGGTCGACCGGGGCGGCAAGATCACCTGGCACGGTCCCGGGCAGCTGGTCGGCTACCCGATCGTGCGGCTGCCCCGCCCGCTCGACGTCGTGGCCTACGTGCGCGCCATGGAGCAGATGCTGATCGACGTGTGCGCCGAGCTCGGCGTGGCCGCGACGACCGTCGAGGGGCGTACCGGCGTGTGGCTGCGCGACCCCGATCGCAAGATCGCCGCGATCGGTGTGCGGGTGCGCCGGGTCGTGGCCATGCACGGCTTCGCGCTGAACTGCGACCCGGACATGACGTGGTTCGACCGCATCATCCCGTGCGGCATCTCCGACGCCGACGTGACGTCGCTGTCGCGCGAGCTCGGCCGCGACGTCCCGGTGGCCGAGGTGCTGCCGATCGTGGAGGCCCACCTGCCGGCGTTCGTCGACGGGCTGGCCACGCGACGGCTGGCTGCCTGAGCCGCGCGGCTAGCCGCCCGAGCAACCGGCCAGGCTGGCCGGCGCCGCCGCCTCGTCGGGCCCCGGCCCGGTGAGCACGGCCGCCCGTACGACCGCCGAGTCGATGCCGAGCGCCTGCACGACCCGCGACGCGTCGTCGGCCGGTACGCGCACCACCACCGTCTCGCCGCCGCCCGTGCCGAACGTGCCGCCGCCGGTGTCGGCCACGTCCTGGACCGCCACGTCGGGCAGCACGACCACCGCCGGGCAGCGCGGCGTCGACGCCCACAGCCGCACCCGCTGACCGCGCGACACGGCCGGGCCGCCGCCGCTCGGCAACGGCACGCTGACCGTCGTGCCCGGCGCGGTGCGGCTGAGCGCCGAAGTGGGCAGCAGCTCGTGGGCGGACAGCGCACGGTTCACCGTCAGCCCGACCAGCTTGGACTTGTCGCCCGCCTCCAGGTACTTGGCGCTGTCGCCGGGAACGCGGGCTGTGACCGCCTGCAGGTCGTCGGCCCGCAGCACTATCCCGGCGGACAGCGCTCGGCTGGTCGCCCACATCCGCGACGAGCGCTGGGCCCGGCCGATCACGACCGCCCCAACCACCGTCGCCACCAGGACGAGAACGATGCCCGCGATCACCCGCGGGTTGAGCCAGCCGGGCGTGCGTGCCCTACCCGACGATGCCGACGTTGCTACCACTCGCGACATCGTGCCCTATTCGGTCGGTTCGCACGAGGCGAACCCGACCAGCTGTGGATAGAGCGCCAGGCTCTGCCCGCCCGACGGACCGCATCAAATCCGTTCCTGCGGTCAGATCCATCCGTTGTTCGACATTTGTGATCACCTCCCGTCATAGACACGCCGCGCAGAGTTGCGGCAGGATGCGTGCAAGTCATGCCAATCTCGCCGAGCGCGGCCGGTCGCCGGGAGATCGTTCTGTCACCGTCGTTGTGGAGGGGGACGGCCGTCAATGATTATTACGTCGACGGCCCGTCGCGGGAATCCACGCCGACAGCGACGCAGGCTCCGGCAGTGGACGATCTGGACTCTGCCCGGCCGGGCACTCGCGTTCGTACTGACGATCTACGCGCTGGCTCTGGGGTTGACGGTCGTCGCCCTCCTGGCGGCCCACCCGACGAGCAGCGACGTCAACCGATTCGCGCTTCTCGCAGCGCTCAGCATGATATACAGCGAGGCTGAGGATCGGACGGATCGCTTCCGGCGATACAAGGCCCCCGGCCGCACGTTCGTCGACGCGCAGTCGGTCTGGACCTTCGCTGCGGTCCTGATCCTGCCAGCGGGCTACACCGCGTTGCTGATCACCCTGATCTACGTGCACACCGCGGTGCGCGGCCGTCGCCACGGTTCCTGGCTGCCCCACCGCGTCGCGTTTACCGGATCCGCAGTCGCCCTGGCTGGGCTGGCCGGGGGCGCGGTTTACCACACGGCCGGCCAGCTGTCGGGCATCCCGCACGGCGCGGCCCAGGCACTCGGCGTCCTGTGCGCGCTGGTCAGCTACCGACTCGTCAACGACTCGGCCGTCGCGACTGTCATCTACCTGGCCACGCGTCCGGCGGATTTCAGAGAAGTTCTGCTGCACGCCGACGAACTCATGGTCGAAGTCGCGACGATGATCCTCGGCGCGTTCACGGCGCAGACGATCATCGTGGCGCCGTGGCTCACACCGGCGGTTCTGGTGCTGATCATCATGATGTACCGGGGGTTGCTGGCGCGCACGCTCGAGGTGGCGGCCACCACCGACGGCAAGACGGATTTGCTGAACGCGACGGCCTGGCGCGAGCTGGCCCAGCGGCACCTGTGGCGGGCGGCCCGCGAGGACCAGGCGGCCGCCGCGCTCGTCATCGACCTGGACCGGTTCAAGGCGCTCAACGACGAGCACGGCCACCTGGTGGGCGACATCGCCTTGAAGACGGTCGCCGACTCGATCAAGCACGAGCTGCGCGACTACGACGCGGTCGGCCGCTACGGAGGCGAGGAGTTCGTCGCGCTGCTGCCCAACGCCGGCGCCAACCCGGCCATGGGCATCGCCGAGCGGCTCCGTGAGCGCATCGCCACCTCCCCGGTCGTCATCGACGACGTCCCGAGCGTGCGGCTCACCGCCTCGATCGGGGTCGCCACCTATCCGACCCACGGCGCCGAGCTCGACGAGTTGATCAAGGCGGCCGACGCTGCTCTGTACGCGGCCAAGGCGGCCGGACGCAACACGGTCCGGCTGGCCGAGGCGCCCCGCCCGGCGTCTGCGACGTCACACGAGTCCCGACCGACGCACGCGTAGGCTCGATGACGTGACAGTCGCACCTCCGGAAGGTCGCCGCCTGCTGCGGCTCGAGGCCCGCAACGCCGAGACGCCGATCGAGCGCAAGCCGCCGTGGATCAAGACCCGGGCGAAGATGGGACCGGAGTACACCGAGCTGCACGCCCTGGTGAAGCGCGAGGGCCTGCACACGGTCTGCCAGGAGGCCGGCTGCCCGAACATCTACGAGTGCTGGGAAGACCGCGAGGCCACGTTCCTCATCGGCGGTGACCAGTGCACCCGCCGCTGCGACTTCTGCCAGATCGACACGGGCAAGCCGTCCGCCCTCGACCGCGACGAGCCGCGCCGGGTGGCCGAGAGCGTGCAGGCGATGGGCCTGCGCTACGCGACGGTGACCGGCGTGGCCCGCGACGACCTGGCCGACGGCGGCGCGTGGCTCTATGCCGAGACGGTCCGCCGGATCCACGCGTTGAACCCCGGCACCGGCGTCGAGCTGCTCATCCCCGACTTCAACGCCGTGCCCGAGCAGCTGGCCGAGGTGTTCGGTTCGGCGCCCGAGGTGCTGGCCCACAACGTCGAGACGGTGCCGCGAATCTTCAAGCGGATCCGCCCGGCCTTCCGGTACGAGCGTTCCCTCGACGTCATCCGGCAGGCCCGCGCCGCCGAGCTGGTGACCAAGTCGAACCTCATCCTGGGCATGGGCGAGACGCGCGAGGAGATCTCGCAGGCCCTGCTCGACCTGCACGCCGCCGGCTGCGAGCTGATCACGATCACCCAGTACCTGCGGCCCACCCCACGCCACCACCCGGTCGAGCGGTGGGTCAAGCCCGAGGAGTTCGTCGAGCTGCGCGAGGAGGCCGAGGAGATCGGCTTCGCCGGCGTGATGAGCGGGCCGTTGGTGCGCTCGTCCTACCGGGCCGGACGGCTGTACCAGCAGGCGATCGCCGCCCGCGCCTGAGCCTTCGGCATGATCAACAGCTCGCTGTCCGTGCGCGAGCGCGCTCAGTGCCAGTCGGTTCCGAACGAGATGTCCGACGACCAGATCGGTTCGAGCTTGACGTCCTGCCCCGGAGCGGGCGCCGCGTACTGCATGCCGTAGCCGGCGTAGATCGCCACATGGTAGGCGTAGTCGCCGTCCAGGTAGAAGATCAGATCGCCCGGCCGGGCCGCCGATTCCGGAATCTCGTGCATCAGCCGCCGTTGCGAGTCGGCGAAGTGCGGCAGCTGGGCCACGCCGGCGTGCGCGTACACCCACATCGTGTAGCCCGAGCAGTCGAAGCCGTCCGGGGTCGCGCCGTCGCTCACGTACGGGACGCCCAGGTACTTGCGAGCCTCGGCGATGATGCGCGCCCCGGCCGAACCGTCGCCCGGCGTCACCGGGCCTACGTCCACCGCCGGTTCGCCGCTGGACGCGTCCGTGGTGGGCGTCGGCACGAACTGCACCAGCGCGGCCGGGGCCGCCGCGTCGGCGAAGCTGGCCGCCCGCAACGGGCGCACCGGCGCCGCATGCTTCGGCGGCCGGGTGGCGCGGCCGTGGCCGGGCAGCGGCGGACGGGTGGCCCGGCTGACCCGGGCGGGCTCCCGTACCGGTGCCGAGGTGGGTGGGGGCGCCGCCGCGTCGGCCGATGCCTGCGAGTGCGTCGTGGGCACCGCCTTGGGCTCGGCTTTGGAACCAGCCGCCGGAATGACGGCGGTCGCGGTGACGATGCCGACGACCGGGACGGCGCGCCGCTTCCACAGATCTGGTGGGGGCTGGCGCCGATGACGGCCGTGCTCACGTCGTACGTCGCGGACCGGTTGGCGGCGGTGCCGACCGATTGCTCGATCTGGCACCCGAGTCAACTCCTTACGCGTTCGACGACTGCGCCAGCATGCATAGCCCCTTCGCGGCCGGCAAATCGCAATGTGATAACTGAGCCGCGTGGCAACTTGCGTCCGGTTTGGGCAGAACACCGGCGACTACTGGTACTCGGCCGCCGATATCCTTGTCGCATGGCCAAACCTGCCGGGCGCAGCCAGCCCGCCAAGCTCACGCGTGCCGAGAAGAAGGCCGCCCGCGCCGAGAAGCGCGCCACCCGTCGTCAGACCTGGCAAAACGTCCGGCAGGCGTTCACGATCACCCGGCAGAACGACCCCCGGCTGATCCCCTACCTGATCATCGCCGGGGTGGCGACGGCCGCGGTTCTGTACTTCGTCGTGTCGATCTTCGCCGGGCCGTTCATCCCGATCCCGGTCGCGGTGCTCGGCGCGGTGGTCGTCGTCATGCTGATCTTCAGCCGGCGGGCGCAGACGTCGATGTTCGCCCAGGCCGAGGGCACCCCGGGCGCGGCCGCCTGGGTGTTGCAGAACAACCTGCGCGGCGACTGGCACGCCACCCCGACGATCGCCGGCACGTCGCAGCTCGACGCGGTGCATCGGCTGGTCGGTCGCCCGGGCGTGGTGCTGGTGGGCGAGGGCGCACCGCACCGGGTACGCGGGCTCATCGCCCAGGAGAAGAAGAAGATCGCCCGGGTGGCCGGCGACACCCCCATCTACGACGTGATGGTCGGGACGGACGAGGGCGAGGTCTCGCTGCGCAAGCTGAACGGGTACCTCTTCAAGCTGCCGCGCAACCTCAGCCGCGAGCAGGTCGCCGCCCTGGAGAAGCGGCTGCAGGCGCTCGGCGGCGGCAAGCCCCCGCTCCCCCAGGGGCCGATGCCGACCAGCGCCAAAATGCGCAACGTGCAGCGCACCGTCCGCCGTCGCACATGAGCACGGTGGGCGCGCCGCAGCGCTACCGGGGCCAGCGCCTCGGCCTGCCCGAGTCCGGGCCCGGCTCGATCAGCACGGCCGGCCTGCGGGTCGGCGCCCTGATCGTCGACTGCATCGCGTCCGCCCTGGTGGCCGGCCTGTTCGTCGCCGGCACCGGCGGCAACCGCGACATCGCGCATCGCCTGCCCGGCTCGTGGAGCCTGATCCCGTTCGCGGTCGACTACGTCGTCGGCCTGGTGCTCGGCGGGCAGACGCTGGGCATGCACCTGTGCGGGATCCGGGTCGTGCGGGTGGGCGACGAGCACGCCGGCCAGCGGATCCTGCCCCTGCACGCGGCGGCGCGCACCCTGCTGCTGATGCTGCTGGTCCCCGCGGTCATCGTGGACAAGGACGGGCGCGGGTTGCACGATCGAGTGACGGGTACCGCAGTCGTTCGGGCGTGACGAGAACAAGCGAGGTGGGGCCGCGTAACACTGCGGAAACAGTCGAGATACCGGCCAGCAACTCCTCGTTCGTACCGTTCACGCCACCCACACCGCACTCGGAGGTCGCATGTTCACCAGTTCAGACGAGGTCCTCAAATACATCAGGGACAACGACGTGAAGTTCGTCGACGTCCGGTTCTGCGACCTGCCGGGCGTCATGCAGCACTTCACCACCCCGTCGACCGCCTTCTCCGAAGGCGTGTTCGCCGACGGGCTGGCCTTCGACGGTTCGTCCATCCGCGGCTTCCAGCAGATCCACGAGTCGGACATGCTGCTGCTGCCCGACGCGGCCACGGCTGTGGTCGACCCGTTCCGCAAGGAGAAGACGCTCAACATCAACTTCTTCATCCACGACCCGCTGACCCGCGAGGCGTACAGCCGCGATCCGCGCAACGTGGCGAGGAAGGCCGAGGACTTCCTCAGGTCGTCCGGGGTGGCCGACACCGCGTACTTCGGCCCCGAGGCCGAGTTCTACATCTTCGACTCGATCCGCTACGACACCACGGCCAACGAGAGCTACTACCACGTCGACTCCGAGGCCGGAGCCTGGAACACCGGCCGGGACGAGGTCGGCGGCAACCTCGGCTACAAGGTGCGGCACAAGGGCGGCTACTTCCCGGTCACGCCGTACGACCATTACGCCGACCTGCGCGACTCGATGGTCACTGCGCTGAGCGGCGTCGGCATCAACGTCGAGCGGGCCCACCACGAGGTCGGCACGGCCGGTCAGGCCGAGATCAACTACAAGTTCAACACCCTGCTGGCCGCCGCCGACGAGCTGATGCTCTTCAAGTACGTGATCAAGAACGTCGCCTGGCACGCCGGCAAGACGGTCACGTTCATGCCCAAGCCGCTGTTCCAGGACAACGG
>DATBER010000194.1:0-29995 GCA_036558905.1 Jatrophihabitantaceae bacterium | reverse complement strand
GTCGTCCTCTCGTGGTCGCCGCGACATTGACATTCGGCGTCGGCGCTATCGTCCTGGCCTTGCAGGTGGGCCATGCGCCGAAGGCGGGCGTCGCGCTCGCGTTGGCACCTGCGCTGTTCATCATGGGCGTCGGATCCGGGGCGATCATCACGCCGAATCAGGCCCTCACCCTGATGGAGGTAGATCCGGTGGCCGGGAGCACCGCCGGTGGCGTGCTCCAGACAGCCCAGCGAATCGGCCTCGCGGTGGGCCAAGGCGTGATCGGCGCGGTGTTCTTCATCAGCCTCGGCGCCAGCGGCACAACCGCGACCCGATACGGTGACGCACTCCGCACGGCAACCTTTGTCACGCTCGGCTTCGTTGCCGTCGCCGCAGCCGTCGGCTTCGCAGACCTGCTGCGCACCCGCCACCGGGTCAGAACCGACAGGCAGCGAACACCCCTGACCCGCCCGTGAACCCGATTTGCCCGCGACCGGAGCTCGACGACGACCCAAGCGCCGGCGCGACCTTCGAGCCGCCCGAGCCGGAGCACGCGCTCAGTCCAGTGCGACTGCTAGGGCGCAAAGTCCTCCAACATCGGCAAGCAATTGAGTGCGACTTGTGGCGCTGGCCGGGCGCGCGGTCAGTAGCGGATGTCGGCCTGCACCCCATAGTGGTCGGACGGGTACACGCCATCGACGGGACGGGTGCCGAGGAGAGCCGCGCTTACCGGATGCCCGGCGCCGCCGCGACGCGGCGCGGCCGTAAAGATGTAGTCGATCCTCCGGTCAGGCCATAGCAACTGCGTGGCCGGCAAATTGCTGTTGGACCACGTGTGGCCGGGGACAGCCGGACCCGCGGCGTCCCACGCGTCGTAGAAGGACAGGCCCGGGACGGGCGCGGTGGTGCGGCCGGTGAGCATGCGGATCTCGTCGCTGTCGGGATCGGCGTTGAAGTCGCCGCAGGCGATCAGCGGGATGCCCACGTCCTGGGCCTCGTTCACCTGGCCGAGCAGGCCGCGTACCGCGTCCTGGCGTGCCTGGCTCTCGTCGAACCACCAGGCGTCCATCACGAGGCCGAAGATCCGGACCGGTCCGCGCGGTCCGGCCAGCTCGGCGTACTGCACCCGGGCGCCGCCGAAGGTGCGGCTGGACTCGTGTTGGATCGGCCATCGCGACATCACCGCGACGCCGGAGAGTGCGTTCTTGTCCTCCTGTGCGGCGACCCCGCTGAACGCGTGGTGGGGCAACTCGAGCGGCTGCGCCAGGCGTGCGCACTGGCTGTCGTCGCCGTTCGCCCACGACTCGGTCAGGACGACATCCGCACGAGCGTTCCGCAAGGTCGCGATGATTGCCGCTTCACGGTCCCGCCAGGCGCCGTAGCGTCCCCAAACGTTCCAGGTGGCGATCCGTGCGGTCGTCTCGATCAACGGGCCGTACGCGTGCGGTGGGAACCTCGCGTCGCCTGCCGTCCGGCACCCTGACTTCTCCGTGTCTCAGGCTTTTCGTTTGCCGCCGTGCCGCTTGGCCGAGCGCCGCTGCGCACGCGGAGAGTCGCCATAGCTGTCGTACATGCTCTCCGCCGTGCGCTCGCTGCGGCGAGTCATCCAACGGGTCCGCGCGCCGACGAGCTCAAGGAACGCGTAGATCCCGAAGGCCAAGATTGCCAGCACGACAACGTACATCCACCACGACATAGCCATCACCTGAACAAGGGAGTCGTAGTCGCCTCGAACTCGTCCACACCTACGTATCCATTGTGCTCCCTCTCTCGGAGGTGCAGGTGCTCGAAGGCTTCTCGTCCTGGTTGCTTACGCAACATCGGTGATCGGCGTGAGCGTGCGTTGTGCGATTCCAAACGGATCCATATCTGAGGTCGACGGGTGTCGCGCATGGACGTACCCGGTCAGCGGCGAGGCCAGTCGGTCGGCTGCAGACAGATCCCGCGACGTGGTAGCGACGGACTCGTGAGGTCAGTCGTGGTGCGAACTTCCGGGGCGTGAGTGCTCGCGGTGCACGGGCGGTTCGCGTTGTCGGTGGGCCGGCGTAAGCAATTCGGCGTGGCGACATGGAGCGAACTGCGTGATCAACAGCCCGGCCTGGCCGACTTGGGAGAGCAGCGGCTCATCGCACCGGGGGTGGTCTTGGTTGCGACCATCCGGCATGACGGCACTCCTCGGGTGAGCCCAGTCGAGCCACTGCTCTTAGACGGCCAACTGTGGCTGTCGCTGATGCTCGGCTCGACCAAGGCGCACGATCTAGTGCGAGACCCGCGCATCCTCGTACACAACATCGTCACCAGCCGCGACGGCATCGGAGGCGAGTTCAAGGTTCGCGGCCGAGCGCAGCTCGTCGAAAACCAGGCAGCGCTACAGCACTATGTAGCCGCTGTGGGCAGGCAACTCGGCTATCGGATGATCGTTGGGCGCTTCCACCTGTTCACCATCGATATCCACGACGTCACGTTCATCCGCTACGACGGCGAGACGGGCGACCAGTACGTCGCGCGCTGGCCCAACACACGCCAGTTCGTCCGTCGCAGCGACTCAGCCACCAGCGTCGGACCGCCCGAGGCCACTGCCGAGGCGCTGGCCTCACCGATCGTCGATGAGCATCCGGGCCATTAACCGGCCATTACCCCTGGCCAACCAGGGTCACGCCAGGCCGTCGGTGGCCATCAGACGGTCCTGGGATCGCAGCCATTCCGGCTGTGTCGGAGCGACTTCCACACTGACGTTCCCGTAGCCGTTCAGGGTCCATCCAGCCTCGGTCGTCCTGGGCTCGGTTCGATGCTCGCCCACCTGACTCCGGAGCACACCACGCGAATGGGACGGCACCGCGTGCGCAGGCGGGTCAGCTCGTCGTCCAAGTTCGGAGCTTGTCGGGGTTGAGCACCGCCCAGATGTGCTTGATCCGGTGGCCGGTGACGTGGAAGGCCATCACGGTCACGGTGACTCCGTCCACCTGGATCACCAGGCCGGGCTGGCCGTTGACCGGGCGCTCCAAGATCGTCAGGTTGGGTCGCTTGCCCATGAGATCGACGTAGTAGCGAGCGACCTGCTCGCCGCCTTCCACCGGGGCCAGCTCGGCGGTGACGAGGCCGCCACCGTCGCCGGTCGCCGTGGCGTCGGGGTCGAGCAGGCCGATGAGAGCGGTGATGTCCTTCGCTTCCCAGGCCCGCTTGAATTCCCGCACCAGCTCGGCCCGCTGGGCAATCGCAGTCGCGGGAGCCTGCGCAGTGCTCAGCCGCCGGCGGGCCGAGGAGGCCAGCTGACGACAGGCCGCCGTGGTGCGGCCCACGATCCGGCCCACCTCGGCGAACGAATAGCGGAACACGTCGTGCAAGATGAACGCGACCCGCTCGGCCGGAGTCATCGACTCCAGCACGACCATGAACGCCATGTTGACCGACTCGTCGAGGGTGACCCGATCGGCCGGGTCGCCAGTGCTCTCCGAGCGTCCGGTCATCGTGTCAGGTAGCGGCTCGGGAATCCACTCACCCATGTAGCGCTCCCGCCGCGCCCGCGCCGAACCGAGCACATCGAGGCAGATGCGACTGGCCACCGTCGTCAGCCAGGCACCGGGCGACTCGATCGCCTCCTGCTGCGGTGGTGACAGCGCATACCAGCGCGCATAGGTCTCCTGCACGACGTCCTCGGCCTCGGCCAGCGAGCCGAGCAGCCGGTAGGCGAGATTGATCAGCTGACGCCGCTCGTTCATGACCGCATCCAGGCCCTGATCGAGCTGGCCGTCTCCTGGCCCGGATCGGGTGCTCATGGTGTCGAGACCTCCTCGGTCGCATCGCGACTTACCAGTACGACGAGACACGGCACCGAACTGTGAGGTGAAACGCATCGCCTCACGTTCCGGGCGGTCACGTCGTCGGACTGATGAGACAAACACGATCCCGCAAAGGAAGACACACCGATCATGGAACCCGTCAAGGCTGCGATCATCTACTACAGCGCCACCGGCACCGTGCACGCGCTCGCCCGAGCCGCCGAGGAGGGCGCGGTGAAGGCCGGCGCCGACGTCCGATTGCGCAAGGTCACCGAAACGGCTCCACCGGAGGCGATCAGCGCCCGGCCGGAATGGGGCCAGCACATCCGGGACACCGCCGACGTCGCCGAGGCCGGTCTCGACGACCTGGCCTGGGCCGACGTGGTGCTGTTCGGCACCCCGACCCGCTTCGGCAACCCGGCCAGCCAGCTCCGAGCGTTCATCGAAACCACCGCCCCCTTGTGGCTACAGGGCAAACTCGCCGGCAAGGTGTACTCGGCGTTCACGGCCAGCAACACCGCCCACGGCGGGCAGGAGTCCACGCTGCTGGCGTTGGGAAACACCTTCTACCACTGGGGCGGCATCATCGTGCCGCCCGGCTACGCCGACCCCGTCCAGTTCAAGTCAGGCAATCCCTACGGCACCTCGCACGTGGCCGGCGACGGCCCGCCCGGCGACGTGATCCTGGAAGCGGCCCGGTACCAGGCCCGGCGCGCCGTCGACACCGCGGCCGCCCTCAAAGCCGGCCGCGCCGCCTGATCGCCGGTCGGGAGCGGGAGACTCATGGTTGCTAATCATGGCTAATCACTCACGAACACATCTCGTTTCCCATCAACCCGAACGACTGGAGCGCGGTCGTTGACATCGCGCCTTGGCCCGGCGCCGGCCGTCGCCGGCGTCGCCCGGGCATTCTCGAACCCGACCCACCGTCACCTGGGACGCGGCCCGTCCTGAGCAGGTCCGCCGCGCGCTCGGCGACGACATGGGCGTCCACTCCCGGGCGGCCAGAGACGCGGTGCGCGGCGGGCAACAAAACTACGCAGTTCACCTGATTGCTGCGTCGTCGGCCGGCACCGCAGGCTGACCGTGTGCAGGACGAGCCAGCGGATCGGCCGGACCCGATCCCAGTTGCTTCGAACCTCGCGACCGATCCGGTCGACGAGGCCGACTCCGCGCGTCCTGGGAACCCGGTTAGCGAACAGCCACCTCCGCCCGAGGGATCGACCCCTGATGGCGGGGACGAGGACGGCTGGGTGCCCGCGTGAGCCGCCGTGCCACGCCCGAGAGGCGAGTGCCGATCACTAAAGGAGAGTCAGGGTCGTGACGAAACTACGGTGGACCACGGGGCGGGCGACGAGGCAGATCGCGCTCGGGGTCGTTGGCGCGGTCACCCTTGCCCTGTCCGTCGCAGTCACCCCCGCGGCGGCGTCACCCGCGCCGCCCGGGGGCCCGACGGCAAAGGTTCCGTCGACCGCACCGGCCGGCAAGGCCGCACCGGCGGCCGGCCAGGCGGCGCCGAACGGCAGCCAGCCGAACTACCAGCCCGCCCCGTGCAACGTCGCGCAGAAGAAGGTGGGAGGCAAGGCCTTCGCCCAGTGTTTCGCGATGATCCACACGGCGCTGGCGGGCACGGTGACCGCCGACGCCGCCGGGCCACCGCCGACGGCATTGGGCCCGGCGCAGATTCAGGACGCCTACAGCCTGCCGGCGACCGGCGCGGGCCAGACCGTCGGGATCGTCGACGCGTTCGGTGATTCGACCGCCGAGGCAGACCTGGGCGTGTTCCGGGCACAGTTCGGGCTGCCGCCATGCACCACCGACAACGGCTGCTTCCAGAAGGTGGACCAGAGGGGCGGTACGAACTATCCGCCCGACGATGCGGGTTGGGCGGGGGAGACCTCGCTCGACCTCGACGCGGTCTCGGCGGCGTGCCCGGCCTGCCACATCCTGCTCGTCGAGGGTGACGACAACGCCCTGGACAACCTGGCAATCGGCGTGGACACCGCCGTGTCCCTGGGCGCGAAGTTCGTGTCCAACTCCTACGGCATAGCGGGCGAGACGCCCGACGAGACGCTGTTGGACCAGCACTACGACCACCCCGGAGTGGCGGTGACCGCCTCGACGGGCGACATCGGCAACGTGACGAACTGGCCGGCGACGAGCCCGACCGTGGTCGGCGTGGGCGGCACGACGCTGACCCAGGACAGTTCGCCCCGCGGCTGGCACGAGGCGGCGTGGGCCGGCGGCGGATCGGGCTGCTCGCCGTTCGAGCCGCATCCGGACTACCAGAACGGCATCGCGACGAATTGCCCGAACAACAGAGCGAACTCCGACATCTCGGCCGACGCCGACCCGAACACGGGGTTGGCCGTATTCGACTCGATCCCGTTCTTGGGCCAGTCCGGCTGGCTGCAGATTGGCGGGACGAGCCTGTCCTCGCCGCTGGTGGCCGCGATGTACGCCCTGGCCGGCACGCCGATATCCGGAACCGACCCGGTGACCTACCCGTACCAGGCGCCGGCCACCAGCCTCAACGACGTCACCTCGGGCATCAACGGCGGGTGCGGCAACGTGCTGTGCCAGGCCGGCCCCGGCTGGGACGGCCCGACCGGGCTCGGCACCCCGAACGGCGTATCCGCCCTGACGACCGGCCCGCACGGCAACATCACGGGCACCGTCACCGACGCGGCCACCGGCAAGGGCCTGGCCGACGCCACGCTGACAACCGCTGAGGGCTTCCGGACCACCACCGATTCCAGCGGCCACTACTTGATCACGATTCCGGTCGGCACGTATACCGCCACCTACTCACGGTTCGGGTACGCGTCGGACACCGAGACCAACGTCGCGGTCACCGACGGCGGCACGACCACGGAGAACGTAGCCCTGCACACCACACCCGCGGTGACACTCAGCGGGACCATCGCCGACGGTTCGGGTCACGGGTGGCCGCTCTACACCAGGATCTCCGTCGCAGGTGACCCGGACGGGCCGTTCTTCACCGACCCGATCACCGGGCACTACAGCATCCAGGTGCCGGCCGACGCCAGCTACGACGTGACGTTCACCGCGCAGCTACCCGGCTATGAGACGGTCGAGCAGAGCGTCGCCGTGGGCAGCGGCAGCACAACCCACGACGTGCCGGTACCGGTGTCACCGGACTGCGTCGCACCCGGCTACTCGACCGGCTCGCCGTGCGTCAAGGTCACCGGCGGCCTGGTCGAGGGCAACGTCGCCGATCTGGACACAGGTAATGCGATCAACGGTGCGACGGTGACGAGCGTCGACCAGCCTGTGCAGAAGGGAACCACCGCGGCCACCCCGGACGACCCCGCCAACCCGGACGGCTTCTACTGGTTGTTCTCCTCGCTGACCGGATCGCATCCGTTCGCTGCCAGCCACCTCCAGCACGCGGCGAAGACGCAACCGGTCGCAGTCACCGCAGACGAGCCGACGCGCGCCGACTTCCAGTTGGCCGCCGGAAAGCTCACGGTGAACGCGACGTCGATCACGAAGTCGCAGGCGCTCGGCGCGAGCACGACCACCACGCTGCACTTCGCGAACACGGGCTCCGGTGCGGCGCAGGTGAACCTGGCCGAGCGCCGCGGCTCGTTCGAGATTCTGCGGGCGGACGGGACCAGGCTCGACCAGAACCGGATCCAGTCGAGTGCAGGGGCCGAGGTCCGCCGGCTCGACGTACCGGTCTCGGACCGGTCACTGGCGGCGGCCGGGGCCAAGGCGGGCGGGGCCCGGCCGAGCTCGGTGCTGCCCACGGGCCCGTGGCAGGCCATCTCTGACTACCCGAACGCGGTCATGGACAACATCGCCGACGTCTGGGCCGGCGAGCTGTACTCCGTCACCGGGATCGACGCGGCAACTGAGACCGGGCCACACCTGCGCAACGAACTCGCCCGCTTCGACCCGGCGAGCGGGCAGTGGACGCAGCTGACCCCGATCCCGACCCCGCGCGAGCGGCCGGCAGGGGCGATCATCGACGGCAAGTTCTACGTCGTGGGCGGCTGGGATGACGAGGGTTTCCCCATCCGTACCTTGGACATCTACGACATCGCGTCGAACACGTGGACGACCGGGGCGCCGATCCCGACTGCCTGGGCCGCCTCGGCCAGCGCCGTTGCCGACGGCAAGCTGTACCTGGTCGGCGGCTGCGACGCGAACCACTGCGGCACGCAGGACGTGTGGGTCTACGACCCCGCTTCGAACGCCTGGTCGCAGGCGAAGGACTATCCGGAACAGTCCAGCTGGTCGCAGTGCGGGGACATCGCCGGGCGCATCTACTGTGCCGGCACCAGCAGCGAGGACGACGCCCACGCCTTCGCCTACGACCCGCGCAATGACGACTGGACTCCGGTCGCGTCGCCGCCGCAGCAGGTGTGGGGCGCGGGCTACGTGGCGGCCGACGGCGAATTGCTCATCTCCGGCGGCGTGGTCAACGGGGAGATCTCCAACGAGGGCTTCGCCTACGACCCGGAGTCCGACACCTGGAGCGACCTGCCCGCCTCGAACAACACCGTCTACCGGGGGGCGGCAGCGTGCGGCCTCTACCGGATCGGCGGCGCCGTCGGCGGCTTCGACGTCGTTGCGAGCGCGGAGCTACTGCCCGGCTTCGACGACTGCGCTGAGCAGACCGACGTTCCGTGGCTCGACGAGAGCCCGGCCGGGTTCACCCTCGCTCCGGGGGCGAGCCAGGACGTGGTCGTCACGCTGAACGCGGCCGACGTCACCCAGCCCGGTGCGTACACGGCAGCGATTGCCGTCACCAGCAACACGTCCACCAGGATCGGCCCGATGAACGTGACCCTGAACGTGACGCCCCCGAAGGACTGGGGCACGGTCGCGGGCACCGTGAGCGGGACCGACTGCCAGCACAACGCCTTGCGGCCGCAGGGCGTGGCGATCCAAACCGACGGCACCTCGTTCTCGACCACGATGAGCACGCCGGCGCAGGACACGTACGCCTTCTGGGCGTCGAAGAAGGTCAATCCGCTCACGATCACCGTGAACAGCCCCGGCTGGATCTCGCAGACCGCCAAGAAGGTGAAGATCAACCAGGGCAAGACGACCACGGTGAACTTCAACCTGCAGGTCGACTGCCGGACGCAGCGGCTGTCGGTGCGCAGCGACGGGACCGAGGGGAACACCTTCTCGCAGTCGCCCTCCATCAGCAGGGACGGGCGCTACGTCGCGTTCGAGAGCTTCGCCTCGAACCTGGTTCCCGGTGACACCAACGGGGCTCACGACGTCTTCGTCAGCGACCGGGTCGCCGGGACCACCGAGCGGGTGTCGGTGGCCGGCGACGGCTCGGAGGGGAACGACTTCTCCGGGTCGCCCTCCATCTCGGCCGACGGGCGCTACGTCGCGTTCGAGAGCTTCGCCTCGAACCTGGTTCCCGGTGACACCAACGGAGTCGAGGACGTCTTCGTCCGCGACCGGATCGCCGGGACCACGGAGCGGGTGTCGGTGGCCGGCGACGGCACGCCGGGGGACGGGAACTCCCTTCAGCCATCCATCACTCCCGACGGCCGCTACGTCGCGTTCGAGAGCCTGGCCTCGAACCTGGTCCCCGGTGACACCAACTCAATCAAGGACGTCTTCGTCCGCGACCGGGTCACCGGGACCACCGAGCGGGTGTCGGTGGCCAGCGACGGGACCCAGGGGAACCAGTTCGCCGAGTCGGCGTCCATCAGCGCCGACGGCCGCTACGTCAGCTTCGACACCGACGCCTCGAACCTGGTCTCCGGCGACACCAACGGAACCGTCGATGTCCTCGTCCACGACCGGGTCACCGGGACCACCGAGCGGGTGTCGGTGGCCAGCGACGGGACCCAGGGCAACCAGACGTCCGCGGAGCCTTCGGTCAGCGCCGACGGCCGCTACGTCGCCTACGAGAGCCTGGCCTCGAACCTCGTCCCGGGCGACACCACCGGGACCTGGGATGTCTTCGTCCGCGACCGGGCCGCCGGCACCACCACGCGGGTGTCGGTGGCCGCCGACGGGACGGCGAGCAACCCCGGGTTCTCCGAGCAGCCCTCCATCAGCCCCGATGGCCGCTACGTCGCGTTCATGAGCGCTGCGTCGAACCTCGTCCCCGGCGACACCAACGAGACCGAGGACGTCTTCGTCCACGACCGGGTTGCCGGGACGAACGAGCGGGTGTCGGTGGCCAGCGACGGGACGCAGGGAGACCTCGACTCCGGAAATCCCGCCATCAGCGCGGACGGCCGCTACGTCGCGTTCGAGAGCGATGCCTCGAACCTCGTCCCCGTCCCCGGCGACACCAACTTCGACGCGGATGTGTTCGTCCGCGACCGAGGTCGCTGAGCCGTTCACGATCCTCGGATGGTGAGCACACTGAAGATCGACCACGCAAGACGGCCGGTCAGCGTCAACCCGCAAGCGGTGCGCCGTTGAGCGTCAGTCTCTGAAGTTCGGATGGAACGGCCCGCCCAGCTCTGCCTGGGCGGGCCGTCTCGATTCGTCGAACGCGAAGACGCGGTCGCCCAAGTCAGGCAGCTGCGACGGGCCGGCGCGGGTCTGACGGCAAGCCTGCGGTCTGCTGCGATGATCGCGCCGGTGGCGAGCGAGTGGGACGGCGAGCGGCTGGATTTCAAGGGCACTCAGAGCCCGGGCCGGTCCGCTCGACGAAGCCGGCAGTGGGCGACTGTCGCGTCGTCGGGCGGCGTGGTACCCGATCCTTGGGTGCTGCCCGGCCAGCCGTCAGCTTCAGCCGCACGGACGCGATGAATGATCTCCCGGGGTCCGCCGGTACGCAGCAGCTCGAGCGCCTCCGGCCAGTCGGCCAGGCCGTAGGGATCGACGATTCGGCTCGCTTCGTTGCTGAATAGCGCTGCGCCGGAAAAATTGCGTGCGGGAATGCGGCCGGTCAGTGCTTCGGAGGCGACGCGTGGATCGTCCCGGTCAACGGCGAGGAACGAGTCCGCGAGCATCAGCACCCGTCACGGCGCCGACGAAGTCCTCGTTCGCCTGGCCGGCCTTTCCGGCGCTCGTCGCCATTGCGACATCCACGCAGACCAAGGTATCGCCGGACCTGCCTACGACCGACCCCGCCGCAGCCGCTGCTCGCGCCCCGAGTGATCTGGAGCCGGAAGATTCGGGAATGCGCGGTTGGCACCGTAGAGTGCTATGGGCCATGTAGTTAGTCGAAGGGGGCGTCCGTTGTCTGATCTGGAACAGATCACCACGGAGGCGTTACGCACGCTGGCGGAGAACCTCGAGGAGGTACGCAGCGTGCTGGAGGAGGCCGGCAAGGAGTTCGAAGACGCGGAGATCGGCGGCGCGGCGTTCAGCCACTACGGGCTCGACATGGCCGTCGCCTATCCGAGCGCCCGCGAGTTCGCCAAGAAGGACGCCGAGAGTAAGGCGGCGCACATCGAGACGATCCAGGAACGGTTGCGGTCGACGGCGAAGGCTTGGGACGAGGCCGAGCACGACAGCACCGTCAAGTCACCGGGCTGATCGGGGAAGATCAATGGGACTCGTCTCTGCTGACGATGGCGTGTGGGCGGCCGTCCTCGCGGCCAAGGCAATGTGTACCTACGCCGACTGCTTCGCCCTGACGGCGGAGTTCCCGCCGATCATGGACAACGGCACCGGCGGACCGTTCGCACTCGGCGAGGGCGCCGAGAAGTGGGGCTCGGCGGCGGGGAAGCTGGATGAAGCCCAGCAGAAGCTGTCCGAGCTCACCGAGGCGCTGCCCCGCGACTACTGGGACGGCGACGACCGCGAGAAGTTCGACACCGAGATCAAGAACCTGCTGGCCGAGCTCGGCGACGCACACAACTACGCGATGGCCGTATCCATCACGCTGGGCGTGATCACTGCGCCGATCGCCGCCTGGCCGATCATGTGCGACACCATCGGGGTCATCGAGGCGGCCGAAGCGACCGCGTTCTACATCGCGGCGGCCAGCATCATCGGTGACCTCGGCGCGTCCGAGGCGATCTTCGCCGAAGGCGAGGCCGTCACTGCGACCTGCATGACCGTGCTCAACGTCAGCATGGGCATCGTCATCGCGATCATGGCCGCCGCCACGGCCGCTATCGCGATCGGCGATGCCGCCGACATCGCGGCCCAGGAGGGCCACGGCGACACCGGGATCCTCGGCGAGTTCGGCAAGGCCGCCGTCGACAGTTCGGGCGAGGTGGCCACCTCGGTCGCCCTCGACTACCTGGGCCACCACGGAAAAGGCGAGGGCGAAGGCGAGGGCGCCGGGGAAGGCGAGGGCGAAGGCGCCGGCGGCAGCCACGGCGAGGGCGAGGGCGAAGGCACCGGCGAGGGTGAAGGTGAAGGCGAAGGCGAGGGTGAAGGCGAGGAAGAGAACCCCTTCGTCGAGCACTACGCCGACAAGCTCAAGGAACAGGCGGGGTCACAGCTGAGCACGGCGCTCATCAACGGAACCGCTTCCACGATCGACCCGAGCTGGAACGACCCGGACGCCCCCAAGGCGGAAGACGAGCAGTGGGGCGCCGGCGAGTAGCCGGGCCTCAATACGAAGCCGCCCGCTGCCGGAGCACAACCGGCGGCGGGCGGTTTCTCGTGTCTCAGCGACCGCTCGTCTGGCGGTACTGCATCGCCTGGTCCAGTCCGCTGACGGTCTGCCGGGCGGTGTCGACCGTCTGCTCGCGCAGCCGCCCGAGCTGAGCCCGGACCTCGTCGATGCTGGGGGCCGGCTCGTTGCCCACTCCGGCGTCGCGCATCACGGCGCGCGTCTTCTCGCTGAGGTCGGCGCGCGCGCTGCGGATGGCCTCCTTGATCGCCTCGGCCAGATCGACCGACGGCATCCGCATCACCCGCGGGTTGAGCTCGAGTTCGGCCAGTCCCTGCGTGTTCCACTCGACGGCGACCTGACCGTCGGCGGCCTCGCCCCGTCCGACCAGATCGGCGAGCGCGGGCCGGATCGACTGGAAGTTGCCCAGCCGCGCCTCGGCTTCGCGCATCATCGCCTCGGCCTGCTCGATCTGCTGGCTCACCTGGTTGTACGCGGTCATGCTGGCTCCCAAGAGTTTGATCAGTGAAGGATTGTCGCAAAGACGACGACGGCCACTATCGCCACGACCAGCAGCGTCACCCCGCCGATGACGAACGCGACGGTGCGCGGACTCCCGAGGCCGGCGCGGGTGCCGGCCGCGCTGCGGGCCAGGATCCGCTGCTCCGGCTTGGTGCTGACGAGCGCGACGTCGTCGCCCCGGGTGGCGAGCGTGGTGCCGACGCCGTCGCGGTGCACCGTGCCGAGGGCGAGTAGCTCCGCGCCTACGGGAATGATCCACTCGGTGTGCAGCTCGTCCGGGCCGAACGGGCCGCCCCGGAACTCGACCGGGCCGATGCCGATGCCGCGTTGCTCGGACCCGGCCCGGACGACCTGGTTGATGCCGAACACGTCGACGTCGATGTCGGTGGTCCGCGGGTCGATGAGCACCTGCGACTCGCCGTCGCCCACCGCGAAGGTCGCCGTGGAGCTGGTGTCCGAGCCGAGCCGCTCGCCCCGCGCGTTCATTCGATGGTCGACGCCGTAGTCGGGCAGGTCGGACAGCGCGATCGGGTTCATGGGGCGCAGCGGGTAGTGACGGCCGCCGGCAGCCGACCCGTAACTGCGGTCGCGCACCTCGCGCATGACGATGCTGCGGTACCAGACGCACTCGGCTCCGGACAGCGGCGCCCGCAACGGCCCGTCCGGCCCCGGCATCGCCCGTCCGCTGACCTTGACGAGTCGGCCGTCGCCGGCCGCGTTCGCTTCGGAGACGGTGGCCGGCGTGGCCCGCCCGAAGGTCTCGACTAGCCGGTGTGGCTCGGCCCGCACCGGCTCCGACGGAGCACCCGAATCGTCGTGATCTTCCGGGTTGGTCATAACGGCCACGCTACCGGCCCGGTAGTAGGACCGAATGACCGAGCCCGGCTGCGGCATGAGCCTAGAGGTGGCGTAATTGGCGCATGGACCTCGTGCAGGCTTGTCACCGGCTGGCGGCGGCCGGGTTGGTCGTCGGTACCGCCGGAAACGTAAGTGTGCGTGCGGGCGAGCGGGTTTCGCTCACCGCCAAGGGCGTCGCGCTGGCTGACGTCACGTCCGCCGACATAGCGGTCGTCGATATGGACGGCAACGTGGTGGCCGGCTCGCCGACGTCCGAGCTCGAGCTGCACCTGGCCGTCTACCGCCGCTACGACGCGGGCGCGATAGTGCACACCCATGCGCCGATGGCCACCGCGCTGGCCTGCGTGTTGGACGAACTGCCGGTTGTCCACTACCAGCTGCTCGCCCTCGGCGGCTCGATCCGGGTCGCGCCGTTCCACCCGTTCGGCACTCGGGACCTGGCGGCGGCGGTGGCTGATGCGCTGCGTGGGCGAACGGCCGCCCTGCTGGCCAATCACGGGGCCGTCAACTACGCGGCCTCGTTGGCGGATGCGGTGGACGGCGCCGTCCTGCTCGAGTGGGTCTGCGGGCTCTATCTCGACGCGTCCCGGCTGGGTACGCCGCGGCTCCTCGACGAGCAGCAACAAGCCGCGGTGCGAGCATCCGCGGCGCGGCATGGGTACTCATCACTTGCACCGTCATGATGGGGTGGTGCGCACCATCGACTGGCAGGACGGGCACATCGTCGCGATCGACCAGACGCGGCTACCCGCCGAGCTCGTGGTCCTGCAGATCAGCACCGTCGAGGAGCTGATCGATGCGATCAAGCGCCTGGCGATCCGGGGCGCGCCGGCGCTCGGCGTAGCGGGCGCACTCGGGGTCGTCCTGGCCGGCGGCGACCGCGAGTTGGCGCAACGGCTCAAGGCAGCGCGCCCGACGGCGGTCAACCTGGCCTGGGGAGTGGATCGCGTGCTGTCGCGGCCGGGCGCGCAGCTGGCCGAGGCGTTGTCGGTCTTGGAGGACGACGTCACCGCCAACCGGGCGCTCAGCCACCGCGGCGCGGACTGGTTGCTCGATCGGGTCGGTCGCCGGGTCGACGTGCAGACGCACTGCAACGCCGGCGCGCTCGCCTGCGTCGAATGGGGAACTGCGCTCGGCGTGGTCCGCGCCTTGCAGGAGCGCGGCGCGCTCGGCCATGTCTACGTGGGCGAGACCCGGCCGCTGCTCCAGGGGTCGCGCCTGACGACGTGGGAGCTGGTCCAACTCGGCATACCGCACACGCTCGTCGCCGACTCGGCGGGCGCGTCCGTCATCGCCCGTGGCCTGGCCAACGCCGTCGTGGTCGGCGCCGACCGCATCGCGGCCAACGGCGACGTCGTGAACAAGATCGGCACCTATCCGCTGGCGCTGGCCGCGCACCGGGCCGGCATACCGTTCGTCGTGGCCGCGCCGGAGTCCACGATCGACGCCGCGACGCCGTCCGGCCTGGACGTGCCGATCGAGATCCGCGACGACGTCGAGCTGACGCACGTGGCCGAGACGCCGATATCCCCGAAGGACACGGCCACCCTCAACTACGCCTTCGACGTCACGCCCGCCGAGCTGGTGACCGCGATCGTGACCGAGCAACGGACGCTCGAGCCCAGCGGCAACCTATGACGCGACGACTGCCGGCGCAGCTCTTCCGATGACGCGATTAATTACGGCAAAACGCGCTTTAGCTGAACGCTCACCGCGAATTGGCGTGTCGTCTCCTCGAGTCGTCGCGGCCTGGCTAACCCCCGGCGCAGTCGTGCTAGGCGGCGTTCCTACGCGATAACGCGTGCACCTCGGTCAGGGCGGCCGTGAGCGCATCGAGCGAGGCGTCGGTCCACGGCCGGCGAGGGCCGACCAGGGCGTGGTCGATCCCGAGGTCGGCCAGCTGCCCGAGGTGGTCGACGAACCGGTCGATGCCGTCGTCCTCATCGAAGTACGTGGCGATCGTCTTCTCGATCTCGTCGTAGTCGCGGCCAACCGCGTCGCAGTGTTGTCGCAGGACGTCGAGTTTGCGCCGCAGGTCGTCGACGTATCCGGTGCCGGGCAGGTCGAAGAGATTGCACATGTCCCCGTAGCGTGCGACGAGTCGCAGGGTCTTCTTCTCGCCGCTGCCGCCGATGAGGATCGGCGGATGGGGCCGCTGCAGGCTGTTCGGGGAGTTCAGCGGCCGGAGCAGCTGGTAGTGCTTGCCGTCATAGGGCTCCTCGCCGACTTCCCACATGCGGTGCGCGATCTGCAGCAGCTCCTCGAGCCGCTCGAAGCGCTCGGCCAGCGGGGGGAACGGGATGCCCAGGCCGTAGGTCTCCACGTCACGCGGCGCAACGCCCGGCGGCAGCGTGTTCCACGGCGCACCGGCGCCCACCCCGAAGATGATCCGTCCACCGCTCAGGACATCGAGCGACGTGACCGCCTTGAGCAGAATCCCGGGATGCCGGTAGGCCACCGAGCTCACCAGCGTGCCGAGCCGAATCCGGCTGGTGTGCCCGGCCATGAACGCCAGCGTCGAGTAGGCCTCGGGCATCGGCGATTCCGGCGGCAGTCCGCTGATCCGGATCTGGAAGAAGTGGTCCATCGTCCAAAGGCTGTCGAAGCCGGCTTCGTCCGCCCGCCTCGCGATTCCGCTCACGAGCGGGCCGATGCGGGCCGGCGGCACCGGCCAGGAGAAGTCGGTGATCAAGATTCCGAGCTGCACAGCCACTCCTCGTCGTTCGTTCTGGTCCAGGCTGATGCCGCTGCGGCGGAACACCCAGGCCCTGCGCGACCGTGGGACTGCCAGTACCACGCCGACCGGCCGGGCTCGGAGCAAACTGGACGGCGTGCAAGAACGCGACAGCGTGGCTTCCTACCTGCGCGCGTGGCGAGCCCGGGTGCAGCCGGCCGACGTCGGACTTCCGGTCGCCGGCCCCCGCCGCACCCGCGGGCTGCGCCGGGAGGAACTCGCCTCGCTGGCCGGGATCTCCGTCGACTACCTGGTGCGCCTCGAACAGGGTCGGGCGGTCAACCCCTCGCCGTCGGTGCTCGCCGCGTTGGCCCGGGCACTGCGCCTCGACCACACCGAACGCGACCACCTCTATCTCGTCGCCGGTCAGGCAGCGCCGAAGAAGACGCACGTGCCCTCGCACGTCACGCCGAGCATCCAGCGTCTGGTCGATCGGCTCAGCGACGTGCCGGTCGCCGTCTACGACGCGGCGTGGACGATCATCCTGTGGAACTCCACCTGGGCCGCCCTCTTGGGTGATCCGTCGGCGCTGACGGGGCGTGACCGAAACCTGATCTGGCGCACCTTCACCGGCGCGTCCGGCCGGGTCGCCAAGTCGGCCGCGGAGGTCAGCGCCTTCGAGGACTTCGCTGTGGCCGATCTTCGCCGGGTGCTCGGCAACTATCCCGACGACACCAGCCTGCAGAACCTGGTCGCCGACCTGCGCCGGGCCAGCTCCCATTTCGACGAGCTGTGGCAGCGCCACCTCGTCACCCAGCCCGACACCGGCGGCGCGAAGACGATCCAGCACCCGGAGGTCGGCCCGATCACCCTCAATTGCGACGTCCTCACCGTCACCGGCACCGACCTGCGAGTGGTCGTCTACACCGCCGACCCGGCCGCTCCCGATGCGCAGAAACTCGAGCTGCTCCGGGTGCTCGGCGTGCAACGGCTCAGCGCCGAAGCGTCCAGGACGCAGTGATCGCGAAGGACTGTCCACTGTGGACGAACGGTCGCCCGAACGAGTCGGTCGTATCCGACCATTCGTGCAGATGGCGTTGCTGCAGCTTGTGATCAGGTTCCTGCACTACACCTTGTGAAGCGCCTGTGATCTAGGGCATAGTGCGCGCGGGCGTCACAGCGGTCGACCCGACGGTCGCGGGCGCGTACTGGGGGAGCATGCCGATGCGTCATCCGCGACGATCGATCATCATCGTGCTGTCCGTGGCCGCGGCCACGGCACTCGCCGCGGTCGGCCCGACCGCGAACGCGGCACCCAAGCCGACATCGCCGACCGCGTCGAACGCGCCGGAGAACGTGATTGTGGTGCTGCGCGATCAGCTGACGGGCACCCCCGCGAACAGGCACGACATGTCGTCGCGCAAGGCCAGAGCCACCAGCAGCCAGGACTCCGTTCTGAGCAAGCTCACCGGCGCTGCCCCGAGGAACGTCAAGCACTTCGCACTGGGCAACGCGTTCTCGGCGAGCGTGACGAGCACGCAAGCCGCTGCGCTCGCGGCGGATCCCCGCGTCGCGGCCGTCGTCCCGGACCGCAAGGTCGAGGTCGAGCAGCCGGTGTCGGTCGGCTCGAACACCACGAGCAAGTCCACGGTCACCCCGCAGGCGGACGCCAACGGCCCGTTCGCCACCTGCCCGTCCGACCCGTCCAAGCCACTCATCGAGCCGGAGGCTTTGCAGTCGATCCGGGCGCTGACGACCGACGGCAGTCCCTACGCGCAGCAGCTGGCCACCGGCGCCGGCGTGAAGGTCGCCTTCATCGCTGACAGCATGGACCCGAACGTCCCGGACTTCATCCGTCCGGACGGGTCGCACGTGTTCGTCGACTACCAGGACTTCTCCGGTGCCGGACCGAGCGCGATCTCCGACGGGCGCGAGGCGTTCGGCGACGCCTCGTCGATCGCGGCCCAGGGCACCGCAGTGCACGACTTGTCGAACTTCGTCAACCAGGCCCACCCGCTGCCGCCGGGCTGCAACATCCGAGTCGTCGGCGTGGCGCCGGGCGCGAGCCTCGTCGGGCTGGTGTTCGCGAGCAACTCCTCGATCCTGCAGGCGATCGACTACGCCGTCAGCACCGACCACGTCGACGTGCTGAACGAGTCGTTCGGGCTCAACACCTACCCCGACATCAGCACGCGCAACACCCTCACGTTGTTCAACGACGCGGCCGTTGCCGCTGGCGTCACGGTGACGGTCTCCAGCGGTGACGCGGGCATCACCAACACCATCGGCTCGCCGCCCGACCCGAACGTGATCCAGGTAGCGGGCACCACCGACAACCGCCTCTACGCGCAGACCTCCTACGCGGCCGCGAACTTCTCCAACGGCACCTGGGTCAGCGACAACATCTCGGCGCTGTCGTCGTCCGGCATCACACAGTTCGGGCGCACCGTCGACCTGGCCGCACCCGGTGAAGGCAACTGGGCCGTTTGCGCGCCGGCGTATACCGGATGCCGCAACTTCCGGTCGCCACCGCAGCCGACCGATCTGCAGTCCTTCGGCGGCACCAGCGAATCCGCGCCGTTGACGGCCGGTGTCGCCGCCCTGGTGATCCAGGCGTACCGGTCGAAGCACCACGGCAACTCGCCGAGCCCGGCGGTGGTCAAGCAGATCATCACGGGTACCGCCCACGACCTGGGCCTGCCGGCCGACGAGCAGGGCGCCGGCCTGCTCGACGCACGCGCCGCGACCGAGGCCGCGCTGACCTGGCCGGGCGGCGGCTCCGCTCCGGCCGGCGTCAAGTCGAACCTGGTCACCAGCGACGACCAGATGACCCTGAGCGGCAGGCCGGGAACCACCCAGTCGGGCAAGGTCACGGTGACCAACGTCGGGACGAAGCCGCTGACGGTGGCCGCGGGAACGCGGGGTTACACCACGGTGTCGTCCGTTCAGCAGAGCGTGCCGTTCAACTCCACGACGTTGCCGACGTTCGTCTACTACGACGGCAGCACGTGGGTGCACAAGGAAGTCAGGTTCACCGTGCCGGCCGGGGCGCAGCGGTTGTTCGCGCGAATGGCCTTCCAGGCCACGGGCCCGAACGACATCATCCGGATGACGTTGCTCGACCCGTCCGGCAAGTTCGTCGCCAACAGCCGACCTCAGGGCGGCACCGCTCCGGCGAACTACGCGAACGTCGACGTGCGTAACCCCGTCGCCGGGACGTGGACCGCGGTCCTCTACTCGATCGCGGGGGCGACCGGCTACCACGCCGCGCCGGTCATCTTCCAGACCGACGCGCAGAAGGCGACTCCGGTCGGGCAGGTCAGTCCGGCGACGTTCACGCTGGCCCCCGGCAAGAGCAAGAACGTGCGCGTCTCCTTCCGGTTGCCGGCCGACAGCGGCGACACGGACTACGCGGTCACGTTCGCGAGCTCGGACGGCCACCAGACCGCCGTCTCGGCGATCCTGCGCGCGCTCATCGACACCAAGTCCGGTGGCGCCTACTCCGGCGTCATCACCGGCGGCAACGCGCGGGCGGTCTCGCCGGCGCAGACGTTCAGCTACGCGTTCGATGTCCCGAAGAACAAGCGGGATCTGGACGTGTCGCTGACCCTTGCCAGCGATCCGAACAACTTCGTCGACGTCGTGCTGATCGATCCGAACGGCGAGCTGGCCGACGTGGGCAGCAACCTCACGTTCGACCAGACGGGCGCGATCACGCCTCGCCTGAACGCGCAAACGTTCGACGCGAATCCGCTGGCCGGGCGGTGGCATCTCGTCGTCGTCGTGCAGAACCCGGTCAGCGGGCGCGAGATCTCGCAGGCGTTCAGCGGGGCGGTCACCTTCAACGGCCTGCAGACGCAGGCGAGCGGGCTGCCGACGTCGGCCAAGAAGGTGCTCAAGGCCGGGCAGCCGGTGCAGGCGACGGTGCTCGTCCGGAACACGGGCGTGCAGCCGCTGGCCATCGGGGCCGACCCGCGGACCAACAAGGTGCAGACCCTGCAGCCGGTTCCGCTCCAGGGCAGCCTGACCTTCCCGCTGCCTGATAATGCGGGGCGCGCACCGGCGTACATCCTGCCGCCGCAGACCTCGCAGTTCACGGTCGCCGCCAGCAGCACGGTGCCGGCCCAGGTCGAGATCCAGGAGGGCACGAGCGCCGGCGCCGACCTGTTCGGTGACCTGCAGGCGGCCAAGCAGGGCAGCTCCGTGTCGGTGGCGAGCATCAGTGAGAAGAACGGGTTCGTCACGCAAGGCCTGTGGTTCACCACCGTCAGCCAGATCGGTCCGTTCACCGACGCCGGTCCGCCGGCCGGCCAGACCACGATCACGGCGTCGATGCGGACGTTCGGGTTCGACTCGGCGGTGAGCACGTCGACGGACGACCCGTACCAGTCCCCGGACCTGTTCGGCACCCCGATCCTGGTCGGCCCCGGTGAGGTCGGCGCGATCACGGTGACGATCACGCCGCAGGGCAAGAAGGGTTCCGTAGTTGCCGGTCACCTCAACCTGGTGACCCCGCCGCTGCTGCCGACCGGCATCCCGACCGGGCTGCCGCAGGCCACGACCGGTGCGGTCATCAGCTCGCTGCCCTACGAGTACACGATCGGCTAACCGCCGAGGGTGGAACAGCGGCCCGTGGGCGTCAGGCCCACGGGCCGCCGTTTGTTACAAGAGCCCGGCGCCGCCTCGGCCGCGGTTGGGCGCGATGTTGTGGTTGCGGTGGAAGACGTTGTCCGGGTCGTACCGACGCTTCACGGCGACCAGCCGGCGGTAAGTGGCATCCGGGTACGCCTTGGCCGTGTCGGCCGGCGAGTCCGAGCTCAGGAAGTTGACGTAGACGCCGGTGCCGTGTGCGGCGATCGGTGCCCATCGGGCCAGCGCCTCGTCGACCTGTTCGGCGCGGGCGTCGGCCGGCAGCGGCGTCAGGGCGACCAGCATCGCCTCGGCGTCGCGGTGCGCGAAGGCGGTGGCGTCGGCGGGGACGTCGGCCATCGCGCCGCCGAGGCTGCGCAGGGTGAGCATCGTCCGCTGGGCGGCCGTCTCGGCGGCGACGGCGTCGATCAGCTCGTCGCTCAGAGCGGGGGTGAGCGTGTTGCGCACGACGAACCGCATGCCCGGCGGCAGGTTGGCGTCCTGGAGGATGTCGCGGTACGGCAGGACGCGCACGTCGTCGTGCGTGATGGTGCCCAGTCGCCGGAACGGGGCGAGGGCCCGGTCGGCGGTGTTCGGGTCGGGGTAGGCGTAGCAGCACTGCAGGATGGCGGCGCCGGGCTGCCCGAACACCGGCGGGGTGAGCGTCAACATCGTGGTGAGATTCTGGTCGGCATCGCGCATGAGATCGCGCCAGCCGGTGAGCAGCTGCGCGACGTCGCGGAGCTCGTATCGGATCGTGCCGTAGTGGACGGACGTCACCGGCTGGGCAACGAAGTCGAGGCCCACCACGACGCCGAAGTTGCCGCCACCGCCGCGCAGCGCCCAGAACAGTTCGGGATCGTGCTCGTCGTCGGCGTGCAGCAGCGTCCCGTCGGCGGTGACCACGTCGGCGCCGACGACGCTGTCGATGGCCAGCCCATAGCGGCGCACCATCCAGCCCATGCCGCCGCCGAGGGTCAGGCCGCCGACGCCGACGTCGTTGGTGTCGCCGGCCGTGACGCCGAGGCCGTGCTGGTGCAGGGTGCGGGCAACTGCGCCCCACGTCGCGCCGGCGCCGACGTGGACGAGCCGCGCGGCGGGGTCGGGCACGTCGACGTGGTTGATGTTGCGCAGGTCGACGACCAGGCCGTGGGCGTGGGTGCTGTGTCCGGCCATGCTGTGCCCGCCGGATCGGATCGCTACGGTGAGCCCGTCGGCGCGGGCCCGGTCGAGTGCCGCGGCGACGTCGGTTGCGGTACGGGGGCGGGCGATCAGGTCGGGGCTACCGGCGGCGAACGGGGTTGTCGCCGACTGGTGATAGCCGTCCTGGCCGGGGCTCAACAGTTCGAGTGCGTCGGTGTGCTGAAGCATGTTCCTCTCCTGGTTTCGATTAGGTGCGGGAGCGGTAGAGCCGCATGGTGAGCGGCGCGAAGATCGCGAGCAGGCCCGCGGCGGCGAGCAGCACCCAGCCGACCTGGGCCGCCGATGCATCGCCGTTCAGCAAGCCGCGTTCGGCGGTGACGAGGTGGCTGACCGGATTGGCGTTGACCGCGGCGCGCAGCCAGCCCGGCATGGTGTTCGGGTCGACGAAGGTGTTGCTGGCGAACGTGAGCGGGAACTGGACGAGGAAGCTGAGCGTCGAGACGGCCTGCGGCGAGCGCAGCACCAGTCCCAACATGGTCCAGATCCAGGACACGCTGAACGCGAAGACGATGATCAACGCGACGCCGGCGAGCACCCCGGCCGCGCCGCCGTCCGGGCGGTAGCCCATCGCCGCGCCGATACCGATCACCAGGCTCGACGACAGGAGGTACCGGCAGGCGTCGCCGATCAGGCCGCCGACGACGAGCGACGGTTGCCATACGGGTAGCGCCCGGAGCCGGTCCAACGCGCCGGTGGTGCGGTCGGTGTTCAGGCTGAGCCCGGCCGACACGGTGATCAGCAGGACGCTCATGACCAGGGTGCCCGGCAGCAGCGACTGCAGGTAGGTGCGTGTGGAGCCGGCGAGTGCGCCGCCGAACATGTAGGTGAACAACAGCAGGAACACCACCGGCAGCGCGACCACGTCGATGATCAGTTCCGGTTCGCGCTTGATCCGGAGCAGGGCGCGCCAGCTCATCGTGAGCGAGTTCGTGACCGCCCGAGGTCCGCGCCGGGTGTCCGGGCCGGGCGCGACGAGGCGGCCCGGGGCGTTTGTCAGCGTTGTGGTCACGAGTCGTCTCCGCTCGGGTCGTTGGCGCTGTGTCCGGTGAGGGCGAGGAAGACTTCGTCGAGGCTGGGTTGGCCGAGGCCGAACGCGGCGACGCTGATCCCGGCGTCGGCCAGGCCGGCGACGGCGTCGCGGACCAGGCCGCCGGCTGCGGGGTCGGCGGCCGCCGTGCCGATGCGCGCCGACAGGGTGGTCGGGTCGGACTCGGGGTCGACGGCCACGCCCAGCGCCTCGGCCAGGATGTGCCGAGCCGGCGCGCGCTGGGCCGGTTCGCTCACCCGGATCTGCAGGACGCCGGTGCCAGTGGACGCCTTGAGCCGGGCCGGGGTGTCGTCGGCGATGATCGTGCCGCGATCGAGCACCGCGAGCCGGTCGGCGAGCTGGTCGGCCTCCTCCAGGTACTGCGTGGTGAGCACGACCGTCGTGCCGCGCTCGACCAGGGCGCGGACGATGTCCCAGACCTGGCTGCGGCTGTGCGGATCGAGTCCGGTCGTCGGCTCGTCGAGGAACAGCAGCGGCGGCGCGAGCAGCACACTGGCGGCGATGTCCAGGCGTCGCAGCATCCCGCCCGAGTAGGTCCGGATCGGCCGCCGGGCGACTTCGGTCAGCCCGAGCCGGTCGAGCACGTCGGCGGCCTGCCGCCTCGCCTCGGACCGCGGCACACCTTGCATGCGGGCGTGCAGGACGAGGTTCTCCCACCCGGTCAGGGCCTTGTCCAGGCTGGCGAACTGGCCGACCAGCGCGATGCTGCGGCGCACCGCGTCGGGCGCGTTGATCACGTCATGCCCGAAGACCTGCGCCCGGCCGGAATCCGGCCGGGCCAGCGTGGCCAGGATCCGGATGATCGTGGTCTTGCCGGCCCCGTTCGGCCCGAGCAGCCCGAACACACCGCCGGCCGGGACCTCGAGGTCCACGTCGTCGACGGCGCGCACCGCGCGGAACGTTTTGGTCAGGCTCCGGGTGCGGATGGCCGGCGTTTCGGGGGCGTTCAGCATGCCTTCGACTCTCCCGGCGCGGGGCGCTCACGTCGTCATGCCGGCGGAGCCTCTTCGCGCTGCGCGCGGCGGAGCTGGGCCGGGCCGCGCGTACTCCCCGGGGAGTAGCCGAGGTTGTCATCGCTCGGTGCAGGTGCATCAGTTGGCCGGCGCCTAGGCTCGGTGGATGCGCACCGACAAGGGCTGGCGGCGCTTCTACGCCACCGGTTGGCTCGTCTCCGTTGCCGCCAGCATCAGCGGGTTCGTCATGTGGCAGCTGCACCTGCGGGAGGTCGAGCAACGCGCCGAGGAAGCCGAACGCACCCGGGACGAGGTGGCCCGCCGCCGGGCCGTCGAGGAGCGGCTGCGGATCGCGCGCGAACTGCACGACTCGCTGACCCACAGCATCTCGGTCATCACCGTCCAGGCCGGAGTGGCCGTGCACCTGGCCCACAAGCGGGGCGAGGACGTTCCGCCGGCGCTGCTCGCGATACAGGAGGCGAGCGCCGACGCGTCGCGCGAGCTGCGCGCCACGCTCGGCATGCTCCGCGCCGACGACGACACGCGGGTCGGCCTCGACCACCTCCCCGCCCTGGTCGAGCGCACCCGGGCCGCCGGAGTGCCCACCACCCTGTCGATAATCGGACAGCCCTGCTCGGTGCCACCCGCGATCGCCAGCGCGGCGTTCCGCATCGTCCAGGAGGCGTTGACCAACGTCGGCCGGCACGCGGGTGAGGCGTCGGCGGTCGTCACCCTCCGGTACGACACGAGCGCGCTGAGCGTGCAGGTCGACGACGACGGCGCCGGCCCGCCGCCCGGGCGCAAGTCCCGCGGGCTGGGCTTGATCGGAATGCGCGAACGGGTCGCCGAACTCGGCGGCACCGTGCGGGCCGAGCCCGGTGCCGACGGCGGCTTCACGGTCCGCGCCGAGCTGCCCCTTCGGGCCGCACCGTGATCAGGACCCTGCTCGTCGACGACCAGCCACTGATCCGCAGCGGCATCCGGGCCCTGCTCGATTCCGAGGACGACATCGAGGTCGTCGGCGAAGCCGCTGACGGGCAGGTCGGCGTGGAGCTGGCCACGCAGTTCAGCCCGGACATCGTGCTCATGGACGTGCAGATGCCGGTCGTCGACGGCATCGAGGCAACGCGTCGCATCGCCCGGGACGAGCGGCTCAGCACGGCGCGGGTCGTCATCCTGAGCAACTACGGCCTCGACGAGTACGTGTTCCAGGCCCTGCGCGCCGGCGCGAGCGGCTTCGTGCTGAAGGACAGCAAGCCCGAGGAGTTGATCCACGCGCTGCGTGTGGTCGCTGCGGGCGAGGCGCTGCTGTCGCCGGCGATCACCCGTGCCCTGATCAGCGAGTTCGTCGCGCGACCGCCCGACGCGCAGACCGCAGGTGGGCTCGAGGTCCTGACCAACCGCGAGCGCGAGGTCGTCGCCCAGGTCGCCCACGGGCTGAGCAACGACGAGATCGCGGCCGCCATGGTCATCAGCCCGACCACCGCGAAGACCCACGTCAGCCGAGCAATGACCAAGCTCGGCGCCCGCGACCGGGCCCAGCTCGTCGTGTTCGCGTACCAGTCCGGCCTGGTCCGGCCGCGGATCGGCGAGCAGTAAACCGATCGCAATATGCTCGCTGAGCGAGTATATCTGGTGGGGTGACGTCAACCCAGGCCCGGCACTGGCGATCGGCCGCCGATGCGCTGGCCGCGCTGCGTCAGGAGCAGCGGCTGACCCGCCCCGAGCTGGGCGGGCGAATCGGCCTCGACAGCGGCCCCACGTCGGACCTGGTCAAGCGCCTGTCTCGCGCCGGCCTGATCTCCGAGCGGCGGGCCGCGGCCGAGGGACCCGGACGGCCGACTACGACCCTGCACGCCCACCCTTCCGGTCCGGTGGCGCTGGTCGTCGACCTGCGGCACGGTGACTGGCGGCTGGCGACCTGCGGCGTGGACGGGGTGATCGGCCCGCTCGCCAGCGGGCAACACGACGGCGGCGATCCGGACGAGGTGGTCAAGCTGCTGCGCTCGCGCGTGCGCCGGGCCGCTCGGCCGCTCGGTGACCGCCTGGTCGGAATCGGCGTCGCCGTCCCCGGCCTGACCGTCGACGACCGGCTGGTGCACGCCACCATGCTCGGCTGGCGCGACGTCGACCTCAGCCGTCTCGCGCCCGCGTCGGACATCACGCTCGTCGCCGGCAACGACGCCACCATGGCCGCGGTGGCCGAAGCCCGCCTGCACGTCCCGCGTCCGCGGACCCTCCTGCACATCGTCGTCGAGGTCGGCGTCGGCGGCGCGCTTGTCGTGGACGGACGCCCGACGGCGAGCGCACTCGGACTGCACGGCGAGTTCGGCCATCTGCCGCTGGGCGATCCCGATGAACAGTGCCCGTGCGGCGCGCTCGGTTGCTGGTCGATCGCGTTCAACGCCCCGCAGGTCGCGCGTCGAGCGGGAATTGGTGTTCGACGCGACCCGCGCGCGTCGTTGCATCGGCTGTTCATCGACCCGACACCCTCGTCGGCCGGCCGTCGCACCCGCGAGGCGCTCGCCACGGAGTTGGGTCGCGGTATCGCCGGGCTGGTCAACGCCCTCGACCCCGAGGTCGTCACGCTGGGCGGACTGGCGGCCGAGCTGCGGGCGTCGTCGCCGTCGGAGTTCGCCGAAGCGGTTGGTCGCGGCCTGATGGCGGTGCACCGCGATCAACCGCCGAGCGTCGTTGACGCCCGCGCCGGCGATGACGCGCCGCTGATCGGCGCCGGTCTCTCGGTGTTCGACCGCGTGTTGGACGCCGAGATGCTCGCGCGCTGGGCGAGCCGGGTCGCGTCATGACGCAGCTTCGACTCGCGGCCGCCCGCCCCGATCAGATATACCGTCGCGATACCGCGACGTGGGTGGCCTTCGCCGCCTTGTTCGGCTTCGGGATCCTCAACGCGATGCTCGGCCCGGTGCTGCCGTATCTGCGCCAGAGCGAGCACCTCTCCTACGTCGTCGGCGCGCTGCATCAGGTCGCGTTCGCGATCGGCGGTATGACCGCGGGCATCCTGGCCACCCGCTCGACCGCCCCGCGGCGCCGCGTGATCGGCGTCGGTCTGACAGTTGCCGCTGTCGCGGGCGTGCTGCTGGGCTACGGCCGGATTCTTCCCTTGACGCTCGTGGCGGCCTTGCTGGTCAGCGCGTTCGCCACATCCGCGTTGATCAGGATGTGGGCGCTGCTGGCCGACCTGCATCCGGTCCGTCGCGCCGTGGCGATGACGGAGGGCGAGGTCGCGGTCAGCCTGTCCGGCGTGTTGACGCCGGCGGTGGTCAGCGTCTGCGCCGCGACGTTCGTCGGCTGGCGGTTCTCGTTCGTGGTCGCGTGCGTCGTGGTTGTCGTCGCCGCGGCGGCCGTAGGCGTGACGCGGTTGCCCGATGCCGGATCACCGCCGACCCGCGACGACCGGGCCGCGCCGGAAGTCGCTGACGATCATTCGAATCGGCGGACTTTGACGACGATCTTCGCGATCGTCGCCCTGGAGTTCGCGCTGAGCTTCTGGGCGGCCAGCTACCTGCACGACGACGTCGGGATAGCGCGCAACACGTCGGTCGCGCTCGTCAGCGCGCTGTACGCCGCCAATCTCGTGGGGCGCCTGGTCGCGAGCCGACTCGCCCGCCGGCTGGCCACTCCGGTGGTGCTCTGGCTCTCGCTCGCGACGGCCCTGGTCGGCCTGCCGTTCCTGCTCGGCGCCGGCAGCGTCGTCGTCGCGGCCGTCGGGCTGGCCGTCACCGGCATGGGCATCGGCGGCACCTTCCCGCTCGCGTCGTCGCTGCACATCGCGGCCAGTCGCCGGACGGCCGACCAGGCGCTGGGCCAGATCCTCACCGTCGCCGGAATCGGCCAGATCGCCGGACCGCTCGTCGCCGGCGCGATCGCCCAGGGTGCCGGCCTGCGCATCGGCCTGCTCGTCATGCCCGTGCTCGTGCTGCTCGCGTCGGCCAGCTCTACAGCTAGGCTACATTTTCGGCAACCGTCTCGACGACCTTGACCAACGTAAGGTCGGGCCGTCTCGGTAGAACTTAGGGATGTCGGGCAAATGCCGATGTCCCCGCCGAGGCAGGGACATCGGTGACCATCGAGGTCAGGCCGTCTGGACACGTGCCGCACCGCCGCGATCGTGGGCGTGCCGGAACCGAGCGACCATCCACGCCGATGCCAGCGCCAAAGCGGCGGCGGCGAGCGCGACGACGACGTAGGTCCACACGGGTGAGCCGGTGTGGGTGACGACCGTCGTCGCCGGCGGGGGTGACGGGTTCGGCGTGTCTTCGAGCGGAGGGGGCGGCGGCATCGCCCCGGCGGTGGTGGCGGCCGCCACGTAAGCGGCATACGCCAGAGCCAGGACGAGCGTGAGCAGAGCGGATGAAGCGAGGCGACGTGCGGTGAGCATGTCGCACCTCCTTGGGCGTGCCCCGTCGGGCGGTTCCCGGCGGGTGTGCGGTGTAGCGCAGCACTGACCGCTCGGAGATTGCTTGCATTCGGGTCCAAGGCGGGCTTGGAAACCGCTTGGAGATGGTTCGATGCCACTGCAGCGGCGTACCGTCGGTCTGTTTCAAAGGGGAGGCGCTATGCGTCGTGGCGGAGGAGACACGCGCCCGGGCTGACGGGTTAGCGTTCGGGTTGCTGGGGCCACTTCGGGTCAGCCGCAACGGGGTGGCGCTACAACTGGGCGGTCGGCAACAGCGTGCTGTTCTGGCGCTCTTGGCAGCCGAAGCCGGCCGCGTCGTCTCGCTGCCACGGATCGCGGATGCGCTGTGGGGCGAGCGTGTTCCGACGGGCTTCGCTGCGACCGTGCAGACATACGTGTTCCACCTTCGGGAGGCGCTCGAACCTGCTCGTGAGCGTGGTGCACCCGCGCGCCTATTGGTCACCGAACCTGGCGGATATCGGCTATCGGTCGACGACGAGATGGTCGACGTCGCCCGCTTCGAGCAGCAGGTCCACGACGGACAGGACGCCCTGGATCGTCGCGACTACACGACGGCAGCCACGCTGTTGCGCGACGCGCTGGACTTGTGGCGGGGCGACGTGCTCGCCGATTTGGCCGACTTCGCATTCGTCGCGCCGCTCGCTGCGCGGCTTGAGCAGCGACACAGATCGGCGGCCGCCTCCCGGGTCATGGCGGAACTTGCCTTGGGTCATCACGGCGCGCTGATCGGCGAGATCGATGAGCTCGTCGTGCGTTACCCGCTGGACGAGGACCTCCACGCCGACCGCATCCTGGCGCTGTACCGGTGTGAACGGCAATCCGACGCGCTAGCTGCATACCTCGCAGTACGGACTGCACTACGAGACGAGCTCGGCGTCGAACCCGGACCGGTACTGCAGCAACTCCACCACGACATGCTGGCGCGCGACCCGAGCCTGGACTGGCAGCCACCCGAGACCGGTGACCAGCATCAGGCGACAGCGGGCGGAAGGGAACGACCGGCGCCCCGCCGTCCGCTACTCGGTCGATTCCGGCGCAGGCGATGGGTTCTTGGCGCCGGCGCGGCCGTTGTCGTCCTTACGGCCGGGAGTATTGCGGGCGTTGTCGCGATGAACCCGCGCCACTCGAGTCTTCGCGCATTGCCGGCCAATAGCGTCGGCGCTATTCAGGCCGACGGCAGTCTGCACGATGCGGTTCCGGTGGGGCAGAACCCGGACGGCATCGCGTACGGCGCGAACTACTTGTGGGCCGTCAACACCACCGACAACACGGTCTCCCAGATCAATCCGCGAAGTCATGAGGTCGTGCAGCTCTACCCCGTCGGTGCCGCACCCGCCGCGGTCGCGATCGCCAACGACAACGCCTGGGTGGCCAACACCGGCGCCAAC
>DATBER010000193.1:0-35136 GCA_036558905.1 Jatrophihabitantaceae bacterium | reverse complement strand
GAACGACAACGTCAGGCTGTCATCGAAGGCCAGGCCCGGACCCGCGCTGACGCCCTTGAGCGGCATGTTCATCTCGACCTTGGAGTGCGCCGGCCAGTACTTCTGCAGCCGGTACTGGGCCTCCATGGCGTACCCGTTGTTGGAGTGCACCCAGAACCAGGCACCGTTGGCCGGCTGCCCGTTCACCTTGACGGTCACGGCCTCATTGAACGGGCGGGCATCCGCCACCGCCTTGGAGAACTGGGCGATGATCGCCATCCCGATGCCCCACGTCTGCCCGTCGCCCTGGAACAGGCTCACGTGCACCGGCTTGGTCGGGCCGGCCGGCTTCGTCGTCGCCGCGTGGGTCGACGGGGCCGGCGAGATCGCCGCGCTGCCGCTGACCGTCCGGGTGGGCGCCGCCGCAGGCTGGCCGTGATCGTCCTGGCCCAGGAAGCGCACCGCCGACACCCCGGCGGCCGCGACGACCACTACCGCGGCCGCCGCGAGCACCGGAGCCAGCCAGGCGCGGCGCCGGCGGCGCGGCGGTTCGTGGCTGGGCGTGACGCGAAAGGGGTCGAACGGCGGCGGGCGGCGGCTGTCGTCGACCGCGCTGCGCGCCGCAGCATCGAGCGACTCGCGCAGCCGGCTGGCCACGTCTCGGCGTCTCATCGTCCACCTCCCAGCATCTTCGCCAGCTTGGCCATGCCGCGGCTGGCCGAGGACTTCACCGAACCGGGCGAGATGCCGAGCGCGTCGGCGATCTCCGCCTCCGACAGCCCGGACCAGAACCGCAGTACCAGCACCTCCTGTTGGCGCCGGGGCAGTTGCCGCAGCGCGTCGAGGGCCTCGCGATGCTCGGCCGACAGCAGGACGTGGAAGTCGGCGCCGTCGACGTGGCCGGGCTCGGCGACCTGAAGGTGCTTGCGCACCACCTGGCGATGCCGCACCACCGAGCGGCTCAGGTTCACCACCGAGGCCCTCAGGTAGGCCACCGCGGCCGCCGGGTCACGCAGTGTGTGGCTGCGCCGGTGCAACGCCACGAACGCGTCCTGCACCACGTCCTCGGCCGACGGGACGTCGTCGACCAGCAGCACCGCCAGCCGGACCATCGACCGCCAATGGGTGGCGTAGAGCGCGGGCACGTCGACGTCGGCACCCCACACCGGTGCCGTACCACGGTTCGTCACGCGCCGACCAGCCCCCTCGAGCGCAGAGGTCACTAGATTAGGACGCGCCAGGAGCCAGGTCGGTTGCTTCAGGACGCGGGTCAATTTCCGCTCCCCGCGAACAAGCCACCGGCCTGCCAGGTCGACCAGGAGACGTTCCAGTCGCCGAGGCCGTCCCAAACCTGAGCGGTCCGGCCGGGGGCGTTGGGGTACTGCACGATGTCGCCCAGTCGCGAGAAGCCGTAGAACCACTGGGCGTCGGCCGTGCTCAGGTTGGTGCAGCCGTGCGAGAGATTGGCCTGCCCGATCTGGCTGTTCCACGGCGCGGCGTGGACGAATTCGCCGGAGTTGGTCAGCCGCACCGACCACGGCACCGGGGTGCCCTCCATGTCCTGCACCCGGTCGAACTCCATGACGACCTTGGTGCCACGGTAGGTCGGCGTGCTGGCCTTGCCGAGCGAGACGTCGAGCGTGCGCTCCGCCTTCCCGTCCGAGGTCACCGTCATCCGCTTGGTGTCGGCGTCGACCGTGCTGATGTGCGCGGCGCCGATGCCGATGGACAGGGTCAGGCTGTCGTCGTAAACGAGGCCCGCCCCGGCGCTGACTCCGTCGACGGGCAGATTGAGCTTGATGCTCGAGTGGGCCGGCCAGTACCCGGCCAGCCGGTAGTGGGCCTCGACGGCGTAGCCGCTGGCCCCGGAGTTCTCCCAGAACCAGGCGCCGTCGGCCGGCTGGCCGTTGACCAGCACCGACGCCGCCTGCTCGAACGGCTTGGGGTCGGTGACCTTGCGGGTGAACCGGGCGACGATCGGCATGCCGATGCCGTACGTCTGCCCGTCGCTCTCGAGCAGGCTCACGTGCACCGGGGCGCCGGTGGCCCGCGTCGAGGGCGGACGGGTCGGCGACGGGCTGCGCGTCGACGTGCTCGGTTGCGGGCTCGGCGTCGGCGGCGCCTGGCTCGGACGTGCTGCCGTCGCGGGTGCGGCCGTCGCGGGTGCGGCGGCGCGGTGGTGATGCGTCGTGCCGACCGCGGCCACCGCCGCGACGGTGCCGACGGCCACAACGGCCACCCCGACCACCGCCGGCACGATCCAGCGCCGGCCTCGATGTCCTGTCACATGATCTAGTCGCGCGAGCGGACGGGCAGGTTGTCACCGCCCGGCGTGATTGACACCACCCGTCCACCCGAGTAGGGCTGGAACTACCTATCACCTCATTCGGGGGTGTTCCATGCGTGCTCGTCCGTTCGTCGCACTGGCCGGTTGCGCACTGCTCGCGTTCGGCGCCCCGGCCGTCGCGTCGGCCCATCCGGTCCACTACGTCAAGGAGCCCGTCGCCACCGGCACCGGCGGTGCCGTGTCCAGCTCGGAGTTCAACGCCAGCCAGGCCGGCATCCGGGTCCTCAAGACCGGCGGCAACGCCATCGACGCCGCGGTGGCGATGGCCACCACCCTCGGCGTCACCGAGCCGTTCGTCGCCGGCCCGGGCGGCGGCGGCTTCATGGTGATCTATCTGGCCAAGACCCACCAGGTCGTCACCATCGACGGGCGCGAGATGTGCGCGGCCGCCTGCACGCCGCAGCTGTTCATCGACCCGACCACCGGTCAGCCACTCGCGTTCGAGGAGGCCCGTCACTCGGGCCTGTCGGTGGGCGCTCCGGGCATGGTCGCCACCTGGGCCGCGGCCGTGCGCGACTTCGGCAAGCGCAGCCTGGCTGCCGACCTGCAGCCGGCCATCGACATCGCCCGGAAGGGATTCACGGTCACGAGCGATTTCGTCCAGCAGGAGCAGACGTCGCTCACCGACCTGCAGGCGTTCACCAGCAGCCGGCAGCTGTTCCTCACGCCGGACGGCCAGCCCCTACCGGTCGGGTCGACGCTGCGCAATCCGGACCTGGCCCGCACCTACGAGCAGCTGGCGCAGCGCGGGCCGTCCTACCTGTACGGCGGCCCGCTCGGCGCCGACATCGCGAACACCGTGCAGCACCCGCCGGTGTGGCCGGGCACGACCCTGACCGTCCGGCCGGGCATCCTGACCGCGTCGGACATCGCCGCATATACAGCCAAGCTGCGCGCCCCGACGCACGTCAACTACCGTGGGCTGGACGTCTACGGCATGGCCCCGCCGTCCAGCGGCGGGCTGACCATGGGCGAGGCGCTGAACATCCTGTCCGGATGGGACCTCTCTTCCGAGCCTCGGGCCGAGGCGCTGTTCCAGTACCTGGAGGCCAGCCGGCTGGCCTACGCCGACCGCAGCGCCTACATCGGCGACTCCGATTATGTGTCGGTGCCGCAGGCCGGACTACTCGACCCCGCGTTCGCCGCTACCCGTCGCTGCCTGGTGCACGACACCGCGCTGCCCTCGCCGCAGCCGCCCGGCTCGCCGTTCCCGCCGTACGCGCCGTGCTCGTCGACCGGCGCCCCGGCCAACCCGACCCACGAGGGCACCGAGACGAACCACCTCGTCGCGGCCGACAAGTGGGGTAACGTCGTCAGCTACACCAACACGATCGAGCAGATCGCCGGCAGCGGCATGACCGTGCCGGGCCGGGGCTTCCTGCTCAACAACGAGATGACCGACTTCGACTTCACGCCGGCCAGTCCCACCACCCCCGACCCGAACCTGCCTGCCTCGGGCAAGCGGCCGCGATCGAGCATGAGCCCGACCATCGTGCTCAAGGACGGCCGGCCTGACTTCACGATCGGGTCGCCGGGCGGCGCGACGATCATCACCACGGTGCTGCAGATCCTGATCAACCATGTCGACTTCGGGATGTCGCTGCCCGACGCCATCGCCGCGCCCCGGGCCAGCCAGCGCAACGCGACCACCACCCAGGCCGAGGGCGACTTCTACAACTCGGCGCTGGCCCAGCAGCTGACATCGCAGTACGGCGAGCAGTTCTCGCTGGTCACCGGCCCGGTGCTGCCGATGGCCCAGTGGATCGGCAACGCGACCGGCATCCAAATCCTGCCGGGCGGCCGGTTCCAGGCCGCGGCCGAGCCGGTGCGCCGCGACGGCGGCAGCGCGCTGGTCGTGCACCCGGACTGATCGCCGGGGTGGACGCAGCCGGAGAGCCCCTGGGGGACACTCTCCGGCTGCTGGCCGGGTAGCTAGTGATGGGGGCAGAGGCCGGTGACCATGCCGGTCGGCGCCGGATCGGACGGCGCCGCACGCCGCACGCAGCCGGTGGACGTCAGCCGTTCGCCGGCGAAGCGGAACGTGTTCCAGTACAGATGCCCCTGCGCGAAGCTGGGCGTGTAATCGCTGTCGAGGGCCACAACGTCGAGGTAGCCGTCGCCGTCGAGGTCGCGGGACACGACGGTGGGCAGGTCGGCGACGACGGCCGCGCCCTTGGGGGCGACCAGCTGGCCGCCCCGCAACACCACGAGCTGGGCAGCCGCCGAGTGCGCACCGTCGCCGTCGGTGAGCATGCAGTTCGGTTCCGGGGCGTTCGCCTTACAGGTCAGGGCACCGGCCCAGCCGTAGCCCTGCGGCCACATCCACCACTGCACGGCCACGCCGCCACGGGCCAGCTCGACGACCGGCTTGGTGTGGAAGTCGCCCACCTTGCCGGCGTGCCACATCGTGATCGTGTAGCTGCCGCCGAGATCGGCCGACTGGGCCTTGGTGCACTGCCAGGCCTGGCACTGGGCCGGCATCGGCACCGCGCGGACGGCGTGCGGCGCGGCAGCGGTCGGTGACGTGCGTGGTGGCGCGGGCGCGCGACCGCCCCCCAGAGCGACCGCGACGGATGCGCCCGCCGCCACCACCACAGCTCCGGCCGCACCGACGATCACCCAACGCCGGACCGTCGCCCGCCTGAACCAGGCTCCCCCAGTGAGCACTGCTTCCTCCAAGCGGCGAGGCGCGCGGCTGCGCAACCGGAACTACTTTGATTGACGTAACTCGCGGCCGTTTAGTTGCCCTCCGGGCCGAGAAATTCGATAACAATTTTGGACTTCGTGGGACGGCGCTTTCCGGCAGCGAGCAGGGCCGGCGCGGCGCCGGCCCTGCTCGTTCGTCCAGCTACAGCCGGCCACTACAAGGGCATGAGCAACAGCCCGATGACCTGGTAGCCGTCGGTCTCCACCTGGGCTCGCAGGGTGGTCAGCGGAGGATGCACGCCGTTCACTGTCTGCCCGTGCGCCAACTGCGCGAGCTGCTGGACGGTCAGCGGCGTTCCGTCGCCGGTAACCGCGCTGATCTGCAGATCGGCCGGCAACTCGTACGGGTAGGTCGCCGGGTTGGTGTTGGAGATGCCGCCCTGCTCGAGAACGGTGACTCGGTCCAGCTCGATGTGCGCCGTGTACTCCGGCTGGGGGTCGACCTCGCGCAGGATGCCGACATCGGTGAGCCGCAGCGCCGACCTGGGTCCGGGCAGCACCGCGTTCTGCACGGCGTCGCGGGCGGCCGCCTCCGTTGCCGGATCGGCCTGCTGGCGGGTGAAGATCACCGCCGGACCGGTCGGCACCACCCATTGCTCCCAGGTGCCGGGGAAGCAGCTGCCGGTGTAGGTCCGGTACTCGGCGGACTGCCCGCCGACGACAGCGTTTCCGGCGTCGACGGTCCGGACGCTGTCCGAAGCCGCGCCGGCCGAGCCGCAGGCGTTGCCGTCGCCGATGACCTCCTGCTTGTCCGGCCGGAATCCGTTGTCCGCCGCCTGTGCGGCCGTAACAACCATGACCTCCAGCTCACACCGCCCGGCTGAAGCGCTCGCCTGCACGCACCACTGCGGCACACTCCGGTTCGACTCGGCGGCGGCCACCCAGGTGGTCGGGACGGCGAGGGTGACGCCGAGGAACGAGATCTGCTTGGTAGCCGGCCGGCCGGTGTCCGACGGCGTCGCGCCGGCGGCCGGAGCGGAGTTCGTCGTCGACGACGTGGACGGGCTCGGCGTCGTCGGCGTGACCGAGCGCGGTGCGGGCGTCGGCGCGGACGTCGGGGGAGTCGGCGTCACGGCCGGGCGGTCGTGCTTGCCGTCGGCGCTGACCCTCACTGCGGCCGTCACGCCCACCACTACGGCCACCACGGCGGCGGCCGCCAGCAGCGGCGCCACCCACCGGTGCCGCCGAGGTCCGCCGCCTCCGCCGGACCGCGGCCCGTCGCGGTCGTCCGTCGGCGCGGCCGGGCGCAGGGACGCCGTCGTCACCTGCTGGGTCCGGGCCTCGAACGCGGCCCGCAGCCGGTCCTCGATCTCGCGGCTCATCGCGCGCCCCCCAACATCCGCTCGAGCTTGTCCAGTCCCCGACTGGCCTGGGACTTGACCGCGCCGCGCGAGATGCCCAGCGCCTCGGCGATCTCGGCCTCGGACAGGTTCGACCAGTAGCGCAGCACCAGCACCTCCTGTTGGCCCGCGGGCAACTTGCGTACGGCCGCGAGGACCTCCCGGTGCTCCTCGGCCAGCAGCAACTCGCTGTCCGACGGCTCGGCGTGATCCGGCTCGGCCGCGTGCAGGTGTCGCCGAGCGGTTCCCCGGCGGCGCCAGGTCGACCGCGCGTTGTTGATCACCGAGGTGCGCAGGTAGCCCAGCGCGGCCTGCGGATCGCGGATCTTGTCCTGATTGCGATGCAGTCCGAAGAATGCGTCCTGCACCACGTCCTCGGCGCTCGGCTGGTCGTCGACCAGCAGGATCGCCATCCGGACCAGCGGCAACCGATGCCGGGCGTACAGCGCCGACACATCGATTGCGACGTCCGCCTGTGTCACATCAGCCCTCCCATATGCGGTCCCGCCGTACCGCCGGCGCGGGTCAGCGGTCGAGATCGTCACATGGGAAAGACGTCCGGCACAGGTCGAGGTTGCACGCAGTCTCGGCGGATCAGCGCGGGCCGAACTGGCGGTCGCCGGCGTCGCCCAGGCCGGGGACGATGTAGGCGTTCTCGTTGAGGCCCTCGTCGATGCTCGCCGTGATGATGCGCAAGGGCAGGCCGCTCTGTTCCAGCCGCCACAGCCCTTCCGGAGCGGCCAGCGCGCAGACGACGGTGATGTCGTCGGCCCCGCGCGAGGCGAGCAGTGAGACGCAGTGCAGCAGTGAGCCGCCGGTGGCCAGCATCGGGTCGAGCACGATCACCGGCCGGCCGCTGAGCGAGTCGGGCAGCGAGGCCATGTACGCCTCGGGCTCGTGCGTCTCCTCGTTGCGGGCCAGGCCGACGAACCCCATCTGCGACTCGGGCAGCAGATTGAACGCGGCTTCGGCCATGCCCAGGCCGGCCCGCAGCACGGGCACCAGCAGGGGCGGATTGGCCAACGCGGTTCCTGTCGTCGGCCCGATCGGGGTGGTGATCGGCACCTCGGCGACGGCGCAGCCGCGGGTGGCCTCGTAGACGAGCAGCGTCGCCAGCTCGCGCAGCGCGGCCCGGAACTCGGCGTTGCTGCTCGTCTTGTCCCGCATGACGGTCAGCCGGGTCCGGACGATGGGGTGATCGACGACGGTGGTGTCCACGCCGCCGACCCTAGGCCATCGCGGGCCCGTTCCCATGGGCCCCACCTCGGTCGCTTCCCCTCCGTTCCGACCGGATTCGGGGCCCGAATTCTGGTTGGACGGGAGGGGAAGCGATTCAGGCCGGCTCGACGTGGTCGATGTGGTCGCGCGCCCGTTCCCGATGGTCGCACGGTGCCCGTCGCGGTAGGTGATCTCCAACTGGGCCAGCAGTTCGGGCGGACCGTCGGAGCGGGTCAGCTTCTCGTAGCGTCCCGGCGTGGACGGCACGTTGTACAGGCCGTTGCCGAGCATCGCGGCCAGCGTGTTGGTGCCCGGCCGCAACTGATTCGTCAGGTCGTACGTGGCGTACTCGACCCGCTTGGCGTAGTCGGTGTTGGGCGGCTGGAGCACGGCGTCGGACACGGGGCGGCCGTTGAGCGTCGCCTCGACCAGGCCGAGCCCGGTTACGTACAGGCGGGCGCTGGCCACCGGGCCGGTCACAGAGAACGGCCGGGCCAGCATCGGCAGCGCAGACGGCGCCGGGCCGGGCGGCGCCGGCCGTTGCTGGCCGGTGACCCGGGCGGCCACGGTGAACGGTCCGGCCGGGTCGTCGGCCGTCCGGATCGTGTAGTCGACCGGGAAGTTGGGCACCTGCCCGTCGGCGGTCTGCAGGTCGGTGCGCGGTAGAGCAGCACCTCGTCGACGGACCGCACCGCGCCGAGATCCAGCTGCACCCAGATGTCCGGGCTGACCTCCGCGCCGTGCCGCTCGAAGCTGGTGTAGCCGAAGCGGCCGTTGCCGGCGACGAGCTGGCCGTCGGTGAGGAACGCCGGCTTCCACGCCCCGGCGACCGTGAAGCTCTCCGACGCCGTGACCCCCGCGCCCTGGGCGACGTCGTTGCCGCTCGGGTCGAGCACCGCGATCTCGGCCAGCTGCAGCCGCCACACCGGATCGGGAAAGCCCGGCTCCCTGAGCGGCAGGCCGAGCTGGCTCACGTCCAGGCGCACGTAGCGCGTGTCCTGCGCCGTCAGGTGCACTGCCACCGTTGCGGCGCCGAGTGCGCAGCCCAGCTGTGTTCCGTGATCCAGTGCGCCTGCCAGTCGGACGGTTCGAGCAGGGCCATCTCGAAGCGGGCCGTCGTCCACGGAGAGACGTGGCCGGTCCCGTCCCACGACCGCACCCGCCCGTACACGGGCCTCGCGCGACGTCAGCGGCTGGCCGGCGTACGTCGTCGCGGTGGCCGGCCCGGGCGTCCGGCCGGTGTCCCACAGGTCGGCGCGCTCGGCGTCCAGGCCGGCCCGGCTGCTCGCTACCTACACCTGGTACGCGGTCTGGACGACGTTGCGCCCGGACGACGCCAGCTCCCAGGTCAGCTGCGGCGTGCGGTCGTCCAGCGTCGGCGCGCCGTCGAGGTAATCGACGCGCAGGCCGGTCACGGTCAGGCCCGTTGTCGCAGCGCTCACCGGTACGCCGACAGCGGCGGCCGCGACGGGCGCGACGGCCGCCAGCAGCGCGCGCATCAGCCGGCCTGGATCTGCAGCTCGGCGACCTGGGTGTTGCGCGGCGGCGAGCCGGCCGTGTCGTAGCCGTCGGTGATCCACAGCCGCAGGTAGCGCGCCGTCGTCGGGGTGAACGCCGTCGTGCGCGGGCCGTTCGGACCACTGGTCACCTGGGCGACGTCCTGCCACGACTGGCCGTCGGTCGACGTCTGCACGGTGTACGTCTTGGGGCCGTACCCGGTGCGGCCGGCGACGGTGACCGACCCGACCGTGACCGGATGGCCGAGGTCGACGCCCATGGCGATCGGATGGGTCGGGGTGGGCCCGTTGCCCTGGGTGACCGGGCCGCCGGACACCCAGAACGTCGACGCGTTGCCGTCGGTGGCCAGGCCGGGTGGGAACGTCGCCTGGCTGGAGTCCGCGAACGCGGCCGGGAACGGCGTCCCCGTCGGGTTCAACGCCAGATTGTCCGAGTACCGCAACTGGGTGCTCGCCGTGGCGGCGACGCCGGTGGACGTGTGGCCGATGATCGTCAGCTCGCCGGTGCCGCTGGCCTGGCCGGTCTGGGTCAGGTCGACGTTCACGGTGGCGGTGCCGCCGGCCGGCACGGTGACGTGGGCCTCGTCGAGCGTGGCGGTGACCCCGCTCGGGGCGTTGGCGGCCACGTCGACGTCGACCGGGTGCGGCGCGTTGTTGGCCAGCGCGGCGCTCGCCCGGTTCCAACCGCCGGACGCCAGCGGCAACACCGACGGCGCGGTGATCGTGTACAGCGGCTGGACGTCGACCGTCGCCGTGGCTCGAGCCGTCCGCGGGCCGTCCGCCGTGTAGCCGAGCGTCGCGGTCAGGTCGGCGTGGCCGGACGCGTCGGGCGCGACGGTGCCGGTGAGGTCGACCCGGGCCGATCCGCCCGGCGGCAGCGCACCGAACGCCGGCGTACGGTTCGGTAGCATCCAGCCGTCCGGCTCGGCGAGGGTGACCGTTCCGGCGGTGGCGGCCGGCAATCCGCGGTTGAAGGCGATGACGCGCAGGGTCAGCGGTTCGCCCGGCAGCGCCGGGGCGAGCGGGCGCACGTCGAGCACGACGGTCAGCGCGCCGGCGGCTCGGGCCACCTGGGCCGCGGCGTCCTGCCGGGACTGATCGATCGCGGCCCGCACGTCGGGCGGCGTCGACGGCCCGGCTGTCAGCTGGCCGACAGTTCGCGAGGCGGCCGCAACGACCGCGGTTTCCGACGCGGTGTCGGGGTTGGTCGCGGTTGCCGTCGTCGTAGCGGCACCGATCTGCGCGAGCGCGGCCGCGGTCAGTCCGCCGAGACGGTTCGCATCGGCGGGGGAGATCTGCCCGGCCGCCCGCCACTGATCCAGTGACGTCTGCAACGCGGTCAGCGTCTCGCCGGCGCTGAGCAGGTGCTCGTACTCGGGACCGGCCAGGGTCAGCCGGCCGTCGACTGTGCGAGCCGTGACAGTCTCGCCGGGCGCGATGACGCGGGTGAGCGCGCCGCCTCCGACATACGTCACCTGCGCGCGCACCGGGGCGGTACCCGTGTTGGTCAGAACGGCCCGGTTCTCGCCGTCCTGGTGGGCCAGCAGCGGACCGTCGGCGGCCACGAAGAAGCGCAGCGTCTCGCCCTCGCTGGCCGGCGCCGACCGGGCGACCGGGAACGTCGCCGAGTGGCCGGACAACTGGGCCGGCTCGACTGGCACCGGGGCGCCTCGGTCGTCGCTGATCGTCAGCGGGACGCTTGCCGCGCCGCCCCACCGAGCGACGGCCAGCCGCTCGGTGCCGTCGGCCGCCCGAGCGGTCAGCGCCGACCACCCGTCGGGAACGGCCGGCTGGGCCACGTGGCTCGCGAGGTCGGCCGTCGCCTGATGGGTGACGTCCGGGAACAGCGCGGCGCCGCGGTTGCCGGTGCCTGTGCCGGCCGAGCCGGTGATGACGCGGGTGTCGTTGGTGCCGTCGACGTCGGCCGCCGTGATGCCACCACCACCGAGCACGACCATGCCCATCCGGTCGGCGGCGTCTACCCACGTGCCGGGCAGCGTGCCCAGGCCCGCCCCGCCGGACGAGTAGATCGTGCGGTCGCCGGTGATGCCGGGGATGCGCTCCATCGCGTAGGTGAACGTGCTGCCGGTGCCGCGGTCGAGCAGCAGCGACGTCCCGTCCGGGAACGTCGTCATCGAGAAGTCACGCCCGCCGATGACGCCGGCCGTCGAGAACCGGTCGTCGGCGCAGGCACAGCTGTACGCGCTGACCGTGCCGGTCGCCGATCCGATCAGGCTGCCCTTCGCGTAGTAGGTCAGCAGCGGGTCGTCGAGGTGCTGCTCCTCGCGCGGGATCCACAGGCCCATCGGGCTCTCGGTGTCCCAGGACATGTAGGCCGATGCGCCGGGCAGGCGGGCCGCGATCACGTCGACCGACGGCAGCTGGGTGACCCCGGAGGTGGCCGCGCGGGCCGCGTCGTACTGCTGCTGGGTCGGCACCGGCGAAGGCCCGAACAGGGTGTGGTTCCACCAGCTGCCGGCCATCCGCTTGGCGATCATGCTCTCGTAGCCGAGGTCGGGCTGGGCCAGGATCGAGCCGTCCTGGTGCGTGGCCTGCCGGGCCGCGACGGTCTGCAGCGCCCGCGACTCCAGCACCGACGCATCGGCGTCGTGGAACCGGGTGGCCAGGATGCTGAGGTAGTCCAGATGCTGGTAGTCCTTGCTGATCCAGTCCTGGCCGGCCGGCATGGTGATGTCGCCGTTGTCGTCGGCCAGCCGCCCGAGGATCGTCTGCCAGACGTCCTGCACCCGGAACGAGAATGCCTCGGGTTGGGGCAGACCGCCCTGGGCGTAGAAGATCGCGGCGTCGCCGACCAGCAGCGGTGCGACCTGCTGGTAGATCGGGTTGAAGAAGCCGTGATTCTCGATGGTCAGGTCGGGGTTGAGATTCGCCGACGCGACCCATGACGACAGCGGGGCGCCGTCGACCGGCGTGGAGCTCGTCGCATCCGCGGCAGTGGACGAGGCATTGATCGCCAGCTTCTGCGAGGTATGCAGCCAGGCTGCACGACTCGGGTCGTTCGGGAACATGACGGCGGCCAGGGCCGGCGTGGGCGAGTTCCAGGCGTTGTCCTCGGCGCCGGTGTTGCCCGGCGTGGCGGTGGCGATCGGCTTGGTGATCAGGATGTTCGCCTCGCCGGTGACGACGCGTTGCACCAGCGCCCGGGTGTCGTCGTCGAGGTCGGACCACAGCAGGTGCGCGGCGTACGCCCAGCCGTAGGTCTCCAGCGACGCCTGCCAGGTGTTGCCGCCCCACCGGTGGTACGTGGTGCCGGACAGCATGTTGGTCAGCGCCTCGTGCCGGATCGACTGGATCGTGTGGTCGAGCATCGTCGACCGCGACACCCCGCCGAAGCTCGTCCGATCGGGCTCGGCGTAGAGCAGCGTCGCCTCGACGAACGCGATGTCGCCGGCGCCGCGCGGTTGACTCACCCCCGACCCGACCGCGGAGTACCAGCCGGTGTTCGGTTCGGTGAGGTCGGACTCGCGCCAGAACGTCTCGGCGTGCGGCACGAACTCGGCCAGGATGTCGAGCTCCTGGGCGCGTTTGGCGGCGTCGTCCAGGGCGAGCGGGCCGGTCGGCGGCGGTGCCGCGAGCGACGGCGTGGCGACGAGTCCGGCCAGGCACAGGAGCGGGATCAGGGCAGCGACGAGACGGCGGAAGGTGCGCATGCGGGGCTCCGGGGGTAAGGGCCGCGACTAGCGGCGGTAGCGCTCCACTACGGATTCGTCGATCTCCACGCCGAGACTAGGACGGTCGAGCTGGGTCAGCCGGCCCGCGTGCGGGGTGATCGGCACGGGCGCCGGCTCGTTGACGTCGGGCGGCAGGTATCGGGTGGCTTCGGCTCGGACGGTCCCCGCGGCCGGATCGTGGCCCTCACTGCTAGTGCCCGCACTGGGAATTCAGGCGATAATTCCCCCAATTTCCGGCGCGGGACACTAGCACCGGAAGTGATAATTGCCCGAGCCGACATCGAAGCGGGCGTAGCCGTTAATGGTTCCGAGCAACCGAACGCCGGGCGCCTGGTCGGCCGGCTGGCCGCCTTCGGTCACCACCGAGCAGTTCGCAACGGGTATCTCGACGGTCGAACTGGCGTTGCCGGGCACCCGGACATCGAGGTTGAACGTCGTGGTGTCGGCCGTCCACGCGGCCGCGATCTGGCCGTATACCGTGTCGATGCTCGCCGACGCCCGGCTTGGCGTGGCCATCGGGTAGGGCTTGATGATGCTGTGCTGGTAACCGGGCGCCTGCGGGTCCGGCGAGATTCCGGCGACGTCCTGATAGAACCAAGCGTCAACGGTTCCGAACATCGGGTGGTTGTGCGAGCGGGCACTGAGCCCCCACGACTCCCACAAGGTGTCGGCGCCGGCGTTCAGCCACTGACCCCAGCTCGGGTAGGTCGTCTGGTTCGCGATTGCGTGCGCGAGGTCGGCGTGTCCGTTGCTCGTGAGCACGTCGAGCAAGGCGGGCGTGCCGAGTATTCCGGTGTTGAGGTGGTCGCCGTGCGTGGTGACGTCGTCGACGAGGCCCTGCAACACGGATGCTCGATACTCGTCGGGTACCAAGCCGAACTCCAACGGGATGGCGTTGGACGCTTGCCGGTAGCCGGGATCAGTCGCAGTCCGGTATTCGCCGGAGACGGGGTCCAGGAAGAGCGCGTTGAACTTGGTCTTGATCAAATCCGCAGTCGACCGATAGTTCGCCGCGTCGTCGTCTTGCCCGAGCGCGGACGCAATATCGGCCATGACGATGGTCTCGTGGTACATGTAGGCGGTAGCGCTCAGTCGCCGATCTTCTGGTGCCGTGCTGAAGCTCGGCGAATTCCAGTCACCGTACGGCCCGGCCGGCGAAATTCCGTCCTTGAGGCTGCCGATCTGCCACTGCATGTACTTGGTGAGTGAATCGTAGTGTGAGTCAAGCACGCCAAGATCGCCGTATCGGACGTACAGATCCCAGGCCACGAGCGGATACGCGGCGTCCCATTCCGGAGCCCAGCCGTAACAGCAGTTATCCCGGATGGGATCGATCACTGATATCGACCCGTCGGCGCGCTGGCCGTCCTGTATGTCGTCGAGCCACTGCGCCAGGAATGCGTCCATGCCGAAGTTGTCGGTCATCGATGGCGTGATCAGTTGGGTATCGCCCGTCCAGCCGTTCCGCTCGTTCGCCGGATCGATCGCCGGGAAGCCCAGCATCGCGTTGAGTGATGTCCGTTGCATCGCCTGGTGAATCTGGTCGTACAGCGGGTCCGATGAGGAGAACTCTCCAGTCGTTCGCACCGAGCTGTGAATCACCCGCCCGATCACGGTTCCCGGTTGAGGGGGCGCGTCCAGACCATCGAGTTGGACGTAGCGGAACGACTTGAAGGTGAACGACGGTTCCCAGGTCTCGACGCCGGAACCATCGAAGATGTACTCGTCGCGCATCCAGCGGTCGCGCGGCCCCGGACTCGGGCTGGCAAAGACGGTGCCGTTGGCGTTGAGTTTCTCGCCGTATTGCATGGACACCTTTGCCCCTGGCTGGCCGGCTGCCGTCAGCCGGATCCATCCGGTTAGCGTGCGCCCCATGTCGACCACGTAGCTGCCCGGCTTCGGCTGCGTCACGGCGACCGGCTTTACGTCCTCGGCGACGGACACCGGCTCGACCGACTCCGCAACGAGCCGGCCCCCGGGTGCCGGCAGGACAGTGGCCGGCTGCCATCCAGAGTCGTCGAAGCCCGGCTGATCCCAGCCGATCGGATTGCGACGCGCATCGTAGGTCTCGCCGCCGAAGACGGGCTGGCCGCTGGCGCTGTTGGGGTCGTTGTCGAAGAGCGTGGGGCCGGAGGTATCCATCTGCCAGGTGTTATCGGTGGCGATCGTCGTGCTGGTGCCGTCGGCGTAGTCGATCACCAGCTGCATGAGCAGCTTGGCTGTGTTGTAGTAGTAGAAGCCGGGCGCCAGCGCGACGGCGATAGCATTCTGCCCGGTGTGGACGTCGGCCGTTACGTCGTAGGTCGCGTAAAGGACAGTCTTTTCGTATTCGGTGTAGGCGGGATCCAGGACGCGGTCGTCGGCTTTCTGCCCGTTGATGCGCAGGGTGTAGTTGCCTAGTCCGGTGATGTAGGCGCGGGCGCGGGTGATGGGTGCGGTGGCGGTGAACTCCTTGCGCAGCAAGGGTCCTGTGACCTGGGCCGGTGGAGCTACGGTGACTCCCTGTTTCCACGGTGGGATGCCGTAGACGCCGAGGTCCAACGCGTCCGGCCAGGTCGAGTCGTCGAAGCCGGGTGCCTGCCAACCGGTCACCGCAGTGTTGGCCGCCTTGGCAGACGCGCCGGTGTCGATGACCAAGGGATCGCCGCTGGTGAAGCCGATACGCAGCCGGGCGATGAGGCCGGCCGCGCCTGCGCCCTGGTTGGTCGCGGCCAAGGCAAGCACGTTCGCGCCAGGTCTCAGCGCAGCGGCGACGTCCTGTCGCGCCGCTTTGGTCCAATTGCTGCTCGTCGCGACCTGGTTGCCGTTGAGGTAGGCGGTGACTTGGTTGTCGGCGCTCGCGGTAAGCGTCGCGGCCGCGACGGTCCGGTCGCTCGGCACGTCGAAGTCCAGCCGGAAGTATCGGGTGCCGGACGGGAAACTCTGTCCCGGACTGCCCTCGGGGTACCAGATCCAGTCGTCGCCGCTGAAGTCCGGCTGCGAGTCGACGCTCGGCGGTCCGATCCAGTCGGCGGTCCAGTCAGCAGGATTCAGCAGCGCGGTCTCCCACCAGGCCGGTGGACTCCAGGCGGACGGCACAGCGTGGCTGTCCCAAACGCGGACCGCCCAGTAGTACCGCGTGCGCGAGGTCAGCTCGGGACCGCCGTACCGCACGTTCACGGAATGGCCGGAGTTCACTCTCCCGGAGTCCCAGACGTCGCCTCGGGATTTGGCGAGATCGGACGGACTGGATGACACCAGGATCTGGTACGCGGTCTGCTTCTGATCACGATCCGGCGAGCTGAGCTGCCAGCTCAGCCTGGGTCGCGCCACGTCGATACCCAACGGGTTGTGGGCGTACTCGGTGGTCAGCTGCCCGACCTTGACCGAGCTCTGCCCGGCCGGCGTGGCGTGCGCCGAAGCGGCGAGTCCGGCGACGCACAGGAGCGGGATGAGGGCAGCAAGGACACGGCGGAGGGTGCGCATGGGGGCTCCGGGGGGTGAGGGCCGCGGCTAGCGACGGCGGTAGCGCTCCACTACGGATTCGTCGATCTCCACGCCGAGACCAGGACGATCGAGCTGGGACAGCCGGCCCGCGTGCGGGGTGATCGGGGTGCGGGCCAGCTCGTGCTGCATGGGATTGCGAAGGGGTTTGACTTCGATCTGCCGGCAGTTCGGGGAACTCAGCGACAGGGCGAGGCTGGCGGCGGTGACGATCGAGCTCGACCAGGCGTGCGCGTTGATCTCGACGCCGGCCGCCCGGGTATGCGCGGCGGCGGCCAGCCAACCGGTGACACCCTCGCAGCGACCGGGGTCGACCCCGACGACGTCCACGGTGCCGTCGGCGACGATGCGCTGGATGCCGCGCGGCGTCCACTCCCTTTCGCCATAGGCGATTCGCGTCGTCGTGCGGTCGCGAAGTTGCCGGTAGCCGGCCGGGTTGTCGGCGCCGAGCGGCTCCTCGATCCAGTCGATGCCGTACTGCTCGAACGCGAGGGTGCGCCGGATCGCGGTGCGCACGTCCCAGTGCACGGTGGCGGCCAGGTCGACCATGATCGCCGGTCCGTCGCCGAGCTCGCGGCGCAGTGCGGCCACGAACGCCTCGTCGCGATCGGCATCGACACCGAGCCGGGCGTCGCCGCGCTTGCCGAAGCCGACCTTGATGCCGTTGGCGTTCGAGTCACGCACCCACGAGGCCATCGTGGCCGCCATCGCGTCGAGGTCGGAGTCGCCCGCGTGGCAGCTGACCAGGATCGGCAAGCTGTCGTGCACGGCGCCGCCCATCAGGTCGACGACGTTCAGCCCCGCGGCCTGGCCGGCCAGGTCCCACAAGGCGATGTCCAGGGCCGAGATCGCGAACGACGCGATGCCGCCGTTTCCGTACCACCAGGTATGGCCAGTCAGCGCGGCATGGATCGAAGCGTGCTGCTCCGGATCGCGTCCGACGACCAGCGGCGCCACCCCGTCGACCAGCGCAGCAGTCGCGGCGGTGGCCTCGGGCCACATCGTGACCGCCTCGCCCCAGCCGATCGCGCCGTCGTCGGTCGTGACGCGCACCAGCAGCAGGTGCCGGGTGCTGTCGTGGTCGTTGGGCTCGGGATAGGCGACCGGGATCGCCTCGACCGCCGCGACCTTCATGCGCGCACCTCGAACGCCCCGGTGGCGGCGCTGCGATACGCCAGTTCGAGCGCCTCGACGGTGCGGGCGCCCAGCTCGCCGGGGGCCGGGTTGTCGGCCGTCCGGCCCAGCGCGAGGTCGACCAGCCGCTGCGCGGCCAGTGCGCCGTCGTAGGCGCCCTCGCCGGGCTGCACCGGCAGGTCGACCTGACCCGTGTCGGGGCGGAACAGCGCAACCCGCTCGCGGAACACGTCCACGTGGAACTGTCCCTCGCGGCCGACCGCCTCGACGGCCAGATGGTGCTTGTTGCCGTCCGCGCCGGTGAACGACGAGGCACCGCCGACGCTGGCCACGCCGCCACCGTCGAGGGACAACGCCAGCGCGTCGTGCAGTTCGACCGGGGCGCCCAGCGACGACATCAGCGCGAACGCGCCGCGCACCCGCGCCCCCGTCAGCGACAGGGCCAGGGCCAGCGCGTGCGAGAGCTGGGCCTGGCCGTAACCGCCACCGGAGACGGCCGGGTCGGTCCAGGTGCGCGACTCGGGAACGGTGTCGGGGCTGGCGTCCGGGTAGGCGCCCGTGTCGGACAGCAGCTCGCGGGTTTGCGACGACATGGTCACCGAGATCTGCTCGACGTCGCCGATCCGGAGGAGATCCCGGGCCCGAGTGATCATCGGGGTGAAGTTCCACCCGAACGAGACGAGCAGGTGCCGCTGGGCCTGCTCGGCGACGGCCACGAGGTCCCAGGCCTGCGCCGCGGTAAGGGTGAAGGGCTTCTCGCACAGCACGTGCGCGCCGGCCTCGAGCGCCGCCGCCGTGTGCGAGTGGTGCAGCGCGGTCGGGCTGGCCACCACGACGACATCCACCCCGGCCTCGAGCACGTCGCGGTAGTCCTCGCTGGCCACCGCGAACCCGAACCGGTCCTGGATGCGCTTGAGCGCCTCGGCGCCGTGCCGGCTCACGCCCACGAACTCGACGTCGTCCGACCGCGCCGCCAGACTCGGCAGGTGCGCGGCGACCGCCCAGGATCCGGCCCCGATCACCCCCAACCGCAAGCGGGTCACGTGGCTCCTCCTAGGCGCTGGCGCAGCTGGTCGAAGCTGACCGCGACGATGAGCAGGCTGCCGCTGGCGACCTGCTGGTAGAAGCTCGACACGTTCAGCAGGGTCAGGCCGTTGTTGAGAACGCCGATGATCAGCAGTCCGACCAGTGTGCCCTGCACGGTGCCCCGCCCGCCGGAGAGGCTGGCGCCGCCCAGCACGATCGCGGTCACCACCGACAGCTCCAGCCCGGTGGCCGCGTTGGGCGAGGCGGCTGACAGCTGCGAGTCGAGGATCAGCCCGGAAAGCGCCACGCCCAGGCCGCTGGCCACGAACGCGATGAAGACCACCTTCTTGGTGCGCACGCCGACCAGCCGGGCGGCGGTCGGGTTCGACCCGGCGGCGTAGAGGGAACGTCCGAACACGGTGTAGCGCATGGCCAGCACGGCGATCGCGACGACGCCGAGCAGGATCAGCACGGGGACGGGGATGCTCAGGAACGGCCGCCCGGTGCCGAGTCCGGAGAAGTTGGCCAGGTTGACGGTCTGCCCGCCGGCGCGCACCTCGGTCAGGCCACGCAGCACGGCCAGCATGCCCAGCGTGGTGATCAGCGCGTTGACGCCGACCACGGTGACGAGGAATCCGTTCACCACGCCGATCGCGATGCCGGCCAGCAACGCGATGAGGACGGACAGCCCGATCGTCTGGGTCTGGGCGACGGTGGCCATGACGACCCCGCAGAACGCGGCGCCGCTGCCCACGGACAGGTCGACCTGCCCCGCGACGAGCAGCATCGTGCCGGGCACCGCGATGATGCCGGTGACCGCGATCGCGGTCAGCACGTTGATGATGTTGTCACTGGTCAGGAAGTACTTCGACTGCACCGAGAAGAAGATGAACAGCCCGACCAGCACGGCGAGCAGGGCCGCCAGCTCCGGCACGGACCGCCGCCGGATCGCCGGCTTGCCGACCGGTTCGCCGGCTTTGTCGGCGCCGTCGGCAGCTGCCTCGGCGCTGCGCTTGCGGTTGAGCACGTCGGGCACGCGGGCCTCCTCGTCGAGTGTGGTCATCCGCCCGCCGCATCGGTGAGCGCCTCGGTGGTGATGTCGTCGCCGGTCAGCTGGGCCACGACCGTGCCGCGCGCCATGACGACGGCGCGGTCGGCCAGCTGGACGACCTCCTCGTAGTCGCTGGTCGCGACGAGCACGGCGGTGCCCTTGGCGGCCAGCTCGCGCAGCACCCGGTAGATGTCCGCGCGGGCGCCGACGTCCACCCCGCGGGTGGGTTCGACGAGTGCGAGCAGCGACGAGTCGCGCTCCAGCCAGCGGGCCAGCAGCACCTTCTGCTGGTTGCCGCCGGACAGGCTGGCGATCGGGGCGTCGGCGCCGGCCGCGGCCTGGATGGCCAGCACGTCGCGCCAGCGCGCGAACGCGGCGCGCTCGGTCCGGCTGGCGAGGACCCCCCGGCGGCCCAGCCGCGGCCACGACGGCGCGGCGAGGTTCTCGCCGACCGTGCGGGCAGCCAGGACACCTTCCCGCTGGCGATCCGCGGCGAGGTAGCCCACGCCGTTGTCGATCGCCTGGCGCGGCTGGGCCGCCGGGGGGCCACCGAGCACCTGCACGCGGCCGGCGGTGAGGTGCCGGCGGCCGAACACCGTGTCGGCCACCTCGGCCGTGCCGCTGCCGACCTTGCCGTACAGGCACACCACCTCGCCGGCCGCCACGGTCAGGTCGACCTCGGCGAACGCGCCGGTCGAGCTGGCTGCCTCGAACGCGAGCACGGGCTCACCGCTCGGCGCCGAGGCAGCCGGCGGACGCGACACGGCGCCGATGTCGCGTCCGACCATCGCGCGCACCAGCTCGCGCCGACCGAACCTCGCCGCCGGCCCGGACGCCGACACCGCCCCGTCGCGCAGCACGACCACGTCGTCGGCGATGGCGGCCACTTCGTCCAGGCGGTGCGTGATGTAGACGAGGGCCACGCCGCGTTCGCGCAGCCGGCGCACGAACCCGAACAGCCGCTCGACCTCGTCGGAGGACAGGGCCGCCGTCGGCTCGTCGAGGATGAGGCAGGTGGCCGACTCGGACAAGGCCCGCGCGATCTCGACGATCTGGCGCTCGCCGATGCGCAGCGACCCCACCGTCGCGTCCAGGTCGAGGTGCACACCCAGCCCGTCGAGCACCTCGCGGGTCCGGCGTCGCAGCGCACCCCAGCGGACGATGCCGTGCCGGGTGGGCCACTGTCCGAGGCCGACGTTCTCGGCGACGGTCAGGTCCGGGGCGTCGGACAGCTCCTGGAAGATCATCCGGATGCCCCGCCGCCGGGCCGAGAGCGGATCGAGGCTGTGCACCGAGTCGTCATCCCCGAACTCGAGCGTGCCCGCGTCCGGAGCGTGCGCGCCGGCCAACACCCGCACCAGCGTCGACTTGCCGGCGCCGTTCTCGCCGAGCAGCGCCAGGACGCGCCCGCCGGTGATGCCGAGGTCCACACCGTGCAGCACCTCGGTGCCACCGAACGACTTGCGGACCCCGCGCACCCGCAGCGTGAACGGGGCGCCGTCGGCAACCGGCTCAGACACTAGGTCGTGTCTGACGGATACATGCTCTGCTACGCGACGCCCGGGCACGCAACCTCCTTCGTCTGTCGCTGGCATGTGTGGGTCGTCCATAGCCACGGCTATGGCCTCCTACTTCCGCGCTGTTCGCAACCGGCATCTCGGGCACCCGGCCGCCCCTCGCGACGAGCGGTATCCGTCAGACACGACCTAGCAGGACGGGCTGTAGATGGTGTCGATGTCGGCGGCGTTGACGATCTTGTGCGGCACGAGCAGGTTCTTCGGCACCGTCTTGCCGGAGATGGCGTCGAGCAAGTACGGCACGCCGATCTCGCCGTAGCGCTCGGGGAAGTAGGCGGTGTCGCCCACCCACTGCGGGTTGGACTTGATCGCGCACCAGGCCGACGGGTCGGCGCCCTGGCCCGAGACGTACAGGTCGTCGGTGCGGCCGGCTGTCTTGGCCGCCGCGAGCGCGCCCTCGATCGCGTCGTCGTTGATGCCGGCCACGACGATGTGGTGCGCGCCGGGCAGCGTCGTCAGCACGTCGGTGAACGTCGTGCGGGCCATGTCGATCCGGTAGGCGTTCTCGGTCTTCAGGTTCGTGATCTTGCCGCACACCGAGCTGAACCCGTCGCGGTAGCCGCCCATCCGGTCGGCGTTGACCTGCCCGGCGTCGGGCTCCTCCATCGAGATGTAGGCGTCGTACTTGCAGTCGAATTTCTGCTTCATGTACGTGCCCAGCGCCTGCCCGGCCAGGAAGCCCGCGTAGCGGTTGTTCGCGCCCATGAACGCCGTCTGGCAGGTGCCCTGCTCGATGTCGATGGCGATGACCGGGCCCTTCGGGCCGGCCGCGCAGATCGCGTTGGCCGACTTGGCGTCGGACTGGAAGTTCAGGTAGCCCTTGACGCCCTGCACCTTGAACGTCTTGGCGCAGGCCAGTGCCGTGGCCCCGTCACCCTTCGAGTCGCAGTAGACGAGCTGCGCTCCGGCGAGCTGGGCCTGCTTGCGCACACTGTCGCTCACCAGCTTGGAGAAGGGCACCGAGTCGTCGAGCGCGATCAACCCGATCTTGACGCCCTTGCCGCTGCCCGGCGTGGCCTGCCGGAACTGCACCGCGTCCTGTTCCGTGGTCGGATCGCCGGTGGCCGGCGCGGTGGTCACCGGTCCGGAGTTCGACCCCCCACCGCCGGAGTCGGCCTTGCCCGTGCTGCACGAGGCGAGCATCAGGGCGGCCAAGGCGCCAACGGCGGCACCGGCGAGGACACGTCCCGGTGCAGATGGCATAGGCATGACGACCCCTCTCGTGGGTCAGTGCTGATCCGGGCGGCGCATCCGGCCGGAATGGATTCCAGCCCTTCGTAGTCGGCGCAAGAGATCGTGTCAATACCTACTACCCAGTGAATCCCCTTTGTTACTGGTGATTCCTGACGGTACGGTCGGAGATTACCGGGGTGGGTTGACCCCGGAAAGGGCTCGTGCAAGGCTGGCACCGATTCCAGCCGTTCCCGGGAGGGCTGTCGACCTGGGCCGGAGCAGACGCCGAGGAGCACACATGGCCACCGATGCCGCACCGACCCGTCTCGACGACGCCCCGTCCGACCGCGCCACCACCCGAGGGGACCGGCTGACGATCCGTCGGCTCGAGACGATCCCGGTGCGGGCACCGCTGGCCCGGGAATTCCGCGGCAGCTACTACCGAATGACGCATCGGGCCACGCTGATCGTACGGCTGCACACCGAGGAGGGCGTGATCGGCGAGGCGTACGTCGGCGACGAGGACGCGTCGGCCCAGGCCATCGACGCCGCGCTGCACGACGAGATCGAGCCCCGGGTGGTGGGCCTGGACGCCATGGCCACCGAGCGATGCTGGCAGGCTGCCTACCCCGCGACGTTCGACATCCTGCGCGACCGGCGCATCGGCCTGGTGGCCCTCGCGGCGCTCGACACCGCCGTCTGGGACGCCGTCGGCCAGGCGCTCGGCCGTCCACTGTGGATGCTCTGGGGCGGCGCCCGGTCGCAGGTCCCGATGATCGCGATCGGCGGCTACTACGGCGAACCGCTCGGCCCCATCGAGGACGAGGTCGCGTTCTGCCGCGACGAGCTGGGCATGGCCGGCATGAAGTTCAAGGTCGGCGGGCGCTCACCGGCCGAAGACGCCGAGCGCGTGCGCCGCGCGCGGACCGCGGCCGGGCCGGACTTCGTGCTGTGCATGGACGCCAACCAGGGCTACTCGGTCCCGGATGCGGTCGAGCTCGCGCACCGGGTCGCCGACCTGGACGTGCGCTGGTTCGAGGAGCCGGTGCAGTGGCACAACGACCGCCGGGCCCTGCGCGACGTGCGCTACCTGGGCGGTATCCCGGTGTGCGCCGGGCAGAGCGAGCTGTCGGCCAGCGGCTGCCGCGACCTGATGGAGGCCGGCGCGATCGACGTGTGCAACTTCGACGCGTCCTGGTCGGGCGGCCCCACGGCGTGGCGTCGCACCGCGGCGATCGCCTCGGCGTACGACGTGCAGATGGGCCATCACGAGGAACCGCAGGTCAGCGCGCACCTGCTCGGCAGCATCCCGCACGGCCAGTACGCCGAGTGCTTCCACCCCGACCGCGACCCGTTCTGGTGGCGGCTGATCGCCAACCGCCCGGCGCTGGTCGACGGCGAGCTGCCGCTGCCCGACGCGCCCGGCCTGGGTTGGCAGCTCGACTGGGACTACGTCGCCCAGCACCGGCTGGACCGATGACCGGACTCGACGGCACGCGGGTACTCGTCACCGGAGCGGGCGGCGGCATCGGCCGGGCGGTGGCTGACGCGTTCGCCCGGGCCGGCGCCCGGGTGGTGCGCAGCGACCTCGACGTGGGCGGGCTCGACCGCCCGGCGGTCGGGGCCGACCTGAGCCGTCCGGCCGAGTGCCAGCGTCTCGTCGCGGCCGCGGCGTCCGAGCTCGGCGGCCTGGACGTCGTGGCCCACCTGGCCGGCGTGCTGCGCCGCCGCGAGCTGGCCGACGTAACCGAGGACGACTGGGACGTCCAGCACGACGTGAACCTCAAGGCCACGTTCTTCCTGCTGCGCGCCGCCGGCGACCTGATGGTCGGGCAGGGCAGCGGCGGGCGGCTCATCGCGACGACGTCGCAGGGCTGGTGGAGCGGCGGCTACGGCGGCTCGGCCGTGTACGCGGCCAGCAAGGGCGGCGTGGTGTCGTTGTGCCGCGGGCTGGCCCGCACGTACGGACCGGCGGCGATCACCGTCAACACCGTCGCCCCCGGGGCGATCGACACCCCGATGCTCACCACCGACCTGGGCGCCGAGGCGCTCGACTCGGTGCTGGCCGCCACGCCACTCGGGCGACTCGGCCGGCCCGACGAGGTGGCCGCCGCCGTGCTGTTCCTCGCCTCGCCGGGCGCCTCGTTCGTCACGGCCGCCACCATCAACGTCAGCGGCGGCTGGTTGGCCTACTGATGGAGTTCCTCGTGACGCTGCGCCAGGACTGGGCCGCCCTGCGCGAACGCCCCGACCTGGACGAGCTGATCCACCGCGAGCGCGAGGTCGGTCAGGAGCTGCTCGCCGAGGGGACGGTCGTCCGCATCTGGCGGCTGCCCGGCGAACGGGCCAACGTCGCCATCTGGTCGGCGCCCGACGCCACCGCCCTGCACGCGCAGCTGGCCCGCTTGCCGTGCTGGCCGTGGCTGCACGCTCAGGTCGTCCCGCTGGCGACGCACGATCTGGAGCGGTCGTGCTAGGTCGTGTCTGGCAAGGCCCGCTCGTCGCGAGCGGCGGTCAGGTGCGCGAGATCCGAGGCGGAGGAGGAGGCCATAGCAGCGCCATGGACGACGACGAGGACGCCGCAGATCGCGTGCCTGGCCGCCGCGCAGCAGAGCATGGAATTGCCAGACACGGCCTAGTCGAGATGCCAGACCTCGGCCGCCTCGACGAGGTTGCCGTGGGCGTCGGTGTGCGTGGCCAGCACGTCGGTGAACCACTGGGCCCAGCGCTGGTTGACCTCGGTACCGCCCACCTTGCCGAAGGCAGTGGCCGCGTCCGGGTGGCATTCCGCGTAGGCGATCACCGAAGTGCCGCGGCGGAACAGCGAGTAGTTCCGCACGCCGGCCTCCTGCAGCGCGGCGACCAGGTCGGGCCAGATCTCGGCGTGCCGCCGCTCGTACTCGGCCTCCTGCCCCGGGACGATCTCCATCAGAAAGCAGATGCGTTGCACGGATCCTCCTCGGGCGGCACTGTACTGAGATCCGGCACTGTACTGGAATGGATTCCGGGAGCTCACCCATGACCACGACGCCCATCCGGCTGTCCGGCGCGGACTACACCTGGCCACTGCTGTCGCACTCCGGCGCGCTCGACCTGATCGCCGCGCTCGGCCTGTCCGCGGTCGACATCGGCTTCATGAGCAACCGCTCGCACGTCCGCCCCGAGCAGGTGCACGGCGCGGTGGCCGTCGCGGCCGGCGAGGTGCGCGAACGCGTGGCGGCCCGCGGCCTGAGCGTCGCCGACGTGTTCGCCATTCCGTGGACCGACTTCCAGACCATGTCGGTCAACAACCCGGATCCGGCGCAACAGCAGCGGTCGGCCGAGTTCTTCACCGACGCCGTCGAATTCGCCAGCCTGGTCGGCGCACCGGGGCTGACCACGCTGCCCGGCGTGCAGTTCCCGGGCGACACGTTCGACCAAGCGCTGCGCCGGTCGGCCGAGGGGCTGCGCCGCCGCGTCGAGACGGCGCGGGCGGCCGGGCTGAGCGTCTCCGTCGAGCCGCACACGGAATCGCTGATCGACACCCCGGACAAGACCCGGCAGTTGCTCGACGCCGTGCCCGGCCTGACGATCACGCTCGACTACGCCCACTACGTCTTCGGCGGCGTGCCCCAGGCCGACATCGACCCGCTGATCCCCCGGGCCCGGCACCTGCAGATCCGCCCCGGCGCACCGGGCCGGCTGCAGGTCCCGGTGGCCGAGGACGCCATCGACTGGGCCACCGTGGTCCGCGCGCTCGTCGACGGCGGGTACGGCGGCTACCTCGCCCTGGAGTACACCTGGCAGGAGTGGCACGACTGCAACCGCGTCGACACGGTGGCCGAGTCGGCGTTGCTGCGCGACCTGCTGCTCAAGGCCGCGTCGTGAGTCCTCGCGCCGCCCGCTCGTCGCGCCCACCCGACGAGCCCCTCGCCCCGGCCACGTCCCTGGCCGACCGGGCCGGCATGCGCCAGGTCGCCGACCGGGCCGGAGTGGCCATGTCGTCGGTGTCGCGCGTGCTTTCCGGGCACCCCGACGTCAGCGAGGCGATGCGGGCCCGGGTGATGGCCGCCGTCGAGGAACTGGGCTACGAGCCGAACATGCTGGCCCAGATGCTGCGCCGCGGCGCCACCCAGACGGTGGGCTTCGTCGTCGGCGACATCTCCAACCCGCTGCTGGCCCAGATCGCGCTGGGCGCCGAGGTGGCGCTGCGCGAGGCGGGCTACGCCATGCTGCTGACCAACTCGGTCAACGAGGCCAACCTCGACGCCACGCACATCCGGCTGTTCCAGCAGCGCCGCGTCGATGGCCTGCTGCTGTCGGTGGCCGACGAGACGAGCGAGGACACGATCGCCACGCTCGGGCGCATCCCCAAGCCGAGCGTGCTGATCGACCGCGACCTCGACCTGGACGAGCCGGCCAGCGCGGTGCTGTCCGATCACCAGACCGGCATGACCCAGGCGGTCGAGCACCTGGTCGGACTGGGCCACCGGCGCCTGGCCCTGGTGGCCGGCTCGCCGCACGTGCGGCCGACCCGCGAGCGCGTCGCGGCCATCGAGGAGGCGGCCGCCGCCCACCGCGGGGTGCTGTGCCAGGTGCGGTCGGGCGCGTTCACCGAGACCCACGGCGCGGCGGCCACCCGCGAGCTGCTCGACAGCCGGCGCCCGCCCACCGCGGTGATCGCCGGCGGTAACCAGATCCTGGTCGGCGTGCTGCGCGAACTCGCCCGTCGCGAGCTGCGCGTGCCCGACGACATCTCGGTGGTCACCTGCGACGATGTGCCGCTGGCCGAGTTCCTGTCCCCTGCCCTGGCCACCATCCGCCGCGACCCGTACGAGATGGGCACCACCGCGGCGCAACTGCTGCTCGCCCGCCTCGGCGGCGGCGAGCCGCAGACCGTCACCCTGCCCGCGACGTTCAGCGCCGCCGGCAGCTGCGCACCACCGAGGAGAGACGCGTGACCGACGAGTTGCTCGACCTGCTGCGCCGCATGCACGAGATCCGGTTCTTCGAGGACACCGTCAAGGACTGGTTCACGCGCGCCCTGGTGCGCGGCAGCACGCACCTGTACCAGGGCCAGGAGGCCGTCGCCGTCGGGGTTTGCGCGGCGCTGCGTCCGGGCGACACGACCACCTGCACCTACCGCGGGCACGGCACGGTCCTCGCGCAGGGCGCCCCGCTCGACCGGGCGTTCGGCGAGATCCTCGGCAAGGCGAACGGCCTGTGCCGGGGCAAGGGCGGGTCGATGCACCTGACCGACCTCAGCGTCGGAGCGCTCGGCTCGTTCGCGATCGTCGGCGCCCACCTGCCGATCAGTGCCGGCGCGGCCTGGGCGGCCCAGCTGCTCGGCACGGGCGCGGTCAGCGTCACGTTCTTCGGCGACGGCGCCGCCAACATCGGCACGTTCCACGAGACGCTGAACATGGCGTCGACGTGGAAGTTGCCGGTGCTGTTCGTGATCGAGAACAACCTGTACGGCGAGTACTCGCCGATCGCGTCGACCACGGCCAACCCCGTGCTGATCGACCGTGCGCCGGGGTACGGAATGCCGGGCGTACGGGTAGACGGCAATGACGTGATCGCCGTCCGCGACACCGCCCGCGAGGCGGTGGCACGCGCCCGAGCCGGTGCGGGGCCGACCCTGATCGAGGCGATGACCTACCGGCAGCTGGGCCACTCCCGCTCGGACCCGGCCAAGTACCGCCCGGCCGGCGAGCTCGAGTCGTGGCTGGCCCGCGACCCGATCACGATCGCCGAGCAGTGGCTGCGGTCCCTGGGCGTGTCGGACGCCGACCTGGACAAGCTGCGCGACGACGCGGCGGCCACCGTCCGCGACGCCGCCGACCGCGCGATGTCCTGGCCCGACCCCGATCCCGCCGAACGATTCGAGGACGTGCTCGCATGAGAACCCCCACGAAGTCGCCCGGCAAAGAACACTCCACGATTTCGCAGGGACCCCGAAAATGACCACCGTGGCAACTACCGTCGAGATCAACTACCGCAAGGCGATCGCCCGGGCACTGGCCGACGCGCTCGCGACCGACGAGCGCGTCGTGTTCCTCGGCGAGGACGTCGGCGCGGCCGGTGGCGCCTTCAAGGCCACCGAGGGGCTGAAGGAACGCTTCGGCGACCGGGTGCGCGACACCCCGATCGCCGAGCAGGCCATCGTCGGCACGGCGATCGGCGCGGCGCTGATGGGACTGCGCCCGGTCGCCGAGATCATGTTCGCCGACTTCGCGGGCGTGTGCTTCGACCAGATCGTCAACTCGCTGGCCAAGTACCGGTACACGACGGGCGGGCAGGTCAGCGTGCCGGTCACGATCCGCATGGCCAACGGCGCCGGCGCCGGGTTCGGGCCGCAGCACTCGCAGCAGGCCGAGAACTGGTTCCTCAATGTGCCCGGCCTCAAGATCGTCGTGCCCGGAACCGTCGAGGACCTTTACGGGCTGCTGCGCTCGGCCATCCGCGACGACGACCCGGTGCTGGTCTTCGAGCACAAGAACCTGTTCGGGGTGAAGGGCCGGCTGCCGGCCGAGCCGGACGACGCCTACCTGGTGCCGCTGGGCGTCGCATCGGTCGTGCGCCCCGGCACCGACATCACGATCGTCGCCGCCCAGCAGATGCGGCACCGGGCCCTGGCCGCGGCCGCGCAACTCGAGGGCGATGGCATCTCGGCCGAGGTGATCGACCCGCGCACCCTCGTCCCGTTCGACCTGGACACGGTGGCCGAGTCGCTGGGCCGCACGTCGCGCCTGCTCGTGGTGCAGGAGGGCCCGCCCGACGGCGGCTGGGGCGCGACGCTGGTGGCGCGGGTGGCCGCCGAGCACTTCGAACTGCTCGACGCCGCCCCGGCCCTGCTGGCCGGCGACCGCACGCCGGTCCCCTACGCCACGCCGCTGGAGGACGCCTGGCTGCCCGACGCCGCGCGCATCCGAGCCGAGGCCGCCCGCATCGTCCGGTACTGACGACCGGCAGGCGGCGGTACCGGGCGGGTAGACCTCGATCTCGTTGACCCGGACGTACTCGGGCTGCCGGTCCGGGCCGTGTTCGCACAGCACGCGCAGCCGCTGCCCGTGCGTCGGCGCGATGTCGTGGACCCGGTACGCCACGGTGGTGCCGGCGACCACGGCCAGGTCGGCCCAGTCCTGGCCGGCCCAGACCCGGATGCGGTAGTCCCGCAGCTCGTACCCGCACGTGGTGACAGGTCGATGCGGGCGATCGCGCTCGGGCCGCCGAGGTCCAGCTCGATCCATCGCGGCAACCCGGAGTTCTCGGCGTTGGCCCAGTTGAAGTCGCCGCCCACCTGCGTGTTGGTCCGTCCGTCCACCGCGCGCTCGGGGGACGCTACGACCGGGCGCTCCGGACCAACAGGCACATCGGCGCGATTGTCCGGATGCGGTCATACGACGGACCGGCCCGGCAACCGGCAACTGTTGCCACCGGTCCGGTACCGCCGCGCTCCTAGACTGGCCAGGTGACTGCCGTACTACCTGACGTGACGCGCGACGACGCCGCGTTGCGCCGTTTCCTGCACGGGTTGCCGGGCGTCGATCAGGTCGGTGCCGAAGCCCGGGCCGCGGGACTGTTCACCCGCAGCATCAAGACCACGGCCAAGGCCTGGGCCATCGACACCGCGATCTCGATGGTCGACCTGACCACCCTGGAGGGCGCCGACACCCCGGGCAAGGTCCGATCGCTGTGCGCCAAGGCGATGCAGCCAGACTCCGGGGCGCCGCCGGTGGCCGCCGTCTGCGTCTACCCCGACCTGGTTTCGACCGCCGTCGACGCGCTGCGCGGCAGCCGGGTGGCGGTGGCCAGCGTGGCCACGGCGTTCCCGTCCGGGCGGGCGTCGCTGCGCGTCAAGCTCGACGACGTGCGCGACGCCGTCGAGGCCGGGGCCGGCGAGATCGACATGGTCATCGACCGGGGCGCGTTCCTGGCCGGGCGGTACCGGCAGGTGTTCGACGAGATCGTCGCGACCAAGGAGGCCTGCGGCGACGCCCACCTGAAGGTGATCCTCGAAACCGGTGAGCTGGTGACCCTGGACAACGTCCGGCGGGCGTCGTGGCTGGCCCTGCTGGCCGGCGGCGACTTCATCAAGACGTCGACCGGCAAGGTCTCGCCGGCCGCCACGCCCCCGGTGGCGCTCACCATGCTGCAGGCGGTGCGCGATTTCCTCGCCGCTACGGGCGGAGCGCGCGGCGTCAAGCTGGCCGGCGGCATCCGGTCGAGCAAGGACGCGGTGCGCTACCTGGTGATGGTGAACGAGGTGGCCGGCGACCGGTGGCTCGACCCGGCGCTGTTCCGGTTCGGGGCGTCCAGCCTGCTCAACGACCTGCTGCTGCAACGGCACAAACTGGCCACCGGCGCCTACGACGGCGCCGACTACGTGACGGTGGATTAGGCATGAAATTCGAGTACGCGCCTGCGCCGGAGTCGCGGGATATCGCCCGGTTGCGCGAGCACTACGGCATCTTCGTCGACGGCGCGTTCCGCGAGGGCCGCGGCGAGGCGGTCAAGACGATCAACCCGGCCGACGAGGAGCCGCTGGCCGAGGTGGCCGAGGCCGGACCGTCCGATGTGGACGATGCCGTGCGGGCGGCCCGGCGCGCCTACGAGAAGACGTGGGGCCCGATGCCCGGGCGCGAGCGGGCCAAGTACCTGTACCGCATCGCGCGGGCCATCCAGGAACGCTCCCGCGAACTGGCCGTGCTCGAGTCGCTCGACAACGGCAAGCCGATCAAGGAGTCGCGCGACGTCGATATCCCCCTGGCGGCGGCGCACTTCTTCTACTACGCCGGCTGGGCCGACAAGCTGCCGTACGCCGGCCTCGGCCCCGACCCGAAGCCGATCGGCGTGGCCGGCCAGATCATCCCGTGGAACTTCCCGCTGCTGATGGCCGCCTGGAAGATCGCGCCGGCGCTCGCGTGCGGCAACACCGTGGTGCTCAAGCCGGCCGAGACGACGCCGCTCACCGCGCTGACGCTTGCCGAGATCATCGCCGAGGCCGACCTGCCGCCCGGTGTCGTCAACATCCTGGCCGGGGGGCCGGAGATCGGGCAGGCCATCGTCGAGCACGAGAGCATCGACAAGCTCGCATTCACCGGCTCGACCGAGGTCGGCAAGATCATCCAGCGGACGACGGCCGGCACCGGCAAGCGGCTGTCGCTCGAACTGGGCGGCAAGGCGGCCAACATCATCTTCGAGGACGCCCCGCTCGATCAGGCGATCGAGGGCATCGTCAACGGCATCTTCTTCAACCAGGGCCACGTGTGCTGCGCCGGTTCGCGACTGCTGGTGCAGGAGTCGATCGCCGACGACGTGATCGCCGCCCTGCATTCGCGGCTGACCACACTGCGCCTGGGCGATCCACTAGACAAGAACACCGATATCGGCGCCATCAACTCGGCCGCCCAGCTGGCCCGCATCCGCGAGCTGACCTCGTCCGGCGTGGACGAGGGGGCGCAGTCCTGGTCACCTCCGTGCGAACTCCCCGAGCGGGGTTACTGGTTCGCCCCGACGGTGTTCACCCATGTGTCGCAGGCCAATCGCATCGCCCGCGAGGAGATCTTCGGCCCCGTTCTGTCGGTGCTGACATTCCGCACACCGGCCGAGGCGGTCGAGAAGGCCAACAACACGCCGTACGGGCTGTCGGCCGGCATCTGGACAGAGAAGGGCTCGCGCATCCTCTGGTTCGCGCAACAGTTGCGCGCGGGCGTGATCTGGGCCAACACGTTCAACCGTTTCGACCCGGGCTCGCCGTTCGGCGGGTACAAGGAATCGGGCTTCGGCCGCGAAGGTGGCCGTCACGGTCTGGAGGCCTACCTTGCCCACTAAGGCAACCACTCCCGAGCGCGTCCGGGTCAGGAAGACCTACAAGCTGTATATCGGCGGGGCGTTCCCCCGGTCCGAATCGGGACGCTCGTACCCGGTGCACGACTCGAAGGGCAACCTGCTGGCCCAGGCCGCGCAGGCGTCGCGCAAGGACGTCCGCGACGCGGTGGTGGCCGCCCGCAAAGCACAGCCGGGCTGGGCCAAGGCCACGGCGTACAACCGCGGCCAGGTGCTCTACCGGGTGGCCGAGATGCTCGAGGGACGGCGCGAACAGTTCGCTGCCGAGGTCGGCGCCGCCGAGGGCATAAGCCCGGCCAAGGCACTGTCCACTGTGGACGATGCCATCGATCGCTGGGTCTGGTACGCCGGCTGGACCGACAAGTACGCCCAGGTCGTCGGATCGTCGAACCCGGTGGCCGGCCCGTACTTCAACTTCTCGCTGCCCGAGCCCACCGGCGTGGTGGGCGTGCTGGCCCCGCAGGAGTCCAGCCTGCTCGGGCTGGTCAGCGTCGTGGCTCCGGTGATCGCCACCGGCAACGCCGCCGTGGTGGTCGCCGCCGAACAGCGCCCGCTGCCGGCGATCTCGCTGGCCGAGGTGCTGGCCACGTCCGACCTGCCCGGCGGGGTGATCAACCTGCTCACCGGCCGGACCGCCGAGCTCGCCCCGTGGCTGGCCAGCCACCGTGACGTAAATGCCGTCGACCTGACCGGGGTGGCCGCCGAGGCCCGTCCCCCGCTGCAGCAGGCGGCGGCCGACAACGTCAAGCGCGCCTACGTGCCCTACGTCGAGGACTGGACGGCCGACCCGGGCACCGGCCGGCTGGCCGCCTTCGTCGAGACCAAGACCGTCTGGCACCCCATCGGGGTCTGATTCACCGATCGTGCAACCCTCGGCCGCCTGACGCGGCCGAGGGTTGCACGATCGGACGAAGACTCAACGCGGGCACGGCGCGATGTTGTGGTTGACGCTCAGCACGTTGTCCGGGTCCAGGCGGGCCTTCAACGCGCGCAGCCGGCGATAGTTGTCCGGGGTGTACGCCGACTCGACGCGGGACGGGTCGCGCAGGAAGTTCAGGAACGAGCCGCCCGTCGCGTAGGGAGCCAGCGCCTCAGCCGTCTCGGCCGGGCCCTCGACGATCACCGACAGCGGAACGCTCCGGTGCCCGACCGGGCCGGCACCCGGGGTGGGCCGCGACATCGCGCCGCCCCAGTGCCGCACCTCGACGGCGCCCACCCGGCTGCCCGGCTGGCGCACGGCGTCCACCAGGTGCTCGATCACCGGGTCGGGCAACGTCTCGAACAGGTCGAAGTTCAGCGGGGCGATGCCGGGCATGCGCGCCTCGGCGAACGACGTCTCGCGGAAGTCGTCCCACAACGGGGCGCCGCCCGCCCGGTACAGCGGGCGCATCGCCTCGGCGGCGACCTCCGGGGTGCCGGACGACATGGCCCGGATGGCGAACGCCGGTGCGCCCGTCGACGGCCACGACGGCAGCAGGACGACGGCCGTGCTCAGCTCGTCCGGCGCGTCGGCGATCCACTCGCGGTAGGCGGCCAGGGTGGCGGCGGCCCGCTCGAGCGGGAACACCGCGCTGCCCGACCAGACGCTGGCCACCCGGTGCAGCCGGAACTCCAGCGACGTGACGACGCCGAAGTTGCCGCCACCACCGCGCAACGCCCAGAACAGCTCCGGGTGCTCGTCGCGGCTGGCCGTCACCATGCGCCCGCCCGCCGTCACCACGGAAGCGCGCAGCACGCTGTCGGCGGCGAAGCCGAAGCGGCGCGACAGCCAGCTCAGGCCACCGCCCAGGGTGTAGCCGGCCACCCCGACGTCCGGCGACGAACCGGACAGCGGCGCCAGCCCGAACGGCGCGGCCGCCGCCACCACATCGCGCCACCGGGCACCGGCGCCGACGCGGGCGATGCCGCGGTCCGGGTCGACCAGCACGCGGGTCAGCGCCGACGTCTTCAGCAGCAGGCCTCCGTCGGACGGGACGAGCGTGCCGTGCCCGGTCGACTGCACGGCGAACGGCACCTGCCGCTCGCGTGCCCAGGTGAGGGCCGCGCTCACGTCCAGGTCATTGTCCGCCTCGGCGATGACCACCGGCCGGGCGTCGAAGGCCGGGTTGACCGCCTTGCGCGCCTCGTCGTACCCGTCGTCGCCGGCTAGATACGCCGGGCCGGAGAAGCGGCGGCCAAGCTCGCGGCGGGCCGCGCGGGCGTCTACGGCCGCATTCACGTCGGCGATGTCGGCTGTCATGTCAGCTGAGACGACCCGCCTCGCGGGAACTCATCGGCCCGGCCCGATTAATTTCGCCGACCCCGGGCGTCCTATCTATATGCGCGGTGACGACGGCTGCCCTCCGAGCGCGATCGTGGTGATCGTGCAGGGCGACGCCGAGCTGACGAGCTGGCCCCTGGCCGGTTCGGAGCGCCCGGACCTGACCGTCGTCGACCAGCTCGCCCGGCTGCAGCTGGCCGCCCGGCGGGCCGGGTGCACAGTTCGGCTGCGCGACGCCGTCCCGGCGCTGGTCGGCCTGCTCGACCTGGTCGGGCTGAGCCGGACGCTATGCGTCGAGGTGAGCCGGCAGCCCGAAGACCTCGAACAGCGCCGGGTCAAGGAAGTTGTGGTGGCCGATGATCCGCCCGTCGGCGACCTCGAGGACCTGGATTGACCACGGGGCGTGCCCGCCATTCGGGTCGACGTGGTACGAGCCGAAGGCCAGGCCACCGTTGGCGGAGGTGGCCACCAGCCGGGCGCCCCGGCACACGCTGCCCTCGCCGAGGAACCACTTGCCCATCTCGACCGGGCCCTCGAGCCAGAAGTCGAACGGCGGCATCGACATGATCGCGTCCTCGTGCAGCAGCGACACCAGTGACGTGATGTCGTAGCGCTCGAACGCGTCGACGTACTTAGCCAGCAGCGCCTTCTGCTCGGCGTCGATCGGTTCCCGGCGGCGGTTGATGTCGCGGTCGGCCAGCGTCGCCCGGGCCCGTTGCAGCGCGCTGTTCACGGACGCGACGCTGCTGTCGAGCAGCTCGGCGACCTCGGCCGCCTGCCAGCGCAGCACCTCGCACAGGAT
>DATBER010000192.1:0-23601 GCA_036558905.1 Jatrophihabitantaceae bacterium | reverse complement strand
GGATCGACCGCTGAACCGGGTGACAACGGCATTTCGAATTATCGTCATTATCCCGATCGCGATTGTGCTGGGTGCGGTATCGGGCGGTGGTTGGCGGTGGTCGTCGTCGGGTGAATGGGCCGGCGCAGGCGCAGGTGGCCTAATCGTCCTCGCTCCACTGCTGATGATTCTGTTCCGGCAGAAGTATCCGAGGTGGTGGTTCGACTGGAACCTCGAACTGCAGCGGTTCGCGAACCGGGTCGGCATCTATCTTGCGCTGATGGACGATAAGTACCCGTCCACCGACGATCACCAGTCGGTGCATCTCGAGTACGTCTACCCCGATGCCCAGCGTGACCTGAACCGATGGCTTCCGCTGGTGAAGTGGTTTCTGGCCATTCCCCACTACGTCGTCTTGTTCTTCCTCGACATAGCTCTGATCGTGGTGGTTATCGTCGCCTGGTTCGCGATCCTTTTCACCGGGCGGTATCCGCGAGATATGTTCGGCTTCGTCGAGGGCGTCATCCGCTGGCACAACCGCGTGCTCGCCTACGCATTCGTCATGATCACCGACCGGTATCCACCCTTCCGTCTTTCGACGTAGCCGGCCTCGGTCCGAGGCGGTTGCGATCATGGGCCGGTGACGCTCTATGACGAGATCGGCCGCACCTACCGGCGAACCCGGCGACCGGATCCGCGGATCGCCGCCGCGATCGTGGCTGCCCTCGGACCGGTCGACGACGTGGCCAATATCGGGGCGGGTGCCGGCGCGTACGAACCCACGCGGATGGTCGTCGCGGTGGAGCCGAGCTCGGTGATGATCGCGCAGCGTCCACCTGGCGCGGCGCCGGTCGTGCAGGCTGTGGCGGAGGCGTTGCCCCTTCGTTCCCGGTCGGTCGACGCGGCGCTGGCCGTCCTGTCGGTGCATCACTGGAGCGACGTGACCGCCGCTGTGGCCGAGATGCGCCGGGTGGCGCGCCGGCGGCTGGTGTTCTTCACCTGGTGGCCCGACCGCGCCGCGCCGTTCTGGCTGCTGTCCGAGTACCTGGCCGAGGCGGCCGAGGTGGACGAGCGTCAGTCGGTGCCCCTCCGGCAGTTGCGGCGGTTGCTCGGCGCCAACGCCACGGTTCGCGCGGTGCCGGTGCCGCACGACTGCACGGACGGCTTCAGCGCCGCCTACTGGCGTCGCCCCGAGGCCTACCTCGACCCGGACGTCCGGGCCGGCATGTCGGTGCTCGCCAAGGCCGGCGAGTCGGCGCTGCGCTCGGGTCTGCGCCGCCTCGCCGACGATCTGCGCACCGGGGCCTGGCAGGACGCGCACGCGCATCTGCTCGGGGCCGATGCGCTCGACGTCGGCTACTGCACGGTCGCCGTCGATCTTCGCTAGTCATGGGTGAGCTGTTGTCAGTGGCGCGGGGCGTACATGATGACCGCGACGCCGAGCAGGCAGATCGCGGCACCGACGAGGTCGTAGCGGTCGCCGCCGCAACCTCAAGCGGCTCGAGCCGGTTCCGGGTTAGCAGTGCCGTGTCGTGCCCGGGCCACAGCGCGTATAGGCCGGGTGAGGCGGCCAGTTGGTTCCGAACCGGGCCGAGTAGACCAATTCTCCCGTGTCCGGACGGCTTTGCGAGGTGAGCATGATCTCGCCCAACGGTGCGCCCGTGGTCGCGTCTATCGCGGCCTCGCCCGTACACCGGCGAAGGGCGCCATCCTTGCCGGGCGGCTCCTTCGGATCGCAGGGCGCCTGTGTCCACGTCAGGACGTAGAGCAGGCCGGAGGGGTTGCCGTAGTCGACGCCGTAGTAGCCGTGACCGCTACCGAAGACCATCGTCGCGCCGGCATCGGCGGACGTGCAGGTGACCGGGATCGAGGCGGGAACGCGTCGCAGGAGCCTGCGCAGGTCGGTGCACCAGGTGGCCACCGCTCGGGCGGGCGACAGGGCAGGCGTGCGGGTGCCCGGGGGCGACAGGATCAGGTCGAGGTGGATGTAGTCCTTGGTCGCCTTGATCGGGCCCAGGTAACGGGGTACGGGCGCGGCCGAGGTCGAGCTCGCCGGCTGCGCAGAGTGACTGCGGCCGGGCCCGACCCCGGCGGCCGCGACCCCGCCGATCACCGCCACCACGGCGGCAGCGCTCAGCGCCGGAGCGAGCCATGCTCGGCGGCGCCGCGTGTCCGACCTCGCGTCGGAGAGCTCGTCGACCAGTCGGGTGTGCTGATCGATGCTGTGTGCCGTGTCGGCCGAAGCGAACCGCTCATACGCGTCGCGTAGGTCATCTTCGGTGCGGATCATCGGGAACCTCCCTGCGGAATGGATGATCGGGGCTCTGAACGGGAGACGCGCAGCGCGGCCAGCGCCCGGGCGGCGTGCACCCGGACCGTGCTCTCCGCACAGCCCAGTGCTTCGGCGATCTGCATGTCGGTGAGATCGGCGAAATAGCGCAGGCCGATCACGACGCGCTGCCGGGGCGGCAGCGCCCGGACCTCGGCCAGCAGGTCGGCCCGCTCGGCGAGCGCAGCCGGGTCGGCGTCCGGGGCCGGCGCGCTCTCGAGCAACGGGTGCGGGGACGGCACCAGGCGCGACCACTTGCGCCGCCACGACAGGAACTCGTTGACGATCATGCGGCGGACGTAGGCATCGACGTTGTCCACCGCCGCGATCCCCGGCCAGCGCGCGTGCAGCTTGATCAGGACGTCCTGCAGCACGTCGTCGGCGAGCGCCGGCTCGCCGCAGACCGCCCGGGCAGTGGCGATCAGGGTAGGCAGGCGTCGTGTCGCGTACTGCTCGAACTCCATCGCGCCCTCTCCCTCGGTCGGCGTCCACTACCTAGACGCGCCGGCAGCAATCATCTGCTTACCGGGCAACCAGGGAGAGTCGAGCCGCTCAGGCCAGCACGTCGGGCGACGGCGTCAGCCCGAGGCGGTAGCTGACCCACGGCAGCGAGTCGGCGAATGCGCGGGACCAGGTGTCGAAGTCGTGCTGGCCGACCCACACGTAGAAGGTCGTGGGGCGCCACCGGCCCGCCGATCAGCAGTTGCCGCTTCCAGGTGCCGCGGTGGAGGCGGAACAGGTACAGCACCGAGGCCAGAGTCAGGCCGATGATCAGCAGCGGTAGGAATCCGTGTACCAGCGAGATGTTCACCGTCGTCTCCACGACCTCGTCGTCCAGAAGAGCGTCCCGCCGCGGGGCCTCGCGCGGTCGACCGAATGGGCCGAGCCGCGGATGATGCGTGCGTCCTCCGATCGGGGACAGGCGGTCAGAGGGCGTCGCGGCGTTGCAGCCAGTTCAGGGCAACCCAGCCGGCGGGCACGGGTATCCAGAACGTCGCGATCCGGTAGAGAAGCACCGCGCTGAGGGCCGCGGCGGCCGGCATCCCGGCGGCGGTCAGCCCAGCGGAGAGGGCCGCCTCGACGGCGCCGAGACCACCCGGGGTGGGCGCCAGCGAACCGATCGCGCCGCCGGCGAGGTACACGAGCGCGACCGCCAGCAGGCTGAGGTGGCCACGGAAGGCCAGCGTGGCGAAGTACAGCGCCGCGACGTAGCCGACGTTGAGCAGCAAGGCCCCGCCGAGCGCCTGCGTGAGCTTCCGCGGACTGGTCAGCAGCTCGAGCAGCTGGGGGAGCGCGTCCCGGACAGGGCGGACCACGTGGGTAACGGCCCAGCGCCGCACGGCCGGATGGGCCAGCGCGGCCCCGGCCAGAACGGTGGCGCCGCCGAGCGCGATGAAGACCCAGCCCGGGATCGGGAGCGAGTGATCGGCCGAGGTACCGGTGAGCGCGGCGAGGATGACCAGCAGCACGATGTGCGACACCGAGTTGACGATCTGGTTCAGGCCGATGGCCAGCCCCGCGGCGGCTGTGCTGAGTCCGCGCTTGCGCAGGAAGCGGACGTTGACGGCGATCCCACCCACGGCCGCCGGCATCACGAAGCCGGTGAACGCCGCGGCGAGCTGGGTGAGGGTGGTTCGGACCAGAGGTAGCCGCTCCCGTACGTACGCGTCGAGCGCCACGGCGGCCGCAACGTAGGTCAGGACGGAAGCGGCGATCACAAGCGGCACCCACGCCCAGTTCGCCGTGCGGAGCACGGTACCGAGATCGATCGAGCCGAGCCGGCCGACGAGCAGCCAGGCCGCGACGATCAGCGCGACCAGAGTGATGACCGTGCGCGGGCGGATGCGGTCGAGTCGGGACAGCTCGGGTAGGGGCGCACTGGTCTGGTCCTGCATCTGGTTGCGCACGTCGTCGATCAGCGAGCGGTGCTGCTTGAGCCAGGCGCGCGTTTCGCGACTCAGCGCGATCGGTTGCAGGACGGACAGAGCCGAGACGAGGTCGGACTCGCGGACATGCAGTCGGGCGATGCGAACGGCCGCGGCCGCGCCGACGAGCTGGGCCGACGTAGCGAGGAGCTGGGCCCGATCGAGCGAGATCCGCAGGTCGGTCGCGAACAGCGAGCCGTCCTCGAGGATGGGCAGAACCGGTCGGCCGGCGGCGTCGAGCCGCAACCGGCTGGCGGTGAGGCCCGTGGGGGCGATGCGCGCTCGGTGGAGCGCCTCGAGCTCGGACCAGACGTTCGAGACCTCCTCCTCGGTGGCCGGTCGGCCGAGGTCGACGAACGGGGTGGCGTCGCGCTCGGCGTACACGAGCACGACGGCGTCCGGTCCGCACCGCACCCCGGCGAGCAGCGGCGGGACCGCGTCCGAGTGCTCGGCCGCCCCCAATGCGAGGGCGACGCGCCGCTCCGCCGCCCGGTCGATGGACAGGTTCGGGGCGCGGGCGACCTCGCGCCGCAGGCGAATACTCCGGTAGAAGCGGTAGAACGACCCGACGGCGACCAGGTCGCGATCAAGCACGTGCAGGTGCAGCATCTGTCCGTCCGTGGTGTCGGCCCGGTAGGCGCGCTGCCCGTCCGGCGCTTCGGCCAGTCGGGTCAGCTCTCGGATCGGGAAGCCGCGATCGCCCAGGGCGTCCGCGATTCGCCGGCCGTCGGGGCGGACGTTGGGGCGGCCGGCGGCGTACCGGGCGGCGACGGCGACGCTGACGCCGAGCACGATGCTCGCGACCAGCGTGAGGGACGAAGCCTGCGTGGCCGCGAACGCGGACACTGTGTACAGCGCGACGGCGATGATCGACCACTGCCGCCAGAGGCGGTCCGCGGTGTTGCTCGTCGTCACGACGAGGGCGACGATCGCGGCGAGGTAGGGGTCGAGGGGGGCTGTCGGTCCGCTGTCGGTCATCAACGTCAACGCGTGGTAGAGCGCGCGGTGCGGAAGGTGGTCGAGCAGATACGACAGTCCGGCGACGATGCCGGTCGCCAGCGCGCCGACTGCGATCGCCTCGGCCAGTTCACGCGGGTGGCTCCGGACGATCAGCCGGATGATCACGGCGATCGGCAACGTCAGCGCGCCGATCGAGCCGACGGCGGTCAGCAGGCGGACGAGCAGCTCCGGAACGGCGTGCATCGCCCGGGTCAGGTCCTCGTTGACGCCCGCGCTCGTCCGATTGGCCGAGGTGCCGAACCCGAACAGCAGCAGGAGCAGGAGCAGGAGCCCGACCAGCCGGACGAGGTCGATCGAGGACCGGATGCGGCCCTGCCGACGGTCGTGGACAACCGGCAGGGTCGCGTCGCCTGCCTCGGCCGTCATGCGCCGAATCTAGCGACCTCGGCACGCGATTCTCGGGATGTCGACGGACCGATGGCCGGCTCGGGGAGCCCTGCCATGATGCCCGGGTGAATCAGCAGCTGGTCGATCGTGAGGGACTGGTCGGGTCGTCGTCTCCGGCGGGTTCGGCATCGGCTGGGCGCTTTGGGCGGCGACCGGGTTGACCGGTAGCACCGCCGCGGCGGTGCGGATCGCCGGGGTGGCCATCGGGGCCGTCATCGTCGCGTGTGCACTGTGGCGCCGGCGCACCCTCGGGACGGACGAAGCGGGGCCCCGTCCCGGATCGGTCTCGATGTTCCGGTCCCGCGGCTACTGGCTGTGGGTCCTGGCGGAGGTAGTCGCGCTCGTCCTCGGGAACGCGATACTCGGCGCCACCGGGCACAGCGAGTACGTCCCGGCGGGGACCGCGCTGGTCGTCGGCCTGCACTTCCTGGCCTTCGGCCGGCTGTTTGTCGCGATGTTCTATTGGGTCGGCGCCGCGTTCGTCGTGGCCGCCGTCGCTGGCGCGGCTACCGGCGCGGCCGACGGCACGAGGCAGGCCGTCGAGGCCTCGACCGGACTCATCGCCGCCGCCAGCCTCTTCGTCGCTGGCGCCTCGGGCCTGGCCTACCCGGCGTTCATGCGGAACGGGTGACGACGTGGTCTCCGATGCTCAGCAGGCTTCGAGCAGGCAGGTCGGAGGAGGCCGCGGATGGATCTCGGGCCGGTTGAGATGGTTGTGCTCACCTTCCCCGGCGAACGGGCCGATCCGGCGGTGGCGGCGGCCATCCAGGACGTCGTGGCGCAGGGGTACGTGACGGTGCTCGATCTGGTTTTCGTCAGCCGTCTCCAGGACGGCCGGATAAGGGTCACCGACGTGGACCAGAACCTGGATGTCACCGGCCTGGCCACCCTGACCGTCAGCGCGCAGGCTCTCGTGAGCGAAGACGACCTCGAGGTCGTGCGTGATTCGCTCGAGCCCGGCCACTCGGCCGCGGTCATCGTGTACGAGGAGAGCTGGGCCCGCCAGGTTGCCGCGACGGTCCGCGCCGCCGGTGGCGAGGTCGCGTTGCATCTGCAGATCCCTCAGGAGACCGCGGCGGCTGCCCTTGCGGCGGCGACGTGACGAAGGAGGTTGCCGATGCGTAGAGGTGGACGGCCGGGACTGCTGCGCACGGTCGGGCGTACCGCGGTGGTCGCGGGAACGGCGAGCGCGACCGCCAACGCGGTGAACCGGCGCGCCCAGAGGCGAGCCGCCGATCAACAGCCGCCGGACGCTGAACAGCCCGCGCCCGCCGATCAACAGCCGGCGGACGCTGAACAGCCCGCGCCCGCTCCGGCGGCGTCGGCGAGCGCCCCGTCGAGCGACCTGGCCAGCCAGCTCGCCGAGCTGGGGAAGCTGCGCGACTCCGGTGTGCTGACCCCGGAGGAGTTCGGCGCCGCGAAGGCCAAGCTGCTCGCGTAGTCGACGTGTCCAGCCCACTCGAGGCGACTCGGCGCCCGGCCCCCGATCTGCGCGCGACGAGCCGCGAGCGACGAGCAGCCGGCCGGGCCGCCCGCAAGCGCGTTCGTCGGGCCGATCTGGGGCATTGGACCGAGACCGAACGTGAGCACGATGCGCTGCATACGATCCTGGCGCAGAACAAGATCAGGGTGGCCGAGCTCGTGCCGATCCGTCACCAGCGCATGGCGCTCTCGCCCTGGAACTACTACCGGGGCGCCGCCGCCGTCATGGCCGCCGACCTCGCCGCTGCGCCGGACAGCGGCCTGACGGTGCAGCTCTGCGGTGACGCCCACGTGCTGAACTTCGGGCTGTGGGCCACCCCCGAGCGCAACCTGTCCTTCGACCTGCGCGACTTCGATGAGACCCTGCCCGGACCGTTCGAGTGGGACGTCAAGCGGCTGGCCACCAGCCTCGTCGTCGCGGCCCGCGAGATCGGGATCAAGCCGGCGCGCACGGCCGCGGCGGTCACCGCCGGCGTCGAGACGTACTGCCGGCGCATGCGCCGTTACGCCACCATGCCCGAGTTCGACATCTGGTACGACGGCATCCGCGTCGACGAGCTGATCGACAAGTTCGAACCGGCCGACCGTGACCGGGTCACGATCCACATCGAGAAGAAGGCCCGGCGTCGCACCAGCCGCGGCGCGTTCGCCCGGCTGACCACGATGTGCGGCGGACGTCCCCGGATAACCGAGGACCCGCCGCTCCGGGTCACGATCAGTGACGAGGAGCAGGACGATCTCGTCGGTCGGCTGCTGGCCGACTATCGGATGACGTTGCAGGAGGACCGTCGGCATCTGTTCGATCGGTTCGTTCCGGTCGACGCGGTTCGCCAGGTCGTCGGGGTGGGCAGTGTCGGGATGCAGGTGTACCTGGTGCTCCTGGAGGGCCGGTCCGGCGCGGACCCGCTGTTCCTGCAGGTCAAACAGGCCGGGCCGTCGGTGTACGAGGCACTGACCCGACCCAGCGGGCACGACAACCACGGCGCACGGGTGATCAACGGCAAACGCCTCATCCAATCCGCGTCCGACATCTTCGTCGGCTGGAGCTCCCTGAACGGAACGGACTACTACGTAAGGCAATTCCGGGACATGAAGATCATCCCGAAGATCGAGCTGATCGGCCCCCGCCTCGCCGAGTTCGCCACTGCCTGCGGCGCGGCACTCGCCCGGGCCCACGCTCGCACCGGCGACCCGGTGACCATCCACGGCTACATCGGCAAAGGCCCGAACTTCGTCGACGCAATCAGCCGGTTCGCCCATCACTACGCCGACCAGAACCAGCGCGACCACGCGCAACTCGTCGACGCGATAGCCGCCGGCGCCGTCGAGAGCGCGGCGTGAGCAATCCGGTCGGGTCGAGCACGACGGCACACCGCGCATGCTGTAGAGCTGGACGGGTAGTCCGGTGGATCCGCCGACGGAGGGTGATGCATGCGATTGACGCTCAGGTCCACCTCGACACGGGTGCTGGTCGCGCTTCCGGCGATCGTGCTCGCCGAGCAGGTCGTCTCGCGCCGGCGCCTGCACCCGAAGTGGCTGCCGGTCATGGCCTGGGGCGTCGCCCAGTACAAGCTCGCCGGCGGGTACCGGCTGCCCAGGGCGGGAGGCCCTCCGGGTATGTCGCAAGGCTTCCCGGACACGTTGGTCGACAACGGCGTATACGCGTGCACCCGCAATCCCATGTATCTCGGGCACATCATCTTCGCCACCGGGCTGACCCTCGTGACCCGGTCGCCGGTCGCCGGCGCCGCGGCTGCCGCTCTGGTGCCGTGGTTCCGGCGACGGGTCGAGCGTGACGAGCGGCGACTGGTCGAACGCTTCGGCGCGGAGTACGTCGAGTACACAAGGCGGGTCCCGCGCTGGGTGCCCGGCACGCGGCCCGCGCCGGTGGAGTCAGCCGACTAGGCCGTGTCAGGCCCGCGGATCGCGGCGCCCCCCTAGCGGGCGCCGACCGGCTGCGCGTCCAGTGCGCCGACCTCGCTGGACTGCGCCGAGTCGTCGCTGCGCCGCCGATGCCACACCTGCTGCCCGATCTTGATGCCCGAGAGGATGCCGGCGACGAACGCACAGCCGAGTCCGAAGGCCCAGTACTTCCAGTGATTACGGAATCCGACTCGACGGCCGAGCGTCGCCTGGACCGGTGTCATCGTCCACGCTTGCGAACGCTTCGCCCTCTTTATCTCCTTTTTCAGCTCGCGCACCGCGGTGTCGGCCACGGCGAGCGCCCCGTCGGCGCGCTCCGTCCTGTTTGTCATCCGGTCTCCCTGTGCCGCGCGTGCCCGAGGTCTGAGCGTCGCCGCGAAGCGGTCACCGGGCATCACCCCCGGTGGGTGAGGAAGCCGGATGCGGCTACTCCTCGATTGCGCCGGCCACGCGACGCAGATGCTTGCGGAACGTGTAGGCCGGGTCGGTCGCCCGCCGGGCCAGGTACTCGTCGAAGGCGGTCTGCTGTCGGAGGCTTTCTCCGGCCCGGATGCGGTGAGCCTGCTCGCGCTCGGTCTGCCAGATCTGGTGCGCGGTCGCGAGGACCGGCTCGGCCTGGTCGGCAGGGACGAACAGCACGCCGTCGTCGTCGCCGAACACGATGTCGTCGGCCGTGACGAGGTGCGGGCCGAACCGGGCGGAATCCATCGCGTCCGGGCCGCGTTCGTCGAGCCGAACCGGTCCGGGCGGGTAGCTGCCGTAGCTGAACACGGGCAGGCCGATCTCGATCAGTTCCGGGGTGTCGCGGTGCAGTCCCCACACGACCAGCCCCGTCACTCCGGCCGTCCGGGCCTCGAGCACTACGAGGTCGCCGATGCACGCCTCGTCCGGGCGTCCACTGTTGTCGATGACGAGCACGTCACCCGGATCGGCCAGCGCGAACGCCTCGAGGAAGACGTCCACGCTGCCGTAATGACGGGCCGGCAGCGCTCGTCCCGCGACGCGACGACCCGGCACCACCGCGACGAGGCCGGGCGGCGCGGCCCGAAGCGCAACGCCGTGCCGCACGCAGGCGTCGGCCACCAGAGGCGTGGACAGCTCGGCGAATGCCTCGAACATGACGATCTCCTAGGCCCGGGCTACTTGACGGCTCTCGAAGGTGCGACCACTTTGCCGGCAGTAGCGGGCGTGGGCAAGGATGATTCGGCGGCGGACACAGGAGGTGCGGCACGTGGGTCGACTGGTCGAGGTGGCGGACACCAAGCTCTACGTCGACGAACGCGGTGACCCCGCGGCGTTTCCGCTGCTGGTGTTCCACGGCGGGCCGGGGCTCGACCACACCATGTTCGCCGACTACCTCGATCCGCTGACCGGCGACGGTGCCTACCGCCTGGTGCTGGTCGACGAGCGCGCCGGCGGCCGCTCGGAGCGGTCCGCGCCGCCCGACACGTGGACCCTCGAGCGCATGGCCCAGGACGTGAGCGATCTGGCCGACGGTCTCGGGGTGCGCGACGGATACGCCACGCTCGGCCATTCGTACGGCGCGTTCGTCGTCTTGCAGCACGCAGTCGACCATCCGGGCGAGCCACGCGCGACGATCGTGTCGGCCGGGATGGCCAGCGCCCGCTGGCTCGATCGGGTCGAGCAGGAGCTGGCGGAGTTCGAGCCGGTTGCCTTGCGCGAGCAGGTCACCTCGTCGTGGGCGCGCGAGGCCGAAGTGCAGACCCAGGACGAGGCGGATGCGCTGATGGCCGACCAGATGCCGTTCCACTTCCGCGAGCCGCAGGGCGCGGCACTCGCTGAGTACGTGCGCCGCACCCGCGGCCGCGCCCGCTACGCGCCGGACGTGATCCGGCATTTCGCCGTGCAGAACTACGGCGGGATCGAGGTCGAGGATCGGCTCGGCGCGGTGACCCATCCGGTGCTGGTGATGGCCGGGCGGCACGACCGGACCTGCTCGGTCGGCGCGTCCGAGCAGATGGCGCCGCAGCTGCCCGATTCCCAGCTCGTCGTGTTCGAGAACTCGGCGCACATGATGTTCGCCGAGGAGCAGGACCGCTACGTCGCCACCGTGCGTGAGTTTCTCGATCGCGTCATGGCCTGACCGGCGCGAGCCGTCTCGGCCGCGCGATCTTCCTGATCGAGCGCTCGCTCGACGGGTTGAACTAACCTCGCGACGTGACGACTGATGCCCTGCCGCCGACGGGCACACCGTTCGGCGATCGAGTCCGCCGGCGGCTGCGCGACGAGGTGTTCGTCTGGATGACCACGGTCGGCGCGGACGGCACGCCGCAGCCCAACCCGGTGTGGTTCGTCTGGGACGACGGCGACGTGCTGATCTACAACCAGCACGACGCGCGGCGGCTGGCCCACCTGCGCACCAATGCCCATGTGTCGCTGCACTTCAACGCGAACGCCCGCGGCGGCGACGTCGTCGTGCTGTCCGGTCGCGCGGAGCTGGCCGACGGCGAGCCGCCGCACGAGATGCCCGCCTACCTGGACAAGTACCGCGACCAGATGATCCGGGTGAGCGGCAGCCTCGAGGCGTTCTCGGCCCGGTACTCGATTCCGGTGCGCGTGCGGATCGACCGGCTCCGTGGGTTCTGACGCAGCCCGACGGCTCAGCCCGGCAGATCCTCGGGGCGTTTGGCGGCGAGCTGGCCGTGCAGCAGGCCGGTCGACTGGCCGACCTCGATGAGGTACCCGTCCGGGTCGCGCAGGTAGCAGCGGATCTCCGCTCCGCGGTCGATCGGCGGCGTGACGAACTCGGCTCCTTTCGCCTTCCATTCCTGGTAACGGGCCTGGATGTCGGCGACCCGCAGGTTCAGGAAGATCGACGTGGTGTCACCGGGTTCGTAGTCGACCACTGTGATGCCGGGCTTGTCGGGGGTCGGCGGTCCGCCCGGGTTCATGATGATCCACGAGTTGGACAGCTTGACGATGCACGGGTTCTCCTCCAGGACCACGGTGCCGCCCAGCACGCGCGAGTAGAAGTCCCGCGAGCGCGCGACCTTGCGCACGGTGATGAACATCGTCACCAGGAAGCCCTCGGTCGGGGTGGGGAGATTGGCGTAGTCGATGCGGGGTGCGGATTCGGTCATGGCTGCTCCACTGTGGCGGTGGCGGACATCGGGTCAGTACTTCCAGCGCTCGGCGGCCACGATCTCTTCGGGTGTCGCGTCGGCGAACCGAGCGACCTGGGCCCGCCGGAGGTCGACGATGGTCGCCGCCAGGGCATCGCCGAGCGCGGTGCAGAGCACGTCGTCCGCGTCGAACGCGTCAACGGTGCTCGCCAGTGTTGTCGGCAGCCGGACGATGCCGTGCTGCGCGTGCTCGGGCTCGGGCACCGAAGCGGGGTCGACGTTCACGGGGTCGGGCAGCGTCGTGCCGGCGGCCAGGCCCGCCAGTCCGGTGTGGATGAGGCCGGCCACCACCAGGTACGGATTCGCTGCCTGGTCGAAGGCCTTGATCTCCAGGTTGGCGGCTCCGGGATCGCCGGGCGAGCCGGTGATCAGGCGCAGCGCCGCCTCGCGGTTCTCCAGCCCCCAGACCTGGAACGGTCCGGCCCAGTGGCTCGGGATGAGGCGCAGGTAGCTCGCGGGCGACGGTGCCCCGAGCGCCAGCAGCGCGGGCAGGTGTGCCAGCACGCCGGCGACAAATGCCTCGGCGTTCTGGTGGACTCCGTACCGACCCGGTCCCGTGCTGAAGAGGTTGCGGTCATCGCGCCACACCGACAGGTGCACGTGTCCGCCGTTGCCCACGCCGTCGGCCAGCACCTTCGGCGAGAACGACGCGTGCAGGCCGTACCGCAGGCTCAGCGCGCGGATGGTTTCCCGGACGAGGACGAACGTGTCGGCCGCGGCGACCGGATCCTCGTTGGCGACGGAGATCTCGTACTGGGCGCTGCCGTACTCGGGATGGATCTGATCGACCGGCACGCCCTGGCGGTCGAGCGCGATGAGCAGGTCGCGCAGGTAGGCCGAGCGCTCGATCAGCCGGGTGTACCCGTAGGCCGGTCCGGACGCGGCGGGCGTGAAGTCCGGTTCGGTCGTCGACAACGTCCACTCGATCTCGAACGCCATCCGCGCCGTGTAGCCGGCCGCGGCGAGGGCGGCGACCGACCGCTGGGCGGTGCTGCGCTGATCCTGCGGGTGGACCGTCCCGTCCTGCTGATACCGGACGGCCGGCGCCCAGGCCCAACCCGGCTGCTCGGCGAGCACGGTGACGCGGGCGAGATCGGGATGCAGTCGCAGGTCGCCCATCGGTCCGCCGGCGTAGCGTCCGGCCACGATCGAGTCGTCCGGCAGGAACGCGTCGAAGACCGGCGAGGCGCCGATGCCCCACGCCGCGGCGTGCTCCAAGCGCTGCAGCGGTACCGCCTTGACCCGGGTTACGCCGCTGTTGTCCACCCAGGTGGTGGCGAGCGCGACCACACCTCGTTCGGCCAGATCGCCGCGCACCTGCCGCGCGCAATCGGCCCGCTGTACTCGCTCGTGCTGATCCACCGGCGCTCCTGTCCCGATGCGTGGCAGCCTGTTCGTGTGTCAGAGTCTCCCAGCGTCGGCCGCCCGGCGCGCGCCAGCGAATTCCTGCCGCGGACCCGCCCTGTCGTCCCGCCGATCCACCACTCGGTCACGTACTTCCTCGACGACCAGGCGTACAAGGACATTCAGGACGGAGGCCTTGTCGAGCACTGGTACGGCCGCTTCCGCAATCCGACCGTGGACCTGGTCGGACGCGAGATCGCCGACCTGGAGGGCGGCGAGGCGGGGTTCATGACCTCGTCCGGCATGGGCGCGATCGCGACGACGCTGCTGACCCTGCTGGGCGCCGGTGATCGGATCGTCGCGGCACGGCAGGTCTACGGCGACACCCGTGACCTACTGGTGCGCGACCTGCCCGGGTGGGGGATCGACGTGCGCTGGGTCGACGCGGTCGATCTCGACGCGTGGAGCCGTGAGATCGCGGGCGGGCCCACCCGCGTCGTCTACGCCGAGACACTCTCGAACCCGCAACTGGAGCTGACCGACCTGCCCGCGCTGGCCGACCTGGCCCAGGCCGCCGGCGCGCACCTGGTCATCGACAACACCTTCGCCACGCCGTACGTCGTCCAGCCGTTGCGCCTCGGCGCCGACGTGGTCGTGCATTCGGCGACGAAGTTCCTGAACGGCCACTCGGATGCGATCGCCGGGGTGGTGATCGCCGACGACGCGCTTGTCACCGAAGTGCAACGACGCGTCATCACCCTGGGCACCAGCCTTGGTCCGTACGAGGCGTACCTGGTCTGGCGCGGGCTGCAGACCTTCGACGTGCGCATGGCCCGCCAGACCGAGACGGCGCAGGCGTTGGCGGCGGCGCTCGGCCGCCGGGACGACGTGCTGGCCGTACGGCATCCGTCGCTGCCGGATTATGCCCGCGCCGAGGTGGCGGCCCGGGTCGTGCGTCCGAGCGCCGGTGGTGGCGCCATGGTGACGATCACGGTCGACGGTGGCGACGAACGGGCCCACGACGTGGTCCGCAATCTACAGATCGGCTGTGAAGCCACGAGCCTTGGTGGCGTCGAGACCCTGGTCAGCACGCCCTTCAACTCCTCGCACTTCTCGCTGACTCCCGAGGAACGGCGCGCAGCGCGTATCGACGACGGGATGATCCGCATCTCCTGCGGGGTCGAGCCGGCCGACGCCCTGATCGCCGACTTCGCTCGGGCCCTGGACCTGACGTGAATGTGGACGCGGTGCCGCTCGTCGACCACCACTGTCACGGCATCGTGCGTGAGGAGTTGGATCGCGCGCAGTTCGAGGCGCTGCTGACCGAGGCCGACGCGGCCGGACCGCTTCATCCGTCGCTGTTCGACACCCAGGCCGGATTCGGCGTGCGGGCGATCTGCGCACCGCTGCTGGACCTCCCGCGATTCGCCGCGCCGGACGATTACCTCGCCCGGCGGGCCGAGCTGGGTGCCGACGAGGTGGCTCGCCGGCTGCTCGCCGATACCGGCGTCACCGACTACGTCGTTGACACGGGCTTCCGGCCCGAACCGGTGAGCAGTCCGGCCGAGCTGGCTGGCTATACCCAGGCGTACGGACACGAGATCGTCCGGCTCGAGGCGGTCGCCGAGCAGATCGGCGCGACGACCGAGCCGCCGCAGTTCGCCGACGCGTTCCGCGAGGCGCTGGCCGCGCGGGCGGCAACGGCCGTCGGTTTCAAAACCGTTGCCGCGTACCGCGTCGGGCTCGACCTCGACTCGGGCCGGCCATCCGCCGCCGAGGTCGCCGCGGCCGCCGCGAACTGGGCCGGCAGCGGACGCTCGACCCGACTCGCCGACCGCACCCTGATCCGGTTTCTGGTCTGGACCGCCTTGGATCTCGGCCGACCGCTGCAGCTCCACGTCGGGTACGGCGACGCGGACGTCGACCTGCACCGCTGCGACCCGCTGCTGTTGACCCCGCTTCTACGGGCGACCGCCGGCCTCGGCGTGCCGGTCATGCTCCTGCACAACTACCCGTTCCACCGCTCGGCCGGCTATCTGGCCCAGGTCTTCGATCACGTCTTCGTCGATGTCAGCCTCGCGCTGCACAACGTCGGTACCCGGGCGGACCAGGTGCTCGCCGAACTCCTCGAGCTGGCTCCGTTCGGGTCGGTGCTGTTCGCGAGCGACGCGTTCGGCCTGGCCGAGCTGTACACGCTGCACGCGACGCTGTTCCGCCGCGCGCTGACGGCGTTCCTCGACGACGGCATCGCCCGCGACTACTGGCCCGTCGCCGAAGCCGAACGCATTGCCACGATGATCAGTGCCGGCAACGCCTGGCGCGCGTACCGCCTGCGCGGCGAATGACCGTCGGCCCGCTTCGCCCTACGGCCAAGGACTGTCCACTGTGGACAGGCCGCCGATTGGACCGTTCGGTCCTCGACCGCTGGCGGAGCGGGTCAGGGCATCCGGCTGGCCTCGACCAGGTCGAGGCCCAGGTGGCGGACACGGTTCAGAACGCCGTGCAAGGCGGCTTGGTCCATGTCGCCGATCAGGGCAGTGTCGGCGCCGACCGGCTCGATCTTCCAGCCGTCGAACACGCCGCGCGCGGCCTCGTTCAGCTCGCCGGCCACGAGAACCCGGTAGCGGTGCTCTCGAAGCACCTTGTGCCCCTTTCATTCGGCAGGACGGGCGAGTCTATCTGTTACTGCGATGCCCGAACCGGTGGGGTACCGGGGCGACGATCGGGCAATGCCCAGCCTTGCGCACTGGCGGTTGACGCCCGGTTCCCGGTCGAGAATGCTGCGTACCTATCGGGACAGCCCCCCTCCCGGTCACGGCTGCGGGGCGCGGGCAGCGCTTCGCCCCGCAGCTGCGGATCCTGGTCATCAATGTGTGCGGCCGCGACCGGATCGTCGAGCCGAGCGGCCGCCAGCGACTCGAGCGGTCCGGCAAAGTTGCGGCGCCACGGCCGCAGTCGGGTCGGTCCGTCGAACCGGAAGTGGCCGACGTGATGAACAGGGTTGCCGATGCCAAGAATCGCTCGGTGCTGATGTGCTGCAGCAAGGCCTGAGCGTCGTGGGCGCTGAGGTAGCCGGCGCGCACGGCTCGCTCCGTCGTGCGTTGCAGAACCGTGCCGGGCCGGTGGCGGTGGGCCGGGTTCGCCGCGGTGATCGGCAGCTGGCCGGTGTTGGAGGTGGGGCTGTCGCTGCGCGGCCGTGCAGCTGGAGCGGCTGCGCGACGAGTTGAGCCGGGTGGCCGTGATCCAGGAGCGGCTGCGCATCTCCCGCGACGTACACGACCTGCTCGGCCTGGGCCTGTACGCGATCGCGCTGAAGAGCGACCTGGCCACGCGGCTGATCGGCCACGACGATGCCCGAGCGGCTGTGGAGATTGCCGAGCTGGGCCGGATCTGCGCCGCGTCCCGGGCCGACATGCGCGAGGTCACCGAGGACGGCGGCCGGCTGTCCCTGTCCGCCGAGCTGGCCGCCGCCGGGCAGATCCTCAGCTCGGCCGGCGTCGAGGTCGCCGCCGACGTTCCGGCCTGCCCCCTGCCCGAGCCGGCCGACACCGTGCTGGCGCCCGTGCTGCGCGAGGCGGTGACCAACGTCTTGCGCCACTCCACAGCGACGTGCTGCACGATTCAGCTCGTCGCTACCGACCATGCGCTGCGGCTGCGGGTCAGCAACGACGGCGGTTCCAACCGGGTGGTCGGCCCGGCGACGGCGCGGCGCTCCGGGCGCGGACTGGCCAACCTCACCGCCCGGGTGGAGGCGGCCGGCGGGCGCGTGTGGTGCGACCAGGCCGGCGGCGGCTTCGACCTGGTCGCCGAGATCCCGCTGCCGGTACCGAACGCGGGTCCGACCCGGCACCGACGATCGTATACAGCTGCCCTGTAGAACACCTCGTTCGAGGTTAGTGGCTCACCCGTAGCCGGTACACGCTGCCGGTGCCGGTACCGGCATAGAGCCAGCGCCCGTCCGGCGCGAGGGCGATGCTCTCGACGTCCCGGTCGGGCAGGCCGGCCGAGATGTTCTGGTAGCTGCGTCCACCGTCGTGGCTCACGAGTACGCCCCGGCCGCCGACCGGCAGTCCGTGCGGGTTGCCGCCCAGGTCGATGTAGTACGCACTGGTGTCGGCGTAGTTGCTGTCGCCGGCGTAGATCGTGCCGTCGGGTGCCAGGATCAGTGCGCTGATGTTGAGCCGGTCGCCGGTGGTCCGGGCGGCGTGCAGGGTGTGCCCGCCGTCGTAGCTGTTGTAGATGCCGGCCGTGCCGCCGAGCACCAGGTGCTGCGGATTGCGCTGGTCTACGGCGATCGCCGTTACCGGCGTGCTGGACAGCCGGGTCAGCGTCTGCCCTTCGTTGTCGGACCGGTAGAGCCCACCCGGTCCGCCCAGCCAGATACGGTCGGGGTCGTGGGGGTCGGCCGCCACCGCGGTGACCGTCACGTCGGTGACGTTCTTGCGCCACGTGTGGCCGCCGTCGCGGGTGACCATGACGCCCGCGCTGATCGTGTCGTTCATGGCCAGATAGACGACGTCCGGGTTCGCGGGGTCGACTTGCATCTGGTACGAGTGCCCGATGCTGGTCCCGCCGAGCAGGCCGGTCCAGGTCACACCGCCGTCGTCGGAGCGTTCGACGGTGATGTCGCCGGCGTGGTTGAGCAGGGCCCGGTAGGCGATGCGCCCGTCGGACGGGTCCACGGCCAGCGACGTGACGGACTCGCCGATCCCGTCCTCGTCGCCGGTGATGCCCCAGTCGGGATCCGCGGTCGAGCCGTTCGGCAGCGGGGTGGCGAACGTGGCGTGCGATGTGCCGGCGAGCAGCGACGTCTGGCCGGCGGCGCTCGTGTCGACGGCCAGCGCGTGCACGTCTGCGGCGGCGAGGCCGATCCGCTGGTAGTGCGACCCGGCGTCGGAGGTCGAGAACACGCCGGTGCCGACCACGTCGACGATCAGCGGGCCGGACGTCCCGGCCCAGCCGCCGACCTGGAACGCCCGGGGGTTGTCCTCGGGATGCGGAACCGGAACGGTCGTCCAGGTGGCGCCGTCGTCGGCCGAGGCCTGGATGGCCTGGGCGCTGTCGACATAGATCGTGCCGTTGAGGATCTGGGCCGAGCGGAACTCGTCGGAGATGTCGCTGTCCAGCACCGGCTGCCACGTCGTGCCCCGGTCGTGCGAGACGAAGGTCTGCTGGTCGGTCACCGCCACGAGCACGTGCCCGTCGCCGGTGATGTCCGCCATGAGGTCGAAGTCCTTCGTCGGTGTCAGTACCTGCTGCAGCGGGGACGGGTCGGTGTCGATGTTGCGGACCACGTACAGCCCGAACCAACCGAGCAGGTACAGGTCGCCGTCGATCACCCGGGCCTGCACGACCGGGCTGTCGGGGAGGCTGTACGCCGTCCAGGTCTGGCCGCGGTCGGTGCTGACGTAGGCGTTGTCGTCGAGGGCGGGAGCGGCCAGGTCGTTGCCGCTCGAGTCGATGGACAGGTCCTCGGGCGCGGCCACCGGGAAGGGCAGCGTCGACCAGCTGGTGCCGGCGTCGTGGCTGACCAACACCCGCCCGACGTAGGTCGGGTCACCGTCGTCGCGCACCGCCAGGTAGACCGTGTTCGGGTCGTGCGGGTCGGCGACGATCCCCTCGTCGATGCCGTCGCCGAGCGGCATGGAGCGCAGCTCCTGCCACGACTTGCCGCTGTCGTCGGTGCGGAAGACGACGGGGTGGGTCAACGTGGCCGGGGTGGCGTACATCCGGCCCGGCTTCGACGTGAACGCCATGTGCCCGGCCCCGGTGCTGTACGGGCCGGCCTGCTGCCACTGCCCGCCCGCCGTGGCGTCGAGCTCTTCCAGCGTCGCGTGCCCGGTTACCGTCGCGCCGGACGTCGTGCGGGCCGACGCGGTCAGCTGGTACTGCCCGGCCTCGGCCGCCGCCAGCGTGACGCGCCACCACGCGGGCTCGTCCGCCTCGGTCGGGTACTGCCTAGGGCGGCGGTCCGGGCCGGTGACGGTCACGGTCGGCGCACCGACGATGTTCGGCTCGGCGTAGACGTACACGGTGGACGCCCCGGCGGCCGGATCGGGATCGGCGTGCAACTGCAGCGGCCGCACGGCGAGCAGGTACGGCACGGTGAGGGTCGGCGATCCGCTCACCGACGCGTGCAGCCATCCGCTGATGTCGGCGTCCGCGCCGGGCCGGGCGCCGCTGATCGTGAGCCGGACCGTCGCGCTCCGGCCGGGCGCGAGGTGCGCGGCGGCCGGCGTGACCCGGGCCTGCCCGCTGCTGCCGGGCGTCGGCTGCACGCTCAGGTGCAGCGTGCGTGGCTGCGTCGAGACGTTGGTGAACGTCACCGTCTTCGTCTCGTCCAGCGACGAGCCCTGCATGTCGGCCACGCCGAAGTCGACGATCCGCTCGCTGGGCAGCACGCTCATCCGGTCGGCGTTCGCCACGTCGAGGCGGCCCGCTCCCTGGGTCATCGGGTCGTATCCGTCGAGCCGGTGGGCGCCTCCGGTCAGGGCGGCGCCGATCTGAGCGACCGTCCAGTCCGGGTGTGCCTCGCGCAGTAGCGCCGCGGCGCCGGCGACGTGTGGGGCGGCCATGCTCGTGCCCGTGTCGTCGGCGTAGCCGCCGCCGAGCCAGGTCGAGCCGACTTCGGTGCCGGGCGCGACGAGGTCGGGCTTGAGGGCGTAGCTGCCGAACGCCGGACCGTGCGCACTGAACGACGGGACGAGGTCGGTCGCGTCGGTGGTGCCGATGTGTATGCGCACCGGCCCCTGACCCATCCACTGCTGCAGGTCGACGCCGTCCGTGCCGTTCACCTCGACGGCGACGAGGTTCAGCTTGTCAGGATCGTCGGAGAGCCCCGTGGCGACGTCGGGCAGCGGACCGGTCTGGCTCCCCGGATTGCGGTAGATGTTGGTCTGCTTGTAGATGATCGCCGCCGCGCCGTGCTGCTGCGCGATGATCGCGAGCTTCGGGTGGAACGCCTCGGCCGTATTCGCGACGAACACCGCCTTGCCCGTCACGTCGAGGCCGTTGTAGCTGTCGGGCATTCCGTCGCCGGCGTCGACGACGTCGAGATCCTCGCCTCCGGCCGGCGGGTTCGCGGACAGCCCGAGCCGCTGGACCTCCATGGTGTGCCGCATCGGCGCGGTGACGGTGACCGTCGGCAGGTCGATGCCGGTGATCGTGGCGCCGACCGTCAGCACGTCCGGCGCCTCGGCGGGCGAGCCGACCGAGCTCTCGCCCGGGCCGTAGTTGCCCGCGGCGGTCACGACGACGACGCCGTCACGGATCGCCTGCTCGGCCGCCTGCTCGAGCGGGTCGTCGAACGCGGGAGGGCCGCCGAGGCTCATGTTGACGACATCGGCGCGGTGCGGGTTGTCGGCCGCGACCGCCGCCTCGAAGCCCTCCAGGACCGTCGACTCGAACGTGTTGCCGCTCGCGTCGAGCACCTTGTACGCGGTCAGCGCCGCCCCGGGTGCCTCGCCGGTGCGTCCGGTCGGGCCGGCCGGGTCGCCCGCGATGATGCCGGCGACATGCGTGCCGTGGCCGTTGTCGTCCATCGGGTCGGCATCGCCGTTGACGAAGTCGTAGCCACCCACCACCTTGTGGCCCGGACCGAAGCCGCCGCCGAGGTCGGGGTGGTTGTAGTCGATACCCGAGTCCACGACCGCCACCGTCTCGCCCGTACCCCGGTTCGGGTTGCCCGACGGGTCGTCGGTCTGCCACACGGCCGGCGCACCGGTGATGGACACGTCCGGATCGACCGGCGCCGCGTCGGCCGACATCCGAACGTCGGGAAAGACCCGCGCCACTCCCGGCAGCGTGCGCAGCCGGGCGACCCCGGCGGCATCAGTGCTGACGGCGACGCCGTTGAACAGGCCGACGAAGTCGGCGCGCTTCGCGGCCTGAATGCCTGCGCTCGCAAGGGTCCTTTCGAATGTGCTGTGCTGGGCGTCCAGCGTCGCGGCGCGTGCTTGGGCGGTGCGCTGCGCCTGCGCCCGGGTACCGGCATCGGGCGAGCTCAGCTCCGGCGCAGCGGCCAGCGCAGGGGCGCCGTCGAACTGCACGATCACCCGCTCCGGCGCCGGTGGCGACGGCGGCGCGGTGGGCGCGGCGACGGCCGCGGGCGCCATCGGCACCGTCAGCGCAAGCACGGCAACGACGAAACGACGCGCACGACGCATGTATCCACCCCTCGCAACCGGAAACGTCAACAGTCTGTTCGGAGACCGGTCGCAGTTACCAGGTCTAAGGCGGGCAGGATGGGGTCACTGTCATTGACCGGCCATTGCCGACTAATTCGGTACACCGCGTGTGGCAGTGTTGCCTCGATGTCCACCAGCGGCCGCGGCGCCGATGCGGAGCCGGGAACCCTGTCGGCCGTCGGCATCGGGCCGCTCGACGAGCGCGTCTACCGCGAGCTGCTGACGAGCCCGGGGATGAGCCTCGCCGAGCTGGCCATCCGCGTCGATTCCGGCGTCGGGGCGACGCGGCAGGCGATCGGTCGGCTGGAACGCACCGGCCTGCTCAGCCGTCGCCCGGGAACCCCGGCTCGTTTCGTTCCGGCCCGTCCCGACGTCGCGGTGGGAGCACTGATCGCCCGTCGGCACGACGAACTCGAACGGGCCCGGCTGCTCGCCGACCGGCTGGTCGCCGACTTCCACCAGGGCACCCGCTACGAGCACACGTCACAGGTCATCGAGATCGTCGTCGGCCCCGAGGCGATCAGTCAGCGAGCAGTGCAGCTGATGCGAGGCGCCGAGCACGAAGTGATGATCTTCGACAAGCCGCCCTACGTCGGCACGCCTGACAACCCCGACGAGCTCGACGCGCTGGCCCGCGGCGTGCGATGGCGCGCCGTCTACTCGACCGAGTCGCTGGCCCAGGCCGGCCAGCTGGAGATGATCAGCCGGTTCCGTGATGCGGGCGAGCAGGCCCGCCTGTCACCGTGCGTCCCGACGAAGTTGGCGGTCGCCGACCACCGTCTTGCGCTGCTGCCGCTGACGATCGACCGGCCGGTGCCCGAGGAGACGGCGATCCTCGTCCACCCGAGTTCGATGTTGTCGATGCTCACCATGCACTTCGAGACCGTGTGGGAGCGGGCGGTCACGGTGGACGTGTTCGTCAACGACCCGTCCGGCACGGCGCCGCCGTCGGCCAACCCGGGCCGGCAGGTCGTGCTACTGCTCGCGGCGGGGCTCAAGGACGAGGCCATCGCCCGCCAGCTGGGCATCAGCCTTCGCACCGTCCGACGATGGATCGCCCAGATCATGGCCGAGCGCGGAGCGACCACCCGCTTCCAACTCGGCCTGAGCGTCGCGAACGAACTCGCCGGCCACTCGACGACGTAGGCGCGCGCCACGCGCCTCCGGATGGCTAGCGGACCTGGGTCCGCCCGGTCGTACGCCGCAATATCCACGTCGCGATCGGAATGACGATGATGGTCCCGATCAGGGCGCTCAGCACGCCGCCCCAGTCGAAGATGTCGTTGTCGCCGATGCCGAGCGCGAGGGTGAAAATCGCATACCCGACCACGGCCCCGATCAGGCCGAGCGCGATCGAGACGAGCCAGGACTTGGGTCCGCTCAGATTCCGAAATGCGTCATTGGGGATGAGCATGCGGGCCACGGCGCCGCAGAACAAGCCCAGCAGGATTGCTCCGATCACAGTGTCCCTCCTCGCTCGGGCCCGGACCGATCGGTCCGCGCAGGCGACATGGGTGGTAGCTGTCGACACTGCAACAGCGCGAGCCCGGATCGGGTCCCCCGGAGCGGGTGAAGCTGCAGCGGCCGGCTCTGGACCGGAATGCCCGGCTGAGTTAACTTGAGCGACATGTCCGGTGGATAGCGATGTCTCCGATCCGCTGGGGGGGCCTGACCGGGATGTGCCGCCGCGTACCTGAACCGACCGGGGAGTTGTGAATGTCTGTCATGTTCGTGGGCCGGGTTCGGCGTTTCGCGGCGATCGTGGGTGGTGTGGGTGTCGCGGTGGTGGTGGCGGTGCTGCCTGGGTCTGGGCCGGTGTCTGCGGCGGGTGGGCCGGTCTCGTTGCCGGCGAGCCAGTACACGCTCAGCGCGGATTATCACCA
>DATBER010000191.1:0-9658 GCA_036558905.1 Jatrophihabitantaceae bacterium | reverse complement strand
GGTGCGCGGGCCCACCCGCTACTTCGGCAGCGAGACGGCGGTGCTGCACGCGCTGTCCCGGGCCGTCGGCGCGGCGCCACTCAAGCTGGCCGCGGATACAGCCGCGGTACGCGGCGCGCCGACTATCAGTCCAGGCGCCTCGGCCAGCACCGCCGCGGTACGCGGCGCGCCGACTATCAGTCCAGGCGCCTGGACCAGCACCGCGCTGATCGGGGTAGCCGACGGGTCGTTCGCGGCCGAACAGGCGGCCCGGCAAGGGATCATCGTGCCGTCCGGCGAGTCGGCGGAATTCCTGGCCGAGCTGCCGGTCAGCTCGCTCGACCCGTCCGGAGACTCGCCGCTGATCGACCTGCTGCGCCGGCTCGGGCTGCGCACGCTCGGAGCGTTCGCGGCGCTACCGCCGGGCGAGGTGCACGCCCGGTTCGGGCCGGAGGGGGCCTGGGCGCACCGCCAGGCCGGGGGCCGCGACGACCGCCCGCTGGCCGCCCGCCGACCCCCGGCCGAGCTGGTCGCCACCCTCGACCTCGAACCGCCGGTCGACCGCATCGACACGGTGGCGTTCTCGGCTCGGGCGATGGCCGAGCAGTTCATCGCCGACCTGGCCGGGCACGGGCTGGCCTGCGCCTGCCTCGAGCTGCAGGTGATCACCGAGAACGGCGAGGAGACGGTGCGCCGCTGGCGGCACGCCGGCGTGCTGTCCACAGTGGATGTCGTCGACCGGATCCGGTGGCAGCTCGAGGGCTGGCTGCGCGGCGGCGACCGCGCGAACCGGCCGACCGGCGGCATAACGCGACTGCGGCTCGTGCCGGTCGAGACCGTGCCGCTCGGCGTGCACCAGCAGGCGCTGTGGGGCGGATCGGGGGCCGACGACGAGCGGGCCCACCGGGCGCTGGCCCGGGTGCAGACGCTGCTCGGGCACGGGTCGGTGCTCACCCCGATGATCGACGGCGGGCGCGATCCGCTGCAGCGCACCCGCCTCGTCCCGTGGGGCGACGCCCCGGTGCCCGAGCACTCCCCCGAACAACCCTGGCCCGGGCACCTGCCCGCCCCGGCGCCGTCGGTACTCATCGACCCGCCCCGCCCGGCCCAGGTGCTCGACGCCTCCGGGCAGGCGGTCACCGTCGACGACCGCGGCGTGGTGCCCCGCCCGCCGGCCCGCTTCGTCCTGGGCAACGAGGCCCGGGCCATCACGTCCTGGGCCGGTCCGTGGCCGGTCGACGGGTCGTGGTGGGTGCCCGACGCGCCGGCCCGCGAGGCCCGCTTCCAGCTGGTCGACGTCCAGGGCCGGGCCTACCTGGTCACCTACACGACGGCCGGCCGGCGCTGGACGCTCACCGCCACTTATGACTAGGGACCTGACAACGTCGTCATATGCCAGTACGGTTCGTCCGGCGGGGGCGCACACATCGGGGAGTTCGGCATGCGACCACGTCGGATCAGCGCCATCGCCGCCATCGCCGCCACCGTGCTGGCCGGCAGCGTCGCCACCCGGGCCACGGCCGCGGCCCCCGCCTCGAGCACGACCGCGGCCCCCGCCCCGAGCAACGATTCGGCGAGCTACGTCGACCCGTTGATCGGCACCGGCAGCGGCGGCGCGGTCGTCGGCAACGTCGACGCCTTTCCCGGCGCCACCGTGCCGTTCGGCATGGTGCAGTTCAGCCCCGACACGCCCAGCCGACCCTCGGGCGGCGGCTACTTCTACGACGACACGTCGATCACGGGGTTCAGCCTGACCCACCTGTCGGGCGTGGGCTGCAACATCACCGGCGACATCCCGTTCCTGCCGCTGACCGGCGCCGTGCCGGCCGACCCCGACCACGCCGGCGTGCCGTTCACGCACGACGCCGAGCGGGCGAGCGTCGGCGCCTACGCGGTGACGGCCGGCGGGGTGCAGACCCGGCTCACCGCCACCGCGCGCACCGGGCTGGCCACGCTCACCTACCCGGCCACCGACCAGGCCCAGCTGCTGGTCAAGGTCGGCGGCAGCCAGGGCGCCCCGTCCGGCGCGACGTTCCACACGATCGGCAACCGCGAGATCGCCGGGTCGGTCACCAACGGCCACTTCTGCGGCCAGCCCGACACCTACACCGTCTACTTCGACGTCCGGTTCGACCAGCCGTTCACGACCAGTGGCGTCTGGGGCGGCGCGGGCGGGGCCGCCGTGCAGGCCGGCCGCAGCTCGATGAGCGCCCACGCCCACCCGCGCGTGCATCCGGGCAAGCCCGGCGAGCAGCCGGCCGGCGAGCGAGGAACCGCCGCGGCCGCACCCGGATCGGTCGTCGCCGGCGGCTACGTCACCTTCGACACCCGCGCCCAGCACACGGTGAACCTGCAGGTCGGGCTGTCCTACGTGAGCGAGAACGGCGCGCGGGCCAACCGGGTCGCCGAGTCGACCAGCTACGACCGCGCGGCCCGCAACGCCCGTCAGGCCTGGGACGACCAGCTCGGCAAGATCGCGATCACGGGCGGCACCACGGCCGAGCGCACCGCGTTCTATACGGCGCTGTACCACGCCTCGCTGCACCCGAGCCTGTTCGACGACGCCGACGGGCGCTACATCGGTTTCGACAACGCCGTGCACCAGGTCCCGCGCGGGCACCACCAGTACGCGTACTTCTCGGGCTGGGACATCTACCGCTCGCAGGTCCCGTTGCTGGCGCTGATCGATCCGGGTCCGACCAGCGACATGGTGGCCTCGCTGCTGCGCGACGGCGACCAGATGGGCTTCCTGCCGAAATGGCCGGTGGCCAACGGCGAGAGCGGCGTCATGAACGGCGACGCCGCCGACGCGATGATCGCCGGGGCGTACGCCTTCGGCGCCCGCGACTTCGACGCCGGCCACGCCGTGGACGAGATGGTGCACGGCGCCGAGGCGAGCGGCCCGCCCGCGCAGGGTTGGTACGTCGAGCGGCCGTCCGGCGCCGAGTACCTGGCCAAGGGCTACGTGCCGAACGTCCGCGCCACGTCGATCTCACCCGTGCCCAACGGCGCGTCCGAGACCTTGGAGTACGCGCTGGCCGACCTGTCCGTGTCGCAACTGGCCCATGCCGTCGGGCGCAACGACGTGGCCACCCGGTTCGGCGTCCGGTCGCAGAACTGGGCCAACCTGTTCAACCCCTCGACCGGCTACATCCAGCCCCGCGACGCCGACGGTGCCTTCCCGTCCGGCGATCCGTTGCTGATCACGAACGGCTTCGGGCAGACCGGCTTCCAGGAGGGCAACACCGCGCAGTACACGTGGATGGTGCCGCAGAACCTGGCCGCCCTGATCTCGGGTATCGGCGGCAAGTCCGCGGCGCAGGCCCGCCTGGACACGTACTTCAGCCAGCTCAACGCCGGCCCGAACCAGCCCTACCACTGGCAGGGCAACGAGCCGACATTCGGCACGCCGTGGGTCTACAACAGCGCCGGCGCGCCGTGGCAGACGCAGGCGACGGTGCGCCGCATCCAGTCGCAGCTGTACACGACCGCCCCGGGCGGCGAGCCGGGCAACGACGATCTCGGCGCGATGTCGTCGTGGTACGTGTGGGCCTCGCTCGGCGTCTACCCGCAGGTGGCCGGCACGTCACTGCTGTCGGTGAACTCGCCGCTGTTCTCCCGCATCGTGATCGACGGCGGCCCCGGTCGGCGCCTGGAGATCAACGCGCCGGGTGCGGGCGACGCCAACCCCTACGTCGACGGCCTGAGCGTCAACGGCCGGTCGACCACGCACACCTGGCTGTCCCTGCCGCCGTCCGGCCACACGCAGCTCGACTTCACTCTCGACAGCCGGCCCAACCACACGTGGGGCACCGGGCCCGACGACGGCACACCGGCGATTGCGCCCGGAACGGTGAGCTTCCCGCCCAGCACGCGCGCCTTCGTGCGCACCGACCCGGGTCAGCTGCGCATCGCGGCGGGCGACTCGGCCACCGTGAACGTCGTCGCCGACAACAGCCTCGGCACCACGCCGACCACCGTGATCTGGACGGCCACCGCGCCGGCTCCGGGCGTCACGTTCGCGCCGTCGACGGCCACTGTCACGGCCGCGGCCGGCGGCACGGCGTCGTCGACGCTCACCGTCAGCACGGCCGCGGACGCGCACGCCGGCTTCTACGAGGTCGCCATCGCGGGCCAGGCCGGCAACGGCGCGGTAATTCCTACAGCCCACCTGTTGATCACCATCGCTCATCCGGGCGAGGTGATTCCCACCGCCTACGTGTCGAACTACTCGGACGGCACGGTGACGCCCGTCGACACCGACACCCGCACCGCCGGCCCGGTCATCACGGTGGGCAGCGGCCCGGACGGTGTGGTCGTGCTGCCGAACAATACGGAGGCGTATGTCGCCAACAACAACACCAACGACGTCAGCGTGATCTCGACGGTCGACAACAGCGTGATGGCCACGGTGCCGGTCGGCTCGATCGCGGCCGACGTCGTGGCCTCGGCCGACAGCAGCACGGTCTGGGTCAGCAACTACGGCGACGGCACCGTGCAGCCGATCGACACGGCCACCCACACCGCCGGCAGCCCGATCAAGGTCGGCGCCAACCCGCAACGGCTGCGCCTCTCGCCCGACGGCACCCAGCTGTGGGTGCCCGATCAGGGCGACGGCACCGTCGACGTGGTCGACCTCGCGACGAAGACGGTCACGCACACGATCACCGTCGGGCCGGCCCCGTTCGGTATCGCGTTCGGGCCAGGCCACGCGTACGTCAGCAACACCGGCAACGGCACCCTGTCGGTCATCGACACGTCCACGTACGCCGTCACCGGCACGCTGAATGTCGCCGCCCCGAACGGAATGGCCAACACCGCCGACGGCCGGCTGATCTACGTCACCCAGAACGGCGGTGGCGTGCAGCCGGTCGACGGCACGACGGGCGCGCTGGGTACCGCGATCCCGTTCGGATCAGGCACCTACGCCGTGCGGTTCACCGACGACGGCACCAGCGCCTGGGCGGTCGACTCGAACAGCAACGACATCCAGCAGATCGACGTCGCGAGCGGCACGCTCGGAGCGAAGGTCACGGTCGGCAACGTCCCGGACGGCATCGGCCTCACCCACTGAGCGCGGCGAGCTGGTCGCGGTCGGCCGGCGCGGACGTCCAGGCGTGGAACGTCGCCCCGCCGTACATCGGGGTGACGCCCACGTCGCCGAAATCGGGCGGCCGCCCGGCCGCGCTCCAGCTTCACCACACCGGGTAGGACGGCGGTCCCTGCCACCGACCGCGCCGCGCGAGATGCGGCACGGGCTCGGCGTCGTCGCCGAACTCGAGCGCCCGCCCGTCCCGACAGCAGATTCGTCGCGCAGAACTCGATGTCGTAGGACATCCGTCAGCCGCGGCGGGTGACGACGCCACGAATGAAGGCCGCCTGACCGGCGTGCTGCAGGTCGTCGGAGATCACGCTGACCAGCCGCACGCCGAGCGTGACCGGCGGGTCCCATCGACGATCTACAACCTGGCTGAGTTCTTCGTCGCGTAGCTCTTGCACGTACGCCACCGTCTGGGTGTGCACGGCGTCGTGGTAGTCGAGCAGCGCGTGCGCCGACCCGCGCACCGCCGCGACTTCGGCCGAGCTGTGCCCGTAGCCGATCGCGTCGCGGTCGGCCGGCAACTCGAACCGATCAGCCCATGTACCCGTCTGCCACACCTCGGCCCGCTGGGCCACCTCGGCGACGTGATCGTCCTGCACCCGGGTCAGGTGCCAGGCCAGCCAGGCAATCGTGTTCGCGTCGGGGTCGAGCCGGAACGTCAACTGCTCGTCGGTCAGGCCACGTACCGCGCCGTACACGGCGTCGCGAACCCTCCCGAACCCGTCGACCAGAATCTCAGCAGCGTTCATGCCGCCATCCTGCCCGACGCCGGCGACGACCCCGACGCGAGCCGATCAGCACGCCTTGGCGAACAGCTCCAGCATCGCCGACCAGCTGCCACCGCTGATGAGGGCGTCGCGGATCGCCTCGCCGGCCACCAGCCGGTCGATCAGCCGGTGCTCCAGCTCGACGGTCGTGTGGTCACCGCCGTCGGCGGTGAAGCGCACCTCGATCTCGCTGGCATGCGCGGGATCCGGGTCGAACTGCCACTGCCCGTTGATCTGCCAGGTGACCACCAGCCGGTTCGGCGGCTCCCAGGTCAGGACGCGGCCCCAGTCGCACTCGCTGCCGTCGACGCCCTTCTCGTACCAGCGTCCGCCGACGCGCGGCTCCATGATCGCCTCGGCCATGTCGGCGCCGCCGATGTGGTACTCGGCCGGCCACCACATGTTGATCGACTCGGTGAAGACGCGGAACGCGCGCTCGACCGGTACGGCCACGGTGATCGTTCCGGTAAGGGGTGGAATCGTCATCGGCTACTCCTGTTCAGGATCGTCTGTCTCCGCGGTCTTCTGGAAGGACGTCAGGGCGGTGTCCCAGATGCGGTCCAGGTAGGCGCGCAGTGCTCGCACGCCGGTCGGATTGAGCTGATACACCCGTCGCGTGCCCTCGGCCCGGCTCACCACGAGGCCGCCGTCCTTGAGCACGCGCAGGTGTTGGGAGACCGCCGGCCGGCTGATCGGCAGCTGGCGGGCCAGCTCGCCGACCGAGCTGGGTCGCCGGGCCAGTAGCTCGAAGATCGCCCGCCGGGTCGGATCACCGAGCAGGCCGAGCGAGGAGTCTCCGTAAGTCCCCACGAACGGTAAGACTAGGCTTACCGATAGGCGAACGCAAGGTCAGGATGCGAGCGTCGCGGCGACTGTCGCGGCGAGATCCCAGCACGCGTCGAGATCGGCCTTGACCGGCTTGTCGAGCACCGTCACGTGCCCGTGCACGGGCAGCCAGCCCAGCCCCTTGGTGATCGACTCGACGGCCCGAACGGCGCCGCCGGTGTCGCTGTTGCCGTGCACGTACAGGCCGAACGGGGCCCCGATCTTGGCACTCAGAGTCGGGTAGTAGACGACGTCGAAGAAGTGCTTGAGCGCACCGGACATGTAGCCGATGTTGGCGCTCGTACCGAGCAGGAAGCCATCCGCGCCGAGCACGTCGACGGCGGTCGCGGCCAGCGCCGGACGGACCACCACGTCCACCCCGGAGATCTCGTCCGTGCCCGCGCCGGCCAGCACCGCCTCGAGCATCGCCTGCATCGATGGGGACGACGTGTGGTGCACGACCAGCAGAACGGCCACTCGCCGACGGTACATACTGGCGGCCCTCGGAGGTGATCGCGCATGGATTTCGCCACACTGGCGTTGATCGCCCTGATCGGCTTGCTCGGTCCGCTGCTCGCCCTGCCGGCGCGGTGGAACCTCCCGGTCGTGCTGGGCGAGCTGGTCGCCGGGATCGCGCTCGGCCACACCGGCGCCGGTGTGCTGCACGCCGACGACAGCACGTTCACGTTCCTCGCCGACGTCGGCTTCGCGCTCGTGATGTTCGTGGCCGGCTCGCACGTTCCGATTCGCGATCCGTCCCTGCGCGCCGGTCTGCGGCTGGGCGCGCTGCGGGCGGTCGCCGTCGGAGTCGTCGCCACCGGGCTGGGCGTCGCGGTCGCGGCCGCGTTCAATACCGGCCACGCTGCCCTCTACGCCGTTCTGATCGCCTCGTCGTCGGCCGCGCTCGTGCTGCCGGTCGTCGATTCGCTGCGCCTGGGCGGGCCGTCGGTGTTGCATCTGCTGCCGCAGATCGCCATCGCCGACACCGCGTCGATCGTCGCCCTGCCGCTGGCGATCGACCCCAAGCACGCCGGCCGGGCCGCCCTGGGATCGCTGGCCGTCATCGGATGCGCAGTCGTGCTGTACATCGGGCTGCACTACCTGGAGAGCAGCGGCCTCCGGCACCGAGTGCACCGCGTGTCGGAGAAGCGCAAGTTCGCGCTCGAGCTACGCGCCAACCTGGCGATCCTGTTCGCGCTGGCCGCTCTGGCCGTTCGTACCCACGTGTCGATCATGCTGGCCGGCTTCTCGTTCGGGCTGGTGATCGCGGCCATCGGCGAGCCGCGTCGACTGGCCCGGCAGCTCTTTGCCGTCACCGACGGGCTGTTCGCGCCGCTGTTCTTCGTCTGGCTGGGCGCCTCGCTGGACCTGCGCGACCTCGGCCACCATCCGTCCTACATTGCGCTAGGTGTGGTGCTCGGCGTGGCGGCGGTCGTCGCGCACGCCCTGATGCGACTGACCGGCCAGCCGCTGCCTCTGGCCACGATGGCCTGCGCCCAGCTCGGTGTACCCGTGGCCGCCGCCACGGTCGGCACGCAGTTGCACCTGCTCAAGCCGGGCGAGCCCAGCGCGCTGATCCTGGGCGCGCTGATCACGGTGGCAACCACCATCGCGGCCGGCAGCCTGGCCGCCCGGGCCGGCCTGGTCGCCGAGGCGAAGCGATGACCCGGTACGCCGGCTTCGACGGCCGCCGGCTGGCCTACGACGTGGCCGGCGCGGGCGAGCCGCCGATCGTGTTCGTGCACGGCTGGAGCTGCGATCGCTCGCACTTCGAGCCGCAGTTCCGGCACTTCGCCGCCCGGCACGCCGTGGCCGCCCTGGACCTGCGCGGCCACGGCGGGAGCGACACCGGGCCGACCTACGGCACCGAGGTGTTCGCCGACGACGTGCTGACCGTCGCGGCCACCGCCGGCCTGCAGCGTCCGGTGGTCGTCGGGCACAGTCTCGGCGGACTGGTCGCCCTGGCCTGCGCCGCCCGGCCGGACGCGGTGCGGGCCGCTGTACTGGTCGACCCGGCACCCGTGCTGCCCGGCCGCGGCAAGTCGTTCTTCGCCCGCTCCACCGCCGCGGTGGCCGACGACGAGGACGGCTCGTGGCGGGCCGCATTCGTCGAGCGGCTGTTCGGGCCGAACGACACCGTCCGCCGGGCCGAGACGATCACCGCCGTCGCCACGACACCACGGACGGTGTCGGCGGCGACCTGGCAGGCGATCGTCGACTTCGACGGCGCGGCGCTATTGCCTCAGGTGCACGTGCCGGTGCTGCTCGTGACGGCCGGCGAGCCCGAGGCCGGCGTCGCCGAGCAACTGGCCGACGTGGTGCTCGGGCGCACCGTCGGCGCTGGGCACTTCCTGCAGCTCGAGGTGCCCGATCAGCTCAACCCGATGATCGAGCGCTTTCTGCGAATCAGCCGTTGAGCACGGACAGGATGTTGCCGGCCGGGTCCTTGAACCAGGCGATCTCCGGCCCGGCGTTGTGGGCGATGCCGCGCTCGTCCTGGTCCATGCCGTCGTAGCGCTCGAACGTCACTCCGCGCCGCGCGAGCTCGTCGACCGCCGCTGCGACATCGCCGACCGGGAAGTTGAGGATCGTGTACGTCGCCGGGACGTGGTCGGGCTTGGGGTACACGAGCGTTTCCCGGTCGCCGGCGATGTGCAGGAAGAGCAACCCGTTCTCCTCGGACGTGCGCAGTCCGAGCGTCTCGCCGTAGAACTTCCGGGCCGCCGCGATGTCGTCCACGGCGAACCCGCTGAACGCCTTGGTGTTCTCGAACATGCGAACTCCTTCCGGTTATACAGCTGTGACGCCGTCCGCCGGCCGAACTCATCTATGTGCAACCGAGACCTTGCACGATGATGCGAGATGTGCAACCGTAGTGTTGCACGTAGTCGAGACGAGGAGAGACAGACACATGGACGACCGCATCGAGCAGCAGATCACTATCAACGCCCCGCTGGACCGGGTCTGGAAGCTGGTCAGCGAGCCC
>DATBER010000190.1:0-12369 GCA_036558905.1 Jatrophihabitantaceae bacterium | reverse complement strand
GCACCCGCTCCGGTAGACTCGCCGGGTCCCGCCGCCCCGCGACCGCGTCGGACGGCAACGACGGCCAGGTAGCTCAGTTGGTACGAGCGACCGCCTGAAAAGCGGTAGGTCGGCGGTTCGATCCCGCCCCTGGCCACCAGCACGAAAGCCCAGGATTCCGGGGCTTACGCGCCATCGGGTGGTCACGTCAGGCCGTCGCTCGCCGTCTCAGTTCGTCTCAGTTGAGCGTTCGAGGCATCAGCTTGTGATTCCTCGTTCAACCGCGGCCAACAGTGATCGTGCACGAGCCGGTCCGCCGGGCGCAGCGAGCCAGCCTGCTGCGCAAGGACGCCGCGGCCACCGAACTAGGCATGATCATCAAGATGACGAGCACGGTCACTGAGATACCCGCCGAGTTCGCGCCGGGCAACTGACGCTACCTGGCACCGGGTCAGGAGGGGCGCGGGCCGGAGCGGTCAAGACCCGGCGGCGCAGACCGAGTCGGGACACCGACCGGCAGCGGACGGCCGTCGACCGCCCGCTGCCGGGTCGCGCTCGTCCTGAGCCCTAGCCTCCGGGGGAGGTCAGGGTCAGGTCGAGCGGAGTGATGTGGTCGACGGTGACCGTCGCCGTCGCCGTCGCCGGCTGGTAACCCGCGGCCGACGCGGTGAACTGCTGCGAACCGGTTCCGGTCGTGAACAGCCAGTACAGCCCGTCCCCTTGTGCGGGGTCGTCCGGCGTGGCCACCGTCGTGCCGCTCTGGTCGGCGTGAGCCGTGCTGGCGACCGTCGCCCCGACGATGCCGGTACCGGCGGTACCGGCGACGTGCCCTACTACCAGGCCGCCCGTGGTGGGCGTGCAGGTGAGGTTGCCGAGGAACACGTCGTCGACAGACCACCACTTCGACCAGGACCCGGTGTAGTGGAAGCGCACCCGCACGGCCTTCTTGTGGGCGGCAGCCGTTAGGGCCACGCGGACACTGCCCGGGCCGGGACGTCCGGGGAACCCCTTCGACGTCCACGCCGTCGCCCAGTGCCGCCCGTTGTCAACGGACAGCTCGACCGTCGCGGTCGAGTTGACCGACGGCTGCAGGTCGGTGGCGAACTGCAGGCCGGGGCTGGCGTCTGCGCTGAAGTCGAGCGCAGGGGTTTGCAGGAAAGTGTCCTGGTAGTGGTGCGCCCCGGTGTGGTCGGAGTCGACGATCGCGAACGCTCCGCTGCCGCCGGTGGTGTTACCCCGGTTCCCCGGGTCGCCGAAAAGCCAGCCCGGCGTGGCCTGGTAGCCCGGCCAGTCGTGGTTGACGTTGCCGACCTGCCAGCCGGGCGGTGTCTTGCCGGTCGGGAACGACTGGGTGCTGCCCCCGTAGGTCGAGCCGTAGCCCGGTGCAGAACACGCGACGGCGTCGATCAGCAATGCAACGTTCTCTGTCAGGTCCGCGGTGGCTACGTCGAGTGGCTCGTCCACGGGCTGATAGCCCGGGTAGACAGCCTCGAAATGCAGCGTGTAGCTGGTACTTTGCAGCAGCCGCAGCGCGTACTGGCCGGTGCGGGGATCGGTGAACGTCGACCCGGCGTGCCCGGCGCCGTCAGCCCACGACACCTTGGCGTACAGGCCCCAGCCGTGCCCGGACCCGTCCGTAACCGCGCCGCTGATCGTCGCGCGGGGCAGTGGGGTCAGCGCCACGTCGTGGCTGGCCGTCTGCCCGGCCGTCACGGTGACCTCGGCCGTCGCGGACCGGTAGCCGTAGTCCGACACAGCCACGTCGATATTGCCCGCCGGCAGGTCCAACGAGTAGTGCCCGGACGCGTCCGTCGTGGTGGCGCGCGGACCCGCGGCCACCGTGGCGCCCGCAACCGGTTGCCCGGTGCCGGCGTCGGTGACGGAGCCAGCCACCTGGCCGTGCGCGCGGTAGCCGAAGGCGCCGACGCCGTTGGGCGTGCCGAGCCCAGTCGGCCCGTCGTAGCCCGGTTCGCCGGTGCAAAGGTAGGCCGGCTCGCACTTGCCGTTCGACCCTGACGTGACGTCGTTCAGACTCGACGGGTCGGTCAGCGCGGCGTCGTAGGGGTACTCGGCCGCCGGCGTTGCCGCGTTCGGTTCCCCCGCCAGCGCGTACGTGGAGGCGATGATCGGCGCCGCGACACTCGTGCCGCCGAACACCTGCCACCCACCGGTCTGATAAGTGTCATAGACCGCCACGCCGGTGGCCGGATCGGCCACGGCCGACACGTCGGCCACTGTCCGGTGGGCGCACTGCGGGTCGACCTGCCAGGCCGGCTTGATCTCGACCTGCGAGCAGCCCGAGCCCGCGCCGCTCCAGACCGTCTCGCTCCAGCCCCGGACGGCGCTCGAGTCGCGCACCAGATGGGTGCCGCCGACCGCCGTCACGCCGGGCGACGCCGCCGGATACTGCACCTGGTAGCCGTTGTCCCCCGACGAGGCCGTGACCACGACCCCGGAGTGCTGGTAGTGCGTGTCGTAGCCGGTCTCGGACGGGTCCTCGGGGGCGCCGTAGGAGTTGGACACGTACTGCGCGCCGAGGGTCACCGCCTCGTCCACCGCCAGGGCCAGGTTGTCGATCGAGTTGTCGGTGGCCTCGACCAGCAGGATGTGGCAGCTCGGGCAGATGGCCGACACCATGTCGACGTCCAGCGAGATCTCGGTCGACCACCCGCCGTCCGGCTTCGGGTAGTTGGCGGAGCCGTCCTGCGCGACCTTGCTGAAGCAGCCGTTGGCGGTCGTGCAGGCCGCCAACCCGTACTGCGCGCGGTAGGTCGCCAGGTCGGCCTCGGCGTTCGGGTCGTCGAACGCGTCAACGATCGCAACGACCGCATCGGAGCCGGCCGGGGCGCCCGGCAGCGCGTACGCGTCGTGCAGGTCGGCGGGCGCGTAGCCGGCCGGCGCGGCCTGCGGGCTGAGCGGACCCTTGCGCGCAGTGACGTCGGTGCGTACCAGCGCCAGGCACTCGGCGTAGCCGGGCGTGGCCGCCGGGCAGGCGCGGCGGCTGTCGTCGGGCGCGGCTGGTGTCGTCGACCCGGGCGAGGCGGTCGGAGTGGCCGAACCGGTCGGCGTGGAACCGGTCGGGGTCGCCGAACCGGTCGGAGTCGCCGACCCGGTCGGTGGGGTGGACGTCGGTGGATCGGCCTGGGCCGGGAGCGCTGCCGCCACGGCCAGGGCCAGCGAGGCGGCACTGAGCAGGGCGACCAAGCGGGACCGGTGAGTGCGCAGCGCCATCGAAGTCCTCCTCATGACCGGCACCGCAGCTGCGCCACTGCCGGGTAGGTGGTCTGGTTTCCGTAGTCGTCGACCTCGCCGACAGCCCACACGTCACCCGGCCCGGAGCCGTCGATCGCGTTGTACTGGTACCAGGTGTAGTACTTGCTGGGCCCGGGCACCGCGACCGGCGACCAGGTATGGCCGTCCCAGTGCAAGAACACCTGGTTCAGGCCGAAGGCGAACTGACCGATCGCCCAGACGTCGTCCGGGCCGGAGGCGTACACCCCGGTGAGCTTGCTGTTCCCGATGTCGGGGATCTTGACGGTTTGCCAGCTCGTACCGTCGTAGTGCTCGACGAGCGACCCGGCCAAGCCGTCGCTACCGGGCAGCACGTCGTCGCCGACGGCCCACACGTCGTTCGGCCCCGAGGCGCTCACCGCGAGCAAGCCGGTGTCCTGGTTGCCGGACGGCGCCGGCACCAGGCTCCACGACCGGCCGTCCCAGTGCTCGGCGACGGGCACCAGCACGCCGGCGTCGTTGCGCTGGTCGCCGACCACCCAGATGTCGTCGGGGGAAACGGCGGTGATGGCGCTCAGTGCCGTGCTCGGCTGATCGGCCAGAGGTTGCGCCACCACCTCCCAGGACGTGCCGTCCCAGTGCTGGATGATCGTTCCCACCGACGCGAGGTTCTGGAAGATACGGCCGGCCGCCCAGGCGTCGCTGGGCGAGAGCGACACCACGCCGTCGAAACCTGTGTAGTACCGCGGCCATGCGTGATCGCCGGTGAGCGGCGCCATCTGCACGAGCGTCCATCGGCCGCCGTGCCAGCGCTCCACGCCGGGCGCGGCGCCGAGCTGGGCGGTGAGCACCCAGCCGTCGTCCTTCGAGTCGAACGACGGGCCCGCCGTCGGCATCGACCCGACGAGCGGGACCCCGGGCAGCTGTGGCGACGCAGCCGTGACCGTGCCGGCGCCGCCTTGCAGAAGCCACCCGGCCTGCGTAGGCCAGAGCACGTCGCCGGCGATGCGGACGTTCCGCGGGGAGTGGGCGTCCACACCGTAGAGCGAGCCGTAGGCCGGGGTGACGATCGAGGCGCCCGGCAGCGGGCTCGAGGCGAGGGTGTTGCTGCCCGGCACCGGAGGGGTGTCGACCAGCGTCCAACCGCAGCCGCTCGCGGCCGGCTGCGCCGCGGCGCCGCCGGCAGTCACGGCGCCGGCTACGAGCACGGCCGTGAACGCGAGCGCGGTGAGAGTGTTTCGGATGCGCATTGTTCAAGGCCTCCTAGAAAGCACCGATGCCGTTGGGGGTACCGAGCCCGGTGGGGCCGTCATAGCCCGGCCCGGCGGTGCAGAGCTCGCCGTCACCGCAGAATCCGTTCGTCCCGGACGTGACGTCGTACAGGTCATGGCGGTGGCCGTACAGGTAGCTGTCGGGCGTGATGGAGCTCGTGTTGCCGGCCAGCGCGTAGACGCCGGCGATGATCGGAGACGACACGCTGGTGCCGCCGACCGCTACCCAGCCCGGGACGTCGAACGTGTCGTAGACCGCGACCGGAGTGGCCGGGTCGGCCACCGCCGCGACATCGGCCACCGACCGCTTGCCGCACGATGGATCGCTCTGCCAGGACGGCTTCGCTACGTAGGCCGAGCAGCCCGACCCGCCGCCGGCCCAGGCCGTCTCGGTCCAGGTCCGGCCGCCCGGCGAGGCGTACAGGGTGGTGCCGCCGACCGCGATCACGCCGGGCATCGCGGCCGGAATCGAGACTCCGAAACCCCAGTCGCCGGTGGACGCGGTTACGACCACCCCGGGATGGTTGTAGTGACCGGTCAAGTCGGCCAGCTCGGTGTTGTACTCCGAGCCGCCGTAGCTGTTGGAGACGACATTCGCGCCCAGGGCAACCGCTTCGTCGACCGCGGCGGCCAGGTTCTCGAACGTGTTGTCGTCGGCCTCGACCAGCACGACCGTGCAGTTGGGGCAGATGGCCGAGGCCATGTCCACGTCCAGCGACTCTTCCAACGCCCAGCCGCTGTCCGGCTGCGGGTAGCTGGTCCCGCCGCGCTGGTCGACCTTCTTGAAACACGGGAAGTCGGAGTCACAGGACGGCAACCCATTCGCAGCTCGGTAGGCCGCGAGATCGGCCGCTGCGTTCGGGTTGTCATACGCATCGACGATCGCGATCGTCTGCCGGGCGCCGAGCAGCTGGGACGGCAGCCGGTAGGCCGCCTGCAGGTCGGCGGCGCTGTACGGGTGCAGGCCGCTCGGGCCGGCCACCGAGGCCGGTGCCGTCCGCGGGCGGGCGTTCGGGCGGGCATTGACCGGCACCGGCACGGTGTCCCTGATAGCCAGACACTGCGCCCGTCCAGGCGTCGGCAGCGCGCAGGCGTGCTGGGCCGGCCACTGCGGCAACGCGGGGGAGGCCGCGGGGGCTGACGGTGATGTCCGCGCCGGCGGATCGGCGGACACGGCGCTCACCGCGGCCGACGTACCGGCCGCGATCACGCACGCTGCGATCAGGCCGCGGAGCAGGATGCGCATGGTCACTCTCCTCCGCTCGTCAAGCCGTAAGCCGCGGTCATGGTCTGGTCGATCGCGTTGCCGTCTGCGTCGACGGCATGCACCTTCAGTGAGACCGGCCCGCTCGTCGCCGGCTGGTCGACCGTTGTGCTGAACGTGTTTCCCTGAGCGGTAGCCGCGACCGGGGTCGTCCACGTCTTGCCGGCGTCGAACGACTCGGAAACCGTGGCGGTCACGCCCTTCGGTGCGGGTGCGCCTTGCTGACCCGACGCACCGAATGTGATCGTCAGTGGTTTGCCGGCCGGTGCCTGCGACTGGAAGTCCAGCGGCAAGTCGTAATGGAGGAACAGAAGCGGCAGGAACGAACAGGGCCGGGTGGTGTCCGGCGCGCACTGCTCACCGTTCGGCATGGCCGCGGCGGGGTCGGCCGGGCCGGAGTGGAAGGTCCACACCGTGTCGGTCGTGGCCGACACGTCGGCGGAAGTGAAGTACCGCGTCATCGCCCAGTCGAGCTTGTAGGTCGCCGCGCCGTGCGCCAGCGGCAGGTCGAGCCGGAACGGCGTGGTCTGCGCGCCGTCGAGCTGCGGGATGAACGGCGCGTTGATCAGTTGCTGACCGTCGCGAGAGAAGCTCAGCGAGTAGGTCGACGCGTCGTCCATGAAGTGGCTGGCATCGGAGTCACCGCCACGCAGCAGGTAGAGCATGCCGTTGTCGTCCTGGCGAGTCGCGGGCGCGACGGCCGAGGCGATACCTTGCTGCGAGGTCGGAAACGGCGGGCTGTCGAAATACCCGATGGTCGGGACGGCCGCGGACGAAGGCACCTCGGGGCCCTTGTGCCACGCCTCGTCGATCTGCTCGCCGGCCTGGATGGCGCGGCGCTGGCCGAAGCGGATGCCGCCGTCGAAACAAGTGAGCGAGTTGTCGCCGTAGAGCGTCGCGCTCTCGAAGCTGGCGAGTGCAGGATCGCTCGCGTACCAGTAGTCGGTGTGGTCACCCGGGGGCACGTGGTCGATGTCGACAGGCGTGCCACTACTCCCGACCCGCAGCTCGTCCATCCCGCCCCATGGGTAATAGACGTTGGGCCACAGCTCGGGAGCGCTACCGGTACAGCCGGCATCCAACCTGTCGTAGACGTGTGAGCGCACCGTGGTGAGATCCGCGCCCGGCACGGTATATCTCAGTGACTTCGGAATGGCACCCTGGCTCGGGAAGACCAGGAAGTATCGGGGATCCGGCGACGGATCAGGCCCGTTACCGACGTGCAGCAGCGTCTCCGCCGCGAAGCCGAGGCCGCCCTCGGTGACCTTCGCCGTCGGCGTCGCGCCGATGACCGACGCCGCGTATCCGGCCCCGACCACCGACACGAGGCCCATCGACTGGCCGTCCCCGGCGCCGCCACCGCAGCCGCCACCGCTCGTGCTGGCCCGCCACATGTCGATCTCGTCGACCCGCACCGGTGCGTTCACCGCAGGGTCGACCTCGGCTTGGAACGGGTTGGCCGTGCGCGCGTCGAGCACCACGGTCTGATCGCCGTGTACAGCGAGATCGGGCAGGACGACCAGCGCCGCATCGGTGCCGTTGGCGGTGCCGGCGTGCGGCGTGAGCACGCTGGCCTCGATGCTGTAGTCACCGTCCGGCACGCTGTAGCTCACCGGGCCGCTAGCACCCGTCACCGGCGGGATACCGTCGCTCGGGTTGTCGGAGTTGACGAGGTAGGTACCCAGGCGGGCGTCACCGAGGTTCTGCAGCCAGCCGATGCCGGTACCGGGCTGGCCGTCGCTGCCGATGAACTTCAGCGTGACGGTGTGCCAGTGCTGGCGGTGTCCGCCACCCGCGGTGGGCAGCGCCGTCGGCCCGGCCGGCAGGGTCGGCAGCGCGGGGGCGCCCTCGGGCTGGGGCAGCGTGACGGTGCCGAGTCGGCCGAGCGCGGTCGACGGGGTGCCGGCCCGCCAAGCCGAAGCGAGCAGCCGACCCACTGCCGGGGTCTGCGTCTTCGTCAGTGTCGCGGACTCGGTGCCGGCGCTGCGCCCCGTCGAGTGCAGCCCCGGCAGGGCGGCGGCATCGCCGGACACCTGCACCGGCATCGTCTTCGCGTGCCCGTCATCCAGACCGGCGCGTACTAGATAGCTGACGTCGAACAGCCGTAGGTCGAGCGTCGATCCGATGTAGGGCACTGCCGCGTCGGGGACGAGGTACTGGTCTCCGCCCCAGCTGAACCGGACGAAGCCCGGGGAGCCGGTGGCTTGGGCGCCGGCGGCCGGGGCGATCGTCGGAGTGGCCGTCTGGCCCCCCGGGCCTGCGTCCACTCGCACCTTGTCGCCGGTCACCAGCGTGACGGTGGCGCTGGTGGTCCGGGTCGCCGCTGCCGGCCGGGCATTCGCGGGCGGGGTGCCGGGGTCGACCCGCAGCGGGTCCTGCGGGTTGGCCGGCGAGGTCGCCGCGGCGGCGGGTGCACCTGCCCCAGCGGCGCTGCCGGTCGGGGCTGTGTAGTTGTTCGAGCAGCCCGCGCCGACCGCGCAGCTGGTCATAGCCGTCGCCGAACCGCCGATCAGCAGGGCCACCCCGAAGGCGGACAGCGGCACCCGCCTCGAGCTCGGATCACGTCTAGGCAATCTGATCATCGGACCTCCTGGCGGCCGGGCGACACCTACAGCGGTTCGTTGGCTTCGGGGTTGGGCGGCGGCGCGACCGGGTGCTCGTCGTCGGTTCCGGCCGTCAGTTCACCGGACGGCGGAAGGACAGCCGGATCCGCCGCCTCGGTGCGGGGCGACGTCGACGGGTTCGGTGAGCTGGATCGCGTCATGGCGCGGCCAGTCTCGGCCGCTGTGGCAAACGGTTGCTATCCCGGAAATCGGGAAAGTTCAGTGCCGAATTGTGAAAGATCCGGTGATGCCTAGCTCGGCGGCCCGGACAGCGAGCGCGGTGCGCGACGGCACGCCGAGTTTGCGCATGGCCGAACGCAGCTGCGAGTAGACGGTGTCCGGCGAGCGGGACAGCTGCTCGGCGATCTGGCGGGTGGTGTGGCCGGCCACCACCCGCTGCACGACCTCCAACTCCCGCGGCGAGAGCTGGTCGCCGTAGCCCCGCCGGCCGCCCCGCCAAGTCGTACGCCCCGGCACCCCGTGCCGACGCAGCTCGTGCGCGACTCGGTCGGCATCGACGCTGGCGCCGAGCTTGGCGAGCATCTGCCCCACCTCGGCGAGCAACGGCAGCGCGGTGTCGGTCCGGTCCGCGGCCAGCAGCGAGCGCGCCTGGCCTTCCCGGGCCTGCAGTTCCTGGTATGGCTGGGCCGACGCCCGCCAGGCGGTAGCCGCCTCGGCGAAGGCGGTCGCGGCCCGATCAGGCTCCTCGGCGATCATGGCCCGGCAGGTGGCCATGGCCGCCCGGCCGACCGGTGCGTCGCGGCCGCGCAGCCAGCGGGCGAAGGCGGGCAGTAGGGCGGCTGCTTCGTCCGCTCGGCCGGCCGCGGCGAGCGCGGCCACCCGAACCGGCAGCACGTCGGCGGCGCGGATCCAGAAGCCCCGTCCGGCGACGAGCTCGAGCGGCCCGTCGGTGAGCCGGAGCGCCGCCTCGACGTCACCCGCGGCCAGGTGCAACCGGCCGAGCGCCGCGGCGGACTCGAGGCTGTCGAGCAGCACATGCCGGCGCATCGCGGCGTGCGCGCGCAGTAGGTACTCGGCGGCCGCGTCGACCGAGCCGGTCACCGCATGCATCTGCCCGGCTATCAGCTCGGCCTCGTAGCGCGTCACCGGCGCGAGGTCCTCGTCCGCGGCCAAGGCGACCGCCCGCTCGAGCAAGCCGTCCCAGGACCCGGTGAACCAGTCCAGGTGGGCCTGCTTGACCATGATGATGCTTCGGCAGCGCGCGTGCTCGTCGATCTCGGCCAGATGCAGCGCGTCGGCCATCCACTGCCTCGCCTCGGCGTGCCGGCCCCAGAACATCGCCGCCTCGCCGATGTTCATGTGCCCGATTGCCAGCACGAGCCGCTCCGGCGCGGTCGCCGCGTCGCGAGGTACGCGCGCGGCGGCCGCCCAGCCCTCCTCCTCGCCCAGCATGAGCAGGCCGGTCGCCCGGTGGGCCAGGAAGTCCAACTGCTGGGCCGGTTCCAGCCGCTCGCTTACCTCCGACGCCCGGCGCAACCACCGCAAGTGCGCCGAGACGGGTCGCAGTACGCCCTGCGGCCAGGCCAGCAGCAGCATCGCCCGAGCTGCAGCGACCGAGCCCCGCGGCAAGTGCGGCGCAGCTCGCTCCAGCTCGGCGTACGCGGCCTCGAAGTCCTCCATCACGCCGTACACCCGACCGAGCTGGGCGCGTAGCTGCGCCTCGTCGACGCGCCCGAGCCCGGGCTGTTCCAGCACCGCGCGCAGTGCCGGCAGCAGCTCCTCGCAGCGGGCCACGGTGGACGGTGAGGTGAACGTGATCTTGCTGGCCAGCCGGGCCACCGTCGGCGCGGGCAGGTCGGCGTGGACGATGAGGTCATGCAGCAGCGCGCTGGCCGTCGCTTCGTCGCCGGGCGTCAGCGCCATGTCGGCGGCCAGTTCGGCGTACTCGCACCACTTGGCCGTCTCGCCAGCGTGCGAATAGTGCGTGGCCAGCCGTGCCACCGGTAGTGGGGTGACCCGTTCGAGTGCGTGTCCGGCGCGCAGGTGCAGCAAACGGCGCTGCGGTCGCGAGATCGCCTCGTACACCGCCCGGCTGACCAGCACGTGCCGGAACGACACCAGGCCACGGTCGTCCTCGACGAGCAGGCTGCCGTCGAGCGCCTCGCCCAGGCCGTGCCGCAGCCGCCCGGCCGGCAGCCCGCACACCGCGCGCAGCATCCGCTCGTCGACCGGGTCGGCCAGCACGGCGGCCGCCCACAGCACCGCCAGCGCCTCGCGGCCGAGCCGCCGCACCCGTTCGAGCACCGCGTCGCGCAGCGTCGGCGGCACCGCGATGTCGGCGAGCGGCCGACGAGCCATCTCGCCGCGGCGGCGGAAGATGTCGCCCCGGTCGACCATCAGGCGCACCGACTCCTCCACTGCCAAGGGCACGCCGCCGGTGTGCTCGTACAGGAACGTCGCGAACTCGTCGGACACCCGCGAGCCCGACAGCATCGACGAGACGAGCTGGGCCGTGGCCGGCACGTCGAGCGCGGACAGTTCGAGCCGCCGGCCACCGGCCGCGAACCGGGCCAGGCGCGGCAGCAGCGATTCGGCCGGAACGTCCTCCGGCCGGCACGTGATCAGCAGCCGCACGGCCCGGGGTGCTGCGGCGAGGAAGAGCAGAAATTCCAGGGTGGCCTCGTCGGCCCAGTGCGCGTCCTCGAGAACGAGGACCTCCACGTCGAGCCGCTCGAGGAGCTCGGCCAGCGCCCGGAACACACGGTGACGCGCCGCGGTGGCGTCCTCGGCCGGCTCGGGGCTGGGCGGCAGGTCCTCGGCCCACTCGGGGAACAGCGGGCGCAGCGCGCCGGCCAGGCCGCCCAGCCGCAGCTCGCGCACATCGTCGGCCACCTGTTTGACAGCATCGACCACCGGGCTCAACGTATGCGGCTGGCGAAACGGCGGGCAGCAGGCCGTCAGCGCTCGACGGGTGGGCGCGTGGGCCGCTCTCGTCTTGAGGAACTCGTGCACCAGGCGGCTCTTGCCGATGCCCGCCTCGCCCTCTATCAGCACCACCACCGGCGCCGGGCCGTCGCTCAGAATCCGGTGCAGCAGGCCCAGTTCACGCTCGCGGCCCACGAACCCTCGCAGCGAGGTCGCTTGGCGTTCGGGCGGGTCAGTCGTCGCTGGCACGGCCACGATGGACTCCTCCCCGACGGGTGTCCTAGTTCGAGCATTCTGCCCGTGTCGACCGACATCGGCCAGGCGTTACGTCACGACCGGGCGCGCTTGACGGGATTTCGAAGGACCCGCAACGGGCAGTTACGTTGTGACTGTTGCGTTTCCGATGCCCAGATATGCAGCGATACGCGAGCGACAGTCAGGAGTAGTGGGCGGGGCGAATTGTCGATGCACCTCGCCGCCCAGCCGACGATTCCACATTCAGGTCGTCACCTTGACGACAACAGATTCGCGCTTGACGACCAGGCCGCGGCCCATCCGCACCAGCTCGTTGAGATCGGCCGGCCGGCAACCGAAGGCCCTCGAGGTTGCGATCGGTCAGGTCACTAAATCCGGTTCTCCAGGATGGGCTCGGTGGCGTGGGTCGATCCGCGGAGTGAACGCCGCCCGACCGGGTCCATGTCGGGACGTCCTCAGCACCGCCTCCATACGCGCCGGTACGGCGGCTGGCGCATAGACAGTTGCTCTGGGCTCACCACTTGACCACGCGCCCTTACGGCCGTCGACTCCCCTCACTCGACTCTCGAACACGTGAGCGATAGCTCCGTCTCGGTTTCCGTCTCAATCCATACGCGTGCACGCTCGGCTCAACCGATGCAGTAGAGGCGGCCGGGGCCGTGTTCTCGGAGGTGCGCACTGCGATGCACTGATCATCGCCGATCTGAAAAGCGGTAGGTCGTCACGCGTCGCGCACGAGTGCCTCGGGCCGAGCGATGACGCTGATCGGCACGTCCATCAGCGACCACCTGACCGTGGTGTTCGCCACGCTCGCCATCGGCCGCCATCTGCAAGAAGCCACCGGCGTCTCGATCAAGACGCTCGTCCGCACGTCTCGCCC
>DATBER010000189.1:0-18824 GCA_036558905.1 Jatrophihabitantaceae bacterium | reverse complement strand
CCACAGCTCGACGTATCTGCGGCTGTGGGACAAGTGGACGGACGACAATGCCCGGATCACCCGGCCGACCACGTCGTCCGGACACCTGCACGCGCAGATGATGTTCGGGAGCGGCGACTTCCGCACCAGCTTCACCATCAGCACCAGGGGAACGTCGAGCGGCGGCGACGCGGCGCAGCCGTGGCAGTTCCGCATCCGGCCGGGCAGCCCCGCGGTGGTGGAAGCGAATAACGGCAGCGGCTGGACCTCGCTCGGGACACTCGCCGGAGCCGTGCCGTTGCGGACCTACCTCCCGCTGAGCATCGACGCCACGACGACCAGCGCGACGCTGACCGTCGGCGACCAATCCTTCACCGCTACGACCCCGGCCGCTGCGGTGACGGCCGTCAACTCGCTCGTGTTCACCACCGGTGATCCGTCCGAGTACGGCGGCGAATTCCAGATCGACGACTTCTCGGTGACATCGAGTTGAGAGGCTGCGGAGGATCGGTAATGCATCGCATCGCACGCGTGGTTGTCGCCGCCGCGGCAGCCGCCACCCTCGCCCTGAGCCCGTCGCTGGTGACCGACGCGACTGCCGCGCCGGCCGACCAGACTTCTGCGGCCGCGGCGGGCTCTGCCTGCCCCGCTCCGACGGATGGCACCGTCCGCACCTTCGACGACGAGCCGGCGGGCCAGCCACCCGCCGGCACGGCCACCCGCGGGACGGTGGTGGTCGCCGCTGCCCCGGCCGGCGGTCAGGCGGTCCACATCACCGACACGTCGACGACCGCCGACAGCTCGGTGATCTTCCCGGCGTCGGCCGCCGCGGCCCGCCGGGTCGGCATCGACCTCGCCCCGCACATGGCAATCCCGTTCTACCTCGCCGTGCACGGCAGCGACTCCGCCGGCAACGACGTCGTCGCGTATCGGCTGCAGGTCGCGCCCCTGTACGCATGGGGGGCCAGCCCGGCGGCCCAGGTGACCGCCTACCAGGGCACGACGGCCCAGCAATGGGCGGTGATCCCTGACCTGACCGACCAGGACGCGCCGACCCGGATGACCCTGACCGCCTCGCCGAATGCGCTGGTGATGCAGGTGGGCGACTTCGTCTTCCGGACCACCGCCCATACCGCGGCCGCGGTGGCCGTAACCGGCCTGGAGGTCGCCTCGTCCGGGGTGTCCGGCAAGGGCACCGACGTGTACGTCGACAACCTGTCGATGACCGACCAGGTCGACCCGGCCGATCTCGATCAAGGCATCACGTCGGCGGGCCTGGTCACCCGGCTGACCGCGACGAGCCACGCCGCCGTGTCCGCGGTCGCGTCGATCACCGACCATTCGGCCGATCCGCGCCGGCTGCGGGCGGAGGTCTACGTCGGTGACCGCTGGGCCCCGGCGCAGATCACCGGTCCCACCGGCCAGCTCACGGTTCGCGCCGCTCTGGACGAGCCGAACATCGGACTGCACCCGGTCAGCGTCACCGTAACCGATGGACGCAGCGGGCTGTGCCGCTCGATCCAGATGAACACCCAGTCGTTCGCACCCATCCCGACCTCGGTCGTCTCGCAGGAGGCCGGGCCGGAGCAGCCGCGGTTCCCCGACGCGGTGCGGCTGAAGGACGGGCGGATCGCGGTCGCGTACCACTACGCGACCGCGCACACCAACGCCAACGGCGTCATCCGGCTGGTCAGCTCCTCGGACAACGGGCGGACCTGGAGCAAGCCGGTCACCGTCGTGGCCACCCAGTACGACTGCCGCGACCCGAAGATCACCGAACTGCGCGACGGAACCCTGCTGCTCACCACGTTCGAGACGAACTGGGCCGCCGGCGGCGCGAACGTGGGTACCTTCGTCTACCGTTCGACCGACGGGGGAAAGACGTTCCCCACCTTCACCAAAATCGAATCGACCATCGGCACGTACGAGCACGGGCCCGCCGTCCAACTGCCGAACGGCGACGTGCTGCAGCCGCTCTACGGCTCCGGAGCCCGGATCGCCCGCAGCACCGACGGCGGCAAGACGTTCCCGGCCAGCCAGCAGATGACCGTCGTCGCCGACAACTCGCAGTACACCAACCGGGAGCCGAACATCGTCCGGCTGCCCAACGGCGAACTGGTGATGATCATCCGGATGTACTTCGCGTCGGTCGGCGCGGAACGTGAGTCGCGTATCGTCCGATCCTTCGACAACGGCCAGACCTGGACTGCGCCGGAGTGGACAGATATCCCGGCCTCGTCGGACCATCTGCTGCTGACCGCCGACGGGTCGGTGCTGGTGACGTTCGGGAACATCCTCCAGCCGCTGCGCCCGACCTACGCCGAACTGATCACGAACCCGTACGGGCCGTGGACCGGCTACCGCCAGCTGCCGGTGTACAACTCCAGCTCCGACGACCAGGCCAACCCGAGCAGCGTGCAGCTGCCGAACGGATCGTTCCTCTCCTTCGGGTACAACATCATCACCCGCCAGGTGGTCGGCTGGCGCACCTGGCCGAACATGTATCGCTGAGCGGTTGCCCGTGACGACTCACGCCACTGGTTCGCGTCCGAACGTACTGCTCGTGACGTCGGACCAGTGGTGTGGTCGTTGGCTCGGATCGACCGGGGAACACGCACATCCGGACGCCGACGGTCGACAAGCTCGCCAGCGTAGCCGGAGGGATCTCGCGTCGGACAAGGCGATGTGGGCATCGTCCTCGGCGAGCTGCTCGGACAGCACGCCTCGCTCAGGCCGTCGAGCGTGACCTTGAGGCCGGCTTTCTGCCAGGCAGCCTGGAGCGCGCCGAGGGCTGCTTCAGCAGCGACTTGGCCGGATCACCCTGGTCGGGAACTCCGATCGGGACGTCCGAGGAACTGCGGGGCACTAGCGCTCGACCAGGGCGGGATTGCTCAATACCAGTCGGATCAGGTCGGCCCGCGACGAGATGCCGAGCTTGGGAAACATCTTGTGCAGGTGGTATTCGACGGTGCGGGGGCTGACGAACAGCAGCGCGGCGATCTCCTTGGTCGAACTGCCGTCGGCCACGGCCCGAGCGATGCGCAGTTCCTGCGGGGTGAGACGGGTCGTGTTCTCGTCGCCGGGCCGGGGGATCGTCTCGCCGCTGGCCCTGAGCTCCAGCCGCGCGCGTTCCGCCCACGGTGTCGAGCCGAGCCGGTCGAACGTCTCGACGGCGGCCCGCAGCTGCTGGCGGGACTCGGCCGGCCGGCGGGCGCGGCGCAGCCACTCGCCGTACGCCAGCTGGGTGCGGGCGACCTCGGGCGGCGGGCTGTGCCCGGACGCGTGCAGTCGCATCGCCTCGGCGTACAGAGTTGTCGCGGCGGCATCGTCGGCCAGCTGGGCCTGGCAGCGCAGCAGAACGGCGCGGGCCGACAGCGCGGCGTGGGCGCTCCAGCGTTCGAGCGCGCGCAGCGCCGCGGTCGCGGCGTCGAGGTCGCCGCACCGAACGGCCGCCTCCACCCGATCGGGCAGCGAGAACATCACGATCGCCGGATGGCCGACGCCCGGGCCGGCCGCCGCGAGCTCGGTCAGCGCGGCGAGCGCCTCGGCGAACCGGCCCAGTCCGAGATGCAACACGGCGACGGCCAGCGACGCCCGGGCCGCCGGGAAGCCGAGCTCGTGCGGCAGGGCGCGCGCGAGCGTCTCGTCGGCGTAGCGCCGGCAGGTCGGTTCGTCACCGGCCAGGGCCGCCAGGTGGGCCAGGTTGGACAGGTGGTTGCACGCCGACGTCTCCTGCTGGGTCTCCAGGCTGAGCCGCAGGCCCTCTTCCGAGATGGCCTGGCTGGTCGCGTACCGGCCGCGGGTGCGCTCGGTGGCAGCGAGGTACTCCAGGACGTAGGGCAGGTTCCCCGACATGTCGGCGATCCGGGCGGCCTGCACCGCCCGCGCGTAGAGCGTCATGGCGCGGCCCTGGTCGCCCAGCCAGACGGCGGCGATGCCCGCGGACACCAGCTCGGCGGGATGGGCATCGCCCTCGACCGCGTCGATCACGGCGCGCAGGAACGGCTCCGACTCGGGTCGGCGGCCCTGGAGGATCTCGGCCACGCCGACGCAGTAGTCGCGCCAGAACCGCCCGTCACGCCGGATAGCAGTCGCGCCCGCGGCGAGCTTGCCGGCCCGGATCATTCCCTCGATGTCGCCGACGTAGAGCGCCGCCTCGGAGGCCTCGGCGAACAGGCCGGCGGCCGTGTCGGGATCGCGCGACTGCGCGTCCAGGGCGGCCGCCAGGAAGCGGTGGAACGCCTCGGTGGCCAGGCCGCGGCGCAGCTCCCACCGGGCGCGCAGCCGGGCGATCTGATCGCCCAGAGCCGCGTCCGACGTCAGTGGGCGGGCCTCGTCCAGGCAGGACTGCGTGAGCTCGGGCTTGCCGGCCAGCCAGGCGTTCTCGGCGGCGTCGACCAGCCGGCGGGCGCGGGCCTCGGGATCGCTCGTCAGCGCGGCCGACCGGTGCAGGGCCGCCGCGGCACCGGCGTGGCCGCTGCGCATCCGGGCGCGCTGGGCCGACGCGGCCAGCTCGTCGGCCACGACGTCGTCGGGAGCGACAGCGGCGACAGCGCGGTGCCAGGTCCGGCGATCGGTGTCGCTGTCGGCGACGAGCACGTCGGCCAGTTGCGCGTGGATCGCGCGCCGGTCGACCGAGCTCATCGAGCCGTACAGGGCGGATCGGACCAGCTCGTGCCGGAACGTCAGGGTGCCGTCGCCGACGATCACCAGGCCGGCGTCCTCGGCCGGGGCGAGCGCGTCGGCCGAGATGCCGCAGTGACGCGCGGCGGCGAGCACGGTTGCCAGATCGCCCGTGCCCTCCGCGGCGGCCAGCATCAGCAGTCGGCGCGTGTCGTCAGGCAGACCGCGAGCCCGGGCCAGGAATGCGTTGTCGATGCCGGCGCTGACCGGCAGTGGCTCTGGCAGTGGCAGTTCGCCCGCGAGTTGCGATCGGTCGAGCGCCGTCGCCAGCTCGGTGAGCGCCAGCGGATTACCGGCCGTCGCGTGCATGAGGTGGGTCATAACGCCGTCGGCCGGGTCGATCCCGGCCTGTTCGGCAACGAGCGCCCGCGCGTCGTGCCGTCCGAGGCCGTGCAGTTCGATGACGTCGATGCGGGAATCGCGCACGTCCTGGTCCTCGAAGTCGCGGACGGCGAACACCAGCCCGACCAGGTCGGCGTCCAGCCGACGGGCGGCGAACAGCAGCGCGTCGAGGGAGGCCCGATCCATCCAGTGGGCGTCGTCGAGCAGGCAGAGCAGCCCGTCGCGCCCGGCGCATTCGTCCAGGAGGGACAGCACGGCGGCGGACACGAGGAAGCGGTCGTCGCCGGTGGGCGGCCCGAGAGCCAGCGCACCACGAATGGCATCGCGCTGCCGCGTGGGCAGCCGCTCGATGAGGGGGAGGACGGGGCGGAACAGCGAGTGGAGCACGGAAAACGGCAGATCGCGTTCGGTCTGGACGCCGGCGGCGCGCAGGACGGTCATCCCGTCCGCGGCGGCCGCGGCGTGGGCCAGCAGGGCCGACTTGCCCACGCCCGGAGGCCCCCGCAGCACCAGCGAGCCGGCCCGCCCGGCCCGCGCCTCGCCGATCAGACGCTCGAGCGCGCGCAGCTCCGAGCCCCGCCCCCGCAGCATCCAGCCAGGATACGAGCGGCCGATGCGTCGGTGAAGGCGTTCGTCAGTGGCCGAGCGACCCGACGAGTTCCAGCAGTTGCGCGGGATCTTCTTGCTTGCCGGACGGTCGGGACATCGACGACGGTCCGCCAACATCGGGGCCGATCCGGGCGAGTGGGCGCCGCAGTCGCGACATATGGACCACCCGATCCGCGCGGTCCTGCCGAGCCTGCACGGCCGGGGCCCGCCGCAGCGCGTACCGGCGCAAGCCGTCGGCCGTCGCGCGCGTGTGCGCCAACTCGGCCGCGAGCACTGCGGCGTCGACCAGCGCACTGCTGACGTCAGGGCCCGAGGCCGGGGTCGTCGCGTGCGCCGCATCGCCGACGAGGACGAGCCGCCGGTCGTGCCACCGCCGGCAGTCGATGCGGACCGCGTCGTCACGTACGAGGTCCTCGGCCCGGCGCAGCGCTTCCCCAGCCGGGGGCAGCACCGCATCCCACCGGCGGGCCAACGCACCGCGATCACGAGCGTCTCGGACCGGTCGGGCGTGGGCCGCCGCGTAGAAAGACACGGTTTGCGGGTCGACGGCAACGCTCCCGAAGAGACCGAGCGCGGTCCAGTACTCGGCCGGGGCGAGGCCGCGTCCCGACACCAGCCCGCGGACGTAGCCGGCGCGGCGGCGGCGCACGCGCGGCGCGAAGTCGCCGCTGCGCCGTACCACCGAGGCGATCCCGTCGGCGCCGAGCACCAGATCGGCCCGAATGGTGCTGGGCCGGCCGTGCCAGACGGATTCGACCACACCGTCGGGCCGGCAGCCCGTCACCTCGGCAGCCGGCCGGCACGCGATTCCCGGCTGGGCCATGACCGCGCCGAGCAGCGCCTCGTGCAGGACGCTGCGCCGAACGCCCAGCCGATCGTCGAGCGGGCAGCCGCGCCGGCGTACCGACGACAGGCCGAGGCCGGCCAGCACCGCCAGGCCGTCGGGCTCCAGCACGACGCCGACGTCGACCGGGTCGGCCGGGGGCCCGCGTTCGAGCAACGTGACCGACGCCCCGGCGCGGGCCAGCAGCACCGCCGCCGCGGTTCCGGCCAGCCCGCCGCCCACGACGACCACATCAGCGCCGATAACGCCCACTGCACCTCCAACGGCTGGCGACCAGCGTCGTCGGCGGGGCGCGTCGCGGCATCCGTGTACGTACCGGTTCGGCGAGGACTAGTGCCGCCACGGATGCGCCGCGAGCCGCGATCTTGACACCGTGAGCGTGGACGAGTACTGGCGGCAGGTTCCGGGGGGTGCCATGAGCAAGTCCGTACGACGAACCTGACGGTGGCCGTCATGTCGAGCCCACCGATCGGTCAGGCCAGCGCGGGTGTCGCGCCGGTCCGGGTGGCCACGTCGCCCCGTAGACGCCGCCGTCCGTCCGGGGAGCCTCCGCCCCTGCCGCATCGGATCAACGTGTCCGGCGTGCTCTGGCTGTGCCTTGCCGTCCTCGTCGCGGGGATCTGGGTGTTGCTGGCGTTGTCGGCGGCTGCGCGCACCGCGCTCGACGTCGCCGACCACGCCGTGACGCAATGGTTCGTCGATCTGCGGACCGGGTGGCTGACCGGCCTGATGAAGGTGCTCGCCGCACCCGCGACCGGCGCCGCGCTGCAAGCCGTGTGGCTGGTCAACCTGGTCGTCCTGGTCATCTGGCGACGCTGGCGGCATCTGCTCGTCTGGCTGGGTGTCGGTGTGGCCGTCGCATCGGGTGGCGAGGCGATCGCCGTGACGCTGCAGCGGCCGCGCCCGCTCGGCGTGGAGATCCTGGCGTCCTGGAAGGGCTTCGCGATGCCGTCCTTGCCGCTCATGGTGTTGGCGGCGTTCCTCATGTGCACGCTCTACGCCGTCGTGCCGGCTGGCCATACCCGGCAGTACGGCAAGTTCGTCGTCGGGGTGGTGCTGGCACTCGCGGCGGTGGCGCGGACCTACCTGGCCCAGGACAATCCGAGCGACGCCCTGCTCGGGGTCGTGTTCGGCGTTACGGTCCCGCTGCTGGCCTTTCGCGTGCTGGCCCCCAACGACGCTTTCCCGGTGACGTATCGCCGCGGCCGCACGGCCCACCTCGATATCGACGGCCCGCGCAACGTGGCCATCCGGCACGGGCTCGAGGATCAGCTCTGCCTGATCGCGACTGAGCTCCAGCCGTTCGGGCTCGAGGGATCCGGCGGGTCGACGCCGTTGCGGGTCACCGTCAAGGGCGATCCCGACTACGTCGTATTCGCGAAGCTGTACTCGCAGACCCACCTGCGCTCGGATCGCTGGTACAAGCTCGGCCGTACCCTGCTGTATGGACGGCTCGAAGACGAGAAGGCCTTCAACACCGTGCGCCGCCTCGTCCAGTACGAGGACTACGCGCTGCGCCTGCTGCGCGACGCCGACCTCCCGGTGCCGCGGCCCTACGGCATCGTCGAGATCACGCCCGAACGCGAGTACCTCGTCGTCATGGAGTTCTTCCCGGACGCACAGGAGATCGGGAACGCGGAGGTCGACGACGCGATCATCGACCAGGGCCTGGCGCTCGTTCGACGGATGTGGGACGCGGGGTTGGCGCATCGCGACATCAAGCCGGCCAACCTGCTGGTGCACGAGGGCCGGGTGGTCCTGGTCGACCCGGCCTTCGCCCAGGTGCGCCCGAGCCCGTGGCGGCAAGCCGTCGACCTGGCGAACATGATGCTCGTCCTGGCTCTGCGCACCGAGCCCGCGCGCGTGCTCGCGCGAGCTCGCCGGCTGTTCAACGACGCCGAGATCGCGGAGGCGTTCGCCGCGACGCGTGGCATCACGATGCCCTCGCAGCTGCGCCGGATGGTGCGCGCCCAGGGACGCGACCTGCACGGCGAGTTCGTCGCGCTGCTGCCGCAGGCCCTTCCGCGGGTCCACGTCCAGCGGTGGAGCCTGCGCCGGATCACCCTGTCGGTGACGGTGATCGTCCTGTTCGTGCTGGCCGTGATCGTGGCCGTGCCCCTAGTCGTGAACAGCCCGATATGAACCGCCGTTGGTTGGCCGCCGTTCTGGTCGCTCCGCTCCTGGGGACGACCGGATGTGCAGCCTCGCTGGATATCGGGGCCCCGCCCGGGCGAGTGCCGAGCTGCCCGGTGTCCGGAAGCTGGCCCAGCGACAAGGACGTGCCGCCGACCGTGCTCATGGCGCAGGCGGTCCCTACGGCTTCGTGGCTGCCCTGCATCGCAGCGCTGCCGGCCGGCGTCACCTTCGAGTCCGTCGACATCCGCAGCGGACGCGGCCGCATCTGGCTCGACTCCGGCCACGAGGGCCGGCACGCGATCCGGGTGACGCTGACGCAACAGTGCGAACCCACCGGCGTCGTAGAGCCAGGCCCGCAGCCCGGCATGGCCCGCTACGTGCGCGCCGACCGGACGAGCACGAGGTACCGGGGCGACTGGGATCACGTGTTCACGGGCGGGTGCGTCAACTACCACTTCGACCTACCGGTCAAGACCGGCGAGACGTCGATGGCGGCGATCGCGGCCGGGCTGGGCTTCGTCCGCCGCGACGCCGTCGCGCAGTGGGTGAGCGACGACAGCGACGGGCGCCTCGACCTCGACCCACCCGACAAGGAGGAAGGCACGCCATGACGGGGGTGTCCACGCCGCGCGAGGAGACGGCCCCCCGGTCCCGCAACTGGGCCCGGCTGCGCCGGATCGTCGGCCCGCTGACGTCGATCGTCATCGTCGTCGCGGTCTTCTGGTACTTCCTGCCGCAGTTCACGAGCGTCTCCGACGTCTGGGACTCGGTGCGGTCGATGACCGGAGTGGAGATCGCGATACTCGCACTCGCAGCCGTCTGGAATCTCGCCACGTACTGGCTGGTGATGGTCGCAACGATGCCCGGGCTGACGTACCCGCAGGCCGCCGTGGTGACCGAGTCGTCGACGGCCGTGTCGAACACCGTGCCGGGCGGAGGGGCGATCGGCATCGCGATGAGCTACGCCATGTACGGCTCGTGGGGCTTCTCGCGCACACGCAGCTCGGTCTCACTGCTCGTCGCCGGCGTATGGAACAACTTCGCCAAGCTCGCGATGCCGGTGCTCGCCCTGGCACTGCTCGCGTTCACCGGCGCCGGTGGCAGCACCGCCCGCATCATCGCCGGGGCGCTCGGTGTCGCCGGGCTGATCGGCGCGATCATCGTGTTCGGGCTGCTGCTGCGCAGCCGGGAGTCGGCGCGACAGGTCGGCATCGTGTCCGGCCGCATCGCGTCGTCGATCCTTCGCGTGCTGCACCGCCCGCCCGTCCACGGATGGGAGCTCGCGACGATGAAGTTCCGCGAGCGGACGATCATGCTGCTGCGGGCCCGCTGGCTGCGCATCACCGTGTTGACACTCGTCAGCCACCTGTCGCTGTTCCTGGTGCTGCTGCTCGCGTTGCGCTTCGTCGGCGTGAGCCAGAGCCAGGTCGGCTGGGCCGAGGCGCTGGCGGTGTTCACGTTCGCCCGGCTGCTGTCGGCCATCCCGCTGACGCCGGGCGGTCTGGGAGTCATCGAGGTCGCGCTGATCACGGGACTGTCCGCGGCCGGCGGGGTGCGGTCCGAGGTGGCCGCCGCCGTACTCGTGTTCCGGGCCCTGACCTACGTGCTGCCCATTCCCGTCGGTTTGGGCACGTACGTGTTCTGGCGGCGCAACCGCTCGTGGCGCCGCGCCCCCAACACGGCACCACGCACGCCGCTGGTGCCGGAGACGACGTCATGATCGGGCGTCGGCTCGTCCCGGACCCGGTCGGCCTCGCGCTGCTGGTGATCGGCGCCGTCGCCCTCACGATGTGCGCGCTGCCCATCGACGCCCATCACGTGAGCCGCGCCGAGGTCGACGTGTTCCGGGCGGTGAACGATCCGACCCTGGCGCCGTTCGTCGTGGTCTGGCCGATCATGCAGCTGGGCAACTTCCTGGTCGTGCCGGTGGCCGCCGCGATCGCGGCCGCGTTCCGCAAGTGGTGGCTCGCGCTCGGGCTGCTCGTCGCCGGCGCGGTCGCATACGAGCTGGCCGCCGACGTCATCCGGCGACTGGTCGAACGAGGCCGGCCGCCGGCGCTCCTGCCCGACGTCCACATCCGCGGCGCGGCCGCGGGCGGGCTCGGCTTCGTGTCCGGCCACGTCGCCGTGATCACCGCGCTCGCCGTCGTTGCCTGGCCCTACCTCGGCCGGGTCGGGCGGGTGATCGCGATCCTGGCGCCGGTCGTCGTCGCGGTGGCGCGGATGAACGTCGGCGCCCACTTCCCGCTCGACGTAGCCGGGGGCGCTGCCCTCGGCCTGGCGGTCGGGGGAGCCGTGCGACTCGCCCTCGGCTACCTGCCGGCGAGGCGTCCGGCCGGCCAGTCAGATCGAGTCCCGGCGACCACGAGGAGGGCCTAGCCATGGCCAAGCGCGTGATTCTCATCGTCATCGGCGTCATCCTGTTCGTCCTGGGCGCCATCGCCGCGGCCGGCGGCGGTGCGCTGATGGCGCTCTTCGGGTCGGACAGCACCCTGACCTCCCACGACAATCGCGTCACGACGCACACCAGCGCCCTCGTCGTCGCGATGAACGACATCAAGGACACGAACGGATTCGCGTCCTCGGCCGGCGACCCGACGCTGCGCGTGACGGTCAGAGGCGTCGAACAGCCGGTGTTCGTCGGGATCGGACCGGCCGCCGCCGTCGATCAGTATCTGGCCGGCGTTCCGTTCGACAAGGTCACCGACTTCGACGTCGAACCGTTCCGGCTGCAGACGGCTCGGCAGAACGGCAACGGCACAGCTCAGCTCGCCCCGCCGCAGGCCCAGACGTTCTGGACGGTCCGGTCGGGCGGCGTCACGGCGTCGGTGAGCTGGAAGATCACCGACGGCAGCTACCGGCTGGTGCTGATCAATGCCGACGCCAGCCCGTCCGTGACCGGCGACGGGACGTTCTCGCTTCGCGTCCCGCACCTGTTCCCGATCGGGCTGACCCTGCTGATCGCCGGCTCGGTGGTCGCCCTGATCGGCATCGCGCTGGTGGTGCTCGGAGCGCGCACCCCGACCGAGACTCGTGCCCCGACCGTCAACGCCTGAGTCGATGCGCTAACTGCTGTCGGCGAACCGCCGGTTGAGCGCGTCCGTGTACCCCTCCTCCCTGCGGCACACCTTCTCGATCTTGTCGAGCGCGTGCTCGCGCTGGCTGAGCATCTCGAAGCTTCTCTCGTACGGGCGCTTCAGGACCGCGCCCATTACGTGCTGCAGGTAGAGGATCGTCTGGCGCCGGTCTCCGTCGAAGACGGGAAGGACGCTGATCGCCGGCGCACCCTCCGACGGGGTGTCGATGATCATGTCCTGGTTGGCGTCGCGCCGATCGTCTCTCGCCGCGCGGGCAGCGAGCAAGGGCCATAACCCGCCCCACGTGGTGGAAGCCCGCCCAGCACGCCCTGGGCGGATGGCGCTAACTCGTCCGGTTCGGGCCGGCCTGAACGTCCAGCAATCCGAGGGCTTTCGCGCGCGCGGCCGCGTCGCGTCTCGTCTTCGCGCCGAGCTTGTTCAGGATCGCGCCGACATGCGTGTCGACGGTGCGGACGGACAGCACCAGCCGCGCCGCGATCTCGGCGTTGGTCAGTCCTTCGCAGAGCAAGCGGATCACGTCGGTCTGCCGCTCGGTGAGTCCGGCGGGATTGTCCCGGGTGGCCTGGACGCGGCCCCGCGGGATACGGCTGACGCCGAGCTCCCTCAGCCGAAGCCGGACACGGCGGGCCAGCGGTTCGGCGCCGAGGGCATCGAGCGCGGCGAGGGCACTCAGCAGGTCGGCGGCGTCAGAGCTCTGGGCGCGGGCGAGCGCCTCCTCGTACGGGCAGCCGGCGCGCTCCCACGCCTCGGCCGCCTCGCGCCAGTGCCCCTGCGCCAGCCGGGCGTACGGGTGCCCGGAGTCGTCGATCGGCACGGCCCGGCCCGCGAGCCGCATCAGATATCCGAGCTCGGCCACCGCCGAAAGACGACCGAAGCGGCGCACGTCCTCATAGACCGGCGCCACGATGGATGCGACCCGGGGCGCGTCGCCGCGCAGCCACGCCGCCTCGAGCAGGGCCGTCGCCGCATGTCCGGTGCGTTGCGCCTCGCCGAGCTGCAGGGCGACGCTCCAGGCTTGGTCCAGCAGCTCGACGCCGTCCAGGCCCCGCCGAGCCCGGACCGTACCGAGCACGACGAGCGCCGGGCAGCGGATGATCGGCTCGGCGTCGACCGCCCACTGGATCTCGCGCTCGGCCTCGTCCCACCAGCCGCGGGCCAGGTACACCATGCTCCGCGTCAGCACGAGGTATCGGCGGAAGCCGTCGAACTCGGCGTCCTCGGCCAGCTCGATGGCGTCGTCCAGGATGCGGTCGGCCTCGGCGAAGCGAAGCACGTCCAAGAGGTGCCAGACGATGTTCACATACGCGCGGCAGGCGTGCTCGACCTCGCCGGCGTCGAGGGCCACCGAAAGGCTGTCCTCCAGCATGGTTCCGCCCTCGGGGGCGCCGCTGTCCCACAACGCCGTGCCCACGTTGTTCAGGGCGTGTGACAGCACCGCGGCATCGCCGACCTCGCGCGCCATCGCTACCGCCCGCCGTCCGATCGCGACGCACTCGGCGCGGCGGCCGGCCAGCATGTGCAGCTGCGACTGGTTGCTCAGCGCGAGTGCCAGGGCTTGACGGTCGCCGGCCGACTCGAGCACCTCGATCGCTTCCGCGCCGCACGTCTCCGCCGCTGCGCGGGATCCGGCCCACCAATGGATCCGCGACAGCCAGCGCAGGCTCAGCCCCAGCTTGCGCGGGTCGCCGAGCGTTCGGCGCAGCCGGACGGCCTCCTCCAGGGCCGGAACGCCGACGTCGGTGCGCCCCACGGTGTGGCACTCGACCGCGTACCCGTCGAGGAGATCGGCCTGCTCGTCGGGCGGGAACAGGTGCCGGTGATCGAGCACCAGCCGGTAGTGGGCGACCGCCTCGCGGTGCGATCCGGCCGCGGCGGCCTCCCGGGCGGCCGCCGGGCCGTGTCGGGCGATCACATCGTCGTCGCCGGCCCGTGCGGCGTGGTGGACGACCCGCGACAGGTCGACCCCTTCCCCGCGCTCGAGCAACGCCGAAAGTACAGCCTGGTTGCAGGCCACCTGTCGGGCGGCCGGCATGGAGTCGACGACGGCCCGGCGGGCCAGCTCGTGCGCGAACGCGACCCGCGTCGGGTAGACGGTCAGCACGCCGCGCCGCTCGGCCAAGGTGAGCGACGCGAGCCCCCCGGGCACGACCGCGTCCACGAGCCATCGCTCCGCCGCGGACGGGATCACCGCGAGTTGCTCGACCGCGTCGCGGGTCGGCCCGTCGAGATCGCCGAGCCGGGCCCGTACCGCCTCGGCGACGGTGTGCGGCACGCCGCCCACGTCGCCGGACGCGAAAACCTCCGCGACGAAGAACGGGTTGCCGGAGGTGACCGCGAACACCTGCTCGCTGTCCATCCCGGTATGGGCGCCCAGCTGACGGACGGCTTGCGCGGACAGGCGCGCCGGCGCCAACCTCCGCAGCCGGGGCGTGCTCGCGGCCAGGCCGAGCAGCTGCTGCAGCGGATGGCCGCTCGCCAGCTCCACGTCCCGGTAGGTCAGCACCAGAACGGCCGGCAGGCTGGCGATCCGCCGGACCAGGAATCGCAGCACGTCCAGCGTTGCCTCGTCGGCCCAGTGCACGTCCTCGACGACGAGCACGACCGGCTCCTCCGGACGGTCCAGCTCGGCGCGCAGCGCGTCGCTCACCCGGCTCCCGTCGCGGGACTCGAGCGCGTGCCTCAGCGCACTGCCCACGCTGCTCGTCAGGTCTCGGAGTGGCCCGAGCACTCGCGGCGTGGCGAGATCGTCGCAATGGCCTACGAGAAGGCGGATTTCGGAGGAAAGCACGGATCCGACGACGTCGACCAGGCTCGACTTGCCGATGCCGGCCTCGCCGGCGATGAGCACGACCGAACCGTCTCCGGCCCGCGCCTCCACGGCTGCGGCGGCCAGCGCCTCGAGCTCCTGCTCGCGTTCGAGGATCGCCCCGCCGCCCACCCACGGATTGTCGCATCGGTGGGTCGGCAGCGAGCTCGATCTCGGTATCTGCCCGCCCGATGTCGGTACCGACAACGGATCCGGTGGATGGGCCCGCGACCGTACAAATTTGCCATGCAGTCGTTACGCCACACCCACGACGTCGTGGTCGTCGGGGCCCGAGCCGCCGGTGCGGCCACCGCGCTCCTGCTGGCCCGGCAGGGCTACGACGTCGTACTCGTCGACCGGGACATCTTGCCGAGTGACACGCTGTCGACCCACCAGATCGCCCGGCCCGGCGTCGTGCAACTGCACCGGTGGGGACTGCTCGACGCGGTCCTGAACAGCGGGGCGCCGGCCCTTCGCCAGATCACGTTCACCACTCCGGACGAATCCGTCACCCGTACGGTGAAGTACAGCGCCGGGGTCGACCTGCTCGTCGCGCCGCGTCGCTACGTTCTCGACACACTCGTCGCGGACGCCGCGGCCGGCGCCGGGGCCCAGCTGCGCTTCGGTGTCACGGTCAAGGGCGTGCACGTCGACGATGCCGGTCGGGCCGTCGGGGTGTACGGACACGACCGCGGCGCTGCGCCGGTCGACCTCGCCGCGCGGTTCGTCGTCGGCGCCGATGGGCTCGGCTCGCGGACAGCTCGCTCGGTCGGCGCCGAAGTCGTCGAGGACCGTGGCGCCCCCGGTGCTGTGCAGTACGCATACTTCGCGGACCTGTCCTGGCCGGGCATCGACCTCATCGTCTCCGACGGAGCGCTCACCGGGGTGTTTCCCACCCACCACGGCGAGGTCTGCATCTGGATCAGCAGCCCGGCTGAGGATGCGCGTGCGGCCCGGCGCAGCGCGGCGTCCCGCGAGGACGCGTTCGCGGCGTACCTGCAACGAACCGCGCCCGAACTGGCAGCCCGCCTGCGCCCGGCACGGCGCACGTCGCCGGTCATGGGCATGCTGCGTACCCCGAACTACCTGCGCCAGGCCCACGGCCCGGGCTGGGCCCTGGTCGGCGACGCCGGCTACCACCGCGACGCGGTCACCGGCCACGGCCTGTCCGACGCATACCGAGACGCCGAGCTGCTCGCGACCGCTCTGCACCACGCCCTGCGAGGCGACCTCGATCCCGACATCGCCCTGGCCGGCTACCAGCGCCGGCGTGATCGCGCGTTGCGCCCCGTCTTCGAGCTGACCGTCGCACTCGCCGGATACCCGCCGGTCGCGGAGTTCGTCGTGCTGCAGAAGCGGCTGGCCCGCGCCCTCGACGCCGAAGCGGCCGAGTTGGCCGCCCGGCCATCCCTAGTCCACGGCGGCGAGCACCAGCTCGCCACCGCGTAGCCCACAACGCGTCGCAGACGGCGCACACCAGAAGGAGCACCGAAATGACCAGCACCGTCAACGAGTCGACCAGCAACGGCGTCGACACCGCCACCCTGTTCGCCACGCTCGACGCGGTCAAGGCCGCACCCGAAGCCGCCCGATTCCAGTTCCGGGCCCGCAACCAGTGGCTCAGCGGAACCCACAACCGAAGCACCATCGACGGCTTCTACGGCGTCGGCGAGGAGCGCGCGCACGAACGCAGCTTCCACTTCGACGCCGACCACCCGGCCGTGCTCGTCGGCCGCGACAACAAACCCACCCCAGTCGAGTACGTGCTGCACGCACTGGCCGCCTGCCTGACCGCCGGATTGGCCAACATCGCCGCGGCTCGGGGCGTTCGGCTCACCGAGGTGCACTCCACCGTCAGCGGCGACATCGACCTCAACGGCATCCTCGGTCTCGACCCGGAGGTCCGTAACGGCTACCAGAACATCGCCGTGCGGTTCACGGTCAAGGGCGACGCACCGGCCGAGACGCTGCGCGAGATCGTCGAGCAGTCCCGGGCCCGGTCGGCCGTGTACGACGTCATCACCAGCCAGGTGCCGGTCAGCATCGAGGTCGCAACCGAATGACCGCACTGATGCCGGCCGTCGGCAGCAGTGCCCGGCGCAGCCGTACCGTGTCGCGCCGCGACATCGAGCTGTTCACCGAGCTGACCGGCGACCGCAATCCACTGCACTACGACGAGGAGCTCGCCGCCGCCAGCCGGTTCGGCGGGCTCATCGTCCAGGGTGGTGTGACGTCCGGTCTCCTCAACGCCGTCGTCGCCGAGGATCTGCCCGGACCCGGCAGCGTGTTCTTGCGCACGGCGTGGAACTTCCTGGCGCCGGTCCGGCCGGGCGACCAGATCACGGCCGAGGTCGAGGTGCTCGAGCGGCACGCCACCAAGCCCGTGGTCCGGCTCCGGACCACGGTCACGAACAGCGCGGGCGTCGTCGTCCTCGACGGCGACGCCCACGTGTATCGAGTGCCCGCCGAGCCCTCGCCGGCGACCAGAAGCCGGGGGAGGTGATCGACATGCTCCCCGGATACCTGACCCAACCCGAGGCCGATTACCGGATCCAGCGTCTGCTGGAGGAGGCGGAGGCGCGCCGGATGACCCGCACCGCACCGACCGGCGACAAACCGAGGCGCGGCGTGCTTACCGCCGGCACCCGCAGGGCCGTATCGACATACCGACGCCGACACTGGCGAGCGTTGCGCGACCTGGGCTGATGCGCTGCCGCAGGTTCGCCCCGTCAGCTGCGCGGCGTTTGGGTGGGCGGTGCACCGTAGTGCGATCGGTGGAACTCGATGAGGCGGTCCGACGGGACAACGTGCCAGCGACGTGGTTCTGGCCTCGGGGGGGTAGACCAGAACCACGTCGCCGTGGCACGGGCGGCCGGATAGCGTCCGGCACGGTCCGGGACGGCCAACGAGGTACCCGGGACCGAGATATGGCATCGTGCGCTGTGCCGGTCGGGTGCTTTCGGGGTCAGTGAACCTCGACGGTGCACATGCCGCTACCGGCCAGAACGAACGGCGCCTATGCCGGATACGAAAGCGACTCGGGCCGGTCAGCGTGCAGGATGCGGCTGGGCGGTTGGCCGTAGGCGGCGTGGTAGTGCGCCGTGAAGCGGCTCGAGCTACGGAATCCCCGGCGAGCGGCCACGGCGGTGACGGTGGCGCCGTCGTCCGGGCCGGCGGCCAGCAGGTCGGCGTGGGCGCGGTCGGGGCGGATGCGACGCAAGTAGGCCATCGGGGTCGTGTCGAGATGGTGCCGGAATGCGAGTTGCACGGCGCGCGGGCTGACGCGGGCCACGCGCGCGATGTCGAGCAGGCCGACGTCGAGATCGGGGTTGGTCTCGATGTAGGCGATGGCGCGGCGAAGCGCAGCCGGGTGGGCGTCGTGGTGGTCCGCGATCGTCGAGGTGAGAACGGCCGTGTTGGGGAAGGTGCTCAACGCTGCCGCGGCCAGCAGCCGCGCTGTATTGCCGAGCACCAGTGGGCTGGTCGCGTCCGGGCTGCGCATCAGCGTAGCCGCGACGTAGTCGACGAGCTGCTGCCAGTGCCGGGCCGCCGACAGCGATGCGGGGCGAGTGATCGGCGTATAGCTGAACCGCGTCGCCATGGTCAGCTCGAACTCGTCGATCGAGACGGGCCCGGATCCAGCCGGCTGACGCGCAACCGGAACCGGGTCGCCGGCCCGGACAGCCGCATCCGGTTGTCCAGGTGGGCGTCGATCAGGAACTGCTGAGCGATTTCCGGATCAGAAGTTGCGAAGCCCTGCGGCTGCAGCGCGGGCGTGGTCGTCATCGCGTGCGGTCGCTCTCCGGCGCTCGCTGACCAGCCGCGCACGGTAGGGCTGGACATCGCGTCGTCCGGTCGCACCCGCCGCGGGTAGCAGTCGACAGCTCGACTACGTCGATAGGCATGGCCGCCTCTGAAGGTGAGCCGGCCGGCATCGACGCCGCCACCGAGCTCTGCGGGTCGGACGAGGTCTGTTCTCAACCCGCAGCGACAAGGTAGGCCAACCAACTGCCGAGAGCGAAGCCTTGGCCGCAAGTCACGCGGTCAATCCGGACAACGCGGGTGTCACCGGCGCGCGCCGAGGCGTGGGAGCTTGCCCACGCGGTGACAACTCGACGCGACGGCCGCGCCCCCCAGGCTTCGCGACCGCCGCGTCGAGGCGAGCCGCTGACTCCACCAGTCCTGGTTCGGCGATGTGCGTGTATAGCACTCGACGAGGCAGATCTGCGGCGCATGTCATGATCTGACGCTCGCGCGGTGCGCCGCATCGGGTGTTTCCCTACATCGCGGCTTCGGCCACCGCCATGTATCGGCCGAGTTCCGCGCG
>DATBER010000188.1:0-24558 GCA_036558905.1 Jatrophihabitantaceae bacterium | reverse complement strand
CCCGGTGAAGAAGATCCGGAGCATGTGGATCAGCATCGCCGCGATGAACATCAGCGCGGCCCAGTGGTGGATCTGCCGGATGACCAGGCCACCGCGCACATCGAAGGAGATGTGCAGCGTCGAGGCATAGGCCCGCGACATCTCCACGCCCTTGAGCGGGACGTAGCTGCCGTTGTAGACGACCTCGCCCATCGAGGCGTCGAAGAAGAACGACAGGTAGGTGCCGGTCAGGATCAAGATGATGAACGAGTACAGCGCGATCTCGCCCATCATGAACGACCAGTGGTCGGGGAAGACCTTGTTCAGCTGCGTGCGCAGCGGCTTCGCGACCCGGAACCGCTCGTCCACCCACATCGCCGACTTGCCGGCGAGGGTGCGCGGCTTGGCCGCGCGTTTTGACGAGGCGTCGGTGCTAGTCATCCACGCTCCCAGAAGCCGGGGCCGATGGGCTCTTGGTAGTCCTGCGGGGCGACGAAGTACTGGGTTCCGTCCACGACCTCGACAGCCAGCTTCAGTTTAGGCAAACTGCGCGTCGCCGGGCCGAAGACCGGCTTGGCGTCCTTGAGCACCTCGAACTGCGATTGGTGGCACGGGCACAGCAGCCGAGTGGTCTGCTGCTCGTACAGCGAGGCCGGGCAGCCGGCGTGCGTGCAGATCTTCGAGTAGGCGACGAAGTCCTCGAAGCCCCAACTGCCCTGCCCCTTGCGGGCGTGGACCTCGGCGCCCTGGCCCGGCCGCAGCCGGATGATCAGGGTGGGGGAGCTGGCCGAAGTGATTCCGCCCGGCACGCCCGGGAACACCGTGACGATGCCGCCCGGCTGGATGTCGTTGGGGCTGACCCGCCGCCCGTCGGAGTAGACGATCGGGATGCCGTTGGGGTACTTCTCCGGCTGTGGGTGGAAGAGCGTGTGGAACAGCGTCTTGCGGGGCGCCTTGAGCAGGCCGCCGATGAGCGCGACGAGCGGCACCGTGGCCAGTGCGCCGCCGGCCAGGAACAGGGTGCGCACGAGCAGGCCGCGACGAGGCAGGCCCGTGTCGTTGATGCCCGACATGAGCGTGGCACCGGTCATGACCTGCTGCTCGGGCTCGCCCGGCTGCACCTGGTCGTGCCGCTCCTGGACGAACTCCTCTTCCGGCATCAGCCACTTGGACCAGAGGATGGCGCCGATGCCGAGCGCGGCCAGCATGATGCCGAGCAGGCCGCCGAGCATCGGTGTGTAGAAGCGGAAGTTCTGGCTGTGGCTGGGCGTCTTGTAGTGGTACGGCGCAGCGATGAACGCGACGATGAACCCGACGCCGGCCAGGGCCGAGATCACGAAGCACGCGGCGACGGTGCGTTCGGCCCGCTTCTCGGCCTTCGTGCCGGGAACCGGGAACCGGTTGCGCCGGTGTACGAGATGAACGTCGTCGGAGACGGCACCGGTGAGCATCGCCTGCTCGGTGCTCATGCCCCGGAGCTCTTCCTCGCTCGGGATGTCGGACTGCGACCCGGTCATTGGCCTACCTGCTCTTCGGACGAGCGCTCATCGCGCCCCGTGCTGGGCGCCTGCGATGCGCGCTCGGTCACGTCTTGGCTCCGATCCACAAGATCACGATCATCATGGCGCCGATGCCCAGGATCCAGATGACCAGACCTTCGGACACCGGACCGATCCGGTCCAGGCCGTTGCCGCCGGGATCGCGCGAGGCCTCCAGCTGCTGCACGTAGGTGACGATGGCCTTCTTCTGCTCGGGCGTGAGCTGGTTGTCGCTGAAGACCGGCATGTTCTCCGGTCCGGACAGCATGGCGCCGTAGATCTGCCGGTCGGTGGCGGTGCGCAGTCCCGGCGCCGACTTGCCGGCCGACAAGGGGGCGCCCTTGCCGGTGGTGCCGTGGCAGGACGCGCAGTTGAGCCGGAACAGCTCGCCGCCCTCGGACAGCTTGTCGTCGCCGAGCCGCAGGCTGCCCTCGGGGATCTCCGGGCCGCCGCCGAGCGACTGGACGTAGGCGCCGAGCTGGTTGATCTGCTGCTCGGTGAACTTCGCGGTCTTGCGCGGCTCCATGCCGCCCTGGCCCGCGGCCGGCATGCGCCCGGTGCTGACCTGGAAGTACACGGCGGCCTGGCCGACCCCGATCAGCGAGGGGCCGCGACCCTCCACGCCCTGCAGGTTGGCGCCGTGGCAGGTGATGCAGCTGACGTTGTACAGCTGCCGGCCGGCATCGACGTCTTGCTGGCTGGTCTGCGTGTCGTTGGCGCCCGACGAGCTGGCGAACATCGTGTACGCGCCGCCGACGCCAGCCAGGACGGTGGCCAGCAGGACGCCGCTGGTGACCGTGCGGCGCCAGCCCCGACGGGTGCGCGGACGGGCCGCGCCGCTCGGGCCCTTACGCGCGGTCAGCCGGCGCAGCCCTTTCGGGCGATCGTCGGCCTCGGCCGTGGCCTTGACCTTCGGCTCGGCGCCGGTGGCCGAGACCACCGGTTCGAAGCCCAGCTCGTCGACGTCGTCGTCGGACACGAACGCCCCTTCCCGGTCGGCACTCATCGGATTATGTAGATCGTCGCAAACAGCCCGATCCACACCACGTCGACGAAGTGCCAGTAGTACGAGACGACGATCGCGGCAGTGGCCTGGGCCGGGGTGAACCGGCCGAGCGCCGTCCGGATCAGGTAGAAGATGAACGCGAGCAGGCCGCCGATGACGTGCAGGCCATGGAACCCGGTCGTCAGGTAGAACACCGACCCGTAGCCGGTCTTGGAGATCGTGTTGCCGTCGGCCACCTGCATCCGGTACTCGTTCGCCTGGCCGAGCACGAAGACCAGGCCGAGGACGAACGTGAACGTGAACCAGCGGCGCAGCTTGAAGACGTCGCCCTTCTCAGCGGCGAACACGCCCCACTGGCAGGTGAAGCTGGACGCCACCAGGATGATCGTGAACGGCAGCGCGTAGGCGATCGACAGCTTGATCGGCTCTCCGTCGGGCAGGTGCATCGGCCAGTCGTTCGAGTGCACCGAGCGCACCGTGAAGTACATGGCGAACAGGCCGGCGAAGAACATCAACTCGCTCGACAGCCACACGATGGTTCCGACGCTGACCAGGTTCGGGCGCGTCAGCGAATGCACCCGGCTGGACTCGAAGCGAGGAGCGTTGGCGGTCGAGGTCACGGATCGCATTATTGCGGTGTCCGCGCCGGGCGAAGTCGGCGGGGTGGGCGTGTCGCGACGTGGTCACACCACGACCGGGTAAGGACGCCGTGGGCCGCCCACGCGGCGTCGATACGATGCCGCCATGCCCGCGCAGACAAGCGATCCGGTCACCGTCGTCGTCTACAGCAACCAGGCCGAGGTGCGTGCCGCCGTCCGCACCGCGGTGGGCCGGCGCCCGGCGCCCGATCTGCCCCGGATCGACTGGATCGAGTGCACCACCAGCGCTGCCGTGGTCGAGCAGATCGACCTGGGCGAGGTCGATCTGGTGATCCTCGACGGCGAGGCCCAGCCGACGGGCGGAATGGGGCTGGCCCGGCAGTTCAAGTACGAGATCGACGACTGCCCGCCGGTCGTGGTGCTGGTCGCCCGACGCGACGACGCGTGGCTGGCCCACTGGTCGCTGGCCGACGGCGTGATCACCCAGCCGCTGGATCCGGTCGCGGCCGGCGAGGCGGTGGCCGAGCAACTGCGCAAGCGGCTCTCGGGCATCCCCGTCGTGCGGTGAACGCACCCGCGTACACCTGGCCAGGCCTGCTCGGCGCGCTCATGCGCGGGCAGCCGCTCGAGGCGGCGGCCACGTCCTGGGCGATGGACGAGATCATGGCCGGGGCGGCCACGCCGGCCCAGGTGGCGGCGTTCGTCGTACTGCTGCGAGCCAAGGGCGAGACGACCGACGAGCTGACCGGCCTGGTCGAGGCGATGCGGACCCGGGCCACCGCCGTGCCGTTGCAGCGACGGGCCGTCGACATCGTCGGCACCGGTGGCGACCTCGCCCACACGGTGAACATCACGACGATGGCCGCGCTCGTGGTGGCCGGTTCGGGCCGTCCGGTGGTCAAGCACGGCAACCGCAGCGCGTCGTCGCAGTGCGGTTCGGCCGATGTCCTGGAAGAGCTCGGCGTGGTGATCGACCTGGACGCCGCCGGCGTCGCGGAGACCCTTGCCGAGGCAGGTATCGGGTTCTGCTTCGCGCCGGTGTTCCATCCCGGGTTCCGCCATGCCGGCCCGCCGCGGCGCGAGATCGGCGTCCCGACGGCGTTCAACGTGCTCGGCCCGCTGACCAATCCGGCCCGCCCGCCCGCCTCGGCCGTGGGCTGCGCCGACCGGCGCATGGCGCCGTTGATGGCCGAGGTGTTCGCCCGCCGAGGCGACACGGCGATGGTCTTCCGCGGCGACGACGGCCTGGACGAACTGACCACCACGACGACCTCGAGCCTGTGGCTGGCCGCCGGCGGCGAGGTGCGCGAGACGGTGGTCGACCCGGGCCGGCTGGGTATCGCCACCGCGAAGCCGGACGACCTGCGCGGCGGCGACCGGGCCTACAACGCCGGCGTGGTGCATGAGGTATTGGCCGGTCGCGGCGGCCCGGCCCGCGATGCCGTGCTGCTCAACGCCGCGGCCGCCATCGCCGTGTACGACGGCATCGACGGATCGTCCACTGTGGACAGTCAGCTGGCCGCCGGTATCGACGATGCGCGCCGGGCCGTCGACACGGGCGCCGCCGCCGAGCTGCTGGAGGGGTGGGCCGCCGCCAGCCGGCGAGCGCGCGCGGAGGGCTGAGTCTCAGTCGGCCGACTCGACGCCGATCGCGAACGCGGCGTCGAGGTCGTGCCGCGAGTAGGCGCGGAACGCGATGTGCGTGTCGGTGTGCATCACGCCCTCGACCTTGGACAGCCGTCCCGCGATCACGTCGGCGACGTGGTCGAACTCGCGCACCCGCACGATGGCGATCAGGTCGGCGTCGCCGGCGACGGAGTAGACCTCGCTCACGCCGTCCAGCTCGGCGATCCGCTCGGCCACCTCGGGGATCTTGTCGGCCTCGACGGCCACCATCACGATCGCGGTGATCACGCGGTCATCCTAGAGCGTGCCGGCCGGATCCAGGCCCGGCTGCGCGACGCTCAGGCCCGCCGAGGCACGCCTACGCCGGGCGCGTGGCCGGCACGGAGCTGCGCGCCGGGCGGTGCGACATGGGCAGCCGGCGGCGGTCGGCGAACGGGTCGACGGCGAAGCGGGCGGCGTCGCTGCCCAGGAACGCCCGCAGGCCGCCCGCGCCGAACGCCGGCATCGCCCAGGGGTGCGACGTGTCGACCAGCCGGGTGCCCGGTTCGTCCAGCCAGCGCAGGATGCACTCGGTCTCCTCGGCCAGGGCGGCCCGCAGCGGCCCGGGCCGGGGGGTGACCGCCTCGGCGGTCGCCCGCAGCGCGTCGACGACCGGCCAGGGCGCGGTTCCGCGTGGAGCCACGCCCGCGGCCGCCAGCCGCCCGAACCGCACCACGGACAGGTGCCAGCCGCCGTCGCCGTCCGGGCGGGCGGCCACCAGCTCGGCGATCGACGTCAGCGCGTCCAGCCGCTGCATCCGGGCGCAGGCGCGCACCACCGCGGCGACGCGGTCGCGCACCACGGCGGCGTGCTCGTAGCGCTGCTCGCGCGAGAGCCGGGCCAGCCGCTCGCGCAGCGGGTCGACCAGCGGGCGGACGTCGCCGGCCCAGGCCGAGCGCACCACGCCGACCAGGGCCGCGTACGAGGGCGCCTCGCCGGGGTGCTCGCAGGGCGCCGGGCAGCGCCCGATGCCGGCCAGCGCGCAGGCGGCGCGGACGATGCGGCGCAGCGAGAGCCGGTCGCTGCACTGGCGCAGCGGCACGGCGTCGTGGATCGCGTCGCGGATCGACTCGGCCTGCCGGCGGTTGCGCAGCGGCCCCAGGTAGGCGGCGCCGTCGTCGCGGCGTTCGCGCACGACGGAAAGCCGGGGGAACGCCTCGTCGGTGAGTTTGAGCCACATCGCCCGCTCGGGGAACTTGGACCGGCGGTTGTAGCGCGGCTTGTAGGCGGCGATCAGGCGCAGCTCGCGGACCTGGGCCTCGAGCGGATGGGCGCACACGATCGGGTCGACACGCTCGGCCAGCCCGATCATCTCGCCCATGCGCGAGCGGGTCTCGCTGGCCACGAAGTACTGCCGGACCCGGGCGCGCAGGTCGCGGCTGGTGCCGACGTAGAGCGGCTGGCCCTGGGCGTCGCGGAACACGTACACGCCGGGACGGGGCGGCAGGTGGTCGGCCAGGTGGCGTTTGCGCCGCTGGGCGTCGGTGACCTGCGCGGTGAACGCCTTGAGCTCGGGCAGCGACTGCACGCCCAGGTTGCCGACCCGGTCGAGCAGCCCGTGCAGCACGTCGACGGTGGCGCGCGCGTCGGCCAGGGCCCGGTGCACCGGCTGGGTTCCGGCGTGGAAGAACACCGCCAGCGTGGCCAGCTTGCAGTTGGGCACCTCGTCGCGGGTGAGTACCCGACGGGCCAGTATGGCGGTGTCGACCACTGCGAACCTGGGCCACGGCGTGCCCATCGCCGTACAGGCGGTGCGCAGAAACCCCACGTCGAAGGGCGCGTTGTGGGCCACCAGGACGCTGCCCCGGGCGAACTCGAGGAAGGACGGCAGCACCGCCTCGATGTGCGGCGCGGTCTGCACCATCGCGTCGGTGATGCCGGTCAGGACGCTGACGTACGGGTCGATCGCCCGACCCGGATCGACCAGCGACTGGAACTCGCCGATCACCTCGCCGGTGCGGACCTTGACCGCCCCGATCTCGGTGATCGAGTCCGACCCGGCCGACCCGCCGGTGGTCTCGAGATCGACCACGGTGAACGTGGTGTCGCGCAGCGGCTCGCCGAGCTCGTCGAAGCTCGGCTGCAGCACGATCTCGCTCGGCGCCACGCTCACACACTGGACGTTAGGGCCAAGGTCTGACGGAAACGCGACGCGCCGCTCGGCGTGGCGTCGTAACCTCGCCGCATGGCCGTACCGCAGCAGCGCGACCACGACGACGCCGTCGTGCTGAGCGAGGCTGCCCGTCAGCAGCTGGTGAGCATCGCCGCCGACCTGGTCGGTCGCCTCCCGCAGGACGAGCTGCCGGTGACGGTCCGCCCCGTGGCCCGGTTCACCCCGACCAAGCGGGTGCGGCTGGGCGGCACGCAGCTGGCCGCCGCCCTCGACGCGGACGAGGGGTTCCGCACCCGGGTGGCCGACGCCGTTGCCGAGGCGCTGCCGCAGCTGGCCGAGGCCGTGCGTACCGGCGAGCCCACGGCCGCCTCCGACCCGGTCGACACCGCCGTGGTCGCCTACCTGCTGCGCCCGCCCGGGTGGAAAGACGTCGTCGCCGAGGCGAACGCCCGGCATTCGGCCGAACGCGAGCGGGCCGGCAGCGCGGCCAGCGCCGCCGAGGTGGCCCAGCTGCGCGAACAGCTGGCCGAGCTCAAGTCCCGGCTGCGGGCCGAGATGGCCCAGGCGAAGGCCGCGGTGGCCGATGCGTCGGCCGCCGGTGAGACCGAGCTGGCCGACCTGCGCAAGCAGCTGCGGGCCCGTATCGGCGAACTGCGCGCGGCCGAGCGGGCCCGTGACGAGGCCGAGGCGGCCGCGACCGAGGCCGAGCGGCGCGCCGTGGCGGCCGAGACGGCCCGCGAGCTGGAGACGCGCCGCCTGCGCGCCCGCATCGCCGAACTGGAGCGCTCGGCCGGATCGGCGCGCCGCGAGGCCCGCACCGAACGCGACGTGGACGAAGCCCGGTTGTGGCTGCTGGTCGAGACCTTGACCGAGGCGGCGTCCGGCATCAGGCGAGAGCTGTCGTTGCCCGCTCCGACGGTGCGCCCGGCCGACACGGTGGCCTCGGCGGAATCGTCGGCCCGGCGGCGGGTCGTGAGCGAGCCGGCTGCGATCGACGCCCTGCTCGCGCTACCGAACGCGCACCTGATCGTCGACGGCTACAACGTCACCAAGACCGGGTACGGCGAGCTGCCTCTCGCCGACCAGCGGACGCGCCTGATCGGGTCACTGGCCGCGGTGGCGTCCCGGTCCGGGGTGGAGATCACGATCGCCTTCGACGGCGGGAAGCGGCCGCCCAGCACGCCGCCCACACCGCGCGGGGTCCGGGTGCTGTTCAGCGCCCCGGACGAGATCGCCGACGACCTGATCCGGCGCCTGGTCGCCGCCGAGCCGCCCGGGCGGCCGCTGCTCGTCGTGTCGTCGGACCGGCAGGTCGCCCTCGACGTCGGTCGCGAGGGAGCGTGGACGGTGGAGTCGGCGGTGCTGCTGGCCCGGCTGAATCAGTCTTGAGCCGGTGGTGAGCCGGCGGGACACGCCGAGCCGAAAATTGTCAGAGCGTTTTTCTAGCCTCCTTGCGAGAACGGCAAGCAAACGGAGGAGGTGCGGTCATGTTGATCGACTGTGATGCGTGCAAAGTACGAGACGTCGCCTGCAATGACTGCGTTGTCAGTGTTTTATTGGGTAAGTCGCACGAATCTGTCGACCTTGACGAGGTCGAGCACCAGGCCGTCGGGGCGCTCGCCGAACACGGCCTCGTACCCCCATTGCGACTGGTTCCCGTCGCGGCGATCACGCGCCGTAACATCGCGTAAGCGCTCGTCCGGAAAGGGGGTACCCCGTCGTTGCTGGACGTCGTGGTATCCCGTAACCTTTCCGCGACCTTCCGGCCAACTGACCCCCAAACAGGGAGTCACCGGTCGGTCACCGCCGAATCGCGGCGGCGTCGAAGGCTCTGTTGCGGGGCAGAGCGGTCGAAGCCGGCGAACCGGGGACCCACGAGTTCCTGGGGTGAATCGGCACGGGGACGCGCCACATCCGCAGTGGCGAGTTTTCGCGCCGTAGGGCATCTTCCGGCCCGAACCCGTCAGCTAACTCGGTAGGCGGGCGAGGAAGAACAGGAGTTCCGCCGACCGTGGCGTTGACTCGGACCCCCAGCCGTGTTCGTGCCCTTCTCGCCGGTGCTGCGCTGGCCGCCCTTGCCGCAACGGGCGCCGTAGTGCTCCCGCACGTCGCGGGCGCTACGCCCGGGCAGCCCACCATGGCGGAAGTGACAGCCAAGCTCGACAAGCTCGCGAAGCAGAACGAGGCGCTCGCCGAGAAGTACAACGCGGCCAACATGGCCGTGCACAAGGAGCAGGCGGCCGCCGACGCCGCCCAGCGCGAGGCCCTGGCCGCCGCGGGCAACTTCGACAAGGCCCGCGCCCGCCTCCGCGCCACCGTCACCGCCGAGTACGAGTCGGGCTCGTTCAGCCACGCCGGTGCGCTGCTGACCAGCAAGGACGGTCAGAGCTACCTCGACGTGCTGAACACGCTGAGCCTCATCTCGTCGCACCGGGCCGAGATCGTGTCGCAGATCAACACCGTGCACGCTCAGGCCCAGGCGGCGCAGAAGAAGGCGTCCAAGCTGCTCGCCCAGGCGCAGGCCCAGGAGGCCGCGCTGGACAAGCAGAAGAAGGCGGTCCAGGCGGACACCAAGAAGTTCCAGGACCTGCTCGCCACGCTCACCGCCGCGCAGCAGACGGCCTACGCCGACAGCAACACCGTGCCGCCCGCGGAAGCCATCAGTCACATCGGTCGCGCGCCCAACGCGCGGGCGCAGGCCGCCGTCGACTACGCCATTGCCCAGGTCGGCAAGGCCTACGTGTTCGCGGCGTCGGGCCCCGACGCGTTCGACTGCTCCGGGCTGACGATGATGGCCTGGAAGCAAGGCGGCGTCGACCTGCCGCACCTGGCCTCGGCGCAGTACAACTACGGCCGGCATGTCAGCCCCAGCGAGCTGGCGCCGGGCGACCTGGTGTTCCTGTACCAGCCGATCAGTCACGTCGAGATCATGGTCGGGCCCGACCTGGCCGTCTCGGCCGCTGACGAGTCCCTGGGCATCCGCTACGTGCATCCGTCGCAGGACATGCAGGACTACGCCGGAGCCACCAGGCTCGCGTGACGGCGGTTCCACCAGACGCCGGTGGGGCGGGTTCCGGAGACGGACCCGCCCCACCGTCACGTCTGCGGCGGTGGACGCTTCCCGCGTCCTGCGCCGCTCTCGCGGTCGCGGCGATCGCGGCGCTGGCCGTCGTCAGCTCGCCGGCTCACCACCGTCCGGCTCACCCCCGGACGGGTGCGCCGTCCAGCCTGGCCGACGCCAGGGGGTCCGGGACAGGAGCACCCACCGTCGCGGCCGTCCAGGCCCTGCTCGAGCGGCACGGCGCCGACGTCGTGCATCGCGACCGTGCCGAATTCGTCGCCGACCTGGACCCCGACCCGGCGGCGGCGAGCTACCGCAAGGCGCAGACGGCCATGTTCGACAACCTGGCCGATGTTCCGCTCGCCGCCTGGTCGTACCGGGTGTCCGCGCCGGTCACCGGCGGCGACGTGCTGGGCCGGGCTGCCGCGCGCTACCACGCCCCGGTGCTGATCGCCCGGATCGCGTTCTCCTACCAGCTGCGCGGCGTCGACCCCTCGCCCACCGAGCACGACGACTGGCTGACCTTCGTCCGCCGCGGCGGCCACGTCCGGATCGCGAGCGACGCCGACCTGGCCGACCAGGGCGGATCGAGCTGGCACGGTCCGTGGGACTTCGGGCCGGTCAGCGTCTACCGCGGCGCGGCGTGCCTGCTCCTGGCCCACCCCGGCGACGTCACCGAGCTGGCCGGCCTGGCCGCGGTCGTCGACGCCGCCGTCACCGCGGTCACGGCCGTCTGGGGACCGGACTGGAGCCGGCGGGTCGCGGTGTTCGTGCCGGCCACGGCCGGGGAGCTGCAGGCCGTGCTGGGCGGCCCGCCCGGCACCGACACGGCGGCGCAGACCATCGGCGACCCGAACAACCCGCGAACCGGCCTGCGGGTGGTGCTCGACCCGGACGCCGGTACCCGGCTGAGCCCGATCGGGCTGCGTATCGTGCTGCGGCACGAGATCACCCACGTCGCGGCCTGGTCGGCGACCAACCAGAACCTGCCGACCTGGCTGGTGGAAGGGTTCGCCGACTACGTCGGCAACCTCGACAGCGGGCAACCGGTCACGGTGGCCGCGGCCGAGCTGCGGGCCCAGCTGCGGTCCGGCCCGGTACCGGCGGCGTTGCCCACCACGGCGGACTTCGACCAGGCCGGGACGCGGTTGCCGGCGGTGTACGAGCAGGCCTGGTTGGCCTGCCGGCTGATCGCGAGCCTGGCCGCGTCGGCCGGTCTCGTCCGCGTCTACCACCTGGCCGCGGCCACCACCGGGTCGCCCGACGACGGTGTGGATCACGCCCTGCGTACTGTCGTGCACATGACCCTGGGGCAGTTCACCGCCCGGTGGCAGCAGTACCTGCGCACGGAGCTGGCCCGGTGACCCGGCGCACGCTGATCGTCACGAACGACTTCCCGCCCCGGCAGGGAGGCATCCAGTCGTTCGTGCACGAGGTGGCCGTCCGCCAGCCGGCCGGCTCGGTGGTGGTCTACGCCTCCGACTACGAGGGCTCGGCCGGCTTCGACGCCGAGCAGCCCTTCCCGGTCGTTCGCCACCCCACCGGGCTGCTCCTGCCGACTCCCGCCGCCCGCCGGCGCATCGTCGCCGCCGCCCGCGATCACGGCGCGCAGGCGGTGTGGTTCGGCGCCGCCGCTCCGCTGGGCCTGCTGGCCCCGGCGCTGCGCCGGGCGGGCGCCGAGCGGATCGTGGCCACCACCCACGGCCACGAGGCCGGCTGGGCGATGCTGCCGGGCGGGCGCCAGGCGCTGCGCCGCATCGGCTCGGAGTGCGATGTGGTGACCTACCTGAGCGAGTACTTCCGCAGCCGCCTGGCCCCGGCGGTCGGTCGCCGAGCCACCCTGCGACGGCTCACACCTGGAGTTGACGTCGAGACTTTCCGTCCCGGCGTGGACGGCTCGGCCCTGCGCGCCCGCTACGGACTGGCCGACCGCCCGGTGGTGGTGTGCGTGTCGCGGCTGGTGCGCCGCAAGGGCCAGGATGCCCTGATCCGGGCACTGCCGGCCATCCGGCGGGCGGTGCCCGGCACGGCGCTGCTGCTGGTCGGTCGCGGGCCCTACCACGACGAGCTGCTGCAGCTGGCCCAGCGGGTCGGGATGGCCGAGCACGTGGTGCTGACCGGCGGGGTCCCCTCCGACGAGCTGGCTGCCCATTACGCGGCCGGCGACGTGTTCGCCATGCCGTGCCGGACCCGCCGCCGCGGCCTGGACGTCGAGGGACTGGGCATCGTCTACCTCGAGGCGTCGGCGCTCGGCCTGCCCGTCGTCGTCGGCGATTCCGGCGGGGCGCCCGAGGCGGTGCGCGACGGCGAGACCGGCTACCTGGTCGACGGCCGCGACATCGGCGCGATCGCCGACCGTACAGCCGAGCTGTTGGACGACGCCCGGCTGCGGGCCAAGTTCGGCGAGGCCGGCCGGCAGTGGGTGCACCGCAGCTGGCGGTGGGACATCATCGCCGGGCAGCTGCGCGAGCTGCTCGACGAGTGACGCGCCCCTAGCCGTACAGCGCGCTGATCTCGGCGGCGCACTCCTTCTGCACGACGTTGCGCTTCAGCTTCAGCGACGGGGTGAGCTGCCCGGTGGCCTCGGTCCAGTCGAACGGCAGGATCGTGAACTTGCGGATCGACTCCGCCTTGCTCACCGCGTTGTTGGCGTCGTCGATGGCCTCCTGGATCACGGCGTGCAGGGCCGGGTCATCGACCACGTCGGACAGCTGGGTGCCGGCCGGGCGGCCGGCCTGCTCGAGCCAAGTGGGGAACGACTCGGGGTCGATGGTGATCAACGCCGCGACGAACGGCTGGCGATCGCCCACCACCAGGCACTGGCTGACCAGCCAGTGGGCCCGCACGCGGTCCTCGAGCACGGCCGGCGCGACGTTCTTCCCGCCGGCCGTCACGATCAGCTCCTTCTTGCGGCCGGTGATGCGCACGAACCCGTCGTCGTCGATCTCGCCGATGTCGCCGGTGTGGAACCATCCCTCGCTGTCGATCGCCTCGGCCGTCGCCGCCTCGTTGTTCCAATAGCCGCGGAACACCAGGTCGGACTTGAACATCAGCTCGCCGTCTTCGCCGGTCTGCGCGGTGACACCGCCGACGGGCTGACCGACCGTGCCGATGCGCAGCGCGTTGGGCCGGTTGACGCAGATTCCGGCCGTGGTCTCGGTAAGCCCGTAGCCCTCGTAGATCGTGATGCCGACGCCGTTGAAGAAGTGGCCCAGCCGCTCGCCGAGGGGAGCGCCCCCCGAGATCGCCCCGATACAGCGTCCACCGAGGGCGGCGCGCAGCTTGCCGTACACGACCTTGTCGAACAAGGCGTGCTGCAGTCGCAGGGACAGCGGCACGGATCCGCGCGCGGACGCCTCCGAGTACCGGATGGCCACCCGCTCGGCCAGGTCGAAGATCTTGCCCTTGCCGTCGGCGTGCGCCCGCTGCTTGGCCGTGTTGTAGACCTTCTCGAACACGCGCGGGACGCTGAGCACGAACGTCGGCTGGAACGCGGCGAGATCGGCCAGCAGGTTCTTGACGTCGGCGGTGTGACCGAGTGTGCAGCCGGTTGCGATCGCCCCGATCTCGATCACCCGGCCGAACACGTGCGCGATCGGGATGAACAGCAGCGTCGACGTGTCCTGGTTGAACAGCTGGGCGAGCTCGGTGGTGACCTCGTTGACCTCGGTGATGAAGTTCAGGTGCAGCAGCTCGCAGCCCTTGGGCCGGCCGGTCGTGCCCGACGTGTAGAGGATCGAGGCCAGGTCGTTGACCGTGATCGCCTCGCGGCGCTTTTGCACCTGCTCGTCGGCGACCTCGGCGCCGGCGGCCGTGACGGCGCCGATCGCGCCGGCCTCGATCGTCCAGACCTGCAAGCCCTCGGCCGTGCTTTCCGAGGCGCCTGGACCGACGGTCGGCGCGCCGCGTTCCGCGGCCGTGCCGGCCGGGGCACCTGGATCGACGGTCGGCGCGCCGCGTTCGGTGCGGACCGACTCGACGATCGACTGGTGCGCTGCGGTCTCGACGAAGATCGCCCTGGCCTGCGAGTCGGACAGGATCCACTCGACCTGCTCGGCGCTGGACGTCTCGTAGATCGGCACGACGACGGCGCCGATGGTCAGCACGGCGAAGTCGACGAGCGTCCACTCGTAACGCGTCTTGCTCATCAGCGCAACGCGGTCGCCGACCTCGATGCCGGCGGCGATCAACCCCTTGGCCAGGGCGGTCACCTCGGTCGCGAACTGGCGCGACGTGACGTCTTGCCAGGTTCCGTCGACGCGGCGGCGGATCGTCACCCGATCCGGGAAGTTCGTCGCGTTCTCGAACACGTAGTCAGCGGTGTTGTGCTGGCTGGGGTTCGGGGCGTTGCTGGGTACCGAGAAGGTCTCGCGCACTCGTCCGCATCCTCTCCGCGAGGGTCACGCCTGTGGTGCGGCCACGTTAGCCGAGTCGGCACAGTGGCCGCGAAGCAGGCGTTACCAGCCTGGCATGAGAGTGTTACGTCATGCCACAGGTGGACGTCGTCGACGAGACGTGGATCGCCGCCGACCCGGCCCGGGTGGCCGATCGGGTGGCGGATCCGGCGAACTGGCGCCGCTGGTGGCCCGACCTGGACCTGGCCGTCGACGAGCTGCGCGGACGGGAGGGTGTGCGCTGGTTGCTGCCCGACCAGGCCATGAACGCGCTCGGACTCGCAGTCGCGGCCGGCTCGATGGAGGTGTGGCTGCAGCCGGACCGCGACGGCGTGCGCGTGCACTTCTTCCTGCGTCTGGACCCGGCCGACGGGCGCCGGTTGCCCCCGCGCCGGGTGCAGCGGCTGGTGTCAGCCCACCGGCGGCGGGCCAAGCGGGTGTTCTGGGCCCTCAAGGACGAACTCGAAGTGCGCTAGTCGCGCCGCAGACCGGCCGAAACGCGGCGGCGGTAACCTTCGCGCATGGCCGATCAGTCCACGCAGTCCATCACGATCGACGCCCCGCCAGCGGCGATCATGGCCGTGATCGCCGACTTCCCCGCCTACCCCGAGTGGACCGGATCGCTCAAGTCGGCCGAGGTGCTGGAGGAGGGCGCCGACGGGCGCGCCAAGCGGGTGCACTTCACCCTGGATGCCGGCGTGGTGAAGGACTCCTACGAGCTCGAGTACATCTGGACCGACGACGAGCGCGTCGAGTGGAACCTGGTCAAGGGCCAGATGCAGAAGATGCAGCACGGCACGTACGCGCTGCGCCCGGAGGGTGAATCGACCGAGGTCACCTACTCGCTGACGATCGACCTGGCCATCCCGATGCTGGGCATGCTCAAGCGCAAGGCCGAGCGGGTGATCATGGATACCGCGCTCAAGGAGCTGAAGAAGCGCGTCGAGGCCCGTGGATGAGGATCGTCCTGTTCACCGGCAAGGGTGGCGTCGGCAAGACGACCACCGCGTCGGCCACCGCGCTGCGGCTGGCCGACCGCGGGGTGAAGACCCTGCTGCTGTCGACCGATTCGGCCCACTCGCTGGGCGACGCGCTGGACACGCCGCTGGGCAACGAGCCGATCGAGGTGGCCGAGGGGCTGTGGGCGGCCCAGATCGACACCCAGCGGCGGTTCGAGGCGGCCTGGCACGAGGTGCAGCGGTTCCTGCTCGACCTGCTCTCGCGGGGCGGGGTCGACCCGATCACCGCCGAGGAGCTCACCGTGCTGCCCGGCGTCGAGGAGGTGCTGGCCCTGCTCGCGGTGCGCGACTTCGCGGTGGCCGGCAACTGGGACGTGCTGGTCGTCGACTGCGCGCCGACGGCTGAGACGCTGCGGCTGCTCGCCCTGCCCGAGGCGCTGGGCTGGTACCTGCAGAAGGTGTTCCCGGCGCATCGGCGGCTGGCCCGCGGCATGCGGCCCATCGCGGCGATGATGGGCCGGGGCGACGTCATCCCGCCGGACAGCCTGTTCGACGCGCTGCTGCGGCTGTCCGACGACCTGGCCGCGGTGCGCGAGCTGCTGGCCGATCCGGCGGTGACCAGCGTCCGGCTGGTGCTCACCCCCGAGTCGGTGGTGGCCGCCGAGGCCCGCCGGACGTTCACCGCGCTGGCCCTGTACGGCTACGCCGTCGACCTGGTGATCGCCAACCGGGTGTTCCCGCCCGGGCGTGACGCGTTCCGCAGCGCCTGGGTGCGCGCCCAGCAGGTCCAGCTGGCCGAGCTACGCGAGTCGTTCGCCGGGCTGCCGGTGCGCGAGCTGCCCTACGGGTCGGCCGAGCCCGTGGGCGTCGAGGCGCTGCGCGGCGTGGCCGACTCGCTCTACGGCGAGCGCCCCGGCACCGATCCGGCCGGCGCGCCCGAGGCGGTCGAGCTGATGAGCGTCGACACCGAGGGCGACGAGTACGTGCTGCGGATGTGGCTGCCCCTGGTCGAGCGGGCCGCCGTCGACGCGGCCCGGGCCGGCGACGACCTGGTGCTGACCGTGGCAGGGCACCGCCGGGTGCTGACCTTGCCCAGCATGCTGCGTCGCTGCGACGTCGTGGGCGGCGAGTTCGCCGACCGGCAGCTGCGGGTGCGGTTCCGGCCCGATCCGGCGCAGTGGCCGCGCGGGGTGCCCCAGTGACCGACCCGCACGGCACGATCGGCGACGAGGCGGCCAAGCTGCTCGATGCCGTCCAGGACTGGGCCCGGCGCAGCTTCGGCGATGGCGCGCACATCGCGACCGGGGCGCCGGAGTGCACCTGGTGCCCGATCTGCCAGCTGATCGCCGTGCTGCGTGGAGATCGTCCCGAGATCAGCGACAAGATCGCGGATGCCACCGCCTCGGTGGTGGCCGCGTTGCGGGCCGTGGTCGACGCGGCCCCTGGCCCGGCTGGGGAGGCCCGCAGCACGCCACCCAAGCCGCCGCGGGTGCAGCGCATCGATCTGGGTGCCGACCCGGCCGGCGAGGGCTGACGTGCCGCTGGCGATCGGGGTGGACATCGGTGGAACGAAGGTGGCCGCCGGCGTGGTCGACGACGAGGGCCGGGTGATCGACACCGAGCGCCGCGATACTCCGGGTCACGACATCGAAGCGACCGAGCGGGTGATCGCCGAGGTGGTCGGCACGCTGGCCGCCCGGCACGAGGTGATCGCGGTCGGCATCGGCGCGGCCGGCTGGATCGCCAACGACCGCGCCACCGTGCTCTTCTCGCCGCACCTGGCCTGGCGCAACGAGCCGCTGCGCGACGCGCTGGCCGACCGCATCGGCTCGCCGGTCACCGTCGAGAACGACGCCAACGCCGCGGCGTGGGCCGAGTACCGCTTCGGCGCGGCCAAGGGCGCGCGCGTCGTCGTCTGCGTCACGCTCGGCACCGGTATCGGTGGTGGGCTGGTCGTCAGCGGCGTGCTGTACCGGGGCGCGTACGGCGTGGGCCTCGAGTACGGGCACATGAGCGTGGTGCCCGACGGGCGGCGCTGCGCCTGCGGCAATCGCGGCTGCTGGGAGATGTACGCGTCGGGAACGGCCCTGGCCCGCGACGCCCGCGAGCTGGCCGACATCTCGCCGGTGGCCGCGCACCGGCTGCTCGAACTGGCCGGGGGCGATCGCGACGCGCTGACCGGTCCGCTCGTCACCCGGGCGGCCCGCGAGGGCGACCCGGCCGCCGTGGAGATCTACACGACGATGGGCCAGTGGCTGGGCCGTGGGCTGGCCAACCTGGCCGCGATCATCGACCCGGTGGTGTTCGTCATCGGCGGGGGAGTGTCCGAGGCCGGCGACCTGCTGATCGTGCCGGCCCGCGAGACGTTCCAGCGCTCGCTCACCGGACGAGGCTTCCGCCCGGTCGCCGACGTGAAGCTCGCCCACCTCGGCCCGGAGGCCGGGCTGGTCGGCGCCGCTGACCTGGCCCGCCGTCGAGTCTGATGCGGCTGCTCACCTACAACGTCCGCTCGCTGCGCGACGACGGGACGGCCGTGGCCCGGGTCATCCGCGATGCCCGGCCCGACGTGGTGTGCATCCAGGAGGCGCCGCGGTTCCTGCGCGGGCGGTCCAAGTGCGCGGCGCTCGCCCGGCGCAGCGGGCTGGTGATCGTCGGCGGCGGGCGTTCGGCGGCGGCCAACTTGCTGCTGTCGACGCCGGCCGTCGAGGTCGAGTCGAGCCGCGACGTGCTCTTCAGCAAGGACGCCCGCCTGCACCAGCGGGGCGCGGCGATCAGCGTGCTGCGCCTGGGCGAGGCCCGCGTGGCGGTGGCCGGTACCCACCTGGACCTGGTCGAGGCACCCCGGCTGCGGCACATCGCCGAGCTGGAGCGCGCGCTCGACGCACACGTGCCCGCCGGCGTGCCGACCGTCATCGCCGGCGACATCAACGGCCGACCCGGTTCGCCGGCCTGGCAGCTGCTGACCGAGCGGCGGGTGGACGCCGTACCGGTCGGCGACGGGTTCACCTACAGCGCGACCCATCCGCGCCGGCGCATCGACGGGGTGTTCGCCGACCCGGCGCTGCGCATCGTCTCGGCCGAGGTGCTCGACTCGCCCGAGGTCAGGATCGCGAGCGATCACCGCCCAGTGCTGGTCGAGCTGGAACTCTGAGCTCGGCCCGGGCGCGGGCCAGGTGCACCGCGGCGGTCAGCGTCTGGATGTCGTAGGCGCCCTGGTGGCGCTTGCCGTTGATGAAGAAGGTCGGCGTGCCCGACACCCCGCTGAGCTCGGCCGAGTCGACGTCCTCGGCGATCCGGGCCGAACCGACGTTGCGATTGATATCGGCGGCGAACCGATCGACGTCCAGCCCGAGAGCGGCGGCGTACCCGGTCAGGTCCTCGAGTTCGAGGGCGTCCTGGTTGGCCAGCAGCAGGTCGTGCATCTCCCAGAACGCGCCCTGCTTGTGGGCCGCCTCGGCCGCGGTGGCGGCCAGCTGGGCGTGCGGGTGGACGTCGTTCAGGGGCAGGTGTCGCCAGACGTAGCGCACGTCGCCGATGTCGGCCAGCAGCTCGCGCACGACCGGCTCGGCCTGCCCGCAATACGGGCACTCGAAGTCGCCGTACTCGACGACGGTGACCAGCGAGTGGTCCGGGCCGCGCAGGTGGTCGCGATCGGGGTCGACGGCAGCGGCCAGGTCGATGATCACGTCGCTGCGGCCCAACACCGCCCGGGCGCGGACGCGCGAGGGCAGCAGCGCGATCGCCCGGAACAGCCCCCAGGTCGCGGTCGAGCCGACGAGCGCCGCGGTCAGCACGCCCAGCTTGGCCTCTTCCAGGTCGGTGCCGGAGAAGGCCAACGACGAGATCTGCAGCGAGACTGTAAATCCGATCGCGCCCAGCATGCCCACCGCGCCGACCGCGGCCCAGCCGACGGGTGGGCGCAGCCGGCCCCGCGTGCATGTCTTCACGAGCCAGGCGGCGCCGGTGATGCCGATCGGTTTGCCGAGCAGGTAACCCAGCACGATGCCGAGCGTGATCGCCGAACCGTACGCGTGGGCGAGGAACTTGCCGTCGATCGCGATGCCGGCGTTGGCCAGGGCGAAGAGCGGCACGATCACGTAGCTGGTCCACGGGTGGTACAGCTGCTGCAGCCGCTCGTTCGGCGAGATGGCCGCGGCGACGCCGACCCGGGCATCGCGGGCCAGCTCCGGCGTGGGCTGCTCGCGGAACAGCCGGAACAGGTCGCTGGCCCGTTCCAGGTCGGTGCGGGTGGGCGGATTGGCGTAGGTGAGCAGGCCCATCACCATGCCGACGGCCACCGGGTCGACGCCCGACTTGAACATCGCGATCCACGCGGCGACGCCGAGCAACGCGTATACCGGGCCGCGATGCAGCCGGCTGGTGCGCACGACGCCGACCAGAACCAAGATGGCCAGCCCGATGATCAGCGGCACGACGCGCAGATCCTTGGTGTAGGCGAACGCGATCACGATCAGCGCGACCAGGTCGTCGACAACCGCGACGGTCAGCATGAACGAGCGCAACCGGCCGGGCAGGCTCGGGCCGACCAGGGCCAGCACGCCGAGCGCGAACGCGGTGTCGGTGGACATCGCCGTGCCCCAGCCGTGCGCCGAGTCGTGGCCGGCGTTGGCGATCAGGAAGATCGTGATCGGCACGATCATGCCGCCGAGGCCGGCGATGACCGGCATGGCCACCCGGCTGCGTTCGCGCAGCTCGCCCATGTCGAACTCGCGGCGGGCCTCCAGCCCGACGACGAACCAGAACAACGTCATCAGCCCGGTGCTGACCCAGTCGCGCAGGGGCTGGCTCAGCATCGCGTCGCCCAGGTGGATGGACAGGTCGGTCGTCCAAACCCGCTCGTACGAGCCGTCGTCGGCGTTCGCCCAGATCAGCGCAGCGACAGTGGCCGCGGCCAGGATCGCCGCGCTGCCCGTCTCGGTACGCAGGAACCGGCGCAGCGGTGTTTGCAGGTTGCGCGTCCAGGCGGTCCGCGCGGCGAAGGGCAGGGTCACGCGGTGATTCTGGGCTAGTCGTCGCTGGGCGCGACGAAGGGGAGTCGGACCTGGAAGCGGGTGTCGCCGGGCTCGGACACGACACGCAGGTCGCCGTGGTGCTTGTTGACGATGATGCGCCACGAGATGTCCAGGCCCAGCCCGGTGCCCTCACCGACCGGCTTGGTGGTGAAGAACGGCTCGAAGATCCGCTCGCGGATGTCTTCCGGCACGCCCGGTCCGGTGTCGGTGATCTCGACGAGCAGGAAGTCGTTGTCGCGGGCGGTGCGCACGGTCAGCGTGCCGTGGCTGTCCATGGCGGCGACGGCGTTGTCGATCAGGTTGGTCCACACCTGGTTCAGCTCGGCGGCGTACGCCGGGATGGACGGCAGCGAGCGGTCGTAGTCCTTGACCACCTTGATGTCGTCGCCGATCTTGCGGCTGAGCATCAGCAGCGTGCTGTCGAGCAACTCGTGCACGTCGATGACCCGGTACGGGGCCCGGTCGAGCTGCGAGTACTGCTTGGCCGCCCCGACCAGGGTCGAGATGCGCTCGGTGGCGTCCTCGATCTCGTTCATGAGCAGCTCGGTCTCGACGGTGTAGTTCAGCCAGCGGACGGCGCCCTCGAGGGTGGACGCGTCGACGGTGCCGGCCACCTGGTCCATCCAGGCGACGTCGAGCCCGGCCTGCACGAACGTCGGCGCGATGTCCCACCCGCCGGCGATGCCGTGCTGGTCGAACCAGTCCGACAGCTCGTCCTCGCGGTCGGACGCCTCCATCGGGGTGAGCTTCGGGGCCTTGGCCACGTGCTCGACGGACTCCTCCTGCAGCCGGATCAGCGTCTCGAGAGTGACCCGGTCGTACGGGCCCTTCGAGATGAGGGCGAGCTTGTGCCGCATGCCGGCGACCCGCTCGCGCAGCGACGCGGTGGCGCGTACGGCGGCGGCCGCCGGGTTGTTCAGCTCGTGGGTCAGCCCGGCCGACAGCGACCCGAGGGCCAGCAGCCGCTCGCGCTGGCCGATCGCCGCCTGGCTGTTGCGGTAGCCGAAGAACATGCCCTCGAGCAGATGCAGGGCCATCGGGAACCACTCGTGCATCATCTGGGCGAAGACGTTCGAGTCGAGCTCGAGGAACCGGGACGGCACCGTGGCCCGCAGCGTGGCGTTGTAGGTCGAGGGCGCCCGCGCGTCCATGTAGGCCATCCACGCACCGGCGTAGACGCCGGGCTGGTCGGTGCGGTTGACCTCGACGTCGTCGGCGCCCACCCGCTGCGACAGCACCACGCCGCCCTCGATCAGCACGAAGAAGCAGGTGGCCGGATCGCCCTCGCTGAACACGACGCCGGGATCGAGGCGGATCACGCGACCCTCGCGGCACAGCCAGTCGAGCTGCTCCTCGCTCAGCTTCTCGAACAGGAACAGTCCGCGCAGCTCGTCCCGGTCACACGCGAGATATTCAGTCATGATCCGCTCACAGTCGTTCTAGGTAACGGTGCACCAGCATGACGGCCATGGCACCCTCGCCGACCGCCGAGGCCACGCGCTTGGCCGACTCGGCCCGGGCGTCGCCGGCCACGAATACGCCGGGCACGCTCGTCTCGAGGTGGTACGGCGGGCGCTCGAGCGACCAGCCCGACGGCAGCTCGCCGTTGACGCCGAGGTCGGGCCCGGCGATGACGAACCCGTGGGGGTCGCAGGTGATCACGCCGTCCAGCCACTCGGTACGCGGCGTCGCCCCGATGAACACGAACAGCCACTTGGTCGGCACGGACTCGGTGTTGCCGGTGACGTTGTCGCGCAGGGTGAGCCGCTCGAGGTGCTCGTCGCCCTCGGCGCTGACCACCTCCGTACACGTGCGTACGGAAATGTTCTCGATGCCGGCGATCTGCTGGATCAGGTAGTACGACATCGACTCGTCGAGCGACTTGCCCCGCACCAGCAGGGTCACCGAGCGGGCGCTGCGGGCGAGGTACACCGCTGCCTGGCCGGCCGAGTTGGCGCCGCCGACGATGTAGACGTCGCGTCCGGTGCAGCTGGCCGCCTCGGTCAGGGCCGAGCCGTAGAACACGCCGCGGCCGGTCAGGTCGTCGCAGCCGGGTGCGGCCAGCTGCCGGTAGCTGACGCCGGTGGCCAGGATGACGGTGTGCGCGTCGATCGAGGCGCCGTCGGAGAAGGTGACCTTGCGGGCCGAACCGCAGGCCTCCAGCCGCACCACTTCGCGGGTGGTGATCAGTTCGGCACCGAACTTGGCCGCCTGCCGGCGAGCCCGGTCGGTCAGCTGGGCCCCGGAAACCCCGTCCGGAAAGCCCAGGTAGTTCTCGATCCGCGAACTCTGCCCGGCCTGGCCGCCGGTGGCGGTGCGCTCGACCAGCACCGTGCGCAGGCCTTCGGACGCCCCGTAGACGGCGGCCCCGAGCCCGGCCGGCCCGCCGCCGATGACCACCAGGTCGTAGAAGTCCTTGGTGGGCGTGGTGGCCAACCCGACGTGGCTCGCGACGTCGGTCTCGCTGGGTTCGACGAGCGTCTCGCCGTCCGGGGTGATCACCAGCGGCAGGCGGCGGTCGTCGGCGCCGGCCGCGGAGAGCAGCCGCTCGCCCTCGGGCTCGTCGCACAGGTACCACCGGTACGGCACCTGGTTGCGGGCCAGGAACTCGCGGATCTCCGACGAGCGGGCCGACCATCGGTGCCCGACCACCTTCGTCTCGCGCACGCTGCGGTGGTCGCTGGCCTGCCAGGCGTCGAGCAGGGCGTCGACGACCGGGTAGAGCTTCTCCTCGGGCGGATCCCAGGGCTTGAGCAGGTAGTGGTCGAGGTCGACAACGTTGATCGCCTCGATGGCCGCGCCGGTGTCGGCGTAAGCCGTGAGCAGCACCCGCCGCGTGGTCGGGTAGAGGTCCATCGCCTGCTCGAGGAACTCGATGCCGCTCATCTGCGGCATCCGGTAGTCGGCCAGGATGATCGCGACCAGCTCGCCGCGCAGCTTCATCTCGCGCAGCGCGTCCAGGGCGTCGGGGCCGGAGTCGGCGCGGACGATGCGATAGTGCTCGCCGTAGCGGCGGCGCAGGTCGCGCGCGACCGCCCGCGAGACTCCCGGGTCGTCGTCAACCGTGACGATCGCGGGGCGCGTGGCTGGTTGGATGGCAGGCGCCGTCATGCGGCGGCGCTGCGGTTTCGGGTCAGGGGGTGTCGGGTCTGGGGGGCCGGCATGCGCCCCATGATAGGTGGGATTCGGCCGCTCAGGCGCCGACCGTCGGACGAACGGTGCGCACCGCACCCAGCCAGCGTTCGAGGGGCAGCGAGCCCCGGCGGGCGGCCGTGATGCCGGCGTCGAGCAGCACGGCGTAGGGCGTGGCGGCCAAGTCGGGCACCTGCGGCCGGGCGAGAAACGCCTCGCGCTCGTCGTCACCGAACTCGGTCGGGTCGCTCCCGGTCAGCCGGCACCAGAGGATGAAAACCGTCTCCTCCGCGGTCACCATGTTGACCACCTCCGGGCACGAGGGTGCGCGCGGTACATGACTGTTCTCGAGCCTGGAGGTGTCCTGTCGGCAAACGTTGAGACACGAGCGTAGTGATCTTGGCCGAAGGCAGCCGGGACCTGACCCGACGTTGGGAACAAGCCGCTCAGACGATCGCCCCGTCGTCGTCCTCGTCATCGGGAGGACGGGCCCGCAGCCGCATGATCAGCAGCCCGGCGCCGACCAGGATGCCGCCCACCCCGAGCAGGAGCGAGAAGTCGCCCTCCAGCCCGAAGCTGTCGCCGATGGCCAGCACGACGATCGACGCGGCGATCAGGAACAGCGCGAAGATCGTGGCGGCGGCCAGCCGGGGGAGCGGCGGCGGCGCGGGCGGGACGTAGTGCTCCTCCTCGTCCTCCTCCGCGTTGTTCCAGTAACCGGGCTCCAGGCGGGCCCGCCAGTCGGCGTCCTCGCGGCTGAGGTCGCGCTCGGCGGAGCGCACGGCGGTGAGTGTGTCGATGTCCCACTCGCCGACCAGGGCGTTGAACTCGGCGTTGGTGTCGACGCCCTCCAGCACGTCGAGAGGCAGCACCGCGTCCTCGCCCCGGGTAGCGGCCGCGACGACGATGCGGGCATCACCGCGGTCGGGCGACGCGACGAACAGCCGGCGCCGATCGGGCTCGCCGGCCGGCTCGACATAGGCCGGGATGCGCGCCTGGCGCAGGGCCACCAGCAGCCGCTCGCCGACGTCGGGCTCGACGTCGACGAGGGGCACCCAGGTGTCCGCGTCGAGGCCGTT
>DATBER010000187.1:0-11907 GCA_036558905.1 Jatrophihabitantaceae bacterium | reverse complement strand
CCCGGTGAAGAAGATCCGGAGCATGTGGATCAGCATCGCCGCGATGAACATCAGCGCGGCCCAGTGGTGGATCTGCCGGATGACCAGGCCACCGCGCACATCGAAGGAGATGTGCAGCGTCGAGGCATAGGCCCGCGACATGTCCACGCCCTTGAGCGGGACGTAGCTGCCGTTGTAGACGACCTCGCCCATCGAGGCGTCGAAGAAGAACGTCAGGTAGGTGCCGGTCAGGATCAAGATGATGAACGAGTACAGCGCGATCTCGCCCATCAGGAACGACCAGTGGTCGGGGTAGACCTTGTTCAGCTGCGTGCGCAGCGGCTTCGCGACCCGGAACCGCTCCTCCACCCACATCGAGGACTTGCCGGCGAGGGTGCGCGGCTTGGCCGCACGGCGTGACGGTGCGTCGGTGCTACTCATCCACGCTCCAGCAGCCGGTCGCGACAGGGGAATGGTCGCGTTGACGCTGCCGTGGCCCGGGCGCCGCGGCGCGCGGATTCCCCGGCGGGCCGAGCAGGTGGGATCAGGGCCCAGATCGTGGCGCGGAGTTCGCCGTCCATGCCGCCGCCTCGCTCCCGTCGTCGGATCAGGTCTCCCGGACGTGTCTGGGCCGCCTCGGCAACGACCAGACGTGTCTTCTAACATGACGCCGTTGGGACGCGGTTTGTGACAGTCCGGCCGTTGTCTTGCGAGAACGCGGGCGTCGAAGATGTCCAGCGGCGGCGCCGGGCCACTGCGGCCGATCAACGGAGCGGTTGCGTTCACCTCGGTCATCGGTTGCCGGCGACGGGCGGGATCGCGTCTCCGTCGCGGGTATGCGCCTGCTCACGGACGAGGAGATTCGCGCGCTCGCGGCGCCACGTGTCGCGCTCGACGATCGGAGGCAAGTACTCCAGGCGCGGTACCGGCGAATCCACTTGAGGATGACGACACGGCGCGCGGGCAGCCGTCAGGATGCAGTGATGCGCACCGCAGCCAAGAACGCGTGCGACGCCGAGGGGCAGTCGTGACGACCGCCGCACGCGTTGTCCGCCCCGGTCGGCGCCGGCCCGCCTGGCGACTCACCCCTCGACAACGACGGGTGGTGCTGGCCCTACACGTCGTCTGTGCGGCGGGATGGCTCGCCCTCTACCCGGCCATGCTCGTACTGGGGATTACCGCCGCGACCACCTCTGATCCGGAGCTGGCCCGAGCGGCCTACCTCGCACTCGGGCGGTTGGGCCTGACTCTTATCGCGCCGTTCAGCCTGGCTGCACTGTTCACCGGACTGACCATCAGCAGTGGCACGAAATGGGGCGTGCTTCGGCACAAGTGGGTCGTGACCAAGCTCTGCATCGTCCTGATCATCACGCTCTACGACAACCTCGTGCTCGATCCCAAGCTGCAAGACGATGCCCGCCGGGTCTCGCACGCTCGGCCCGGCGTCCTTCCGGCTGCGTTGGCCGGCGGGCATCCGGCGGTCGTGGCCGGCATCATCGGTACCACTCTGATCTCGACAGCGACCGTGCTGGCGATCTTCAAGCCGTGGGGCCGCACCAAGCGCGGGCGCAAAGCGCTCAGCCGGGACGGATACGCGTCCGCAGCCCGGTCCTAGCTCGAGGACTTCCAGCACGCTCGGCGCCGATCCGTCCTGCCCGCGCGGCCGGATCGACCGATCGCCGACAAGCCGCGGCGGGCAACCCATCCGAATCATCGAGCGGTGATCACGACAGCTGTCGTTGGCATCCGCGTGGCGTCATTAGCTTGCCCGGATTTCGGATAGGTGGACGGGCGCCGGACGTCTACCCGTCGCGCGGGCCCGAAGCAGGTCCACCACGTCGGTGAGGCCTACCTGGATGCGCCCGTGGATGCGCGGATTGAGCAGCATCGTGCCGTCGAAGTCCCCGCCGGATGCGAAGATCGCGACCGGCACGGTCAACGCCTGAAAGAACGCGAACAGCGGTCGCAGGGCGTGTTCCAAGGCCAGAGCGTGGTGGTCGCCTCCGCCCGTCGCGGCCAGCAGGACAAGCTTGTTCGCGAGCGCGTACTGGTCGACGAGGTCGAAGAAGTGTTTGAACAGGCCCGGGTAGGAGGCCCGGAACACGGGTGTCGCGGCGAGCAGTAAGTCGGCGGTCTCGGCGAGCCGGAGCGCGGCCTCGACCTCGGGCGTGACGTCGTCGCGCTCGATCGCTCCGGTGAACCCGGGACCCAGGCGGTACACGTCGATGCGGGACGTTTCCACGGGGAGCATCCCGCTCAGCGTGTCGAGGATGACGTCGACCAGGCCCATCGTCTTGGACGGCTGGTTCGGGCTGCCGTTGACGACGACGACGCGCAGGGCCGCACCGTCCGTTCCGTAGCCGGCGGCGGTCGTCATGCCGCTCTCCGTTCCCGCGCGGCGACCTCTCGGCGCACGACCGGAGCGACCTCGGTGCCGAGCCGCTCGATCGCCTCGAGGTGCTCCTTCTGTGGGAGCCCGCCGAAACCCATCTGGATCAACGCCCGGTTCAGGCCGTACAACTCGTGATAGGCGAGCAGCTTGTCGATGAGCTCTTGCGGGCTGCCTACCAGCAGGCCGGCTCCCGGTGACGTCTGCGCGTCGAATGCCGCCCGGGAGAGTAGGAAGCCTTTACCGCGCTGGTGGTTGTTGTCCAGCATGCCCTTGGCGAAGTAGGGGTACATGACATCCCTGGCCTGCTGACTGGTACGCCCGACGTAGCCGTGCACGTTGATGCTGATCGGCAGCCGATCCGGGTCGTGCCCCGCCTTCGCGGCGGCGTCTCGGTAGAGCGCGACGGTCGGCTCGTGGAAGGTCAGCGGTCCCATGAGCAGGGCCAGGGCCATGGGCAGGCCGAGTCGGCCGGTGCTTATGGCTGATGCCGGCGATCCGCCGACCCCCACCCAGACCGGGATGGTGTCACCGTCGGCGCGGGGTGCGATGTCGGCGTCGACCAACGGGGCGCGGAAGCGTCCCTGCCAGGTAAGCGGATTCTGCTCGCGGATCTTGAGGAGCAGATCGAGCTTCTCCCGGAACAGGTCGGCGTAGTCGCGCAGGTCGTAGCCGAACAGCGGGAAGGATTCGGTGTAGGAGCCGCGTCCGGCGATCATCTCGGCGCGGCCGGCCGACAGCAGGTCGATCGTCGCGAACTGCTCCCAGACACGCACCGGGTCCTCGGAGCTGAGTACGGTGACCGAACTCGTGAGCCGGATGCGGCTGGTCCGTTCGGCCGCGGCGGCCAGCACGACGGTCGGCGCCGACCCGACGAAATCGCTGCGGTGATGCTCACCCACGCCGAAGATGTCGAGCCCGACCTCGTCGGCGACCTGTGCCTGTTGGATCATTTCGCGCGCCCGCTGCCGTGGGGACGGGAGCGTCCCGGTGGCGATGTCTTCGGTGAGCTCACCGAACGTCATGATCCCGATCTCGAATGCCATCTCGGCTCCTCTCTGTCTGCCGGCTATTAACTTATCTGCGCAGGCAGCTATTCCCGACCTCCCGACCGACCGACCGACCGTGTGCGGGTTCGATCGCGGCACGGGTAAGCCGCCCGATCCGACCGTCGTCCCGGCCGCCACGAAGCCTCGCGCGGAGTTGGTCAGCGCTGTTCGATCGTCAGCGAAGCAGCGGTGGCGTACGTCGCCTGCGGGGGCGTCACCGCCAAGGTCATCTGTGCGGGCGGCGTGTCGGGCAGCTTGACCAGCAGCGCCTACGCCTTCACGCCCGGTGCCGACGGTTGACTCGGAAGGCCGACCTGCCGGTCGACGACTGGGGTGCCTCGGCCGCCAGAGCGAACGGGCGGCTGGAGGTGATCGGCGGCGCGATCGACAACGGCGCCGCGTGCGGCACCTACAAGATCGGCGGCTCGCTCGGCGGGTTCAACCCGGTGCCGTTCGCCGAGCAGTTGCCCGGATACGACCGGTGCGGCGGTGACGTCAGCTGGTTGTCGGAGAACGCGACCGGCTTCGACTTAGCGCCGGGCCAGACCGTCAGCGTGCGGATCACCGCGGACTCGTCGACGCTGTCCCAGCCGGGCACCAACCAGGGCGAGCTGATCGCGCGCACCGATTCGCCCTACGGCACCGCCGCGCCGATCGACGTGGTGCTGCAGGCCCGCAATTAGAAAGACCCCCGAAGCCAACCGGTTCGGGGGCCTTTCGCATGCGTCGGCACGGTGAAGCGTGCCCAGGCCGGGCTTCGAAGACTCGGAGTCGATACTTCGAGGCCGTCGTTGGAGATCAGATAGTGGCGCGCGCCGCCCGGCAGCCGATCCCGGGTGGAATCAGCTGTTGGCGACGTCCACCCCGTCGAAGGTCATGAAGCTGCCTGACTGCTTGGTGATCACGATCGTGTGCACGCCCGGCGCGAGCGTCGGGCTGGACCAGACGGCCACGTTCGCGTGTCGCTGGCCGTCGGCGGGCACCGTGTCGACGGTGGTCTGCGGGCCGCCGTCGAGCGCAATCCCGATGTTGCCCTGGTCGGTGTTCTCTTCGCCGAAGACCGTGATCTTGCTGCCTATGAAGGTGTACGTGACGGTCGCGCCGTTGCTGGTCGCGTAATGGAGGTCGTCGTGGAAGTCGCCGAAGCCGCGGTCGTTCGAGTAATCGAGTTGGTTGTACACGAATCCGGAGTCGGTGTCGTTGATCCGGGCGTCGGCCGGCGGGGTGCCCACGTAGAAGACGACGCTGACCGGCTTGGAGTCGATGCCCCGGTCGTTGCTCTGGACCGCGGTGAGGGTGTGCTGCCCTGCGGTGATGCCGGTGGCCTGGCACGACCATGTCCCGCCGCCGACGGTGCCCTGGCACACGGTCGCGCCGGCCTCGGAGACCGTGACGGTGTCGCCGTTCACGCCGGTGCCCGACACGGTTGGGCCGGACCCGACGCCGACTGCGCCGTTGGCCGGCGAGGTGATCGTCGGCGGCGGAACATAGCCTCCGACGGACACGTCGGTCGCGTCGGCGCCGGACGGTGCAGTCGCCACGAGGAAGCCCGGAGACAGTTGCCGCACCGCCGCGGCCGGCTGGCCGGCGAAGAACACCGACGTGGCTGCCGTGAAGCCGCGGCCGCCGATCAGCACCTGCGTGCTGCCGCTGCCTACCTGCTGCGGAGGCGAGACGTAGTCGGCGTGCAGCGGCACGGAAGCAGCGAGGGGCCAGTACGGGGCGGTGGGTCCGGCTGCGGCGAGCTGAGCCTGCGGGATGTCGTTCGGCCCCGGGGTGGCCGGGATGGTCGGGTTGAAACCCGCGTGCGTGTCGATCGGCCCGTTGCAGACGTAGCTGTCCGCGCTGTCGGCGAAGTAGTTGCCCTCGATGAGGAAGTGGCCGTCCGGTGAGCAGCCTCCCTGTGCACCGATGCCGGTCAGTGCGTGGAACTCGACGTTGCTGTTGTAGTGGATCCACTCCGAGCCGGCGTCGTCGTAGAGCGCGTAGAAGCGGGCGCCCTGGTTGTAGGTGACGTTTCCGACCACGGACAGGCCGTGCGCGAGCGTGGCCGCCGAGTCGAGGGTGGTGCCGTTGGACTCGTAGAAGTACGGCGCCTGGTGCCCCTCCATGTAGATCGCGCCGCCGTCGGCGAGCACCTGCAGGTGGTCGTGGATGAGGTTGTCGCTGATCGTGTTGTCGGCATTGATGTTGAGCGAGTTGAACTGGTGCGCGGCGAGATCGACGTGCCCCTGGACGACGCCCGCGGTGATCCCGGTGTACGGCAGGTCGAAGAGCTCGTTGTGGGTGATCGTGGTGTGCTGGCTGAACAGAAGCGTGAGGCCGCTGGCTGACCGGTAGTCGGTGCCGATGGCGTGGATGACGTTGTCGGACACGGTGTTGCGTCTCATGATCTCGTTCACGCCGATCGTGTCGCCCGCGACCGCCGCCGCGTTGGGTGTGCACTCCTGCTTGATCGTCTCCGGGGTGTCGGGGTTCGTGTTCGGGTAATCGGGGAAGTGCGCCGGATCCGGGTTGACCGGGGTCGGGTCCGCGGTGCAGCCGAGCAGCAACGCGGTGGACGCGATCGCGGTGAACTCGTTGCCCTGCACCAGGTTGTCCGACGAGCCGTAGGCGAAGCTGACGCCCGCCCCGCCGAGGTCGACGAAGCGGTTGCCGCTCAGCGTGATGTGGTCGGAGGCGGTGAACGCGACGTTGGCGTGCGGCGCGGTGAGCGCACCCCACGGACAGGTACCGGCCGGCGTGGAGAAGGTGCACATGCCCTGGTTCGCGGCGCCGGTCATGTGCAGGTTGCTCTGCACGTCGGCGAACCCGGCATCGTCGGACGGCGCGTTCCAGGTGGCGTAGGAGAATGTCAGCCCGCTGAACGTGAGGTCGTGGAGCGGAGTGGCCAGCGTTCCGGCCCCCTGCAGCAGGGTCTCCAGCCGCGGCAGCTCGATGTCGGAGCCGGACGGGTTCGCCCCGTCGAAGTAGAGAGTGTGCGCGGCCGTGTCCAGGTACCACTGACCTGGGTGCAGTAGGGCGACCGCGTTCTGGACGGTGCCGGGCGTCTGGGACGGGTCCATCGAGGGCAGTCCGCCGCTGCCGTCCCGGAAGCTCGAACGAGCGGTGACGTCGGTCCAGCAGGGCTGGTCCATGGTCAGCGTTGCGCCGGACAGGCTGTCGGCGCGGCACTTCGAGTCGGTCCAGGCGCCGTTACCGGCCGGGTAGTCGAACTCGACCTGCCGCAGTCGATCGGCGGTCAGGCCGGCGAAGAAGGCCTGGGCCGCCGGGTCGTCGCTGAGGTCGTAGCCGGTGTTCGTGCCGTGCCAATCGCCGGTGAAGTGCAGGCTGGCCGGGGTGGCCTGGGCGATCGGCGCCTCGCGTCCGTCGACGTACAACTGGCGGGACGCGCTGCCGGCGGGCACCGGCGCGGCCCACACGCCTGGCGTGCCCGTGGCGGCCCAGCCCTGCACGCGCGTCGCGCCCGAGAGCAGCGGATGGGCGCCCGGGGCGACCGTCCAGACGACGGGGGCGCCGCTGGCCCCCGAGTCGGCGGCCCCGAACTGCAGCGGCGCGTCCAGCCGGTAGGTGCCGTCGGCGAGAACGACGGTCACCTGACCGGACGCATGTTGCCGTGCGGCCCGTACGGCGACCTGTGCCTCGGTGATCGCGCACGGATGGCCCGGCGAACAGGCGGTGCCGCTGCCGGCCGGTGCGGCGAAGATCCGCGACGCGGCCGGCGCGGCCGCGCCGCTCGGCAGGCCCGCGCTGAGTCCGGTGGTTACCGCCAGCATCACGGTGATCGTGGCGCCGGCCCGGCGCGCGAGATGGTAGCGGGCACTCGGCTCGGACATCCCCGACTCCAGTCACGACGGACGGCATGAACGGCAAGTCATCGGATCTTTGATTCGGGTAGGGACCGTACTGAGGGCAGGAATGCGTGTCAATGGTTGTCCGAGGCTGTAGCATCGAATGACAATCCGCCCGAGCGGCAAGCCGGTAATCAGGCGTTGATTCCCGTGTCGGGCGTTCCGGGCTGGGCCCGGCCGAGCTGGCCGGCCCGGCAGACATCCGATGTCATGCGAGCTCCGGCCAGTGCTCGACCTCGCGGCGCACTGACTGGTGACGCTCGGCGCGTCGCGTTACCGAAGGTGGTCACACGTGACCCGGTGCGAATGATCAGGATCGGTAGCCGACGGGTTCGGGACGTTTGTCATAACTCGTGCGGCAACCGGGAAGCGTCGCGGATCGCGTAGCTGTCGAGCCGCCCAGTCATGCCGCATTCTGGTGCGATGACACGGGGGGCGCGTGGACTAACTCTCGCGGCAATGTCCGCGTCGCAGGCGATGATCCTGCTCGACATCACGATCGTGAACGTCGCTCTGCCGTCCATCCAGCGCGAGCTCGGCGTGTCCGCGGCGAACCTGGAGTGGGTCGTCGGGGCGTACACACTGGTGCTCGCCGCGCTGATCCTGGTCGGCGGCGCGCTGGGCGACCGGTTCGGGCGCCGCCGGATCTTCCTCATCGGCCTGGCCATCTTCACCGCGGCGTCGGTCGGCTGCGCGCTGGCGCCGGACGATCCGGAGCTCATCGCGTTCCGGGCGGTGCAGGGCGTGGGGGGTGCGGCGATGGCGGCATTGACCCTGTCGATCCTGGTCGACGCCTACCCGTCCGAGGGGCGCACCGCCGCGATCGGGTCGTGGGCGGCGATCGGCGGGCTCGGGTTCGGGCTCGGCCCAGTCGTCGGCGGCGTGTTGATCCAGATCGCCGACTGGTCGGCGGTGTTCTGGGTGAACCTGCCGATCGGCGTTCTGTGCGCCGCGCTCACTCTGGTCGGCGTCCGCGAGTCCCGTGACGCCGACGCGCGCCGACTCGACCCGGTAGGTGCCGTGCTCGCGGCGGTCGGCCTGTTCCTGCTGACGTTCGCGTTGATCGAGAGCAACCGGCGCGCCTGGACGTCCGCGGCGGTTGCCGGAGCGTTCGGCGCCGCCGTCGTCGTGCTCGTTGCGTTCGTGCTGTGGGAACAACGCGCGCCGTCGCCGATGGTTCCGCTGCAACTGCTGCGCGGTCGCCGATTCGCCTCCGCGAACGTGGTGTTCGCGCTTCTCTACCTCTCGCTGGCCGGCATGTTCTTCTTCGTCACGCTCTACTTCCAGAACCTGCGCGGCTGGTCGGCGCTGAAGACCGGCACGTCGTGGCTGATGATGAACATCCCGTTCCTGCTGGTCTCGCTCCGGGTCGGACGACTGGTGACACGGTTCGGCGGGCGGCTGATGATCGGAGGTGGCTGCCTGCTCGCCGCGGCCGGGATGTTCGTACTGGCCACGCTCCAACACGGCACGGGATTCTGGCTCGCGGCGATCGGGTATTTGCTGGTCGGGCTCGGCTTCGGCTCGGCGGTGCCGCTCGTGTCGTCGGAGGCGATGGCTGACGTTCCGGGATCGCTCGCCGGCATCGGCTCAGGGATCCTCAACTCGGCTCGGCAGGTCGGGGCGTCCGTCGGCCTGGCCGTGCTCGGCGCGATCGGAGTCGGCATCGCCACCCACGCCTGGGACCACAAGGTGCAGTCGTTGCCGGCGTCCGTTCAGGCCGAGGCGCATTCGGTCCGGCAGGACGTGGCCGGTGCACGTCCCATACACCTAGGTACGGTCGCCGAGAGCGGAGCCCACGACTCGTTCCTCGCCGGCTACCACTGGGCGATGGCCGCGGCCGGGGTGGCGCTCGTCGGGGCGAGCGGTGCCGCGTTCGCCGGGCTACGTTCGCGCGCCGAGGTCGCCGAAGCGCGGTAACGCGGTCACGTGTGGGTGCCGACGCGAAATTCCTAGGTTCGCGATCCGCTTCGCACGGCTAGTCTGTTGGGCGTCAAGAGCGCGCGTCTGCTCACTATCGAGCTATCGGGGGCGTCGATGAGCTTGGTCCGGTTCCTTCGCGTCACGACGGTTACGGCTGCGGTGTCGGTAGTGGTCGCCGGCCTGGCCGGTTGGTCGAACGCGGCATCAGCAGCGCCGAGCAGCCCGGCCGGGCAGTGGCAGCTCCTGTCGGCCAACCCGCTGCCGTTCTTCCCGCAGGCCGCGATGGTGCTGACCGACGGGTCGGTCATGCTGCAGGAGGTCACCTCCGACGAGTGGTGGCGGCTGCGGCCCGGCGCGAACGGCAGCTACCTGGACGGCACGTACACCGAGACCCCGCCGATGCCGGACGGCTACGCGCCGACCTACCCGTGCCGAGCGGTGCTGCCGGACGGCCGGATGCTGATCATCGGCGGCGAGTACCAGGGCACCAATCCCACTCCCGTCGAGTCGAACCAGGGCGCGGTATACGACCCGGTGGCGAACACCTGGCAGCCGGTCGCGCCGCCGGCCGGCGTCGCCCACATCGGCGACTCGTCGTGCACGCTGATGCCGAACGGTCAGCTGCTGCTCGCGAGTCGTACCGGCGGCAACGTGTTCGATCTCGACCCGGCGACGATGACCTGGACGGCGTTGACCCCGACCGGCAAGCTGAACGGCCGGAACGCCGAGGAGAACTGGACGCTGCTGCCGGACGGCACGATCTTCACCGTCGACGTCATCCACCCCGGCAACGGCGAGCGGTACATCCCGCCGTGGCTGGACCACTCGACGAACGGGCAGTGGATCCCGGCCGGCGTGGTGCCCGGACAGCTGGAGACCGCCACCGAGATGGGCCCGGCCGTACTGCGGCCGGACGGCTCGGTGTTCGTCGCGGGTGCGACCGGCCAGAACGCGGTGTACCACCCGCCGGCGACCCTGTACGGCACCGGGACGTGGGAGGCGGCCCAGCCGTTCACCGACTCGGGCACGACGTATGCGATGGCCGACGGTACGGCCAGCCTGCTGCCGAACGGCAACCTGGTGGCGCTGGCCAGCCCGGGCGTGTACCAGCGTCCGACCAAGGAGTTCTTGATCAGCGGAACGAACACGGCGCCGCTCGACCCGCAACTGCCCGACAGTGTCAACTCGCAGATCAGCTCGTACTCGCCGGACAGCGTGCTGCTGCCGACCGGGCAGGTGCTGGTGACCCTGATCGGCGGCGGTGAGGAACCGCTTGTGCCGCCGTACGTGTTCACGCCGGCCGGCGTAGCTGACCCGTCCTGGCGGCCGACGATCTCGACGCACGACTCCCGGCGGGTGCTCGTCGATCGCGGGAAGACGATCACCGTGACCGGCACGCAGCTGAGCGGCCTGTCCCAGGGCAGCAACTACGGCGACGACGGCGACTCGGCCACGAACTTCCCGGTGGTGCGGATCGTCAACCAGCGAACGCATCGCGTGGAGTACGCGCGCACCTTCGGGTTCTCCGACGCGGTGGTCGCCGGACTCGGGTCGACCAGTGTCGCGCTGCCGGCCGATCTCGACACCGGGCCGGCCGACCTGGTCGTGATCGCCAACGGGATCGCCTCGGCCCCGCTGAAGGTTCTCGTCAGCTGACCCGTCCGCCCCGCTCGGCCTCGACCGCGCGCACCAGTTTGGGGGTGTGGGGGATGGTGAGGTCGGGGGGTGGGGTGGGGAAGGCGGGGCCGTGGCGGGCGTCGGCGGCGTCGTTGGCGGTTTGGGCGGCGGTGCGGCGGGCGTTGGTGCCTTCGGTGATGGTGAGCACGATGAGGATGAGCAGTAGGACGGGGACGGCGACGATGGCCAGGGCTTTCCAGGTGGGCCAGCCGCGGTCGCGGAGGACGTGTTCGGCGCTGACGGCCAGGATCCAGGCCAGGTTGATGGGGATGAGGGTTTTCCAGCCCAGGGCCATGAATTGGTCATAGCGCAGCCGGGGGAGGGTGCCGCGGAGCCAGACGAACACGAAGATGCAGGCCACGATTTTGGTGACGAACCACAGTAGGGGCCACCAGCCGGAGTTGGCGCCGGGCCACAGTGAGATCGGGACCGGGGCGCGCCAGCCGCCCAGGAACAAGGTGGTGGCCAGGGCCGAGACGGTGACCATGTTGATGTATTCGGCCAGGAAGAACAGGGCGAATTTGAACGAGGAGTATTCGGTGTGGAAGCCGCCGACCAGTTCGGATTCGGCTTCGGGTAGGTCGAAGGGGGCGCGGTTGGTTTCGCCGACCACGGCCACGGCGTAGACGGCGAAGGACACGCACAGCGGCAACACGTTCCAGATGTGTTGCTGGGCCTCGACGATGCCCGAGGTCGACATCGTCCCCGCATACAAGAAGACGGCGACGAAGGACAGGCCCATCGCGACCTCGTAGGAGATCATCTGCGCGGCCGAGCGCAGCCCGCCCAGCAGCGGGTAGGTCGACCCGGACGCCCAGCCGGACAGCACCACGCCGTACACGCCCAGCGACGAGCAGGCGAACACCACCAGCACCCCGACCGGCAGGTCGGTCAGTTGCAGGGCGGTCTGGTGGCCGAACATCGACACCTGCGGGCCGAACGGGATCACCGAGAACGCCAAGAACGCCGGCACCGCCGAGAGCACCGGCGCCAAGAAATACACCGGCTTATCCGCCAACAACGGAATGATCTCTTCCTT
>DATBER010000186.1:0-13870 GCA_036558905.1 Jatrophihabitantaceae bacterium | reverse complement strand
TCGCGCAGCTCCTCCTGCACCTGCCGGTTGATCGCGTTCATCGGCGGCCGGTTCAGCCGGATCGTGGCCACGCCGTCCTTGGCGTCGACGCTGACGAAGTCACCCATGCCCGGCAGCCTAGCGATCGTGGGCGGACCTGGCTCCGCCCACGCCCGGCACCTTGATCAACAGCGAGAAGTGGCCGCTGGAACGACCACAATCCTCTGTTGATCATGAGCGGGCGGGACAAGCAGGCCAGGCTCGTCCTCGGACGGCCCGCTGACGCGCCGTCGAGTGTGCCCCGAAGTCGCCAGAGGCGCTTCAGTCGTCGGCGCGGGCGAAGAAGCGACCCCGCCGGCGCCACACCCCGATCGGGATCCCGAACGTCTCGGACAGGCTCTCCGAGTCGATCACGTCGTGCAGCAGACCGGCCGTGACGACCCGCCCGTCCCGCAGCAGCATCGCGTGCGTGACGCCCTCGGGAATCTCCTCGACGTGGTGCGTCACCAGCACCTGAGTCGGCGCGTCGGGGTCGGCGGCCAGGCGCTGCAGGCGGCGGACCAGGTCCTCGCGGCCCCCCAGGTCCATGCCGGCGGCCGGCTCGTCGAGCAGCAGCAGCTCCGGATCGGTCATCAAGGCCCGGGCGATCTGCACCCGCTTGCGCTCGCCCTCGCTCAGCGTGCCGTGCGGGCGCTCGGCCAGGTCGCCCACCCCGAAACGCTCGAGCAGCCGTGCGGCCCGCCGGACGTCGAAGCGGCCGTACGCCTCGCGCCAGCGGCCCACCACGGCGTAGCCGGCGCTGATCACCACGTCGATGACCTTCTCGTCGGCCGGGATGCGTTGCGCCAGCGCCGCGCTGGTGAAGCCGATCCGGGGGCGCAGCTCGAAGACGTCCACCTTGCCCAGTTGCTCGCCGAGCACGTACATCTCGCCGGCCGTCGGGTGCATCAGCGCCCCGGCCAGCTGCAGCAGCGTCGTCTTGCCGGCACCGTTAGGGCCGATGATGACCCAGCGCTCGTCGAGCTCGACGGTCCAGTCGACTTTGTCGAGCAGCACCTTGTCGCCGCGCCGCACGGTCACCCCGACCAACTGCAGCACCGCGTCGGAATTTACCTCGGCCACGCGCCTATCCAACCGCACCGGGCGCGATCGGTCGCGCAGGCCGACCCGTTACAGTCCCGACATCATGACCGCGGACACGTCAGCCTGGCCCGGACGACCCTTCCCACTCGGGGCAAGCTGGGACGGACGGGGCACGAATTTCGCGGTGTGGTCGTCCAGCGCCACCGGGGTGGACGTGTGCCTGTTCGACGCCGCCGGGACCGAGCAGCGGGTGCCCCTGATCGACCGGACCTTCCAGATCTGGCACGGGTACCTGCCCGACGTGCACCCCGGCCAGCTGTACGGGTTTCGGGTGGCCGGCCCCTACGATCCGGGCAACGGCCAGCTGCACAATCCGGCCAAACTGCTCGTCGACCCGTACGCCAAGGCGATCGTGGGCGACTTCACGGACCATCCGGCGGCGTACGCGGCCAATCCCGACGACTCGGCACCGTACGTGCCGCGCTCGGCGATCATCGACCCGGCCTTCGACTGGGGCGGCGACCGGCGGCCGGACATCCCCTGGGACGACACGGTCATCTACGAACTGCACGTGCGCGGGTTCACCAAGCGACGTCCGGACATTCCCGAGGACCTGCGCGGTACGTACGCCGGGCTGGGCCACCCGGCCGCGATCGAGCACCTCAAGTCGCTGCGCATCTCGGCGGTCGAACTGCTGCCGGTGCACCAGTTCGTCACCGAGCCGTCGGTGCAGCAGCGCGGCATGCGCAACTACTGGGGCTACAACACGCTGGGCTTCCTGGCCCCGCACGCCGGCTACGCCCACGCCACCGACCCGGGCGAGGTGGTGCGCGAGTTCAAGTCGATGGTGCGATCGCTGCACGCCGCCGGCATCGAGGTGATCCTGGACGTCGTCTACAACCACACCTGCGAGGGTGGCCCGGGCGGACCCGTGCTGTCGCTGCGCGGCATCGACAACCGGACCTACTACCGGCTGGCGCCCGGCGACCCGTCGCGCTACGACGACTACACCGGCTGCGGCAACACGTTCGACGCCCGGCTGCCCTCGTCGTTGCGGCTGATCATGGACTCGCTGCGATACTGGGCCGCCGAGATGCACGTCGACGGATTCCGGTTCGACCTGGCCTCGGCGCTGGCCCGCTCCCTGCACGACGTCGACCGGCTGTCGGCGTTCTTCGACACGATCTACCAGGACCCGGTGATCTCGCAGGCCAAGCTGATCGCCGAGCCGTGGGACGTCGGCGCGGGCGGCTACCAGGTCGGCAACTTCCCGCCGCTGTGGACGGAGTGGAACGGCAAGTACCGGGACACCGTGCGCGAGTTCTGGGGGCACGGATCGGGCGGCGTGCGCGATCTGGCCTACCGCCTCTCCGGCTCGTCCGACCTGTACGGCGACGACGGGCGGTTGCCGTTCGCGTCGATCAACTTCGTCACCGCGCACGACGGGTTCACCCTGCGCGACCTGGTCAGCTACGACCACAAGCACAACGACGCCAACGGCGAGGACAACCGCGACGGCACCGACGACAATCGCTCCTACAACTGCGGGGCCGAGGGCGAGACGGACGACCAGGCGATCAACACGTTGCGGTTGCGCCAGGCCCGCAACCTGCTGGTGACGCTGCTGCTTTCCACGGGGGCGCCCATGCTCGTGGCCGGCGACGAGATGTGGCGCACCCAGGGCGGCAACAACAACGCCTACGTGCAGGACAACGCGACGTCGTGGCTGTCGTGGGAACCGTCCGACGCGTCGGCCGACCTGCTCGCGCTGACCCGGCGGGTGATCGCCTTGCGCCGGGCGTCGCCGGTGCTGCGCCAGCGGGCGTTCTTCGAGGGCAGTCCGGAGGCGGACGGCACCAAGGATCTCGCGTGGTTCCACCCGGCCGGCCGCGAACTCAGCAGCCCCGACTGGTTCGACAGCGACCTGCGCACGCTCGGCATGTACCTGGACGGGCGCGGCCTGCGCAACCGTGGCCCGCAGGGCGAGCAGCTGACCGACGACTCGTACCTGCTGATCCTGCACTCCGGTGACGACGTGGTGTGGTTCCGGCTCCCGGGCAGCCCGTGGGCCGCGTCCTACGAGGTCGTGATCGACACGACCGGGCCGTCCGGCACCGGTTCGGGCCAGCTCGCCGGCGACGCCGAGGTGCCGCTCGGCCCGCGCACCACGCTGCTGCTGCGAGTCGTCCGCCCGTGATGCTGATCTTGCTCAACGGGCCGCCGGCGTCGGGCAAGTCGACGCTGGCCCGGCGCTACGTCGACGACCACCCGCTGGCCCTGAACCTGGACATCGATCGAGTCCGGGCGATGCTCGGCCAGTGGGCGACCCGCCCGATCGAGGCCGGCCTGGCCGCCCGCGCGCTGACGATCGCGATGGCCCGCACCCATCTGCGGGCCGGGCACGATGTGATCATCCCGCAGTACCTCGGCCGGCCGGACTTCCTGGAGCAGCTCGACGAGCTGGCCCGGGAGGAGGACATCCGGCTGCACGAGATCGTGCTGCTCGACAGCCGGTCCAACCTGCTGCGCCGTTTCCGCGACCGGCCGAAGGGCCCCGAGGCGGACGACGCCGAGCTGGCCGAGATGTACGACCGGCTGCTGGGTATCGTCGAGCAGCGCCCGAACGCCCACATCGTGTCGTCCGCCGACGGGCAGGTGGACGAGACGTACCGCCGGCTGCTGGCCGCGCTCGAGCAGTGACTCACCAGTTGGAGCGCATTCCCCCGCTGCGGGGCGGGAACGCCTGCCCCAGGTTGGCGTCGGCGAAGGCGGGCGCGACGTCGCCGTTGGCGGCGTAGCGATACAGCGCAGTCTGGTAGATGCCCGACAGCGCGGTCGTGACGACCGCGACGACGAGCAACGCCAGCCCGCCGACGACCATCAGCCCGATGCCGCCCGGTCCGCCGGTGGCCACGCCGATCGCGAACAGCGCGATGGCCGGCAGGCTGGCCAGGAAGCTGACCAGGCCCACCCCGGCGTTGCCGAGCACGTTCTCGCCCCAGGTCCGCTTGAACAGCTGCGACGATCCGCGGATCGCCGCGCCCACGGTGACGTTCTCCAGCACCAGGATCGGCACGACCAGGTACGTGACGAGCGTCCAGGCCATGCCGACCAGGCCGATCGCGAACCGGCCCAGGCCCCCGGCCCGGTCCTCCAGCCCGCGCAGCACCAGCGACACCGTCGCGGACAGCAGCGCCCAGGGCAGGATGGCCCCAGCCCGGTGGCGGGCCGCCTCGATGCCACCGGCCACCGACGGATCGCCGCCGCGCAGCGCGACATCGGCCTGCGAGACGAGCGCCGCCTGGAAGAAGATCGTGATGTAGGCCAGCACCAGATACCCGATGAAGAACAGGACGTAGCTGATCGGCTGGAGCTTGTCGCCCTGATCGATGGAGTGCCGGGACGCCAGCAACCCGGGTATCAGGAAGCCGGCGCCGACGATCAGCGTCGCGATCCCGGAAAGCACCGGGAACAGCACCAATTCCCTGCGAGTGTTCAGTACCCGCAGGGACGCCTTGAACATGGCCCACGAGCGCGCGATGCGTCCCATGGCAGGAGGGTAGGCGCCGAGGCTGGGCCATGGCTACGAGCGGCAAACGCGGCCCGCTTGTTATGTGGATGACCCGGTTCGCCCGGTTGGTTACCCTCGGGCGGTGGCAACTGGGGAGGACGCGCCGGAGCTCGCGCTTCTGGCGAAAACCATCGCTCGGGCCGAAGCGGTCGCCGGCGACCGTGCGGCGTCGCGGGCCGCGCTACCGGCCGCGCTGCGCGTCGCCGTCGCCTTGATCCTGTCCGGGCTCGGCCTGCTGCTGCCGTGGTCGCGCCACGACGACGTGCTGCGCGACGCGTTCTGGCACTCGGCCCCGCTCGCCGTGCTCACCCTGCTCACCGTGGTGGCCGGCTGCGCGTTGCTGACCGTGTACGTCGCGGCACCCAGCGCGTCCCTGGTCAGCGCCTGCCGCGCGGTGACCGGGCTCGGCGGCGCGGTGAGCATGATGGCCGGCCTGGCCGTCCTCTCCGGCATCAAGGGCCCGGAGCACCAGTGGTGGGGACTCGCGCTGTTCGAGCCGGCGATGCTCGCCGCCATCCTGCTCACCGCGGCGCTCCCGGATACCGAGCTCGTCCACGTCTCGCTGCTCGGCACCGACCCCGTGCCGTCGCTGGACGCGGCCGCCGAACGGGTGCGGACGGCGCTGAGCGCCACGCGCCCACGCGTCGAGCTGCCCTTGGGGCTGCTGGGCGGCGGCGCGCTCGTCCTGGCCGCGGCCGGCGTCACGGCCAGCTGGCAGCAGCTGACCGGTCGCGTGGTCACGGTGGTGGCCGGGCACTCGGTGGTGTGGCGCGGCCCGGACCTGGTCAGCACGCTGCCGGTGCGCTGGGGGCTCGCTGCCGGGTTGGCCGCGGTGCTGGTGACGGCGGCCGTGCCACCGCTTCGTCGCCTGCTGCCGCTGATGCTGCTGGCCGCCGGCGTGGTGGTCGCAGGGCTGTCCGTCGCGTCGACCAGCGGCGTGGCGGTCCGGGGCACCAAGGCGTCGATCGGCGTCGGGCCGGGCGCCTGGATCGTGCTGGCCGGCGGCGTCGTCGCGGCCCTGTGCGGCGCCGGGCTGCTGGTCGCCGCCGGGCGCGGGCGGCCCCGTCCCGCCGCCGGGCGCCGGCGGCCCCGTCCGGCCGTCGCGGCGGTCGCGGTTGCCGTCGCCGTGCTCGCCCTGGCCGCCGGGCCCGGGCATCTGCCGCGGGCCGACGCCGAACCCGCCGGTCTCGGGACGCGCGTGCTGCCGGGCGTCGACACCGACTCCGACGAGCAGCTCGGCGGGTCGGCCGACCGGTCGGTGTTCAGCACGTACGAGATCGGGACCGGCGAGCAGGACGAGCTGCCGGTGGTCGCGACCAGCCTCGACGGCAGGCCCGGCACCTGGTTCGTCCGGCCGGAGAGCGGCGATCCGGACGAAGACGTCTACCTGATCGACGAGATCGTGCGCGGGCGGGCGCTCCCGGTCACGGAGGTGAGCGGGGCGCGCGACCTGCGCCTGCTCGGCGTCACCGGCCGGCGCGCGATCGTCTTCTGGCACGAGTCGTCGCAGACCGCCGTGGTCAGCAGCGTCGACCTGAGCGCCGATTCGGCGCATCTGTTCTCGAGCACCGAGAGCTCGTCCGACGAGTACACGACGACGCTGCTCACCACGGCCGACTTCCGTCCCGAGGGGCCGGGCCACGTCGAGGCCGACGACCTGTACCTCGACCTGCTCGCCGACGGCTCGGCAGCCGTCACCGTGCACAAGAGCGGCTCGCGGGATACGAGTTACCTGGTCGACGCGGGCACGGTGCGCGGCTCGGCGCCCTGGCGGCTGACCCGCCAGCTGCCGGCCGGATCGGTCGAGTCGTTCCACGCGCCCGGGGGCACCACTTACGACGTGGCCGCGGGCACGATCAACCGCCTGACCGCGGACGGGCGCACGCAGCCGGTGCTCGGCCAGGTCAGCGACCGCCGCTGCACGCTGTCGCGCGACCCGCTGAGCAGCTCGCTCGACGACTACGCGGTGTACGACTCGTCGCCGGCCGTCGACCGCGCCGGCAACATGTGGCTCGCGCTCAGCCGCGACGTCGAACCGCGACTGCCGGACCTGTACGTCCTGACCGCCGACGGCGTCCTGCGTCGGCTGCCGGCGACCTGGCACGGCGCGGGCAAGGTGCAGGTGGCCGCCGACGGCTCGCTGTTCGTGACCTTCGCCAGCAAGTGGCACGGCCGGGCGACCTACCGGTTGGCCGACCCGGTGGCGGCAGCCCGGGTGGCGGCGCCGCTTCCGCCGGTGCCGTCCGGCTGCGTCAGCGACAACCGGGCCACCGTCACCACCGCAGGACGCACGGCCACGCGGGTAGGCACCCTGCCGCCGCAGCAAGCGGACCCCTTCAGCGAAAACGTCCTCGCCGTGCTCGACGCCAACGGCACGTCGCTGAGTGCGGTGCAGACGTCCGACAGCGGGGACACGTACAGCGGTACGACCACGCTGCGCCGCACCGGGCCGCGCCACTCCCCGACCGCCGTGTACTCGGCGCGGAACGTGTGGATCACCGACGTCGTCCCGGACGGCCGTGGCGGCGCCTGGTGGCTGCAGCTCGACCCGCCCAACCAGAACGACGACGGCAACGGCGAAGGCCAGGGCCCGGGCTCGATCGGCCACGTCGACGCCGCCGGACGGGCCCTGATCGTGGCCGCCCGGGTCGTCCCGGCCGACCCCGATCCGCGCGCCGACGTCGAACTGGCCGCCGACCCGGCCGACAACTCGCTGTGGTGGACACCGTCCGAGCACGGCCCGTGGCATCGCACGACCACGGACGGCCCGACCACTCCCCTGCGCTACCGCGGCGGCATCCCGACGCTGGGTGGCGGAGCGGGGTACTACACCGCGTCCGAGGGCGTGTACCCGATCACCGCCGGGGGATCGGGGCCGGCGGTGCTGGGCTCGCGGCACGGCCGCGCGCTGCGGCTCCCGTCGGCGCTGGCCGCCCACGCGGTGCCGGCCGACTACTCGCCGCTCGGCACGGTCGCGGTCACCTCGACCGGCGCCCTGCTGCTGTACCAGGGCGACTACCTGGCCCGGTTCGGCCCGGGCGGCCGGGTCAGCCTGCTGAGCGGACCACACGAGGGCCTGCCCCAAGAGAACGACGTGATGCTGACGACGGTCGTGGGGAACCGGCTCGTGATCACCACGTACGCCGGGGCGATCTACACGGTGGACGTCTCATGACAACTCTCGAGGAGCTGGTCGGCCGGCTCGAGGCCGACAACGCCGCTCGCCCGGTGCGGGTGCTGATCGGCTCGGCGCTGGGCAGTCTGGTGTTCCCCGCCGGGGCGCTGGCGCTCGACTGGCAGACCCGGGCCCGCACCCTGGGCGTCACCGCCCGCACCGGCTACGACCGGGTGCCGGCCGTCGTCGTCGCGGCCGGCGTGATCGCACTGGTGCTGCTCGGCGCCGGCTACCGGGCCGTCGAGCAACCCGCCTGGACGGGCTGGGCGGCCGGGGCGGGCGGAATCGCCGTCATCGCTTGCGCCGTCACGCTGCACGGCACCGGGCCCGACGGCAGCGCTACCGGACCGGCGGGCTGGCTGGCCCTGGGCGCGTTCGCGCTCACCACGGTGCTGGCCGGGCTGGCCGCCGCGCACTCGGCCCGGCATCGGGCCTACGTGCCGGCCCCGCCGCCGGAAGCGACGGCGGGCGCCGAACGCGAGCTGCGGCGCGCGCTCGTCTCAGGCGGTGGCGACGACTCCGAGCTCGGCCGGCGTGGCTAGCAGGCCGTTGCGGGGCAGCACCCGCACCGTGTAGCCGAACGAGCCGGTGCGCTCGAGCGGTACGTCGCCCTCGAATCGGCTCGGGCCGTCACCGTTCTCGACCTCGACCAGCGAGAGCGTACGCACGTCGGTCAGTCGCTCGTCCACGTCGACCGACCCGTACACCGCCTCGACGTCCACGTCGGAGTTGTTCAGCCCGTTGAGAGCCACCTCGGCGCGCAGGTGCAGCTGGCCGCCGAGCTGCGGGTCGCCCTCGACCTGCGACTCGACGTGCAGCACCTTCACCCCGGGCCAGGCCTCGAGCACGGCGTCGCGCCAGTGGGCCAGCTCCTTGGCCGCCTGGTAGCCGCCGGTGGCCAGCCGCTCGGCGGAGGCCGCCGCCGGGGCGTACAGCTCGTTGACGTAGTCGCGCACCATCCGGGTGGCCATGACCTTGGGACCGAGCGTCTTGAGCGTGTGCCGCACCATATGCACCCAGCGGCCGGGGATGCCGCCGGGGTCGCGGTCGTAGAACCGCGGCGCCACCTGCTGCTCGATCAGGTCGTACATCGCGCGGGCCTCGACCTCGTCCCGGCGATCGTGGTCGGTCACCCCATCGGCCGAGGGGATGGCCCACCCGTTCTCGCCGTCGAACCACTCGTCCCACCAGCCGTCGCGGATCGACAGGTTCAGCGCACCGTTCAGCGCCGCCTTCATGCCGGACGTGCCGCACGCCTCGAGCGGGCGCAGCGGGTTGTTCAGCCAGACGTCGACGCCCCAGTACAGGTAGTGCGCCATGCCGATGTCGTAGTCGGGCAGGAACGTGATCCGGTGCCGGACCGCCGGGTCGTCGGCGAACTTCACCATCTGCGCGATCAGCTGCTTGCCGCCGTCGTCGGCCGGGTGGCTCTTGCCGGCGATGACGATCTGCACCGGCCGTTCCGGGTGCAGCAGCAGCGACTTCAGCCGCTCCGGGTCCTTGATCATGAGGGTCAGACGCTTGTACGACGGCACCCGCCGGGCGAACCCGATCGTCAGCACGTCCGGGTCGAACGCGGACGACGTCCAGCCGACCTCGGCCTCGGCCATGCCCCGCTGCAGGCTCGACGCGCGCAGCCGCCGCCGGATCTCGCCGACCAGCCGCTCGCGCAGGTCCCGCCGCACGCCCCACAGCTCGCCGTCGCCGACCTTGTCGATGGCGTCCCAGCCGTCGCCCTGTTCGAGCACGTCGGCGCCGACCTCGCGCTCGGCGACGTCGAGGATGTCGCGCGACATCCAGGTCGGTCCGTGCACGCCGTTCGTGATCGAGGTGATCGGCACCTCGGCCGGGTCGAAGCCGGGCCACAGCGGCGCGAACATCTCCCGGCTCACGACGCCGTGCAGTTGCGAGACGCCGTTGGCCCGCTGCCCGAGGCGCAGCCCCATGTGAGCCATGTTGAAGATCGCCGGGTCGTCCTCGGCGCCCAGGTCGAGGATGCGCTCGATCGGCAGGCCCAGCTTGCCCAGGTGCAGGGCCACCGCCTCGCGGGTGAACCGGTCGATGCCGGCCGGCACGGGCGTGTGCGTCGTGAACACCGTACCGGCGCGTACGGCCTGCAGCGCCTCGTCGAAGCTCAGCCCGGTGTCCTCGACCAGTTCCCGGATGCGCTCGATGCCGAGGAAGCCGGCGTGGCCCTCGTTGGTGTGGAACACCTGCGGCGCCCGCACCCCGGTGGCCGCGCAGTAGGCCCGGATGGCCCGCACGCCACCGATGCCGAGCAGCAGCTCCTGCTCCAGCCGGTGCTCGGCGTTGCCGCCGTAGAGGCGGTCGGTGACCTGCCGGGCGGCGGCGTCGTTCTCCTCGATGTCGCTGTCGAGCAGCAGCAGCGGCACCCGCCCGACCTGGGCCACCCACACCTGCGCATGCAGCGTGCGGTGGTCGGGCAGGGCCAGCGAGATGCGCACCGGACCGTCGTCGGCCCGGTGCAGGGCCTTGATCGGCAAGCCTTGCGGGTCCAGCGACGGGTAGCGCTCGAGCTGCCAGCCGTCCCGGGACAGCGACTGGCTGAAGTAGCCGGCCCGGTAGAGCAGGCCCACGCCGATGATCGGCACGCCGAGGTCGCTGGCCGCCTTGAGGTGGTCGCCGGCCAGGATGCCCAGCCCGCCGGAGTACTGCGGCAGCACCTCGGCGATGCCGAACTCCGGGGAGAAGTAGGCGATCGACTCGGGCAGGGCCGGGTGCTCCTCGCGCTGGGCCTGGTACCAGCGGGGCTGCTCGAGGTACTCGGTCAGGTCGTCGTAGACGTCGCCGAGCCGACGCAGGAACTTGCGGTCGCGCGCGAGCAAGGACAGCCGGCTGGCGCTGACCTCGCCGAGCATCCGCCCGGGGTCACCGCCGCAGGCCTGCCACAGCTCGGGATCGACGGATTCGAGTAGATCGAGCGAGTCCGGGTGCCAGGACCAGCGCAGGTTGTTGACGATGGTCGCGAGCTTGGCGAGCTCCGCCGGAAACGTCGCCCGAACGGTGAGCCGTCGTAATGCCTTCACGGCGAGGCAGGGTAACGCGTGAACGTGACCCGCGATCACCGGGCCGTAAATGCTTACAGTCTTGCGGCGACGATCCTCCACCGCGACTCCGACCCCCGAACCGCCGGGTACGCCCGGTATATGTGACGGTTCGGGGGTCGAAGTCGGCCGAGGTCAGCGCTAGCGGATCGCGACGAGGACCCGGTCGTCGCCGTGCTGCCATACCGGGCCGACCTCGCCGAACCCGCCGGTCCGCAGTGCCGATACGTGATCGTCCAGGGTGGCCAGGTCCTCCACTCGGTGCTCGACGCCGTGCGGGCCGCGCATGGCGGTGAGGTCGGCCAGCTCGGGCGCGGCGCGCACCGCGTCCCACCAGGCCTCCCAGTCCTCGTCGCCGGCCGTGCCGACGCGGGCCGCGCGCCGTTCCCGGATGACGCGGCTCAGCTCGTCCAGGCCGCGCTGGTCCGGGCCTTCGTGCAGGTGATCGCCGTTGACCAGGACGCCGCCCGGCCGCACGACGCTCCCGCACGCCGCGTACACGTCGGCCAGTTCCTCGCGAGTGAGCCAGTGCAGCGCCGTGGTGCTGACGAAGGCGTCCGGGGCCCGGTCCAGGTTCAGCGCTTCCAGCCAGCCGGGCAGGCGCAGGTCGTGGTCGACCAGGCGCAGCCCGATCCGGTCGCCGTAGGCGATGCGGGCCAGGCCGAGCAGCAACGGGTCGGCGTCTACGCCCACCACGCGCGCCCCGGGCAGCCGGTCGAGCAGCCGCACCGACAGCGAGCCCGGCCCGGCACCGAGGTCGACGATCAGCGGCTCGGGTCCGCACACCGCCTCGACGACGTCGGCGATGACGGCGAAGCGCTCCTCGCGGTCGGCCATGTAGAACTCCTGCTGGCGGTCCCAGCGATCCAGCCAGTCTCGGGCCTCTTGCACTGTCGGCATGACCGATCCTCCGTTACTGTTGTAAGTGGCTTTGACAGTTACGGACGCTAACCCGGAAGGCGTGACTGGTCAAGTGGACTTCAACAGTCACCAAGATGCCGTCGTCGGGATCGCGGTGGACCTCGTCAACGCGACGACGCCGGGCCACAGCCGCGGCCGGCCCTTCCCCGAACCGCGCGGAGCCGACCTCGTCGCGGCCATGCAGCGCGTACTGCCCAACGGCGAGCGCCTGAACCAGGAACTGGCCGACAAGCTCCTCGGCCACGTCCGGCGTCTGCGCGCGGTGTTCGAGGCGGTCGAGCGTGACGACGTCGACGCCGGCGCGGGCGAGGTCAACGCGCTGCTCGACCAGCTGCGCCCCAGCCCCTTCCTCGAGAAGCACGACGGCGAGCCCTGGCACCTGCACTTCCACAGCCGGGACGACGACCTCGCCGACGGGTGGGCCGGTCCGTGCACGACCGCGCTCGCGACCGTCCTGGGCAGCGATTACGCCGAGCGGCTCGGCGTCTGCTCGGCGCCCGAGTGCGACCGGGTGTACGTCGACGTGTCCCGTAACGGCACGCGCCGGTTCTGCTCGACGGCCTGCCAGAACCGGGTCAAGGCGGCCGCCCACCGCGCGCGGGCCGGCGGCCTTGCCGTCTCGTGATGCGCGCGGTAATTGTGTAATCATGGAGACGATCCTCGAGCACGCCGGCGGCGAGGACGCGCTGCGCCGGTTCATCGGAATCTTCTACGCCAGCGTGCTGGCCGACCCGCTGCTTCAGCCGCTGTTCGGCGCCGGGCGCCCCGAGCACGTCGACCACCTCACGGCCTTCGAGGTCGAGGCGTTCGGCGGCCCGGACGGACCCGAGCCGTTCACCCGCACGCTGGGCTTCCAGCACCTCATCGACGTCCACCGCGGGCTCGAGATCAGCGAGCCGCAACGGGCCCGGTTCGTCGAGCTGTACCTGGCCGCGGCCGACACCGCCGGCCTGCCCGACGACCCGCCGTTCCGCGAGGCCCTGCGGTCGCACGTCGAGTTCGGCACCCGGGTGGCGATGCAGAACTCGCACGCGGAGACCGACGATCAGCTGCACCCGCTGCGCGAGGTGCCGAAGTGGACCTGGTCTCCGTAACAGGGTCCACAGTGGACATTGCGGGTATCGGGTAACCGCGCGAACGATGTCCGGCATGACCAACACCGACCGTGGGAGGGTCACCCCGTCGCGGCGGACCTTCCTGTCCGCTGCCGCAGTCGGCGCCGCCGCCGTACCCCTGGCGACCGTCGCGCCGGCATCCGCGTCCACGCCGAGCACCCCGGGACCGGGTGGTCGGCCGCAACCGCAACGCCCCGACAAGCAGCTGCAGCAACTGCTGCGCGAAGTCGATCCGGCCCGCATCGAGGCGACGATTACCAAGCTGGTCAGCTTCGGCACCCGGCACACCCTGTCGTCGCAGACCGATCCGAACCGCGGCATCGGCGCCGCCCGCGACTGGCTGTTCGATCAGTTCCAGGCCGTCGCCGCCACGTCCGGCGGGCGGATGACCGTCGAGAAGCAGTCGTTCGTGCAGCCGGTGTCCTCGCGCATCCCCACCCCGACCGTGATCACCAACGTGATCACCACCCTGCACGGCACCAGCGACCCGGGCCGGGTGTACGTCGTCACCGGGCACTACGACTCACGAGTCACCGACGTGATGAACTTCACCGACGACGCCCCCGGCGCGGACGACGACGGCTCGGGCGTCGCGACCGTGCTCGAGCTGGCCCGGCTGTTCGCCACCCGGCCGACCGAGGCGACGATCGTCTTCGGCGCCGTGGCCGGCGAGGAGCAGGGGCTGTACGGCTCGGCCCACATGGCGGCGCAGCTGAAGGCGGCCGGCACCGACGTGCAGGCGGCGTTCAGCAACGACATCGTCGGCACCGGTGACGCCCACGACGGCACGCCGCCCGACCCGCGCACCCTGCGGTTGTTCGTCGAGGGCGTGCCGACCACCGAGACGCCGGCCCAGGCGGCGATCCGGCAGTCGGTCGGCGGCGAGAACGACTCGCCCGCGCGCCAGCTCGCCCGGTTCGTCAGCGACGTCGCCGACAATGACGCGACGGGGATGCGGATC
>DATBER010000185.1:0-45511 GCA_036558905.1 Jatrophihabitantaceae bacterium | reverse complement strand
CGGCGACGATGGCCTCGACGGTCCAGTACCGGTATCTGTCGAGGACGTTGCGCCGGTCGCCGTTGGCCAGCAGCTCGGCGTCGAAGCGCGGATCGTCCGGCCACGGCCGGGGATGCGGCCCGACCCCGACGTCGTCCGCGGCGTCATCGCCCACTAGCTGTCCACTTAGGACAGTCCGAAGTCAGCCAGGCTGTATATCGCACGATAGTCCAGTCCGGCCTCGCGCACGGCCGCGCCGGCGCCCCGGTCGACGATCACGGCGACACCGACGACCTCCGCCCCGGCTTCGCGCAGCGCGTCGACGGCGGTCAGCACGCTGGAGCCCGTCGTCGAGGTGTCTTCGACGGCCAGCACGCGGCGGCCGGCCACGTCCGGACCCTCGACCCGGCGCTGCATCCCGTGCGCCTTCTCGGCCTTGCGCACCACGAAGGCATCGACCTTGCCGCCCGAGGCGTGCAGCATGGCTGTACCCACCGGGTCGGCGCCCAGGGTCAACCCGCCGGCCGCGTCGTACGTCCAGTCGGCGGTCAGGTCGAGCATCGCCCGCCCGACGAGCGGCGCCGCCTCCCGGTGCAGGGTGATTCGGCGCAGGTCGACGTAGTAGTCGGCCTCCCGTCCGGACGACAGCACGACCTTGCCGTGCACGACGGCCAGGTCCTTGATCAGCGGCAGCAATTCGTCACGAGCAGTCACGGCGCTAAGCCTATTCAGCCCCTCGATCGTGAAACTTTCGGCCGCGTCAGACGGCCCAGGGGTGCACGATCGGAACCGAGTCAGAGGCCGCGACGGCGCATCACGCGACGCAGCAGCGGCCGGGGCACATGCCGGGCCGCCCCGGTCAGCGCCTTGTACTTGGCGCTCGGCACGCTGACCGGCTTGCCCCTGCGCGCATCGGCCAGGCCCTGGGCCACGACGTCGCCCGCGTCGAGCCACATCCAGTCCGGCACCTTCGACATGTCGGCGGCGGCCCGGTCGTGGAACTCGGTGTGGGTGAAGCCCGGGCACACCGCGGTGACGTGCACGCCGCTGCCGGCCAGCTGGACGGCCAGCGCCTCGCTGAACATCGTCACCCATGCCTTGCTGGCCGAGTAGGTGACGTTGCCGCCGCGGGGCACGAAGCCGGCCACCGACGAGACGTTGATGATGTGTCCGGACCCACGGCCGGTCATCGCCCGGACCGCCGCGTGCGACAGCCGCAGGACGGCCCGCACGTTGAGGTCGAGCATGTGCTCTTCGAGGTCGAGCTCGGCGCCGCCGAACAACCGGTACGTGCCGATGCCGGCGTTGTTGACCAGGATGTCGACGGGACGCGACGTCGACACGATGCGCTCGCCGGCGCGATCGCATCCGTCCACAGTGGACAGATCGGCCGACAGCACCTCGACGTCGACGCCGTGCTGCTCCTCGAGAGTCTTGGCGGTGGCGTCCAGTCGGGCCTCGTCGCGCGCGACCAGTACCAGGTCGGCCCCGCCGGCCGCGAGCTGCCGGGCGAACTCCGCGCCCAGACCGGCGGTTGCCCCGGTGACGAGCGCCCGGCTCATGAGCCTCGGCGCGACTTGCCGCGGTTCTTGGACGCAACGCTCGTCGACGGCCGCGCCGGCTGGCTGCCCGACGCCGAGCTGTCGGCCGGCGGCTCACCGCTGGTGCGCGCCTTCGCCTTGGCCGTCGGAACGCTCGCCGCGGCGCCGGCCCCGGCGTTGGGGTCGGACCGAGGTTTGCCCGGCCGGACGTTCGCCGGCTTCTTGTCGGCGGCCGGCGTGGCCGGTGGTCGGCCGACCCGAGCGTTCGCGCGCGGTGCGTCCCGACCGGCCGGGCTGGTCGCGTCGTCAGCCGGAGGCCGGCGCGGCCCGAAGAGGTTGCGGAAGCCCATCGACGCGGCCCCGCCGGCCCGATCGCCGGCCGTCACGCCCTTCACCGCGGCGAAGTAGGCGGACGACTGCGGCAGGACCAGCAGCACGATCACCGCGAGACCGGTCAGGCCGACCAGCGCCGACACCAGGCGCATCACGATCGGGGCGTCGCCGCCCAGGTTGAGCAGCCGGAACGGCGCCTGCACGACAATGACCAGCACCAGAATCTCGGCCCACCGCGCCCAGCCGCGGCCCTTGCGGAAGTTCACCGCTAACAGCACGACCAGGAAGCTGAACACGATGATCTGGATCAGCCCAACCTTCAGGCCGTTTTGCAGGTCGTGGTGCAGGTTGTGCAGGCCCTGGGCGGTATCGGAGTAGTCCTTCTTGTCCTTGGCCTTGGCCTTGTTGTTGGACTTGATGAGCTGCTTGCGCAGATAGTCCTGAAAGCCCCACAACATCGCCGAGTTGCCGATGGACAGCACGACATGCGCGATCGTCGTCGCGAACGCTGCCTGAATGGTGCGTGGCGGACGGATGGTCTCGGGCGTGTCGGTTGTGCTGGTCACGCCGCGCAGTGTACGTGCGAGGGCCCAGAACTACGGAGCCCCGGTACCGCGTCGGCCGCGCCTGCCCTGAGGGACGACTACAGTCGAACAACAGATCCGTAGCGGGCAAGACAGGGGCTGACCAGCGATGAGCACTCCGCTCGAGCCGCCCCCCGACGACTTGCCGATCGACCCCAATCCGCAGTACTCGGCGCCGCCTCCCTACCCAGGCCCACCCGCGACCGGGCCGTACTTCTCACATCCGGGCGCACCGGCCCCGCCTCCGCCCGGCTATCCCCGGTCGTATCCGGCGCCCTGGGACGACGGTCGCCCGAACGGCATCCCGGCCGCGGCCGTACTCGCCTACGTCGACGCCGGGCTGCTCATCCTGACCGGGCTGCTGCTGTTCGCCGGCGCCTCGGCGGTCGACAGCTGGAACAACGCGTTCGGCGCCCACGACAACGGAATCACGACCGAGCTCGCGATCGACGGGCTGATCAATCTGCTGGCGGCCGGGCTGCAGATCGCGGGTGCCGTCATGATCACCGCCCGGTCCGAGCGCGGCCGCATACTGCTCACCGCCGGATGTGGGCTGTGCATCGCGGCCGGCGTGTACTGGGTCCTGCGGGTGCGCGACGTGGGCGTGACGATCTGGACGCTTCTGTTCGTGGCGCTACCGATCATCGCGCTGTCGCTGGTGTGGACGCAGAGCGCCACCGATTGGCTGCGCGGCGAGCGCTGAGCCCGCTCAGGCGCCCCACTCGTACAGGCGGTTGGCCGGGTTGTTGAGGTCGGGCGGGGCAGCCATCGTGCCGAGTACCGGCACCCGCATCAGCAGCCCGTACGACGTCAGCCCGGCGAACCGCCCGGCCAGATAACGCTCGTTGCGTGGACCCATCTGGGTGTCGGTCAGGCACCGGACCGCGCCGAGCACACCCCGGGTATAGCCGCCGGCGCAGATGGTCAGCGTGCGGGCGCTGTTGTTCGGGTTGGGGATCCGCGCGAGCAGCCCAACGTCCTCGGTGAGTCCGCGCTTGGCGTGCAGCGTGGGGGTGAACCGCCGCGCCGGGTCGTCGCGCAACGTGAAGATCTCGCCGTCCGGAAAGTCGGCGTCATCGGCGGCCGAGACGGGCATGTCGATCCGGTCGTAGAACCACCGCGTGGCCGAGTTGAGGTTGGCCCGGCCCAGCACGACCACGTGCCCGACGATGTCGTCGCTGATCAGCGCGGTCTCGAGCCGGTAGCGCACGTCCGAGCCCGGGTTGGCCGCCCGGATGTGCCCGTACAGTTCCACGACGGCGTCCAGGTCGGCGAAGTTGGACAGCTTGACGTAGTTGGAATCGGCCGCCGACCGGTACGGCTGGCTTTCCGCCACGGCGATCTCCGGCAGCGTGCCGCAGACCAGGCGGATCTGCTCGCCGTCGGGCAGGTGCCAGAACCCGCCGGGCGTGGCCGACTCGCCGGCCGCGGCATTGCGCAGCAGGCGCAGATCCTGCTGGATGCGCTCGCGGGCCGATCGCTCGGCGTCGGTCAGCTCGGTCGGGTCGACCAACCGCGGCGTCGGTGCCTCGATGGAGCGGCGGGTGGCGAAGAAGGTGGCGTACTGGTCGATGGTGGCCGGCTGCGGGATGCGGGTGGACCGCTCGCTCTCCCAGCTCGAGATGGACGGGACGCTGACCCCGAACGCCTTGGCGAGCTGGGCCTGGTTGAGCCGGACCCCGGGCCAGTGATTGGCCCGCAGCTCGCGCAGCCGCCGGGCGAGGGCCGTTCGGGCCTGCGACAGTTCGTGCACCGACTTCATCGTCGCTCCCTGTGCATGTTTCACAGAATTTCTTGAAGCGTAGTGAAGTGCACTCGGCGAGGCAACGGAGCAGTACCCGCCCACCAATGTTACGCGCGAGTATTGACTTGTTTCGTAGCGAAGCGCACCCTCAAGCTACGCATTACGAGGCTTTCCGCAACTTCAACGAAAGTTTCAGCAGCAGGAGGCGCAGACGAAGGTCCGCAGCTAGCTCGGCCGACTGCCAAGGAGGTGAGTCGTCATGTACGCACTCGCACTGGTCAGGTATCCCGCATTGCGGGTGGGGATGTCCGGCTCCACCGCGACGAACACATCGGCCGAACTGAGTTCGGCGCATGCGTCGTCGGGCGGATCGGCGGTGCTGACCGTCGCGGTACTGATCCTGTTCCTGGTGATCGTGGTGCTGGGCGTGATCGTGCGCGGCATGCTGGCGGCGGTCGCCGAGATCATGGGCCAGGTCGTGCGGCTGTTCGGCCTGTTGCTGATCGCCCTGCTGGTGATGATCGTGCTGCTGGCGAGCTTGCTGTCCGGCCCGGCGACGGGAAACGCCCCGTCGCCCTCGCCCACCCCGATGCCGACCCTCGCCCGTATCCGCACCCCCTAACGGTTTTGGTCACCCGGCCGGATATACGAGACCTGGTGACCAAAACCGGGGAGGGTCAGGCGGCGCCGACGATCAGCCCCGAACGGTCGGGCACCACGTCCACCTTGACGGTCTGCCCATCACGCACCTCGCCGGCCAGCAGCTCGCGGGCCAGCGAGTCGCCGATCGCAGTCTGCACCAGGCGGCGCAGCGGCCGGGCGCCGTACACCGGGTCGAAGCCGTTGATCGCCAGCCACTCGCGGGCGCCCTCGCTGACGTCCAGGGTCAACCGCCGGGCCGCCAGACGGTGGGCCAGCGCCTCGATCTGGATGTCGACGATCTTGGTCAGCTCCTCGGTGGTGAGCGAGTCGAACACCACGATGTCGTCCAGCCGGTTCAGGAACTCCGGCTTGAAGTGCTCGCGGACGACGCTCAGCACCGCGTCCTTCTTCGCCTGGTCGGACAGCTCGCCGACCAAGGCCTGCGAGCCGAGGTTCGAGGTCAGCACCAGGATCGCGTTGCGGAAGTCGACCGTGCGGCCCTGCCCGTCGGTCAGGCGGCCGTCGTCGAGCACCTGCAACAGCACGTCGAACACGTCCGGGTGGGCCTTCTCGACCTCGTCGAGCAGCACCACGCTGTACGGGCGGCGGCGCACCGCCTCGGTCAGCTGCCCGCCCTCGTCGTAGCCGACGTAGCCGGGCGGGGCACCCACCAGACGCGCCACCGAGTGCTTCTCCGAGTACTCGGACATGTCGATGCGCACCATCGCCCGCTCGTCGTCGAACAGGAACGCGGCCAGCGCCTTGGCCAGCTCGGTCTTGCCGACACCCGTCGGGCCCAGGAACAGGAACGATCCGGTCGGCCGGTTCGGGTCGCTGATGCCGGCCCGGGCCCGGCGTACCGCGTCGGACACCGCGCGCACGGCCGTGGCCTGCCCGATCACGCGCGCGCCCAGCTCGCCCTCCATGCGCAGCAGCTTGGCCGTCTCGCCCTCCATCAGCCGGCCGGCCGGGATGCCGGTCCACGCCGAGACGACGTCGGCGATGTCGTCGGCGGTGACCTCCTCCTTGACCAGGACGTCCGCCGCGGCGTCGCCCTCGGCCTCGGCGGCCGCGGCGAGTTCCTTCTCGACCGCCGGGATCTCGGCGTACAGCAGCCGCGACGCCACCTCGAGGTCGTTGTCGCGCTGGGCCCGCTCGGCCTGACCACGCAGGTCGTCCAGGCGCTCCTTGAGCTCACCGACCCGGTTCAGCCCGGACTTCTCCCGCTCCCACCGCGCATTCAGCGCGTTCAGCTGCTCCTGCTGGTCGGCCAGCTCGGCCCGCAGCTTCGCCAACCGCTCCTGCGACGCGGGGTCGGTCTCCTTCGAGAGCGCCAGCTCCTCCATGTGCAGCCGGTCGACGGCTCGCTGCAGCTCGTCGATCTCGACCGGACGCGAGTCGATCTCCATGCGCAGCCGCGACGCCGCCTCGTCGACCAGGTCGATCGCCTTGTCGGGCAGGAACCGCGACGTGATGTAGCGGTCGGACAGGGTCGCGGCCGCGACCAGGGCGCCGTCGTTGATCTGCACCTTGTGGTGCGCCTCGTAGCGTCCCTTCAGACCACGCAGGATCGCAATGGTGTCCTCGACCGACGGCTCGGCCACCAGCACCTGCTGGAAGCGCCGCTCCAGGGCGGCGTCCTTCTCGATGTGCTCGCGGTACTCGTCCAGGGTCGTGGCGCCGACCATGCGCAGTTCGCCGCGGGCCAGCATCGGCTTGAGCATGTTGGACGCGTCCATGGCGCCCTCACCGGTCGCCCCGGCGCCCACCACGGTGTGCAACTCGTCGATGAACGTGATGACCTGACCGCCAGAGTCCTTGATCTCGTTCAGGACGGCCTTGAGCCGCTCCTCGAACTCGCCGCGGTACTTGGCGCCGGCGACCATCGCGCCCAGGTCCAGGGCGATCAGCCGCTTGCCGCGCAGGGACTCCGGCACGTCGCCGGCCACGATGCGCTGGGCCAGCCCCTCGACGACGGCCGTCTTGCCGACGCCGGGCTCGCCGATCAGCACCGGGTTGTTCTTAGTGCGCCGGGACAGCACCTGGATGACCCGGCGGATCTCGGCGTCGCGCCCGATGACCGGGTCGATCTTGCCCTCGCGAGCCCGCTCGGTCAGGTCGACGCCGTACTTGGACAGCGCCTGGAAGGTGCCCTCGGGATCGGGCGACGTGACCCGCTGCGACCCGCGCAGGCTGGCGAGAGCATCGCGCAGGGCACCGGGCTGGGCGCCCAGCAGATCGGCCAGCGCGATCAGCAGGTGCTCGGTCGAGACGTACTCGTCGGAGCGGTCGCGGGCTTCACGCTCGGCGGCGCTCAGCACGGCCAGGAAGGTGCGCGACGGCTGCGGCGCGGCGACCGTCGAGCCGGCCGCCGACGGCAGCGCGTCGGCCTGCCGCTGCACGGTGGCCCGGGCGGCGAGCGGGTCGATGCCGACGGCCTCCAGCAACGGCCGGGTCAGGCCCTCGGCGTCGTCGAGCAGGGCGACGGCCAGATGCGCCGGCTCGACGGCCGGGTTGCCGCGCTCGGCCGCCATCTTGACGGCCGAGGACACGGCCTGCTGGCTGCGAGTGGTCAGGTCCATGGGTATGCGTTCACCTCGTTGGGTCGATTCTCTACCCAGGCCAACGATCTGAAAGTTGAGTCTGTTCCGCTCAATTCGAGTCAGCCGACGACTGTCACGGCGGCGGGCTCAGTTGTAGTAACGCCGGACGCTGGAGCCGATGCGCGAGACGTCGGTGCCGTACACGTGGATGGAGATGGCCGTCTCGCCCAGGGTGTTGTGCACCCGGTGGATGTCGCCGGGCGGCGCGAATCCGCTGACGTCGCCCACGTGGTTGTCGTTGACGCCGACCAGGTTCAGGTCGGCATCGAACAGTTCCTCGTGCTCGACGCCCTGGATGACGCCGAACGCGCACCAGGTCACGTGGTCGTGGATCGGGGTGATCGACCCCGGCGGCCACACGACGGCGTTGATCGAGAACGAGCCATCGGGCTCGACGTAGAGGGTGTGGCTGCGGAAGCCGTCGGGCGAGCCGAGGCGCTGCTCGGCGGTGAGGGCGTCCGGGCTGGGCAGGTTGCGGCGCAGTGTGTCGGCGACGAGCGGGGCCGTCTGCGCCCAGTCGGCGTGCACCGCGACGGCGGCGCGCACGCCGTCGATGAGCCGGTCGAGTTCGGTTCGGGTCCGTGTGGTGGTCATGCCTCGAGCCTGCCCGGCCGCGACTCATACGTCTAATGCCAAATTCGGCGGTGATTGATAGATACAGTCGATGAATGCTGGACGTCACCCGACTGCGCGTGCTTGACGCCGTGGCCCGCCACGGATCGGTCACGGCGGCCGCCAGGGAACTGCACTACTCGCAACCGTCGGTCAGCCACCACCTGGCCCGGCTCGAGGCCGAGACCGGTGCGCAACTGCTGAAACGGGTCGGGCGGGGCATCCGGCTGACCGAGGCCGGCTGGCTGCTGGCCGACCGGGCCGCCGAGATCGTGGGTCGCATCGACGCCGCCGACGCCGAGCTCGCCGCCCACGTCGGACTCACCGCCGGCCATGTGCGGCTGGCCGGCTTCTCGTCGGCGATCGGCTCGCTGGTGCCCAAGGCGCTCGCGGCGCTGGCCCGGCAGCATCCCGGCCTGCGGGTCAGCCTCACCGACGAGCATCCGCCCGAGGCGCTCGAGCAATTGCGGGCCGGGCGCATCGACGTCGCGCTGATCTTCCGGTACGACGAGACCGCGCCCGAACCGGACGGGGTGCGGCTGCACCACCTGCTCGACGACCCCGTGTACCTGCTGACGACGCAACGCCGCCACCCGTTGGCCGCGCTGCGGGACGCGACCTGGATCGCCGGGTGTGAACGGTGCCGGCTGCACCTGCTCGCACTGTGCGCCGAGGAGGCCTTCGAACCGCGGATCGGCTACACGTCCGACGACATGGTGGTGATGCAGACGCTGGTGGTGGCCGGCCTGGGCGTGACGACCATCCCCGGGTTGGCCCTGCGGGCCCATCGGATCAAAGGCATCGTCGCCTCTGAACTGCCCGGGTCTCGTCGCCACGTCTACGCGGCCACCTACGGCGAACCACCCGACCCGCCGGCCACCACTGCGCTGCTCAAGGCGTTGGCCGGCGCGGCCGGGTAGCTACCGGCCGCCGTAGCTGCTGTTCAACTCGGCGGTGGCCGTGGCCGAGGTGGTCCGCGTGACGTTGAGGCTGACCAGGTTGGTCGGCTCCCAGGACACCTCTTCGGACGACGGGTCGGGCCGGGGGTCGTCGAGCTGGGAGATCTGGCCCAGCTTGTCGACCTCGTGAGTCAGCGCGTCGAGCACCGACCGCAGCTGCACCTGGGCGACCCGGGCGTACGTCCGCACGTACTCGATCTCCGGCACGCCCACTCCGGACTCGGTCGAGGCCACGTCGATGTGGCGGACGGACTCCGCGGCCGCCTGCTGCGCTCGGTCGAGGATGTCGCGGTACTGGTTGCGAGCCGCCTCGATCAGCTCGCGCGCGTACTGCTCGGCCTCGGCGACACAACTGTCCGCCGTCTGCTGGGCCTGGCTGAGCAGCCCGACCGCGTGCACGCTGATCTCCACCCGCTCCGGGGTGGGCTCGGCCCTCTCCTCGCGCAGCCGCTGCACCTCGGCCCGGGCGGTGTGCAGGTCGGCGCGCAGCGCGGCGCGCTCACCGTCGGAGGCCTGGACGTCGTTCGCGACCTTGTTCAGGAACAGCAGCACTTCGTCGACGTCGAAGCCGCGTCGCCGGTTGGAGAATCGGGCGGAGCGAACCTCGTCCGCGGACAGGGGTTTCGACAACCGATTCGCTGTCACTAGTCGTCACCTCGTTCTGGTTCCGCCGTACGGTTTCCCCCGGACGCGACGGCAAAGTTTTCGAAGCGGATGTCCTCCCGTTGCGTGCCGGCCCTCTCCAGCTCCGACACCGATTGCTCGACCATCGCCCCCGACCCGCACACCATCGCCACCCGGCCGGACCGCTCCGGGCTCTGCGCCGCGACCGAGCCGACCAGCCCGCGCGTTCCGGGGTAGGACGAGTCGTCCGAGACGACGGCGGTGTAGTTGAACCACGGCCGGTTGGCCAGCCGGCTCAGCCGGTTGTGTTCGTAGAGGTTCCAGGGCATGCGGGCGCCGTGGAACAGGTGCACCTGCGGGGCCTGGGCGGTGGTCTGCCAGTCACGGTCGATCTGCTCGAGCACCGCCCGCAGCGGGGCCAGGCCCGTGCCGCCGGCGACCATGAGCAGGTCACGTCCGTCGACAGCCTCGCGGGTGAGACCGTCGCCGACCGGTGCACCGATCCGTACGGTGTCGCCGATCCGGGTCGAGCGGGCGATGCTCGTGCTCACCTGCCCGCCGGCGACCAACTGCACGTGCAACTCGATCGAGCCGTCGTCGCGCGGCGCGTTCGCCGGGCTGAAGTAACGCCACAGCCGCGGGCGGTGTGGCACCTCCATCGCGAACGACTGCCCGGGCTGGTACTCGAACGACTGCCCGGGCTGGATCTGCAGCACGGCGACGTCGAGGGTGCGGCGCTCGACGGCGAGCACCTCGGCCGGCCACCACGCCGGACTCTCCTCTTCGGCCTCTTCGGCCGCCTGCACCATGACCCGTGCGACCAGGCCGTAGGCGGCGGCCCAGTCGGCGGCCAGCTCCTCCGTCCACAGTGGACCAAGGAAGTAACTCAGCGTTGCCAGCAGCGAGGCGCCCACCGCCGGGTAGTGGTCGGCCACGGCGCCGAACCGGCGGTGATCGCGTCCGAGCTGCTGCAGCACGGGCAGGACGTCGTCGATCTGATGAGCGTTGCTGACTACCGCCCCGAGGGCGCCCACGAGCTTGTCGCGCTGGGCCGCCATCGAGACCGGGAACATCTCGCGGACTTCGGGATGGGACAGGAACAGATGCGAGTAGAAGAACAGCGGGACCTCGTCACCGGACTTGGCGACCTGCTTCCAACTGTCCTGCAGGGCTGCGGAATCCATGGACGCTCAGTCCGCTACCACGTCCTGTTCGGCCGCGCCGAGTTGCGTGCCCAGCCGGCCGATCACCTCGTCGGGCACGGACGCGTCCTTGAGCGCCGTCACGAGATGGTCGACCACGCGGCCGAACTGGTTGCGCGTGATGTTCAAGCCGCTGTGGGCATCGCGCAGGTCGCGGCCGTCGTAGTCGGCGGGACCGCCCATCACCTGCGAGATCAGCAGGACCTGGTGTCGCTTGAGCCGGCTCATGTCGAGGCCGTCGAAGAACGGGGCCAGTTCAGTGTCGGCGAGCACCGAGCCGTAGAACTTGTCAACGACGGCGGATACCGCGCGTCCACCGCCAATACGGTCGTAATCGGAAATTGGGGCAACGTTGGGGGCAACGTCGGCCATGAAGACAACTCCTCACTGCCGGGCCGAACGCGACGCGCGCAGCGCGCTACCGCGCATCGGGGACAACCCGGACCGTCTCGGGGCACCTGCGGGGGTGAAGGCGACGCCGGCCGAGCGCCGCCAATGTGCCCGTCGAGCGAAGATGCTAGCGATACGTCGGCTTATGCAAAAGGCGCAAATGCAAATGCTGCACGTAAGGATTGTCACAGAGCGTAGCGAAGAAGGTGGGCACGGCCGTCCGGTCTAACCGCGCTTGCGCAGCCGTTGCACGACGAGTACGAGCAGCGCGCCCAGGGCGGCGCTGACCAGCAGGGCCAAGAACAGCGGGGCATGGGCCTGCGGACCGATGAACCGGATCGGGACCCGGCGCAGGTTCTCCAGCATGAAGATCACGAGCAGGACGACGACCACCGCCGCACCGACGTACTTCGGCTTGATCTTGGCGCGCAGCCCTTTGTCCGGTCCGCCCGGCCCGGGCGGCACGGGCGGCGAGCCTGGCGGGATCGGCGGGTCGGTCATGATCGCCTCCCTACGGCACATGTCTGATCAGACATCTACACGAGGCGGACTGATCAGTCGAGAGTGCACGCCGTATCCGCGACCGCGGCCAGGACGGGGTCATGGGTGGCGCACAGCACCGCCCGTCCGGCGGCGGCCGCCTCGGCCAACACGTGGGCCACGATCTCGGCGTGGGCCTCGTCCTGCGACGAGGTCGGTTCGTCCAGGACGACGAGCGGGCGCTCGACCACCAAGGAGCGGGCCACCGCCACCCGCTGCCGTTCACCCCCGGACAACAGGCGTACGGCCCGGGCGCGCAGGGCGGTCAGGCTGAGCGATTCGACCACCTTGTCGATCAGATCGGGGTCGGCGGGCAGACCGCGCGCGGTGCGGGCCAGCGCCAGGTTCTCGATCACGTCGAGCGGCTCGGCCAGCGCGCCGCCCTGTCCGGACACGGCGACGTGCTCGCGGCGCAGATCCGCCCGGGCCGCCCGGCGCAGGCCGCCCAGCTCGACGCCGGCCAGCTCGGCCCGCCCGGCGTCCGGATCGGCCAGCCCGGTCAGCACGCGCAGCAACGTCGACTTGCCCGAGCCGGACCGCCCGCGGATCAGCGTCAGCGCGCCGGTGCAGACGTCCAGGTCGAGTCCGTCGAGCACCACGCGGTCGCCGAACCGCACGGCGACGCCGTGCAGGCTGGCGACCGAACCGCCGCCGGCCACCCGGGCCGTCGCGGTGCGGGCCGGCTCGGCGACGCTCACTTCGTCCGATCCGCGCAGCACGATGCGCCCGCCGTCGGCGCTGGCCCGGACGGAGCGCAGGGCGCCGGCATCGCGGCGCATCACCTCGGGCAGGCGCACCCAGCCCCGGTCGTCGACCACCAGAACCTCGTCGTCGGGCGCCTGCGGGGCCCACTGCTCGGACAGCCGCCCGTCACGGATGCGCACGACCCGGTCGGCGATCCGGGCCGCCCGCTGGTCGTGTGTGACGAGCAGCAGCGTCGCCCCGATGGCGGCCACCGCCTCGGCCAGCAGCTCGTACACCGCGTCGGCCGAGGCCAGGTCCAGTTCGCCGGTCGGCTCGTCGGCCAGCACGACGGTGGGCTCGTGGGCGAGCGCGGCGCAGACGGCCACCCGCTGGGCCTCGCCGCCGGACAGCGTGGCCGGAGCGCGGTCGGCCAGGTGGCCGAGGTCGAGGCGGCCGAGGGCCTCGACGGCCCGGCGCCGGGACTCGGCGTGGCGCACCCCGGCCAGGCGCAGTTGCAGACCGACGTTGTCGACCACGTCGAGCTCCGGACGCAGCGAGCGGGCGGTGTGCTGATCGACGATGCCCAGCCGGGACAGCCGCAGGTTCGAGCGGGTGGCCTCGTCGGCGCCGGCCAGATCCACCCCGGCGATGCTTACCGTGCCGGCGCTAGGGGCGATCTCGCCGGACAGCACGCGCAGCAGCGTCGTCTTGCCCGAACCGTTCGGGCCGTGTACGACGAGACGCTCACCCGACGCGACGGTCAGCGACAGGCCGCGCAGGGCCGCCACCGTACCGCCCGGTACGGGGTACAGGCAGAAGGCGTCCGCCACTTCGATGGCGTTCATCGCAGGTCCAGCTCAGGACGGGCCGGCAGGCGTTCGCGCAGCATCCGGGCGGCCACCGTCCAGGCCAGCCCGACGGCCAGCCCGACCCCGATCAGCAACAGCACGGCCGTCCACAGCGCGCCGATCGAGGCCTGCAGCGGCGGCACCGGCGCCACTCCCGAGGCGTCGACAGCAACCAGGGTGGCGCCCAGCCGAGCCAGGATCAGGCCGGTCGCCAGCCCGAACGGCACCGCGACGGCGACCACCGACAGCGCGCGCAGGAACAGCACCCGTCTGAGCGTGGCCGGGCGTAGTCCGTCGGCCTCCCAAGCGTGCAGCTCGCCGGCGTCGTCGCGTCGCTCGCCGAGCACGAGCAGCACCACGGAGACGGCGGCCACCAGCAGGGCCAGGCCGGCGATCAGGGCCAGCAGCAGGCGCGAGCCGCTGGCCACCGGGTCGGTGGTCAGCTGGTGCTGGATCGGGGCGCGCATCGTCACGGTCAGCTGGTCGAACGGCGCCTTGGCCAGGGTCGGCGCCAGATGCGCGCCGGACACCCACAGCTCGCGGGTCGAGCCGGTGCCCGGTTGCTGGCGATCGAGCAGGGCCGCAAGCGCAGTGCGGTCGGTCAGCAGGAACGACCCGGACGTCGTCGGGAACCGGGGCAGCACCGAGACGACCCGGCCGATGATCGTGACCTCGTCGAGGGTGACGGTGAGCTTGCCGTGGTCGGCGATGCGAGCCGTGGCCGGGTCGACCGCCATGGGCAGCTCGGGCGGCGCGGTGTAGCCGGGGATCAACACCGACTGGGCACCCTCGATCCGGTAGGCGTACCGCAAGCCGGTGCCGACCGGCGTCGCCGAGCCGTTCGCGGTGCCCCACCCGGCCCAGTTCCAGGTCAGCGGCGCCCCGTCGGCCCGGACGGCGCCGAGGGTGACCGTCCCGGCGGTGATCGGGTGGTCGCCGTTGCCCTCGCCCACGGCGTGCTGGTGCCGGGTGGCGAAATCGATGTTCTCGCTGACGCTGAGCCCGATCACCCGCAGCGGGCCGTCGCCGAGATGGGGCACCGGGCCGGACAGCCGTGAGCCGGTGCCGCTCAGGGGAACGGAACCGTCCTGCCCGTCGGCCGAGGCCAGCCACAGGACGAAGTCGACGGCCGGCGACTTGCCGCTGACGTCGAGGGTCAGCGTCCGGGCGGTGCCGGCCACGGTCGGGGCGACGGGCGGCGCGGTCAGCGGCTTGAGCTTGTCGCCGAGGCGGCCCGGGCTGGCCGACGTGCCGGTGACCCGTGACCAGCGCCGCACCTCGGGCAACGCCGACCGGTCGACACCGAGCAGAGCGACCGGCTTGACGCTGCCGTCGAGCGGACGGATCACGGCGGACGTCCGGACCACGCCGTACGCCTGGGCACCGTCGTTGGCCAGCTGCGCGGGGCTGGTGACCGCCAGCGGCGTTGTCACGTCGCGTCCGCCGGTGATCGTGGCGTCGAGCGGCACCTGGTAGGCCGCCTGGTCGACCGCGCCGTCGAGCAGGGTGGACCGGTACGCGCCGGCGAAGACCACCGAGGCGACGGCAGCCGTCAGGAACGCCGTAGTAGCGACGGGACGCAGCGGGCGGCGGATCGCGCCGAGCAGCCCGATGCGGCCGGCCACCGATCGGCGCGGCACCAGTCGCTCGGCCGCTCGGGCCAGGGGCGCCCACAGCCGAGCCGCCACCAGACCCCCGATCACCGCGGCCAGCACGGGCAGGGCCACTACCAGGGGATCGCTGCCCGACGCCAGCGACGCGGCCGACGTCGAGCCGCGACTGGCCGCGAGCAGCACCGCACCCAGGCAGCCCACCCCGAGCAGCTCGACGGTGTGCCACACCGTGCGGCGATCGCGATCCGGCCAGAGCAGCACGGCGACGGTCACCACGACGGCGCCGAGCAGCAACAGCAGCGTGGCGAGCCAGGCCGAGCCGATGGCGTGGCCGATCGTCCGCCAGGACGGGACGTCGGCGTTCTGGGCCAGCCCGGCCGCCACCACGGCACCGATCACGCCGCCGAGCACCGCCCCGGTCAGGCAGGCCGCGCCGGCCTCGAGTGTGGCGACCCGGACCACGCCGGAGATCCGCGAACCCCGGCGCCGCAGCACGCTCACCAGCACGGCATGCTCGCGGCGCAGGCCCACCGCGGCGATCACCGCGAAGCCGAGCAACAGCACGGCGGCCGTTCCGCCGAGCAGCCCGAACCGGCGGGCCGACAGCGACGCCCGGTGATACTGGGCGGTCAGCGTCGAGTCGGGATTGGTGACGCCGGCGCCGTCGACCCGGGCCACCACGGTGTTGGCGACGTCGGTGGATCGCCGCACGTAGGCGGGCACGCCGAGCGCGATCACCCGGTTGACGTCCAGGGACGTGACCCATCCGTACGTACGGGCGAACAGCGACAGCGAGGCCAGGTTGCCCACGGCGTCCGCGTTGTCGCCGAGCAGCAACGGCGTCGTGCCCGGGTCGAGCTCGCCGCCCAGCACCGTCTCGTCGGTACGTTGGGCCCGTCCGACCACGACCAAGCCGAGCGACGCGGCCCCGTGCGCCAGCGTCTTCTCGTCGCCGCCGATGGCCACCACCTCGCACCGCTTCGGCGTGCACGACTGGGGCAGCCGCCCGTCGAGCAGACGCACGGATCCCGGCAGGTTGTCGACGCCGCCGAGGAAGAAGGTCGCGGTGTCGAGCGAGAGCTGATGGAACACCAGCTCGTGCTTCACCGGCGCGCTGGACAGCCGGCCAAGTTGCTGGCGGATCAGCTTGTCGAACGACGCCGCCTCGCTCGGGCTGTAGATGGTGCCGGTGCCGAAGACGGTGATCGAGCGGTCGCCGGGCGACATCTGCTTGACCGTGGTGCGCACCGTCTGCGCCGCCACCGTGTTGCCGGCTCCGGCCGCCACGATCGGGATCGCCGCAGCCAGGGCCACCCCGGCGACCAGCAGCGCCCAGCGCAGCGGCCGGTGGCGCAACTGCGCGGCGGCGAGCGATACGGCAACGGCCACTGGCTACTAACCCCTTAGCGCAAAGTTGCGGTTAGCATAGGCGCTGTGGCGCGGCAGGTCGATGGGATCTGGTTGCCCGAGCGGGTATCGGGCCATCCTGCGCTCGAGCTGAACAACACGGTGGGCGGATGGGGGTTCGATCCGCCCCGTGAGTACCTGGTCGACTACACCGCGTTCGTCACGCTGGCCCGCGACGTCGAGGTGGTGTCCGCGTCAGAATCCATTGCTCTGCTGACCTCGGCGCAGGCGTCGCCCAACACGGCCCGCGCCGTGCTGCGCGACGTCAAGCGGCTACGCGTGGCCATGCACGGGGTGACGCTCTCCGATTCCACGGACGCGGCGGCCGACCTGCACCGGTTCGTGACGACCGCGGTGCGGGCCTCGCACTACACCCGGGATCTGACCGGGGCGCTCCGCCTGGACGGCGGTACCGGCCTGCGTATGCCGCTGCATCGGTTCGTCCTGTCGCTGAGCGCGCTGCTCGAACAGCATCCGCGCTCGGCCATCCGGACCTGTGCCGATCCGCGCTGCGGCTGGCTGTTCCTCGACCCGACGGGACGCCGGCGCTGGTGCGAGATGGCCGTCTGCGGCAACCGGGCCAAGGTCCGCCGCTACGCCGAGCGCCACCGCAGATAGACGATCGCGCAACCCTCGGCCGCGTCAGGCGGCCGAGGGTTGCACGATCGGTGGGGTTAGCGGTGCGGTTTCCAGACGACCAGCGCCGTCGACGGGCGGGCGCGCATCTCGTCGTAGACCTGCTGCAGCTCGGCGGTCAGCTCGGCCACCCGGGCTCGCAGCGCGTCGACGTGCGCCTCGAGCTCGATGATCCGCTTGATGCCGGCCAGGTTGACGCCCTCGTCCTGGGACAGGCGCTGTACCTCGCGCAGCAACGCGACATCGCGGGCCGAGTAGCGACGGCCACCGCCGACCGTCCGGCCCGGCGTCACCAGGCCGATTCGGTCGTACTGGCGCAGCGTCTGGGCGTGCATGCCGGCCAGCTGAGCGGCTACCGAGATCACGAACACCGGCGCGTCCTCGGGAACATGGTGCTCAGCCACTGCTCTTCTCCTTCGCCCGGACGGCGGCCGTGATCCGCGGACGCGGGTCGTCGGCCTGCGCCGCGGCGTACTTCTCCAGCGCGTCGCGCGCATCGCCGGACAGCTTCTGCGGCACGGCCACCTCGACCGTGACCAGCAGGTCGCCAGTTCCGCCGCCGCGCTTGGCGATGCCGCGGCCCTTCACCCGGAACGTGCGCCCGTTCGTCGTGCCGGCCGGCACCTTCAGGCCCACCGACCCGTCGAGCGTCGGTACCCGCAGCGTGGTACCCAGAGTCGCCTCGGGGAACGTGATCGGCACGGTCAGCGTCAGGTGATCGCCGCGCCGGCCGAACAGCTCGTGCTCGCCGACGTGCACGGTGACGAACAGGTCGCCGGCCGGTCCACCCCGTGTGCCGGGCAGCCCCTTGCCGGGGATGCGCAGCCGAGCCCCGTCGCGGACGCCGGCCGGCACCCGGACGTTGATCGTGCGGGTCTGCGTGGTGACGCCGCTGCCCTGACACTCGGGGCAGGGGTCGTCGATGATCTGACCGGTGCCCCGGCAGTCGCGGCACGGCTCGCTGAACCCGAACGCGCCCTGGTTACGGCTGACGAATCCCGAGCCCCCACAGGTGGGGCAGGTGTGCGGACGGGTGCCTGGACGCGCGCCGCTGCCGTGGCAGGTGTGGCACGCACCCGGACCGGACAACTGCAGCGGCAGCATCGCGCCGTGCACGGCCTCGTCGAAGCCCAGGCTCACTTCGGCGTCGACGTCCTGGCCCTTCGTCGGGCCGACGTTGCGCCGCCGCGTGGTGGTGCCGCCGGTGAACAGCCCGCCGAAGATGTCGCCGAGCCCACCACCGGCGTTCGCCCCGGTGCCCGCTCCGCTGAACAGGTCGGACATGTCGAATGTCGACCCGCCGCCACCGAAGTTTGTGCCGAAGTTGCCACCCCGGAAGCCACCGCCGGCGAACAGCGACCGCGCCTCGTCGTACTCCTTGCGCTTGGTCTCGTCCGAGAGGACGTCGTACGCCTCGGACACCTCTTTGAACTTGGTTTCCGCTTCGGTGTTGCCCGGGTTCTTGTCCGGGTGCAGCTCGCGGGCCAGTTTGCGGTACGCCTTCTTGATGTCGGCGGCCGAGGCGTCCTTGGTGACGCCCAGCGCCTGGTAGTAGTCCTTCTCGATGTAGTCCTTAGTACTCACGGCTGAACGTCACCCCCTCTCTATTCGTCGGACGACGGCTGATCCGCCTCGTCCGCGGGCGGCTCCGGCTCGTCGGCCGGATCGGAGACTCCGACCATGGCCGGACGCAACAGCCGGTCGCCGTGCTTGTAGCCGCGTCGCAGCACTGTCGTGGCCGTCGGCTCGCTGACCTCGCTGCTCTCGTCGTGCATGACTGCTTCGTGGATGGATGGGTCGAACGGGTCGCCCACTTCGCCGAACGCGGCCAGCCCGAGCTTGCCGAGCACCGCCTCGAGCTGATCGGCCACCGCCTTGAACGCCCCGGTGAGATCACCGTGGGCCCGGGCGCGGTCGACGTCGTCGAGGATCGGCAGCAGCCCGACCAGCGCGCCACCCACCGCGGCCTCGGCCAGTGCGACCCGGTCGCGCTCGACGCGCTTGCGGTAGTTGGCGAACTCGGCCTGTACCCGCTGCAGGTCACGCGTGCGCTCCTCGAGGAGCAGGGCATCGGCCTTGGGGATGTCCTGCTCCTTCTCCGACGGCGGTTCGGGGGCCGCGTGGCGGGGCTCGCCCGTTACCGGATCGAGCCGCCGCTTGTCGCGAATGACGACCCCTTCCGGGTACTCGTCATTGTGTTCGGTCACTTCTGCTCGCCCTCAGGACCTTCGTCCACGACCTCGGCGTCAACGACGGTGTCGTCGTCGGCCGGCGGCGGCGTGCTGCCGGCGCCCGCACCGGACGGGCCGGCCTGACCGGTCGGCGCGTCACCTGAAGCAGGCTGCGCCGCCTCGTACATGGCGCCGCCCGCCTCGGACGAGATGCGCGCGACCTTCTCCTGCGCGGACTTGATGGACTCGAGGTTGGTGCCACCGAGCGCGGTCTTCAGCTCGGCCAGCGCACCCTGCAGCTCGTCCTTCTTGTCCTCGGGCAGCTTGTCGCCGTTCTCGGTAAGGAACTTCTCCGTCGCGAACTGCAGCGACTCGGCGGAGTTGCGCGTCTCGGCCTCTTCGCGGCGAGTGCGGTCCTCCTCGGCGTGCTGCTCGGCGTCGCGCATCATCCGGTCGATCTCGTCCTTGGACAGGCCCGAGCCGCCGGTGATGGTCATGCCCTGTTCCTTGTTGGTCGCAAGGTCCTTGGCGGTGACGTGCACGATGCCGTTCGCGTCGATGTCGAAGGTGACCTCGATCTGCGGGACGCCGCGCGGCGCCGGCGGCAGGCCGGTCAGCTCGAACATGCCGAGCTTCTTGTTGTAGGCCGCGATCTCACGCTCGCCCTGGTAGACCTGGATCTCGACGCTCGACTGGTTGTCGTCGGCCGTCGTGAAGATCTCCGAGCGCTTGGTCGGGATCGTCGTGTTGCGCTCGATCAGGCGGGTCATGACGCCGCCCTTGGTCTCGATGCCCAGGCTCAGCGGCGTGACGTCGAGCAGCAGCACGTCCTTGACGTCGCCCTTCAGCACACCGGCCTGCAGGGCGGCGCCGACCGCGACGACCTCGTCCGGGTTGACGCCCTTGTTCGGCTCCTTGCCACCGGTCAGCTCCTTGACCATCTCGCCCACGGCCGGCATGCGGGTGGACCCGCCGACCAGCACCACGTGGTCGATCTGGCTGACGCTGATGTTGGCGTCCTTGATCACGTTCTGGAACGGCGCCTTGGTGCGCTCGAGCAGGTCAGCCGTGATGCGCTGGAACTCGGCGCGGCTGAGCGTCTCGTCCAGGAAGAGCGGGTTCTTCTCCGCGTCGACCGTGATGTAGGGCAGGTTGATGCTGGTCTGCTGGTTGCTGGACAGCTCGATCTTGGCCCGCTCGGCGGCCTCGCGCAGCCGCTGCATGGCCATCTTGTCCTTGGTCAGGTCGATGCCGTGCGCGGACTTGAACTTGTCGACGAGCCACTTGATGATCCGCTCGTCCCAGTCGTCGCCGCCCAGGTGGTTGTCACCGCTGGTGGCCTTGACCTCGATGACGCCCTCGCCGATCTCGAGCAGGCTGACGTCGAAGGTGCCGCCGCCCAGGTCGAAGACCAGGATCGTCTGCTCCTTCTCGCCCTTGTCCAGCCCGTAGGCCAGCGCCGCGGCGGTGGGCTCGTTGATGATGCGCAGGACGTTGAGGCCCGCGATCTGGCCGGCCTCCTTGGTGGCCTGCCGCTGGGCGTCGTTGAAGTACGCCGGGACCGTGACGACCGCGTCGGCGACGTCCTCGCCCAGGTAGGACTCGGCGTCGCGCTTGAGCTTCTGCAGCACCCGGGCGCTGATCTCCTGCGCGGTGTACGTCTTGCCGTCGATCTCGACCTTCCAGTTCGGATCGCCCATGTGACGCTTCACCGAGCGGATCGTCCGATCGACGTTGGTGACGGCCTGGCGCTTGGCGACCTCGCCGACCAGCACCTCACCGTTCTTGGCGAACGCGACGACGCTCGGCGTGGTGCGCGAGCCCTCGGCGTTCGCAATGACCTCCGGTTCGCCGCCGGTCAGGACCGCGACGACGGAGTTGGTGGTACCCAAGTCGATACCGACCGCACGTGCCATCTGATGTTCTCCAATGCTCTGGTTTACTGCTCCAGTCAAAAGAACTGAGTCGGGTGCGCTCATGTTCCCGGAGCCCATTATGCCCCGTGCTCAGGCCGGCGTCTCGACCCGGTTCCGGGCGCCCGCCCAGGCGAGGGCGGCCCCGGCCAGGCCGGCCACGAGCGCGGCGACCAGCCACAGCCCCCGGGGCGACAGCTCGTAGCCGGCGCCGCCGAGCGCCGGGGCCAGCACCGTGCCGCTGATCGAGGCGGCGGCGTACAGGCTCTGGTACGTGCCGGCCCGTCCGGGCGGGGCCGCGTCGGCGACGGTGGCCGTAGCGGTGGGCTTGTAGAGCATCTCGCCGGCGGTGACGATCACCGTCGCGGCAACGATGGTGGCCAGCGCCGCGTGGACGCCGATCACGAGCCAGCCGACTCCGACGAGGGCGTAGCCGGCCGCGATCACGGCGGCGGCCCGATGCCCGGCCAGGCGCAGGGCGATCTGCACCTCGAAGAGGACGATCACCACGCAATTGAGGGTGATGAGCAGGCCGTAGACGAGGGGGCGTTCGCCCAGGTCGCGCAGTTGCAGGGGCAGGGCGACGTAATACTGGCGATACGCGGTGTCGGTGGCGACCACGGTGAGCAGCACGGCGACGACCAGCGGGCTGGCGCGCAGGGCGCCCGTGAGCGTCATCCGGTTTTGGTCACGGGGCCGGATATATGAGACCTGGTGACCAAAACCGGGGTGGGGGGCGCTATCGCGGGGCACCCGCCGCCAGATCACCCCGGCGAGGACGAGGCTGGTCACGGCGTCCACCACGAAGATCACCGCGAAGTGCCGCCCGGCGGCGAGCGCCCCGAGTGGCGGGCCGATCACGGTGCCGGCGTTGAAGACGACCCGACTCAGCGCGGCCCCCTCGCGGCGGCGTTCAGGGGGCAGCGCCTGGAGCACGACCGCCGACATCAGCGGCCGGGACGCCCCGGTGGCCAGCCCGGCGATCACCAGCAGCGGCGCCAGCACCGGGACGGCGCTGATCGGCACGAGCACGCAGGTAGCCGCCCAACCGAACAGGCTGCCGAGTAGCGCCCGGCGCAGCCCGATCCGGTCGCCCACCCCTCCGCCGAGCAGGTTGCCCGCGATCAGCCCGACGCCGTACAGCGCGGCCAGGGCGCCGGCCCGGCCACTCGTCAGGTGGCGACCCGAGACGAGGTACAGCGTCAGGTAGATCCAGGCCAGCGAACCGGCCGCGCTGACGAACTGCCCGACGAGCAGCGCCTGCAGCCAACCCGGCAGAGCTCGGGCACTTCGCCAGGCCTGACGCACGACACCGTCCTAAGTTCATCGAAGAAACTGACGAGTTTGTATCGTAAACTGACAAGCATGCCGCGATCCAGACCTCCGGATCCCGCCTGCGCCATCGACCAGGCGCTTAACGTCGTCGGCGACACCTGGACGCTGCTGATCCTGCGCGACGTCGCCCGGGGCATCAGCCGGTTCGACCAGCTGGTGGCCGAACTCGGACTGTCGCGCAAACTGCTCACCGAGCGCCTGTACCACCTGGTCGCCCACGACGTGCTGGTCCGCCGGCCCTACCAGCAGGCGCCGACCCGCTACGACTATCTGTTGACGCGTCGCGGCGAGGCGCTGCTGCCCATGCTCGTCGCGTTGCAGGACTGGGGTGATCGGTGGGTGCTCGGCGACGGCGAGCTGACCGGGGCGTCCAGCACCCGCTCGGCCGAGGCGCAGCGGCTGCGCGCGCTAGTCGGGGCCTACGTGCCGTCGCCGCTACGGCTGCCGAGCACTGGCGGCGACGCCGACGTCGTCGATCAGGACGCCCGGGCCACCGTCGTGTTCACCTACCCGGCTACCGGCATCCCGGGACCCCTGCCCGAGGGCTGGGACCGCATCCCGGGCACCACCGGCTGCACCCTCGAGAACCGCCTCTTCCGCGACCGGTACCCGGCCTTCACCGACGCAGGCGTCGCGATCCACGGTGTCAGCACGCAGCGCCCGGACGAGCAGCGTCGGTTCGCCGAGCTGGAGAAGATCCCGTTCCGGCTGCTGTCCGACGAGGACCTGCACCTGGCCGCCGCGCTGCGCCTGCCGACGTTCCGGGTGGCCGAGGCGCTGCGCCTCAAGCGCAGCGTGCTCATCGTCGGGGCCGACCGCACGGTGCACGCCGTCCGGTTTCCGGTCACCGACATACCGGACGCGATCTCCTGGGCGCTGACCCGGGCGACGGCGCTCACCCGACGGCGCCCGGCTCGTGTCGGTGGCGGACACTGGAGTCCGTGAGCATGCAGTCCGACGTCCGGCGCCCGCCCGCGCGGCACACCCCCGACTCGGTGTGGATCGCCTGGCTGGTCGCCGCCGCGGTGCTGGTCGTGCTCGCGGTGAACGTCGTCCGGCATCTCGCCGCTCCGGCACACCACATGCACATGGGCGCCAGCGAGACGTTGTTCCGCGACGGAAGCGCGCCACTCGGGCCCCTGCTCAGCCATCGGCTCGTGACGGCCTGGCACGTCGATGCCGTGGCGCTGGCGTTCCTGGTGCTGCTGGGCGCCTGGTACGCCACGGCGCTCAGCCGTCGGCGCCGGCGGACCACCGAGCCGTGGCCGGTCGGCCGGACCGCGGCGTTCGCGGCCGGACTGGCCGTCTGCGCGTACGCGACGAACGGCAGCATCGCTGTATACGACATGGCGCTGTTCTCGGCGCACATGCTCGGCCACCTGGCCCTGGTCATGCTGGCCCCGGCGCTGCTGGTGGCCGGCCGGCCGTTGCGGCTGGCCGTCGAGGCGAGTGCGGAGCCCACCGCGCAGCGCATCGAGCGCATCGCCCGGGGGCGGGTCGTCTCGCTGCTGACGGCGCCGCCCGTGGCGCTGGCCTGCTACGCCGGCGTGATCGTCGGCAGCCACCTGACCGGGCTCATGGACACGATCATGCGCAACACGGTCGCCGGGCAGGTCGAGCACCTGGTGTACCTGGTGGTGGGCTACCAGTTCTTCGTGCTGGTGGTGGGCGACGAGCCGATCCGATGGCGGCTGTCCACGCCGGCCCGGTGGGGCTTGCTCGCGATCGCGATGGCCGTCGACACGTTCACCGGCATTGTCTTGATGCAGGCGACGACGCCGATCGAGATGCACCCGCCGGCCGGCCTGCACGTCGACCCGCTGGCCGACACGCACACCGGCGGCGCGATCATGTGGTTCGGCGGTGACGCGATCATGGCCGCGGTCATGACCCTGCTGGTGATCGGCTGGCTGCGCACGGGCGGACGCTCGCTGCGCGACCGGTCCAGCTGGCTCGAACAGGCCCGCGCCGAAACGCTGCGTGGGCGTACGGGCGGCGAGGCCCGGCCGGCGACGAGCGCTCCGGGACCCGACGATCTCGACGACGATCAGACGCGGCTGGACGCCTACAACGCCTGGCTGGCCGGAATGGCCAAGGACGACGGTCGGCCAGCCAGCTCTTAGAAACCGTCGGCTAGTGTCCCCGCGCCGGGAATTGGGCGAACAAGTCCGGTGATCCAGGTGTGCGCTCGAAAGGCGGAGGAGGAGCCGATACCGCTGTGTATCGGCGACGATGACAACGCCGCGAGCGTGCAGCTGGGCGCCGGACTTATCGGCTGAATCCCGGCGCGGGGCACTAGGGTCGGCGACATGCAGGTTCAATTGCGGCACAACCCGTCATTTACTGTCGCTCGGTGCAGCCTCGCCCCGGGCGAACCGCTGCGGGTCGAGGGTGGGGCCATGATCGCGCACAGCACCGGCGTCCAGCTGCAGTCGCAGGCGCAGGGCGGCGTCATGAAGGGTCTGGCCCGCAGCGTGCTCGGCGGCGGATCGTTCTTCGTCACGACCTACACCGCGCCGGCACAGGGCGGCTGGGTCGACGTGGCGGGTGTGCTGCCCGGCGACACCGTCCCGATCACTATTCAGCCCGACCGGCCGTTCTTTCTGCGCCGGGGCAGCTGGATCGCCAACTCCTACGGCGTCGAGGTCGACACCCAGTGGGGCGGCATGGCCAACCTGTTCGGCGGTGAGGGCGGATTCGGCTACCGCGCGCACGGGCAGGGCGAGGCGCTGGTCAGCATCTACGGGGCCGTCGACTACGTCGACCTGCAGCCGCAGGAGGTCGTCACGATCGACACCGGGCACGTCGTCGCCTACGACCTGAACATCCAGTTCCGGATGCGGCGGGCCGTCGAGGGCAAGACGATCCAGTCGATGAAGAGCGGCGAGGGCTGGGTGTTCGACTTCGCCGGTCCCGGCCGGGTGCTGCTGCAGTCGCGTAACCCCGAGGCGTTCGCGGAGTGGGTGGCGCAGGTGCTCCCGGGCGAGTCGCCCCGCGAGGGCCTGGGCGGTCTCGGCGGGCTGACCAGCATCCTCGGCCGCTGATCGCCCGCTCCTCTGCGGTTTTGGTCACCAGGCCGGTTATATGAGACCTGGTGACCAAAACCGGATTAGGTCCACAGGGGGGCGATGGCCGCGTGCAGCTGCGCGCCGATGTCGCCCAGCACGTGCCGGCCGCCGCTGACGATCATCCGCCCGTCGACGATGACCGTGTCGACGTCGGCAGCGCCCGCGGCCAGGATCGCCTGATCCGGCGCAGCACCGGCCGTGCGGGTGGTGTCCAGCCGCACCGCCACCAGGTCGGCCCGCATGCTCGGGGCGATGCGCCCGGCGTCGTGCCACCCCAGCGCGTGCTGCCCCGTCAGCGCCGCCACCAGCTGGGCCGGGGTGAACCGCCCGCGCTCCAGGGTGGCCAGCCGCTCGTCCATCTCGAGCGCACGCGCCTCCTCGAACGGATCGATCACCGCGTGCTGGTCGGTGCCCAGCGTCAGGGGTGAGCCGGCGTCGAGCAGCCGGCGGGCCGGGCCGACGCCGTCGGCCAGGTCGCGCTCGGTCGTCGGGCACACGCTGATACTGCTGGCCGACCCACCGAGCAGCGCGATGTCGGAGTCGACGACGTGCGTGGCGTGCACCGCCGTCGTCTGCACGCTCAGCGCCCCGGCCTCGTACAGCAGCTGCGTCGGCGTCATGCCGTAGGCGGCCAGGCAGGCCTCGTTCTCAGCCGGCTGCTCGGAAAGGTGCACGTGCAGCGGCCGACCGCCGGCCGCCTCGACCACCTCGGGCAGCGCTTCGCCGGGCACGGCCCGCACCGAGTGGATCGCCGCCCCGATCTGCGAGAACTCGTCGGCCGGCAGGGCGGCCACGCGCCGGGCCCAGGCCAGTACCGAACCGTCGCCGAATCGCCGGGCCGGCCCCTCCAGTGGCGCTCCGTCGACCCCGGCGGTGAGGTAGCACGCGTCGAGCAGGGTCAGCCGGATGCCGGCCTCGAAGGCGGCGGCGCGCAGCGCGTGGCCCATGACGTTCGGGTCGCTGTACGGGCGCCCGTCCGGCGCGTGATGCAGGTAGTGGAACTCGCCGACCGCCGTGAAGCCGGCCTGCACCATCTCGCAGTACGTCGCCCGGGCCAGCGCATAGTACTGATCCGGATCGAGGCGGGCGGCAACGGCGTACATGCGCTCGCGCCACGTCCAGAACGTGCCGGCCGCGTCGTGCGTGCGGCCCCGCAGCGCCCGATGGAAGGCGTGGCTGTGCGTGTTGGCCAGCCCGGGCAGCACGAGCCCGGGCAGGGGAACATCGGCGCGTAACCGGGCGGCCGCCTCCACGGCGGTGATCCGTCCACTGTGGACGGTGATGCGGACGTTCGATGTGACGCCGTCGTCCAGCCAGGCGTGCGGGGCGAAGTAGGTAGTCACCCTAGTGCTCCGTGAAGGACATATGTGTGCCGCCTGCGGCGCCCAGCTTCCCGCTCGCTGCGTTGTCGTCGTCGGCCATACAACAGCGGTATGCCCTCCTCCTCCGCCTTGCGGGCGAAAACCTGGATCACCGCATCCGACAAACGACGTCCTTCACGGAGCACCAGCCAGATCTTGCAGCACGGCCGTCAGCGCCTCGACACCGGCCAGGCAGTCGTCGCGTTCGGCGAACTCGGCCGGCGAGTGCGATACCCCGGTCGGGTTGCGCACGAACAGCATTGCCGCCGGAATCCCCTTGCTGGCAAGGATTCCTGCGTCATGACCGGCGCCCGTGCCGAGCTGCGGCGGATCATCCAGGACGGCGGCAACGCGACGGCGCAGGTCGGCGTCGAGCACCGTCTCGTCGGTCCACGACTCCTCGATCGGCTCCACCGGGCCGGTCAGGTCGGCGATCACGCGCCACACGGCGTCGGCCGACTCGGCCCGGGCGTCCAGCCAGGCCGTTACTCGCGACGGGATCGCGTTCACCCCGTTCGGCTCGACGCGCACCTTGCCGCACGTAGCCACCGCCCCGTGCCGCTGCGCCGCCTCGCGGGCGGCCAACACCAGGCGTGCGTAGTCGAGCATCGGGTCGTGCCGGTCGGCCAGCCGGGTGGTGCCGGCGTGGTTGGCCTCACCGGCCAGATCGACCCGCCACCGCCCGTGGGGCCAGATCGCGGTACCGACGCCGACCGGCGCCGCGAGGTCGATCAGCCTCCGGCCCTGCTCGACGTGCAGCTCGACGAAGGCGCCGACCCGATACAGCGCCTCGGGATCGGGGGCCGGCGCGGGCCGCCCCACCGCCTTCAGCGCGGACGCCATGGTAGCGCCGTCGTTGTCGCGCAGGGCCAGTGCCCGTTCCGGCAGCAGGGCACCGGTCAGCAGCCGCGACCCGGCACAGGCCACCCCGAACCGCGCGCCCTCCTCGTCGCTGAAGTTCACCACGCCGATCGGCCGCGACGGCACGAATCCCTTGTCGCGCAAGGCATCCACCGCGCAGAACGCCGACACCACGCCGAGCGGCCCGTCGAACGCCCCGCCATCGGGCACCGAGTCGAGGTGGCTGCCGGCGACGACTCCCGGACGATCAGCAGAGGGGGAGCCCCACCAGGCCCACTGGTTGCCGGACCGGTCCTCGACCAGGTCGAGCCCACGCTCAGCCGCAGACGACGCGAACCATTCGCGCAGGGTCAGGTCCTCGCCCGTCCAGGCGAAGCGGCGGTAGCCACCCGTGGCCGGCGACCGGCCGACCGGTTCCAGCGCCGACCACAACGCATCGAAGCTCACTCGGTCAGCCTGCCATCCCGGTTCTGGTCGTTCGAACGGCTCAGCGCCGTCCGGACGACCAGAATCGAGCGATGCTCAGCCGAGGTTGACGCTGGCCAGCCACTGCTTGGCGACCTGGTCCGGATCACCGCTGGACGCCTTGGCAACCAGGTCGGCCAGCGTCTTGGTGTCGAGCTTGGCCGACACTGCGTTGCTGGCATCGACCATGGGCTGGGTCAGCTTGGCCTTGGTGGCGATCGGCACGATGTTCTGGGCGGCGAACATGCTCTTAGGGTCGGTCAGCGATACGAAGTTGTTCTGCGCGATCGACGAGTCGGTCGAGAAGATGTCAGCAGCATCGATGGTGCCGTTCTTCAGTGCCGTGACCGTGATCGCGCCGCCCGCCTGCAGTGGCGTGAACCGGCCGAACGTCACGCCGTACACGCTCTTGAGCGCCGGGACACCGTCAGGACGGGTCTTGAACTGCGCCGGCGCACCCAGAGTCAGCTTGCTCGCGACCGGGGCCAGGTCCGCGATCGACGTGAGGTGATACTTCTGCACGGTCGCCTTGGTGACCGTGATCGTGTCGCTGTCCTGCGCCTGCGCGTACTGCAACGCGGCCAGATTCGACCCGAGCTTCTGCTGTAGGGCGCTGTAGACGTCGGTGGGCGTCTTGGCGGTCGCCGACGCGTCGAGGTAGCTGAGGATCGACCCGGAGTACTCCGGGATGTAGTCGATCGACCCGTCGTTCAGCGCCTTCATGTAGATGGGGCGCTCACCGATGTTGAGGTGCTTGTTGACCTTGACACCCTTGGCCGACATGGCGTCGGCGTAGATGTCGGCCAGCAGCGTGCTCTCGGTGAAGTCGGCCGAGCCCACGGTGATCGAGCCGGGCCCGGCCGGGAAGCTGCCGGAGCCGCCGCTGGCGCCACTCGCCGGTGTCGATGCGTTCGTCGCCGGGGCCGAAGTCGCCGGCGCCGAGGTCTTGTTCGAACTCCCGCTACTGCCGCATGCGGCGAGCGCGAGCACGGAGGCCAGCACGCTTCCGGCAAGCAGGTAGGTGCGCTTCATATCTCTCCCCTTCTTCGAACTCCATACCGATCAAGTTGTGCCAATGCGCAGTTTCGTCTCCGGAGCCGGCTCGACCGGCCCGGCTCGCCGGGAGAAGCGTTCGGATACACCGCGGGACACGAGCAGCCGCTCGATACCCACCAGCACCAGGTCGGCGAGTACCGCCAGCAGCGCGACGACGATGCCGGCCGACACCATCGCCGGGTAGCCGCTGTGCGGGTCGTTGATCGTCTGCGTGCCGTCGATGATGAGCCGGCCCAGGCCGCCGAGGAACGGCGCGTACGCGGCGATGGTGGCGGTCGCGATCACCTGCAGCGTCGCGCTGCGAATGCCCGACATGACGAGCGGTAGGGCGATGGGCAGTTCGACCTGACGCACCACCTGCCGGCCGGTCATACCCATGCCCCTCGCCGCGTCGCGCACCGCGGGGTCGACGTTCTGTACGCCGGCGTACGTGCTGGTCAGGATCGGCGGAATGGCCAGCACCACCAGGACGATCTCGACCGGGACGAAGTACTGGAAGGCACCGGCGGGCACCAGTCCGGGAACGGTGGGCTCCGCGTGGATCTTCGGCGACAGCCAGATCACCAGCAGCACGACGAAGCCGAGTGCCGGCACGGCGCGCAGGCCGTTGGCCAGCCCGGCGACCCCCAGCACACCCCGGCCGGTGTGCCCCACCCACAGACCGAGCGGCAGCGCGATCAGGATCGCGATCACGACCGCGATCAGGGTGTAGTAGATGTGCTCGCGCAAATGCACGAGCAACCCGTTCGGGCCCCACCAGTTGGCCGGGTCGTTCAACCAGACGCCGACCTGGTTCAGGTTGAGGCCGTTGTCATCGGCCAGTGCGCTCATCGCTGCCGCACCGCCCGCTGCCACGGCGTCAGCAGCCGGATGCCCAACAGGATCACGACGTCGAACAGCAACGCCAGCACGATGATCATGATCAGGCCGAGCACGATCGGAGCGAGCAGGTTCAGCTGCGAACCATCAGTGAACAGCGTGCCCAGCTGGGCCACCCCCAGCAGCGATGCGACCGACACCAGGCTGACGTTGGACACGGCGGCGACCCGCAGGCCTGCGCCGATGACCGGCACGGCGATCGGCAACTGAACCGCGAACAACCGTTGCCGGTTGGTGTAGCCCATCGCCGAGGCGGCCGACAGCGTCGTGCTCGACACGGACGACAGCCCGTCGGCCACAACCCGGACGAGCAGCGCCACGGTGTAGACCGTCAGCGCGATCGCGACGTTGATCGGCGCCAGGATCTGCGTGCCGATCAGGCCGGGCAGCACGAGGAACAGCACGAGCGACGGAATGGTGTAGAGCAGGCCGGCCGTCGTGACCACCGGCGGGTACGTCCAGCGGTAGCGGCTGGCCAGCCAGCCGAGCGGCAGCGCGATGACCAACCCGATGAACAGTGGCACCGCGGCCAACCACACGGTGGTCCACGTCCAGTGCAGGACGTCGCTCTGATGATCGCGGAAGTACGTCCACGGGCTCATGACGTGCCGATCTCGGCCGGCGCATGCCGGGCCTCTTCGGCATGGGCCTCGATGCGGGTGAGCACCTCGGACGGGCTGACCGTGCCGATGAGACGACCGGAGCCGTCGACGATGACGCCGCGCCCGGTCGGCGACGACAATGCCGCGTCGAGCGCCTCGCGCAATGTGCCGCCCTGGGCGGCCAGTGTGCCGCCGAGATTGAGCAGGTCGGGCGTGATCTCGCCGTGCAACGCGCTGTCCGGAACACCGGTCAGGGCCAGCCAGCCCTGTGGGCGCCGCTCGGAGTCGACGACCAGCACCCAGCCGTCCCGGGCCACCCGGGGCGCGTCGGCCAGATCGGAGCCGAGCGTGATGGTCGGTTCGTCGTGCAAGGGCAGCTCGTCGGCGACGGTGAACCCCAGGGCGCGATAGCCCCGGTCGCGTCCGACGAAGCCGGCCACGAACGAATCGGCCGGCCGGGACAGCAACTCGGCCGGCGCGGCGAACTGGGCCAGCTTGCCGCCGACGCGCAGCACCGCCACGTGATCGCCGAGCTTTATCGCCTCGTCGATGTCGTGCGTGACGAACACGATCGTCTTGCCCAGCTCGGCCTGCAGGCGCAGGAACTCGTCCTGCAGCTGGGCGCGCACCACGGGGTCGACCGCCGAGAACGGCTCGTCCATCAGCATGATCAGCGGATCGGCGGCCAGCGCGCGAGCGACGCCCACCCGCTGCTGCTGCCCACCGGACAGCTGCGCGGGGTAGCGCTTGGCGAAGTGTGACGGCAGGCCGACCCGGTCGAGCAGTTCCATCGCGTGGGCGCGGGCCCGGCGGCGGTCCTGCTTGAGCAGGAGCGGCACGGTCGCGACGTTGTCGACGACGGTGCGGTGCGGGAACAGGCCGGCGTGCTGAATGACGTAACCGATTCCGCGGCGGAGTTTGGCCGGCTGTTCCTTGGAGATGTCCTTGTCGTCGATCCAGATGCGTCCCTCGGTGGGATCGATCATCCGGTTGATCATGCGCAGGCTCGTCGTCTTGCCACATCCGGAGGGGCCGACCAGCACCGTGATCTGATTCGACGGCGCCTCGAAGCTGAGGTCGTTCACGGCGACCGTGCCGTCGGGATATCGCTTGGTTACGGAGTCGAAGCGGATCACCGGACTGTCTCCTCCTAGGGGGCCTTCCTAGTGGCGCTCGGAGCCGGGTCGCTGCCAGACGGCACGCGCGAACGTGCCGATCCGTATGAGCCAAGCACATACCGCCGACAGCGGCCACCACCCGAGCGACGCGTGGCGCAATTGTGACTATCGCTATAGGAATACTCGCATGGTCGCAGTGCTGTTCCGCGGACTCAGATTGGACCGGACGCCCGGCACGCGACCAGCCCCGCTCAAGCGCTACTCAGCCGGCCGGGCAACGTGAGACGAACCACGGGCACGGCACTGGTTACTGGCGAGTAACCCAGCGTAGGCTTCGTCAATTGACCGATTCCCGACAGGAGAAGGCCAGTGGCACTTCGGCTGACCATCGCCTTGCTCATGCTCGTCGTAACGGCCGTGATCGCCGGGCGGCGGATCGGCTGGCTGACGAAGCTCGTCCGGTCCGGACGCCCGGCCCTGGGACGAACCGACGACATCAAGGTCCGGCTGCGCGACCAGGTCACCGAGGTCTTCGGCCAGCGACGGCTGCTCAAGTGGTCGGTGCCGGGGCTCGCTCACTTCATGACGTTCTGGGGCTTCATCGTCCTGTTCATCACGATCATCGAGTGCTACGGCGCACTGACGATCAGCCAGGACTTCGCGTTCCCGTGGTTCGGTCACGCCCGCTGGCTGGGTTTCATCGAGGACTTCTTCGCCGTCGCGGTGCTGCTAGCCATCATCTGGTTCGCGGTGAACCGCGTGCTCAACGCTCCGGAGCGACGGCAGCGCGCGTCGCGCTTCTACGGTTCGCACAACGGCGCCGCGTGGGCCGTGCTCGGCATGATCTTCCTGGTCGTCGTCACGCTGCTGCTCTACCGGGGCGCGCAGTACAACACCGGCCACTTCCCCTGGGGCAAGTCGAAGGCTCCGTTCGCCTCCTATGTCGTGTCGCGCGCGCTCGGCGACGGCGTCTACAACCAGGGCGTCGAGACGTTCTTTCTGCTCGCGCAGATGGCCGTCATTTTCGGCTTCCTCATCCTGGTGCTGCACTCGAAGCACCTGCACATCGGGCTGGCCCCGCTGAACGTCCTCACCAAGCGCGAGCCCGACGCGCTGGGGCCGCTACTGCCGGTCACCGACCCCGGCGGCCAGCCGATCGACTTCTCCGACGTCGAGAACCTGTCCGAGGACACCCAGTTCGGCAAGGGCAAGATCGAGGACTTCACCTGGAAGGGCTACCTCGACTTCGCGACGTGCACCGAGTGCGGGCGCTGCCAGTCACAGTGCCCGGCCTGGAACACCGGCAAGCCACTGTCGCCCAAGCTCGTGATCATGGACCTGCGCGATCACCTGTTCGCCAAGGCCCCTTATCTCATCGAGGGAAAGTCCGCGCCTGACGACACCAAGATCGAACCGCACGAGCCGCACGTGCCCGAGTCGGGGTTCGGGCGGGTACCCGGGTCCGGACCCGACCAGGCGGTACGGCCACTCGTCGGCTCGTTCGATGCCGGCGGCGTCATCGACCCGGACGTGCTGTGGTCGTGCACGACGTGCGGCGCCTGCGTCGAGCAGTGCCCGGTCGACATCGAGCACATCGACCACATCGTCGACATGCGCCGCTACCAGGTGCTGATCGAGTCGTCGTTCCCGTCCGAGGCCGGCGTGATGCTGCGCAACATCGAGAACAAGGGCAACCCGTGGGGGCTGTCCGAGCGGGCGCGCGAGGAGTGGACGGAGGGGCTGGGCTTCGAGGTCCGGCGGGCCACGCCGGGCACGCCGCTGGACGTCGATATCGAGTACCTGTTCTGGGTGGGGTGCGCCGGCGCGCTGGAGGACCGGTCGCGCAAGGTGACGCGCGCCTTCGCCGAGCTGCTGCACACGGCCGGCGTCGAGTTCGCCGTCCTCGGTTCGGCCGAGACGTGCACGGGCGATCCGGCCCGTCGGTTGGGCAACGAGTTCCTGTTCCAGATGCAGGGCATGCAGAACGTCGAGACGCTTAACTCGATCACCCGCGCGGCGCCGCTGAAGATCGTGGCCACCTGCCCGCACTGCTTCAACACGCTGGCCAACGAGTACCCGCAGCTGGACGGGTACTTCGACGTCGTCCACCACACGCAGCTGCTCGGCCGCCTCGTTTCCGAAGGGCGGTTGACTCCCGTCGAGCCGGTCGACAAGAAGATCACCTACCACGACCCGTGCTACCTGGGCCGGCACAACAAGGTGTACACGCCGCCCCGCGAGGTGCTCGGCGCCATCCCGCAGCTGAAGGCGGAGGAGATGCACCGGTGCAAGGACCGCGGCTTCTGCTGCGGGGCCGGCGGGGCTCGCATGTGGATGGAGGAGAAGATCGGCAAGCGGGTCAACATCGAGCGCACCGAGGAGGCGCTCGGCCTCGACCCGGACCTGATCTCGACGGCCTGCCCGTTCTGCATGGTGATGCTGTCCGACGCGGTGACCGCCAAGCAGGCCGACGGCGCCGCCCGCGACGACGTGGCCGTGCTCGACGTAGCCCAGATCCTGCAGCAGTCGCTGGGCCGCTAGCCCGGACCGCCGAGCGTGGTGCGGCCGTCGTCGTGGATCGTCCAGGACGGGTTGTGCGCGACCTCCCAGGGATGGCCCTCCGGATCGACGAAGGCGGCCGAGTAACCGCCCCAGGAGGTAGCGGCCGGCTCGCGGCTGATCATGGCGCCGCCCGCTCGGGCCTCGGCGATCGTTGCGTCGACCTCGGCCGGTGAGCGCACGTCGTAGGCGAGCGTGATGCCGCCCCACCCGCCGCCGTCGGCCACCCCGCTGTCAGCGGCCAGCTTGGCCCGGTCCCAGAGCGCGACGATCAGCCCATTGGCCTGGAAGAAGGCGACCTGGTCGGTGTCGTCGTCCACGCCGCCGTCGACGTGCCAGCCGAGCGCTTCGTAGAACGCGCGGGCCCGGGCGAAGTCGCGGACGCCCAGGGTGATCAAACTCAGTCGCTGCTGCATACGGCAATGATGCGATACCTGGAGCATCCGGGGCTTGCGCTGATTTCGGCGGGGACCGGTCGCGGGCCGTGCGCCTACGGTTCGGGCGATTCCGCACCGACCGGTCAGGAGGCCCACCCGTGCCACCGTTGGCGCTCACCCAGCTCGCCACCGCCGTTGCCGCGCTCGTGATGGTGCTGGTCAACCTGGGCATGTCCGACCGACCGAGCAAGGGACTGGCTCACCATTCTGCTCGGCGTGGTGGTGGTCGCGCTCGGGGTGACCAGCCTGGCGCTCCGCCATCAGGAGGCGCGGGCGGGACTCGCGGCCGGACGCAGTCACCGACGCATCAGCCGATGTGGAACAGGTGCCGTAGCGGCTCCACCGCGAAGTAGATCGCGAACGCCGCCGAGACGCCCCACATCAGCGGGTGGACGTCGCGGGCTCGCCCGACGGCCACCCGCAGCACCACGTAGCTGATGAACCCGGCGCCGACCCCGTTGGTGATCGAGTAGGTGAACGGCATCAGCACCATCGTCAGGAACGCCGGCAGCGCAATGGTGAAGTCGCCGAAGTCGATGTTGCGCAGCTGGGCGATCATCAGCACGCCGACAACGACCAGTGCCGGGGCGGCCGCCTCGGACGGCACGAACTGCGCGAGCGGCGACAGGAAGATCGTCACCACGAACAGCAGCCCGGTGACGATGCTGGCCAGGCCGGTGCGGGCGCCGTCGCCGATGCCCGACGCCGACTCGACGTAGGTCGTGGCCGACGAGGCGCCGGCCACGCCGCCGGCCATCGCGGCCACGCCGTCGACGAGCAGCACTTCCTGGATGCGCGGCAGCGTGCCGTCCTCACGCAGCAGGTGGGCCTCGGACGCCAACCCGATCGTGGTGCCCATGACGTCGAAGAAGTCCGACAGGACAAGGGAAAACACCAGGATGATCGCCGAGATGATGCCGGCCGCCGAGAAGCCGCCGAACAGCGACACGTCGCCGAACACCTTGAAGTCGGGCGCGCCGAAGTGCTTGTGCGCGAACGACGGCACGTTCAGCGCCCAGCCCTCGGGGTTCTTGTCCGACTGCGCCCCGAGGTGCAGCGCGGACTCCAGGATGATCGCCAGCACCGTCGCCGCCACGATGCCGATCAGGATGGCGCCCTTCACCCGCCGGGCGTACAGCACGGCGATCGTGAACAGGCCGAAGACGAACACGAAGGTCGGCCAGCCGTTGAGGTGGCCGTCGACGCCGATGTCGACGACGGTGCCCGTGCCGCGCCGGACGAAGCCGGCGTCGACGAAGCCGATCAGCGCGATGAACAAGCCGATGCCGGCGGCGATCGCGCTCTTCAACGGCGCCGGGATGGCGTTGAAGACGGCCACCCGGAATCCGGTCAGCACGAGCACGGTGATCAGTGCGCCCTCGAGCACCACCAGGCCCATCGCGTCCGGCCAGGACATCTTGCTCGCCACCTGGAACGCGACGAACGCATTGAGGCCCAGCCCGGTGGCCAGCGCGAAGGGGTAGCGGCCGACGATGCCCATTGCCAGCGTCATCACGGCGGCGACCAGGGCGGTAACCGCCGCGACCGAGCTGAGGTTCGGCGTGTGCCCGCCGCCGAGCAGGTTTCCGTGCTTGTCCGCGACGGTGCCGATGATCAGCGGGTTCAGCACCACGATGTAGACCATGGTCACGAACGTCACCAGACCGCCGCGCATCTCGCGGACGAGCGTCGAGCCTCGCTCGGTGACCGAGAAGTAGCGGTCGACGGTGCTGCGCTGCCTGGTGAGGGTGTCGGTCATGTCCACACCTTCCTGATTGCCCCGCCGCCGCACGCTAGCGGATGTTTGTTACGCGCTGTCGGGAGGCAAGGCCGCACCCTGTCCGTCACGGTGGTCGCCGAGCACGTCACCATGTCGGCGAGCGTGACCGACCAGTCCAGGTGGTTCGACGCTAGGGACGCCGTGCCGCACCGAGCTGAGCGGCCAGCACGGCCGGCGCCTCGACCAGGGACGGTCCGTACCAGGTCAGGTGCCGGCCGCTGACCAGGGCGACGTCCTGCCCGGGGAAGCACTCGGGACCGTCCGTCGGGCTGAACGCGTACGGCTCGTCCGGCAACACGACCAACTCGGCGGCGTGCAGATCGTCGAGGTCGACCTTCGGGTAGCGCATCGACGCCCCGTCGAACGTGTTGTGCACGCCGAGGCGGGCCAGCACGTCGCCGGCGAAGGTCTCCCGGCCGAGCACCATCCAGGGCCGCCGCCAGATCGGCACGACTGCCTCGCGCGCCGGGCCGGTCCGCACGCGCGCCCAAGCCGCTTCGGCGTTATCCAGCCAGGCTGGACGTTGCAGCCGGCACGCCAGCCGCATCATCCGGTCGAGCGAGGTGAACGACTCGGCGACGGTGCGCACCCGGGTGACCCACACGGCCAGCCCAGCGGCCCGCAGCGCGGTCAGGTCGGCCGACCGGTTCTCCTCCTCGTTGGTCAGCACCAGGTGCGGGGCCAGGGCGATGATCCGCGAGACGGCCGGGTTCTTGGTGCCGCCGATGCGGGTCACGCCCAGCCCGCGCGGATGCGTGCACCAGTCCGTGGCGCCGATGAGCAGTTCGGGCGCCGACGCGGCCACCGTCTCGGTCAGCGACGGCACGAGCGAGACGATGCGCGTGACCCGATCCGGCACGGCGACCGGCTGGCCGAGGTCGTCAGCCGGCGATCCGGGTGGCGTACTCACCCCGCAGACGCTGCCACTTGCCGTCCGGCCAGTCGCCGGAGCCCCCGGCCAGGACGTCGGCGAGTGCGTCGAGATGGCCGTGCCAGCCGGCCGCGAGCTCGGGCCGGCACCCGGGCGCGGGTAGCACGTGCGTCAACACCAGCCGGCAACCGTCGCCGTCGGCGCGCAGCTCCCAGCGCAGGACGCTGCCCTGCGCCGCGTCGCGGCTGGTCCACGTGCACTCGAGCAGCGTCGGCGGCTCGACCCGGGTGACCTCGCCCCGGGCGGTGTCTTCGGTGTTGTCGAAGCGCAGTTCGTACGCGCCGGTCGAGGTCAGCGGCCGCGACGGCGGGGCCAGCCAGCGGGCCAGCTCGCCCGGCTCGGTCAGCGCCGCCCACACCTCGGCGATGCCGTGCTGCAGGCGGCGCTCGAAGCGCAGCTCGTACCTGTCGTCGACTCGGGTCACGATGCCGTCCATCACTTCTCCTCCAGATGCTTTTCCAGGGCTTCGAGGCGTTCGGACCAGAACCGGCGAAACGGTGTCAGCCAGGCATCGACCTCGGCGAGTGGCGTCGCGTCCAGCTGGTACCACCGGCGCTGGCCGTCCTGGCGGACCTGAACCAGGCCGGCGTCGCGCAGCACCCGCAAATGCTTGGAGACGCCGGGCTGGCTCAGCGACAGCAACTCGACCAGCTCGGTGACCGGCCGCTCCCGTTCGCCGAGCAGCTCGAGGATGCGGCGCCGGGTCGGCTCAGCGATCACGTCGAACACAGCCGATACATTGCCTTACAGCTATATAACTGTCAAGTCATATACTCGGGTGCGGGACAACGAACCGGGTCGGCGCGTGCGTTGCGTATCTGAGAGCCTGGCCAAGGGCGCTAGTCCCCGGGGGCGCAGGAGGCACGGGAGGCTCCGTGACGTTCGACGAGTTCGCGGCGACGCGGCTCGATGCCGTGCTGCGCTTCGCCGTCGTACTCACGAACGACAAGGGGCTCGCGGAAGACGTCGTCCAGGAGGTGTTGATCCGTGCTCACCAGCGCTGGGCGCAGATCGCCGAGATGGAGCACCCCGAGGCGTACGTCCGGAAGATGGTGGTCAACGAGTTCCTGTCCTGGCGGCGCAAATGGGCCCGCTACGTACCCCAGGCCGAGATCGAGCCCGAGCAGCGCCAGCCCGACCACGCCGAACTGCAGGCCGAGCGGTCGACGCTGCTGGCCGAGGTGGCCAAGCTCCCGCGCCGGCAGCGGGCCGTCCTGGTGCTGCGCTACTACGAAGGCTTGTCCGACGCCCAGATCGCCGAGGTGCTGGGCTGCGCCGAGACCACGGTGCGCGGGTACGCGTTCCGCGGGCTGGCTGCGCTGCGCATCGAGCTGGCGCCGACCATGAGGGAGTCCACGTGAGTGGCCGCAGCGAAGACGACCTGCGGGCCGCGTTCGCCGCGAAGGCGACCGAGGCGCCCGCCGCGTCTGACGTGGCGCGCGCGGTGAACCAGGCCGTGCACCAGGGACGCCGGCGACGCCGGCCGGCCTGGCTGGTGCCCGCAGTGACGGCCGCCGCGGCGGTGGCCGTCGGGGTGCCGTTGGCGATCACGCTGACCCACGGCGGCAACTCGTCGAAGGAGAAGGCCGGCGGCCCGGTCGCACCCGCCCTGCCGAGCGCCGGCCGCAGCAGCCTGGCCGCCGCGCCACCACCCGGCAGCGCCCGGTCGCTCACGCCGCAGCTCCCGGCCGAGGGGGGTGGCACCGTCCAGGCGACCTGCCGTCCCACCGAGGTCACGGTGAATCTCCGCCGCGCCGGCACGGGGGCCACACTGACCGTGACATCGCGCGGGCCGGTCTGCCGGCTCGATCGCCGACCCGCCGTGCAATGGCCGGCCGGCGGCCCGACGTCCGGCCCCGCGACGAGTGCGACCGGCCAGCCGGTGCCGAAGCCGGCTACCGGGCTGCTGGCGTCCGGAGCCACGGCGACGGCCGCAGTGCGCTCGACCGCCGGGTGCATGCTGACCGGCGACCTGGTGCGCGTCGACTGGGGCGCCGGCCCGGTCGAGGTGCGCGCGACGGGGGCGTCGGCCGGGCCGACCTGCACGCAGGTCGGCGCCGATTCCGTCCAGGTGGGTGAGTTCAGCGGACTCTCGTGAGCGATTGCTGAATCAGTCCCCAGGCCGGTATCAGCCTGGTCACGTACCCTCATCGACGTGAGAAGCCGGGCGGTCATCGACTACGCGCTGCAGCGCCGCGCGCGGTTGAGCGACGTCGCCCACGGTGTGGTCTCCCGGGACGAGGCCTGCGACGCCCACCCGTACCTGCGCCTCGCGGCCCGCCACTACGGCGAGCCGGCCGCCCAGGCCTGCCCGGTTTGCGACAGGTCGCGGCTGACTCTGGTGCACTACGTGTACGGCGACGCACTGGGTAGGTCGGCCGGCCAGGCCAAGTCGCGAGCCGAACTGGCCCGGATGGCGGCCACCCTGCCGGAGTTCGACGTATACGTCGTCGAGGTCTGCCCCGATTGCGGCTGGAACCACCTGATCCGGTCGTACGTCCTGGGGGCCGTTTCGGCATGACGGACGCGGCTCCACCGCCTCCCCCGCGAATACCCCGTCGATTGGACCCGTACAAGCGGCGTCGGATCGAGGGGCATTTGCCGCAATGGTGGCAAGAGCGCCGCCGGCGCAAGCGCGCCCGCCTGCTGCGGATGACGCGCTCCCGGCGGTTCTGGCGCCGGGTCGGGCTGGACTTCGTCTGGCTGCTCGGCTTCGTCGCGGCGGTCATGGTCGCCGCGGTGGTGCTGTTCTACACGCTTTCGAACGTGCCCCGCCCCGAGGATCTCCCGGTGCCGCAGGCCGCGCTGGTCGAGTACTCGGACGGCACGACGCTCGCCACACTGGGCACGAACCGCATCCCGGTGTCGCTGTCGAAGGTGCCCGACTCGGTGCGCTGGGCCGTGCTCGCGGCTGAGGACCGCAACTTCTACTCCGAGCCGGGCGTCTCGATCAAGGGCACCGTGCGCGCGGCGCTCAACGACCTGCGCGGCGGCGACACCCAGGGCGGATCGGGCATCACCCAGCAGTACGTCAAGAACGCCTACCTGAACTCGTCGCGCACCCTGACCCGCAAGCTGCGCGAGCTGGCGATCGCGGTGAAATTATCCCGGCAGTACTCGAAGGACCAGATCCTGGAGTGGTACCTCAACACCGTGTACTTCGGCCGGGGCGCGTACGGCATCGAGGCGGCCGCCCAGGCGTACTTCGGGGTGGACGTCGGCAAGCTCAACGTGGCCCAGGGCGCGCTGCTCGCCGGGTTGCTGCGCGCGCCGAGCTACTACGACCCGGCGGCCAACCCGGGGCCGGCCCGCGACCGGTGGCAGTACGTCATGGACGGCCTCGTCGACACGCACCACCTGACCAAGGAGCAGGAGCTCAAGACCAAGTTCCCCAAGACCAAGGCCGACCAGTCCGACTCGACCAGCGACCCGAACGGGCTGGTCGCCGACGCGGTGAAGAACGAGCTGCAGCAGATCGGCATCAGCGAGGCGACGATCAACACCAAGGGTCTGCGCATCAAGACCACGATCAACCGGGCCGCGCAGGCCGACGCGATCAACGCGGTCCGGCAGACGTTCAGCGACCTGACGCCCAAGCAGCGCAACATGAAGAACGCGCTGGTGGCCGAGAACCCGCAGAACGGCGCGATCATCGCTTACTACGGCGGCCCCAACGGCAAGAACTACGCCGGCCGGCCGGACTACTTCGACTACGCCGGGCAGGGCTGGCGTCCGCCCGGGTCGTCGTTCAAGCCGTACTCGCTGGCCACGGCGCTCAGCCAGACCTTGCAGGGTAAGGGCCGCAAGCCGGGCTACACGATCAACACGGTCGTCGACGGCAGCCAGACCCGGGTCATCGACGGCACGCCGATCAGCAACGACCCGAGCGACGCGCAGTACAGCGGCTGGGTGTCGCTCGCCTTCGCGATGAAGGTGTCGCTCAACACGGCGTTCGACGGGCTGGCCAACGACATCGGGCCGAACAACGTCGCGGCCACGGCCTACGCCGCGGCTGTCCCCAAGACGCACGACGGCAAGCCCACGCTGGCGAACTCCGACGGCCAGACGTCGTTCGGCATCGGCATCGGCGACTACGCGGTGCGCCCGATCGACCAGGCCGTCGGCTTCGGCACCTTCGCCGACGGCGGTGTCGCACACAGCGGACACCTCGTGCAGGAGGTCACCGACGCCGACGGCAACGTGCTGTATCAGCACAAGACGACCGGTAACAAGGCGATGGATCCGCGGGTCGCCAACGACGTCACGCTCACCCTGGAGCCGGTCGCGGCGTTCTCCGGCGTGGCCCTCGACGGGCGGCCGTCGGCGTCGAAGACGGGCACCGAGGGCATCCTGAACGGGCCGGACAAGGGCAAGAACAGCGACGCCTGGATGGTGGGTTTCACTCCGCAGGTCAGCACCGCGGTATGGGTCGGCAGCGGCGACTCGACACACGCGATCTACAGCGCCGACGGTGGCAACGAGTACGGACGCGACCTGCCGGGCAAGACCTGGAAGCTGTTCATGGACAGCTACCTGTCCGATCAGCCGACGCAGGCGCTGCCGTCGACCCAGCAGATCTTCTCCGGGCCGAACGGGTCACCGCCGACCACTCCGACGACGACGCCGACCACCACCGCGCCGACCACACCGACGACGACACCCACTACGCCGACGAGTCCCACGACGCCGACTTCGCCGTCCAGCCCGACGGGTCCGACGCTGCTGCCGCCCATAACCGGCACGCCAACCCCGACCACCAGTCCGCCGACTTCGCCGTCACGCACCCGCGGCCCGACCCGGACCCCGACGCCGACCTCGCCGGCCGGCTGAGCCGAAGCCCGGCAAAGTCCACCGTGCGAGGATGCCCCCGTGACGCATGCGGCCCCGGCTGATCCGGTCCCGAGCCGCACCGACCCGACCGTGTGGCGGGCCAGCCGGATCATCGGCGGGCCGTGGGGGCGCTACGCGGTAGCGACGTCGTGGTGGACGCCGCTGCGTGCGCTGCTGCTGCTCGGGGCGTTCACCCTGCTGCTGGCCTACGGCGAGAAGGCCCCGTGCGCCGACGGCAACTGGACGGCCAACAAGCAGTACACGCACGCCTGCTACTCCGATGTCATCCCGCTCTGGGGGGCCGAGCGGCTCGATGCCGGCGCGGTGCCCTACCGCGACAACGGCGTCGAGTACCCGGTGCTGACGGGCGGGTTCATGTGGGCCACCGCCGGAATCACCCGCGGCCTGCACGCCCTCTTCGGCACGCAGAACGAGGGCGTGCTGTTCGCGATGATCACCTGCATCGGCCTGGCCGTCTGCGGGCTGCTCGTCATCGCCGGCACCGTCGGGGCGGCCGGGCGACGTCCGTACGACGCGGCGATCTTCGCGCTCAGCCCGCTGCTCGTCTTCCACGCCTTCTCTAACTGGGACCTGCTCGCGATGGCGCTGGCCGCCTGCGCGTTGTGGGCGTGGGCCAAGGAGAAACCGGTGGCCGCCGGCGTTCTGCTCGGGCTGGGCACCGCGGCCAAGCTCTACCCGCTGTTCCTGCTGCTGCCGATCGCGATCCTGGCCGTGCGCACCGCGCGTTATCGAGCCGCGGTCTGGTGCGGGGTGGCCACGGTCGCGACGTGGCTCGCGGTCAACCTGCCCATCGCCGCCGGCTACTACGGCGGGTGGCGCGAGTTCTACGCGTTCAGCGCCGACCGCGATGCCGAGGCCAGCACGTTCTGGTTCATCGGCCACTACCTGGCCACCACCGGCATCGGCAACGGCTACCCCCCGGGCTGGTCACCGCCCGGGGTAGCGGTAGCGCTGGTGCTGATCCTGGCGCTGGGCGCGGTGACCGCGCTCGGGCTGCTGGCCCCGGTGCGCCCGCGCCTGGCCCAGCTGGCGTTCCTGGCCGTGTTCGCGTTCCTGATCACCACCAAGGTGTGGAGTCCGCAGTACTCGCTGTGGCTGGTCCCGCTCGTGGCGTTGGCCCGGCCGCGATGGCGCATCACCCTGCTGTGGCAGTTCAGCGAGATCGTCGTCTGGGTGGTCACGCTGTTGTGGCTGCTCGGCTTCAACGACGGCGCGCACGCCACCGACTACGGCTGGCTGATGCTCACCCTGCTCATCCGTGACGGGTTCCTGTTCGTCATCGCCGGGCTGATCGTCTACGAGATGTGGCACCCCGACGCGGACGTGGTGCGGGCCAGCGGCCTGGACGATCCGGGCGGCGGTCCGTTCGACAACGCGCCGGACGTGTGGCGGCAGTACCTGCTGGACCGGGCAGAACGCCGCCGAGCCATCGCCCGGCATGCCGTCGCCTCGCCCGACCTGGACGCCGACGAGGTCCAGATCGGGCCGCGCTGATCGGTGCTAGATCGTCTTGCGCAAGAACTCGATGTCGTCGGCGTGGCCCTCGCGCGGGGTCTCGATGATGACGTCGCAGCCGGCGTCGCGGGCGATGCCGGCGATGACCTCGGGATCGATCTGACCGTCGGCCATGTTGGCGTGCCGGTCGGCGCCGGAGTCGAACGCGTCGCGGCTGTTGTTGGCGTGGACGAGGTCGACCCGACCGGTGATGGCCCGGACCCGATCGACGATGCCGTCGAGGTCCTCGCCGCCGGCGTGGGCGTGGCAGGTGTCGAGGACGAAGCCGGGCCCGAACTCGCCGATCACGTCCCACAACCGGGCCAGCCGGTCGAAGCGCCGGGCCATCGCGTTGTTACCGCCGGCGGTGTTCTCGATCAAGATCGGCAGCGGGAAACCGCCTTCATCGACGGCGCGGGCGAACGTCTTGCGCCAGTTGTCGAACCCGGTCGCGGGATCGTCCTTGGCGTTGAGGTGGCCGCCGTGCACGATCAGCCCCTTCGCCCCGATGGACGCGGCCGCCACGGCGTGCTGGTGCAGCAGCTTGCGGCTCGGGATGCGGATGCGGTTGTTCAGCGTCGCGACGTTGAGCACGTACGGTGCATGGATGTAGACGGTGAGCCCGCAGTCCTTGATCTGGGCGGCGTGGGCGTGCTCGACCGGGGCCTTCCAGCCCTGTGGATCGGCCAGGAAGAACTGCGCGGCCCCGGCGCCGACCTCGGTCGCCGCGGGGATCGGGTCGGTCGAGTCGACGTGCGCTCCGATGACAGCCATGAGGCGAGGCTACGACGATCCGCCGACAGGTCGACGTCGTGTCCGATTGGTAGCACTAGGTGGTAATGCAAGCAGTGCATGCGCACACTGATGCGTCCGACTGGCCACGTCCGGCATGGGGGGACATACTCACTGACGAAGCCTGTACAACAAACTCAGCAGATCACCCAGGAGTGCTGAATGCGGATCGGTCGTTCCAGTCGGACGACCCGGCTGGTCGCCGGGGTCGCCGCACTCGGCGTTGCCGTGGGGGCGATCATCATCGCCCACCCCGCCGGAGCGTCCACGACAGTCGCGACGCAGCTCTCGTTCTCCGGCGTGACGACCTCGAGCTCGCCGGCCGGCGGCAGCGTCGTCGGCATCCACCCGGGTGACTCGGTCGACCTCAAGCCGGCGACCGTGCCGACCCAGGGCCTGAACAACCTGGGTGTTCCGCTCGGCGACCTGGTCGGCAACATCCTCGGCGGTGTCACCGGGTACCAGGTGGTGCTGCACCTGCCGGCGACCTTCCCGGGCGGCAAGCGCGACGTCAAGCTCGGCGCCTGCGGCCAGAAGCCCGACCTGAAGGTCAACTTCCCGAAGGCCGGCACCTACCAGTTCACCTGGTCGGCGTACGCGGTGAACGTGCTGTGCCTGCTGCCCGGCAGCCCGATCACCCTCGACGGCAACGCCGCGAAGAAGTACGGCATCGCCCTCAACGCGTCCAACCAGTGGATCGGCAAGGTCGTCGTGGCCACCGACCCGCCGGCCGGCGGTCTGTCGATCCAGCTGCCGGGCATCAGCGTTGCGCCGAGCGTCGGCGGCGTGCAGCTTCCAACCGTGGGCGCGCCCGGAGCCAACCTGCCGACCGTCCCGGTCGTGCCACCGAGCCTCAACCCGGGCCTACCGAGCGGCTCCAAGTCGAATACCCCGCCC
>DATBER010000184.1:0-5599 GCA_036558905.1 Jatrophihabitantaceae bacterium | reverse complement strand
CCAGCTTGGCGCAGGTGACGCCGATCGCGCCGTGGGCCAGCTGCAGCTGGGCCAGCCGCGGCGACTTGTGTGCCTTGGAGTGCGGGCGCCACGTCATGCCGTGGTCGGCCAGCACCCGCTGGATCGAGTCGGCGTTGCGCTCGAACTTGTCCAGGTCGAGCAGCACCGCCGGCGTGTCGAGCTCGAAGATCGACGCTCCGATCAGGGTGTCGAGCTGATGCCCGGTATCCGCCTCGGTCGTCATCGGGTCCGCTCCACCGCAGCACCGTCCTTGGCGGCTTGCACGGTGCGCGCCACCTCGGGCAGGGCCCGCTCGACGGCGGCCGGGTCGATCCGGGCGGCCAGCTCGGGAGCGTCGCCGTACGTGAGCATGTCCGGAAGACGGTGCCGCAGACCGGCCATGACCCAATCGAGCATGTCGCCCGAGGCGTGCCGGTCGTAGGGGATGTTGACCTGGTACTCGCCCGGGCAGATGTAGTGGTAGTGCGGGTGGTGCTCGAACATGTCGAATCGCAGGTGCTCGTCACCCGTGGCCGAGTCGAAGACGTGTAGCGATACGCCACCGTCGTCGTCGACCGGGGCGGTGCGGACCACCCCGTCGTCCTCGCGGGCCGCGACCAGGCTGTCGTGCGCGATGGCCTCGTCGATGATCCGGTTCTCCACGCCGATCGTCACCGCGCCGGCGTCGATGGCCACGGTGTTCTCAGCGAGCGGCGCGATGATCGTCCGGATGCTGTAACGCCGACCGAGTTCGTGTTCGGCCACGGGCAGATCCCTCCCACGGGACGTGTCGTCAGGACTGGTGAGCGAAGGCCTTGTTCTGGGCGGCGGCCTGCAGCTCGAAGATAGTGCCGGCCGGAAGGGGCAGCGGCAGCCGAACCGGCACCGGAGCCAGGCGGGGCCGCAGGGTCGGTTCGCCCCGAACGATGTCGCGGTCGAAAGCGTCGAGATCGTCGACCGTCCGGAAGAGCGGCCAGGCGTCGACGGCGGCGAGGTCCCACAGCAGCAGCCGGCGCGGATTGGCCGACGTGTTGGCCGTCGAGCCGTGCCGAGTGCGCCCGTGGTGCACCGACACGCCCCCGGCGCGCAGCTTCACCGGCACGGCCCGGCTCAGGTCGACCGGCGAGGTGGTCGGGTCGACGGCGCCGACGTGCGCGATCTGGTCCGGCGTCAGGACGTCCTCGACGATCAGGAAACCCTCGGTGTCGTAGATGTACTTCTGCGTCGCCGTCAGCACGGGAATCGACCGGTCCTCACGGGCATACATATGCAGACGCCGTTGCGGCGAGCGTACGGGCCCTTGCGGGCGTCGGGCAAGGCCAGGGGCATGACTGACAGACTATGCGTTCTGCACGACGTGGCACAGTGTTTCAGGCTGCGCGATCCTCCGAGGCGGACTCGCTTCCCCTCCCGTGCAACCCCTCTGGCCGCCGAATCTTGGTCGTACCGGAGGGGAAGCGGTGGCTGGGCGCGGACGCACGCCACGGCTCAGCTGCACCAGCCGACGATCGTCCGGGCCAGGACGCGGGCCACCCGCGCGACGCTGGCCAGCTCCACCCACTCGTCGGGCGCGTGCATGCCGCCGCCGGCCGGACCGAAGTAGACCGCGGGGATGCCGTGCGCGGCGAAGTGGCGGGCGTCGGCCGTGCCGAGCATCGGGCTGAACCGGGCCGGGGCGCCGGTGACATCCGCGACGTGTGAGCGGACCAGCTCCACGATCGGCTCGGCCGTGTCGATGTGGAAGCCCTTGGCCCGGAACCCGTGCCAGCGCAATCGCGCCGGTTCCCGGCGCAGCCACGGGTGCGCGGCGCTGATCGCGTCGAGCCGCCGCGTGATGAGTTCCTGGGCCTGTGCCGCTGTCCAGTCGACAGGAAACGACATGCGGAAACCGACCTTGCACTCGAGCGGCACGTTGGACGGCCAGTCGCCGCCGGCGATTGTGCCGACGTTGAGCGTCAGCGGCCGGCGGTGTTCGCGGTAGGCCGGGTGGTCGAACGTGTCGTTGAGCTCGTCGGGCAGGGACTTTAGCCCGGCGATCACCTCGGTGGCCACCTCGATCGCGTTGACCGATGCGCCGGCCAGCCCGACGTAGGCCGACCGGCCGGTAACGGTGACCTCGAACCACAGCACGCCGAGGTTGGCGATCTGCACGTCCTCGCCGCTGACCTCGGGGATCACGGCGGCGTCCACCCGGGGTCCGTGTCGGCGCGCGGCCAGGGTGCCGTTGCCGCTGCACTCCTCCTCGATCACCGACTCGAACACCACGTCGCCGGGCAGGGCGCCGTAGGCCTGGCTCACGGCGTGCACCGCGCAGAGCCCGGCGACCAGTCCGCCCTTCATGTCCAGGGTGCCCCGCCCGTACATGCGGCCGTCGACGATCTCGCCGCCCCAGGGGTCGTGCTGCCAGCGGTGGATCGGCGCGATCGGCACCACGTCGATGTGCCCCGACACGGCCAGCGATCTGCCACCACCCGTACCGGGCAGTACGGCGGTCAGGTTCGGACGAGGCCGCTCGCCGCCGTCGACCGGCGCGTGGTCAGGGTCGTCGCGCAGCCACGCCGGGTCGACCTCCCACAGATCGACGTCCAGGCCGGCCTTCTCGGCCACCTCGGCCAGGCACTGCTGGGCGCGCGTCTCGTCGCCGAGCAGGCTCGGGATGCGGATCACGTCCTGTAGCACCCGCTCGTACTGCGGCCACAGCTGCCGGACAGCGTCGTCGATATCGCTCATGCACCTGCTCCTAGGTGATTGTCAGCCCGCCGTCGATCGCGACGACCTGGCCGGTGATGAACCCGGCCGAGTGGCCGTCGAGCAGGAACTTCGTCGCGGCGACGACGTCGCCCGGGTCGGCCAGCCGGCCCATCGGGATCCGGCCGACGATCTGCTCGCGGACGCCGGGCTGGTCCAGGGTCAGCCGGCCCATCTCGGTCTCCACGAACGTCGGGGCCACTGCATTGACCCGGACGCCGTGCTCGGCCCATTCGAGGGCGAGCACCTTGGTCAGCATGATCAGCCCGGCCTTGCTCGACGCGTAGGCGGCCCGCTCGGCGACCGCGATCAAGGCAGCGGCCGAGGCGATGTTGACGACGGCGCCCCGCTTGCGGTCGAGCATCCGTCGGCCGACTGCCTGGGCGCAGAAGAACGCGCCCTTGAGATTCGTGTCGAGCACGTCGTCCCAGTCGGACTCGGTGACGTCGCGGGCCAGCGACAGCCGTTGCACGCCGGCGTTGTTGACCAGCGCCTCGATCGGACCGAGCTCGTCCTCGATCCGGGCGACGGCCGCGGCGAGCTCGTCCGGGTGGCGCACGTCGGCCGCCACGGCCAGCGCCGGCCCCGGGACCTCCTCGGCCACCGGCTGAAGCGATTCGAACGAGCGGCCCAGCAGCGCGACGTCCCAGCCGTCGTCGGCCAGACCCCCGGCGACCGCCCGGCCGATGCCCCGGGCGGCCCCGGTGACAAGAGCGACGCGGCTCATCGGTCGAGCGCCGCCACGTCGACGCGCCCGCCGCTGCGCTCGAACTCGGCGCGCACCCGCTCGCGCAGGCGGGCGTCGGCCAGGAAGTCGGCCGCGCACGTGGCCAGGCCGATCGCGCCGTCGACGACGGCGGTGTCCGCCTCGGCCGACACGGCCCACCGGGCGAACTCGTGGCTGTGCGCCGAGATCGTCGCCGGCCCGATCGCGATCTTCGGGTGGATCGACGGCACCCGCACGCTGACGTTGCCCATGTCCGTCGAGCCGGACGGCACCGCGGCGATGGTGCGGATCGGCCGGCCCCGGGCCCGCAGCGCGCCGACGTAGCGGGCGGCCAGCTCGCGATTGGTGCGCACCGGCAGGTACACCGGCGCGACCTGCCAATCCGGCTCGGCGACGGTCGCGGTCGAGAGGGCGGCGGCGGCGAAGATCGCGTCCATCCGATCGGTCAGCTCGTCCAGCGTCGCGATCGTGGGGGAGCGCACGTAGAAGGAGGCGGCGGCCCGCTCCGGGACGATGTTCGGCTTGCTGCCGCCGTCGGTGATCACCCCGTGGATGCGGTCGACCGGCAGCATGTGCTGACGCAGGGAGGCGATGCTCTGGTAGGCGGCCACGACGGCGTCCAACGCATTGCGGCCCATGTACGGCAACGCGGCGGCGTGGGCTGACAGGCCGTGGTAGACGACGTCGACCTGGCGCAGGCCCAGCCAGCGGCACTCGCCCACGTCCGATCCGGCCGGGTGCACCATCATCGCTGCGTCGACGTCGTCGAATCCGCCGGCCCGGGCGATCAGCTCCTTGCCGCCACCGCCCTCCTCGGCCGGCGTGCCGATCAGCGACACCTGTCCCGGTAACCGGTCCAGCACGTCGGCCAGGGCCAGGAAGGCGCCGACCGCGCTGGCGCAGATGACGTTGTGACCGCAGCCGTGCCCGACATCGGGCAGCGCGTCGTACTCGGCCAGAATCGCGACGTGCGGACCGTCCGAGCCGGCGACGACCCGGAACGCGGTGTCGAGGCCCCAGGCGCCGACCTGCACGTCATAGCCCTGCCGTTCGAGCAGTTCGCGGGCGGCGGCGACGGCATGGCGCTCCTCGAACGCCAGCTCCGGATGGGCGTGGACGTCGTGCGAGAGCGCGGTGAGCTCGCCCGCTCGGCGCTCGACCCCGAGGGCGATCCGTGCGGTCAGCTGCGGGCCGGTGCCGCCGACGTCGGGGTGGTCTGGCCACTCGTCGCTGTCGGCGGCGATGCTGCGCAGGTAGTCGTCGTACGCGCTCGGCCGAGTGGGACGGCGCTCTGGCGACAACATGGGCCTCCGTTCTCGGCCGGCGCGTGGACCACGATTGATGTGCACCGGGCCATGGGCTCGGGCGGGAATCTACGCTACGTTTGCATACGTAGTCTAGGACGCCCGCCGACCAGTCCAAGGCCCAGCCCACGAGTCCAGCCGGCCCCCGGCCGAGGAGGCAACCCGCATGCCCGCAACCCAGACCGCGCCCATCGTGGCCGCCCACCTGATCGAGGGGAACGAGACCGCGTCGATATCCGGTGAGACGTTCGAGACGGTCGACCCGTCCACCGGTCAGCCGCTCGGCACAGTGGCCTTCGCCCAGGTGGACGACGTGAACCGGGCGGTCGACTCGGCCGCGAACGCGTTCGGGGACGGCCGCTGGTATCACCTGCCGCCGGCCGAGCGGGCCCGTCGCATGCGCCGCGTCGCAACCCTGCTCGAGGGCAACCGCGATCGGCTGGCCGAGCTGGAGTCGCGCGACAGCGGCGCCCCGCTGGCCAAGACCCGCGGCGACGTCAGCGCTGCGGCAGCCCTGTTCGACTACTTCGCCCAACTGCCCGAGCACGTCAGCGGGCGCACGTACGCCACCGAGCCGGGCTACCTGCTCTATTCGTCGCGGGTGCCCTACGGCGTGGTCGGTGCGATCGCCCCGTGGAACTTCCCGCTGCTCCTGGCCTGCTGGAAGACCGCGCCGGCGCTGGCCGTCGGCAACTCGGTCGTGCTGAAGATGGCCGAGCAGACGCCGCTGTCGACCAGCGAGTTCGGCCGGATCTGCCTGGAGGCCGGCATCCCGCCGGGTGTGATCAACATCGTGCACGGCGACGGCGCGGTCACCGGG
>DATBER010000183.1:0-8128 GCA_036558905.1 Jatrophihabitantaceae bacterium | reverse complement strand
CAGGGCGGTCTGGTGGCCGAACATCGACACCTGCGGGCCGAACGGGATCACCGAGAACGCCAAGAACGCCGGCACCGCCGAGAGCACCGGCGCCAAGAAATACACCGGCTTATCCGCCAACAACGGAATGATCTCTTCCTTGAAGGCGAGCTTCACGCCGTCGGCGAGTGACTGCAAGGTGCCCCACGGGCCGGTGCGGTTGGGGCCGATCCGGTTCTGCATCCGGCCCACGACCTTGCGCTCGAACACGATCGAGAACAACGTCATGACGACGAGGAACGCGAACACCGCGACGACCTTGATGATGACGATCCAGACCGGCTCACCGCCGAAGCCCGGAACGTCTTGCGCGGCAGCGACAGCGCTCACTGGGCACCTCCGGACGACGCGGGCAGGCCGACGACCGGCGGCGCCCCACCCGAACTCAACGACACGACTGCCCCGGCGTCGACGCCCAGGCTGCGGACGGCGCAACCGCGCGCGTTCGTGGGCAGCCACACCACCCGGTCGGGCATGTCGGCGATCTCGGCCGGGACGGTGATCGAACCCTGCGGGGTCGAGACGGTGATCGCCTCGCCGGCGCCCACCCCGACCGCGTCGGCGGTGGCCAGCGACAGCCGGGCCCGGGCCGGCTTGGCCGTACCGGCCAGGTGCTCGTCGCCGTCAGACATCCGCCCGGCGTCGAGCAGCTCGGGCCAGGTGGCCAGCAGCGCCTCGCCGTTGCTGGGCTCGCCCGGTGTCCCGGCGGCGACCTGCGGGGCGTTCGCCCGGGTCGAGCCGGCGCCGACGCGCAGCAGCTCGGCGCGCGTGACCTCGACGGTGGGCAGGCCGAGGTCGACGTCCATCTCCTCGGCCAGCGCGTGCAGCACCCGGCCGTCGGCGATCGCGCCGGTGTTGTGCAGGGTCAGGTCGAACGGACGACGCCGACCCTCCCAGGTGACGTACCGGCCGGACTTCTCGGCGGGCGGCGCCACGGGCAGGACGACGTCGGCGCGCTCGGTGACGACGCTGCGCCGGATCTCGAGGCTGACGATGAAACCGACCCGGTCGAGCGCTGCGTGGGCCAGTTGCGGGTCGGCCAGGTCGTCAGGATCGACGCCGCCGACGACCAGCGCGGCCAGCGCGCCGTCGTAGGCCGCGCGCAGGATGCCCAGCGCGTCACGGCCTGGGGTGGTCGGCACCGTCGCGTCCCAGGCCTGGTCAAGCTCGGCCCGGGCCGCGGCATCGGCGACCGGACGCCCGCCCGGCAGCAGCGTGGGCAGCGCGCCGGCGTCGATCGCGCCGAGCTCGCCGGCCCGGCGCGGCACCCAGGCCAGCCGGGCGCCGGTGCGCTCGGCCAGGGCGACCGCCGCCGACAGCGCGCCGCGCGAGGTGGCCAGCCGTTCGCCGACCAGGATCAGCGCGCCCGCGCCGCCCAGGGCGGCGACGACGTCGGCGTCCAGACCGGCCAGCGCCCGCGCCTCGGCGCCGGGCACCGTCTCGATCAGCGTGCCGCCCAGCTTCTCCAGTCCGTGCGACGCCACCGGGGCGATCGAGAACACCTGCGACACGCCCAGCCGGGCCGTCTTGTGCAGGCGTAGGAAGACGATCGGCGACTCCTCCTCGGGCTCGAAGCCCGCGAGCAGCACGGCCGGCGCCTTCTCGACGTCGGTGAAGGAGACGTGCGCCGGGGTCACGCCGGCGACCTGCGAGCCGAGGAACGCCAGCTCCTCGTCGCTGCCCGGCCGGGACCGGTAGTCGATGTCGTTGGTGCCGAGCGCGACCCGGGCGAACTTGGCGTACGCGTAGGCGTCTTCCTCGGTGAGCCGACCGCCGGGCAGCACGCCGACCCCGCCCCGGTCGACGGCCTCGAGCAGCCCGGTGGCCGCCCGTTCCAGAGCCTCGGGCCACGACGCCTCGACCAGCTCGCCGGCCTCGTTGCGCACCAACGGGTTGAGCAGCCGGTCGGACTGGGTGGCGTAGTGGAATGCCCAGCGACCCTTGTCGCAGTTCCACTCCTCGTTGACCTCGGGGTCCTCGCCGGCCAACCGCCGGGTGATCTTGCCGCGCCGCCAGTCCGAACGCTGGGCACAGCCGGACGAGCAGTGCTCGCACACCGAGTCGGTCGACTGCAGGTCGAACGGCCGGGCCCGGAACCGGTACGACGCCCCGGTCAGCGCGCCCACCGGGCAGATCTGCACGGTGTTGCCGGAGAAGTAGGAGTGGAACGGCTCTTCGGTCGACGTCCCGATCTGCTGCTGCGCGCCCCGCTCGAGCAGGTCGATGAACGGGTCGCCGGCGATCTGTTCGGAGAAGCGGGTGCAGCGCTGGCAGAGCACGCACCGCTCGCGGTCGAGCAGCACGTTCGTCGAGATCCCGATCGGCTTCTCGAACGTGCGCTTCGGCTCGTGGAAGCGCGAGTCGGCCCGGCCGTTGCTCATCGCCTGGTTCTGCAGCGGGCACTCGCCGCCCTTGTCGCAGATGGGGCAGTCGAGCGGGTGGTTGATGAGCAACAGTTCCATGACGCCCTGCTGGGCCTTGTCGGCCACCGCGCTCGTCAGCTGCGTCTTGACGACCATGCCGGGCATCACCGTCGTGGTGCACGACGCTGCCGGCTTGGGCATGCCGCGCCCGTTGCCCATGTCGGTGACCTCGACCAGGCACTGCCGGCACGCCCCGGCCGGCTCGAGCAGCGGGTGGTCGCAGAAGCGCGGGATCTGGATGCCGAGCTGCTCGGCGGCCCGGATCAGCAACGTACCCTTCGGTACGGAGATCTCGAAGCCGTCGATGGTGACGGTGACCAGATCTTCCTTGGCGGGGGCTTGCGTCATGCGGTGGCTCCTACCGGCTGGCGGATCAGCGCCTCGTACTCGTCCCGGAAGTACTGGATCGACGAGGTCACCGGGCTGACCGCACCGTCGCCCAGGGCGCAGAAGGCACGTCCGAGGATGTTGTCGGACAGGTCGAGCAGGGTGTCGAGATCCTCCTGCGTGCCCTGCCCACTGAGCAGCCGGTCGTAGATGCCCACGTACCAGAACGTGCCCTCACGGCACGGCGTGCACTTGCCGCACGACTCGTGCTCGTAGAACTTGCACCACTTGGCGACAGCGCGCACCACGCTGTCGTCCTCGTCGAAGATCATGAGGGCCGACGTGCCGTTCATCGACCCGGCCTTGGCCACCGAGTCGAAGTCCAGCGGCACGTCGATGTGCTCGCGGGTGAACAGCGGGGTGGACGAGCCGCCCGGCGTCCAGAACTTGAGCTCCTTGCCCCGGCTCATGCCACCGGCCAGTTCGAGCAACTCGCGCAGGGTGGTGCCCATCGGCGCCTCGTACTGGCCCGGCTGCTTAACCCGTCCGGACAGCGAGTAGATGCAGGGACCGGGTGAGCCCTCGGGCCCCATGCCCTTGAACCAGTCGGCCCCGCCCAGCACGATGTACGGCACGCTGGCCAGCGAGCCCACGTTGTTCACCACGGTGGGCGCGTCGTAGAGGCCGTTGGTGGCCGGGAACGGCGGCTTGAGCCGCGGCTGGCCACGCTTGCCCTCGAGCGAGTCGAGCAGCGCCGTCTCCTCGCCGCAGATGTACGCGCCGGCGCCGTTGTGCACGGTGATGTCGACGGTGATGCCCTTGCCCAGGATGTCCTTGCCAAGGTACCCGCGCTCGTAGGCCTCCTGTACCGCGCGCGTGATCCGGCGGATGGCGTGCACGGCTTCGCCGCGGATGTAGATGAACGCCCGCTCGGCGCGCACCGCGTAGCAGGCGATGATGACGCCCTCGATGAGCGAGTGCGGGTCGTTCATCATCAGCGGCAGGTCCCGGCAGGTGCCCGGCTCGCCCTCATCGGCGTTCACCACCACGTAGTGCGGCTTGCCGTCGTCCTGCGGGATGAACTGCCACTTCATGCCGGCCGGGAAGCCGGCGCCGCCGCGCCCGCGCAGGGTGGCGTCCTTGACGCTGGCGATCAGCTCGTCGGGCGGAATGGTCAGCGCTTTGCGCAGGCCGGTGTACCCGTCGAGCGCCTCGTAGTTGTCGATCTTCCACGGCTGGTTGGTGCCGAACCGCTTGGTGAGTACCGGGGAGAGCGGCATCAGTCGTCCTTGCCGTCGAGCGTGGGTTGCGAAGCGCCTGGACTTACCGGAGCAGGCCCGCCTTCGGCGGCTGGCGTGGGTTGCGAAGCCGTGTTGAGCGGGGCGTCGTGCGCGCTCGTCGGTTGCCCGCTGGCCCGCTCGGCCACCGTCTCGGCCGCCTCGGTATCGCGGGAAACCGCGTAGGACGGTGCGCTGTGCCGCTTCTCGACGGCCAGCCGCACACCGATCTCGGTCGGGGTGCCGGTGCCCTCGGCGTCGAGGGCCTCGGGACGGTCGTCGATGAAGCCGGCGATCTGCCGGGAGATCTCGCGGAACGAACACAGCGGCGCGCCCCGGGTCGGCATCGGCCGCTCGCCCTGCCGCAGGGAGTCGACGAGCTCGGAAGCGGAGTCGACGCTCTGCTTGTCGAAGAACTCGTAGTTGACCGTGACCACCGGCGCGTAGTCGCAGGCGGCCAGGCACTCGGCGTGCTCGAGCGTGATCTTGCCGTCGGCGGTGGTCTCGTTCATGCCGACACCGAGCGTCTTGGACAGCGACTCGTAGATCTCGTCGCCACCCATCAGCGCGCACAGCGTGTTGGTGCAGACGCTGACCAGGTACTCGCCGGTCGGCTTGCGCTTGTACATCGTGTAGAACGTGACGACCGCGGCCACCTGGGCCTTGGTGATGCCGAGGAAGTCGGCGCAGAACGCGATGCCGTCAGCGCTGACGTAGCCCTGCTCGGACTGCACGAGGTGCAGCATCGGCAGCAACGCCGACCGGCTCTGCCCCTCGGGGTAGCGGGCCACGATCTCGGCGGCGGCCTGGCGGACCTCTTCGCCGAACACGCTGGGATCGCCCGCGCGGTCCAGCTGCAGCACGGCGGTTCTGAAGTTGGTCACCGGTCCACTCCACCCATCACCGGATCGATCGAGGCCACCGAGGCGATGACGTCGGCGATCAGGCCGCCGACCGACAGGATGGCTGTGGACTGCAGGTTGATGAACGACGGCTCGCGCAAGTGCACCCGGTACGGCCGGGTGCCGCCGTCGCTGACCACGTGCGCGCCCAGCTCGCCCCGGGGCGACTCGACCTTCGAGTACACCTGTCCCGGCGGCACCCGGAAGCCCTCGGTCACCAGCTTGAAGTGGTGGATCAGCGATTCCATCGAAGTGGCCATGATCTTCTGCACGTGCTCGAGGGAGTTGCCCATGCCGTCCGGACCCAGCGAGAGGCGGGCCGGCCAGGCGATCTTCGGGTCGTCGACCATGGTCGGGCCGGGCTCGAGCCGCTGCAGCACCTGTTCGATGATCTTCAGCGACTCGTGCATCTCGGCCACCCGCACGACGAACCGCGACCAGCAGTCGCCCCGGTCGTCGGTGGGCACCTCGAAGTCGAACGTCTCGTAGCCGAGGTACGGCTCGGTCTTGCGCAGGTCCCAGGGCAGCCCGGCAGCCCGCAGCAGCGGCCCGGTGATGCCCAGCGACAGGCAGGCCTCGATGCCGAGCCAGCCGACGTCCTTGAGCCGGTTGACCCAGATCGGCTGGCCGCGCAGCAGGTGCTCGACGCCGACCAGCTCCTGGCGGGTCTCCTTGATCCATTCGCGGATCTTCTCCGGCGCGTCCTCGGGGAGATCCTGCGCGACGCCGCCGGGGCGGACGAACGCGTGGTTCATGCGCAGCCCGGTGATGAGCTCCAGGACGTCGAGGCAGCGCTCGCGCGCCCGGAAGCCGTTGGTCATCGCGGTCAGGGCGCCCAGCTCCATGCCGCCGGTGGCCAGCCACACCCAGTGCGAGGAGATGCGGTTGATCTCCATGAGCAGGATGCGCATCAGCTGCGCCCGCGGCGGGGCCTCGATGCCCAGCAGCTGCTCGACGCCCAGGCAGTACACCGTCTCGTTGAAGATCGGCGACAGGTAGTCGGCCCGGGTCAGGAACGTGACGCCCTGCGTCCAGGTGCGGTACTCGGTGTTCTTCTCGATGCCGGTGTGCAGGTAGCCGATCACGACGCGGCAGTCGGTGACCGTCTCGCCCTCGAGCTCGAGCACCAGGCGGAGCACACCGTGGGTGGACGGGTGCTGCGGGCCCATGTTGAGGACGACGCGTTCCTCGTGGATCGGGTCGCCGCCGCCCAGCACGGCGTCCCAGTCGCCCCCGGTCAGGTTGTAGACGCGGCCCTCTGTCGTCTCCCGACTCGGGCTGTACACGTCACTCATCGGTCACAGCCACCCATCAGCGAATCAACGGACGCGATGCACGGAATGACGTCGGAGAGCAGGCCGCCCTCGACGAGAGCCGGCAGGCATTGGATGTTGACGAAGGAGGGCTCGCGGAAATGCACCCGGTACGGGCGGGTGCCTCCGTCGCTGACGACGTGTGCGCCCAGCACGCCGCGCGGTGCCTCGACCGTCGTGTAGGTCTGGCCGGCCGGTACCCGGAAGCCCTCGGTGACCAGCTTGAAGTGGTGGATCAGCGACTCCATCGAGCCGGCCATGATCTTCTCGACGTGTTCGAGCGAGTTGCCCATGCCGTCGGGCCCGACGCTCAGCTTTGCCGGCCAGGCGATCTTCGGGTCGTCGACCATGGTCGGACCCGGCTCGAGCCGGTCGAGCACCTGCTCGACGATCTTGAGCGACTCGTGCATCTCGGCCACCCGCACCACGAACCGCGACCACGAATCGCCGCGGTCGTCGGTGGGCACCTCGAAGTCGAACGTCTCGTAACCCAGGTACGGCTCGGTCTTGCGCAGGTCCCAGGCCAGCCCGGCCGCGCGCAGCAGCGGGCCGGTGATGCCCAGCGCGATACAGCCGTCGACGCCCAGCCAGCCGACGTTCTTGAGCCGGTTCACCCAGATCGGCTGCCCCCGCACCAGCGTGTCGAGGTCCTTGAGCTCGCGCCGCATCTCCTTGATCCAGTCGTGGATCTTCGCCGGCGCGTCGTCGGGCAGGTCCTGCGCCACCCCGCCGGGACGGATGTAGGCATGGTTCATGCGCAGCCCGGTGATCAGCTCGAACATGTCGAGACACTTCTCGCGGGCCCGCATGCTGTTCGTCATGACGGTCAGCGCGCCCAGCTCCATGCCGGTCGGGCCGATCGTCGTCCAGTGCGAGGAGACGCGGTTCATCTCCATCATCAGCAGCCGGATCAGCTGCGCGCGGGCCGGTGCCTCGACGCCCAGCAGTTGCTCGACGCCCAGGCAGTACACCGTCTCGTTGAAGAACGAGGACAGGTAGTCGGCCCGGGTCAGAAACGTGACCCCCTGCGTCCAGGTCCGGAACTCGGTGTTCTTCTCGATGCCCGTGTGCAGGTAGCCCACCACCGGGCGGCAGTCGGTGACCGTCTCGCCCTCGAGCTCGAACACCAATCGCAGCACGCCGTGCGAGGACGGGTGCTGCGGGCCGAAGTTGACGACGATGCGGTCGTTGTGGACCTCGCCGAGCACGTCCGCCCAGTCGCCGCCGGTGACGTTGTAGACGCGGCCCTCGGTGGTCGGCCGGCTGGGTGCCTCTCTCATCGGTAGGCCCGCCTCTCGTCCGGCGGCGGGATCGTCGCGCCCTTGTACTGCACCGGGATGCCGCCCAGCGGGTAGTCCTTGCGCTGCGGGAAGCCGTCCCAGTCGTCGGGCATCAAGATCCGGGTGAGTGCCGGGTGCCCGTCGAAGATGATGCCGAACATGTCGTAGGTCTCGCGCTCCTGCCAGTCGGCGCCGGGGTAGAGCCCGGTCACGGACGGGACGTGCGGGTCCTCGACGCTGACGGCGACCTCGACCCGGATCCGGCGGCGGTAGGTCATCGAGGTCAGGTGGTAGACCGAGTGCAGCCGGTTCTGCGAGCCGAGGTAGTCCACGCCGGAGACGCTCGAACACAGTTCGAAGCGAAGCGCCGGATCGTTGCGCAACGCGGTGACGACCGCGATCAGCTGCTCGCGCGGCACGTGCAGGGTGAGCTCACCCCGGTCGACGACGACCTTGCTCACGCCTTGTGGCTGCACGGCGAGCAGGTGCTCGACCACGTCGTCGAAGTAGCCGCCGTAGGGCGGCTGGGCCGCCGGCGGCGTCCACGGCTCGCGGACCAGGCCGCCG
>DATBER010000182.1:0-7861 GCA_036558905.1 Jatrophihabitantaceae bacterium | reverse complement strand
CGCGTACTTCCAGCAGGTGCAGGGCCGCTCACCGGTCGTCGCCGGCCTGGACGTCTCCGCGATCGGCGTCGGAGTCGCGCTGACCGCACCGATCGCCGGCCGTCTCGTCGGCCGGTTCGGCCCGCAGCCGCCGATGCTGGTCGGCCTGACGATCGCCGGCGGCGCGACACTGGGCCTGCTCCGGCTCGGCGTCGACACCCGCATGGGCGCGATCTGGTGGAACTTCGCCCTGATCGGGCTGGGCGTCGGCGCGTGCCTGACCCCGATGACCACGGTGGCGGTGTCCGCCGTCGAGGCCGACCGCTCCGGCATGGCCTCGGCGGTGCACAACGCGATGCGCCAGCTCGGTCAGGTGCTCGGGGTGGCGGTGCTGGGCGCCCTCGTCTACACCGGCCGGTCGGGAAGCGGCCGGCTCGACCCGCCCGCCTCGGCCCGGTTCGTCACCGGCCTGCACCATGCGGTCTGGGCGTCCGGCCTGGCGGTGCTGGCCGCCGCCGCTCTCGCGGCGCTGGTCGCTCGGCGGCAACCACCGACTCGGGGTCAGGTGTCGGCGCCGGACCGCGCACGCCAGACCGACATCGGGATGAAGTTCCAGCGCAGCTCGTCGCGCAGTTGCCGAGCTAGAGCTGTTCGAGGGCGGCGTTGAAGGTGCGCGACGGGCGCATGACGGTCTCGACCAGCTTCGGGTCGGGGTCGTAGTAGCCGCCGATCTCGACCGGCGAGCCCTGCGCGCCGATCAGCTCGTCGACGATCACCTGTTCCTGGTCGGTGAGCGCCTGCGCCAGAGGTGCGAACCGCTTGGCCAGCTCGGTGTCGTCGGTCTGCCGGGCCAGCTCCTGCGCCCAGTACAGGGCCAGGTAGAAGTGGCTGCCGCGGTTGTCCAGGCCGCCGAGCTTCCGGCTGGGCGAGCGGTTCTCGTTCAGCAGCGTCTCGGTGGCCCGGTCGAGGGCGCCGGCCAGCACCGTCGCGCGGGCGTTGCCGGTCTGCCGGGCCAGCAGCTCCAGGCTGGGCACCAGGGCCAGGAACTCGCCCAGGCTGTCCCACCGCAGGTAGTTCTCCTTGAGCAGCTGCTGCACGTGCTTGGGCGCCGAGCCGCCGGCGCCCGTTTCGAACAGGCCGCCGCCGGCCAGCAGCGGGACGACGGAGAGCATCTTGGCGCTGGTGCCGAGCTCGAGGATCGGGAACAGGTCGGTCAGGTAGTCGCGCAGCACGTTGCCGGTGACCGAAATCGTGTTCTCACCCCGGCGGATGCGCTCCAGCGAGAACGCCGTGGCCCGGGCCGGCGCCATGATCTCGACGGTCACGCCGTCCAGGTCGTGATCGGGCAGATACTTCCGCACCTTCGCGATCAGGTTGGCGTCGTGCGGGCGGTTCTCGTCCAGCCAGAAGACGATGGGGTCGCCGGTGGCGCGGGCGCGGTCGACGGCCAGCTGCACCCAGTTGCGCACCGGCAGGTCCTTGGTCTGGCACATCCGGAAGATGTCCCCGCGCGACACGGGCAGCTCGAACACCACGGCGTCGGTGCCGTTGTCGACGACGCGCACCACGCCGTCGGCCGCGATCTCGAACGTCTTGTCGTGGCTGCCGTACTCCTCGGCCGCCTGGGCCATCAGGCCCACGTTCGGCACCGACCCCATCGTGGCCGGATCGAGGGCACCGTTGGCGCGGCAGTCGTCGACCGCGGCGGCGTAGACGTCGGCGTAGCTGCCGTCGGGGATGACCGCGAGCGTGTCGTGCTCCTCGCCGTCCGGCCCCCACATGTGCCCGGACAGCCGGATCATGGCCGGCATCGACGCATCGATGATCACGTCGCTGGGCACGTGCAGGTTGGTGATGCCGCGCGTGGAGTCGACCATCGCCAGCTCCGGGCCGTCGGCCAGCTCGGCGTCGAAGGACGCCTTGATCTGCGCGCCGTCGGGCAGTGCGTCCAGGTGGCTGAAGATGCCGCCGAGCCCGTCGCGCGAGCTCACCCCCGCGGCGGCCAGTGCCGCGCCGTACCGGGCGAACGTCTTGGGGAAGAAGGTCTCCACCGCGTGCCCGAAGATGATCGGATCGGACACCTTCATCATGGTGGCCTTGAGGTGCACCGAGAAGAGCACACCCTCGGCCTTGGCGCGTGCGATCTGGTCGGCCAGGAAGCGCTCGAGGGCGGCCACCCGCATCGTCGCCGCGTCGATGATCTCGCCGGGAAGTACGGAAACCTGCCTACGCAGGACGGTGGTGGTGCCATCGGCGGCCCCCAGCTCGATGCGGACCGAGCCGTCGCGTTCGACGACGGTCGACTGCTCCGTCGAGCGGAAGTCGTCGGCGTCCATGTGCACGACCCGCGTCTTGGAGTCGGGCGACCAGGCCCCCATCGAGTGCGGGTGCGAGCGGGCGTACGCCTTCACCGAGGCGGGCGCGCGCCGGTCGGAGTTGCCCTGGCGCAGCACCGGATTGACCGCGCTGCCCTTGACCTTGTCGTAGCGGGCGCGCACGTCGCGTTCCTGGTCGGTCTGCGGGTCGTCGGGGTAGTCCGGGACCGCGTAACCCTTCTGCTGCAGTTCGCGAACGGCCGCGCGCAGCTGAGGCACCGAGGCCGAGATGTTCGGCAGCTTGATGACGTTGGCCGCGGACTCGTCGACCAGCCGGCCGAGTTCGGCGAGGTCGTCCTTGATGCGCTGGCCCTCGGCCAGCCACTCCGGGAAGCTCGCGATGATCCGCCCGGCGAGCGAGATGTTCCTGGTCTCGACGTTGAGGTCGGCCGCACCGGCGAACGCCTGCACGATCGGCAGGAACGAGTAGGTGGCCAGCAGCGGGGCTTCGTCGGTGTAGGTGTAGAGGATGCTTGGCTGACTCACCCGGACTCCGATCGATCGGTGGCTTGTTTCGGATCCTAGGCTCAGCCGTTGGACCACGGCGGCTGGGTGTGGACCCGGTCATGACCAGACTCACGTCCGCTTTTCGCGCTTCGCCGGTATGGGAGCCTCGAACCGTGGACAACCCGGTACTCGCGACCCTGAGCCTGAACTCTCTCGACGTCAAGCTACACCGTGCGCAGCGAGACGATCTGGTCCGTATCGTCGAATTGCTCGCCGCCGACCAGCTCGGGGCCTCCCGCGACGGGATCGCGAACGCCGAAGATCTCCAGCCTTACCTGCGCGCGTTCGAGGCGATCGACGCCGACCCGGCGCAGCTGCTCGTCGTGGCGACCGTCGGCGGAGAGATCATCGGGACGATGCAACTGTCGTTCATCCCCGGCTTGGCCCGCCGTGGGTCGCTGCGCGCCCAGCTCGAGGCCGTGCGCGTGGCCGGCAGCTACCGCAGCCGCGGCCTGGGCGAGGCGATGTTCCGGTGGGCGATCGACGAGGCCCGGCGGCGGGGCTGCTCGCTGGTGCAGCTGACCACCGACAAGAGCCGGACCGACGCGCACCGCTTCTACGCGCGGCTCGGCTTCGTCGCGTCGCACGAAGGCCTCAAGCTCCGCCTCTAGTGTCCCGCGCCAGGAATTGGGCGGAATTGTCGTCTGAATTCCCGGCGCGGGACACTAGGAGACCGAGCGTCAGTCGCCGGGGCACAGGTGCAGCGGCAGGATGTCGCCACCGGACACGCTCACGTGCACGCGGGCGACGACGAAGCCGGTGCCCGTGGCCAGGCGGAAGTCGGCGCCGGCGTTCTCCCGGTTGCTGAATCCTGCATCGGGGATGGTGAAGGTCGCGGTCTTCCAGGTACTCGTGTCGGTGTTGGTCACCGACGCGCTGCCCTTGTACTTCTGGGCCGGGTCGCTGGAGTCGTACTGCACGCTCCACCGGCCGGTGCCCTGGTCGAGGTAGTCGACGTCGATCGTCGCCGTGTGCGCTGAGCCGGCCGGCACCAGGTCGTCGGTCACGCCGAAGTACAGGTAACCGTCGAGTGTGGTGCGGGCCGAGCGCCCGGCGATGGTTCCGGCCTGGCTGTGCCCGTCGGCGTTGTCCAGGCGCTGCAGGCCGCACTCGGTATCGGTGGTGCCGAGCGTGTCGCAGACGGTCGCCCGGCCGTCGGCCGCCGGCACGGTGACCGTGATCGTCCCGCCGGGCAGCGATCGACCGGCCGCGTCGATGAAGCTCACCGGCACCGGGTGGTAGCTGGACGGCGCGTCGGCCGCGATCTTGACCGTCACCGGGTCGCTGGCCCGGCTGCCGCCGGCGACGTGCAGCACGCCGGACGACGGGCTGACCGTGATGCCGGCCGGTGGCTTCGCCGTCCACCGCACGATGTCGGTGTGGCCGCTCGCGTCGACCGCGCCAACCGTCGCCGGGAACGTCGTGCCCTGTCCGGTGACGACCTGCCCGGTCGGGCTCGTGTACCCGATCGCCGGCGCCTGGCCCTGCTGGTAGGACGGCGGGGTGGCGTTCGGGCCGGTGGCCCACGAGGGGTTCGGTTCGGTGGACAGGTCGAAGCTCAGCGCCGCGCCGGCGTGTAGGGCCGACTGCGGCAGGTACGTCTTGTCCCACGCGTGACCGTCTACAGCCAGACTGTTGATGTACGGGTGGTCGTCGGCCGCGGCCGGAGCGTTGATGGTGATCGTTCGCCCGTTCGCCAGCTGGATCTGCGCCGTCGGGAACAGCGGGCTGTCCAGCGCCAGGTCGGTGGTGCCCGGCGTGACGGGGTAGATGCCGAGCGCCGCCCACACGTACCAGGACGACTGCGCGCCGAGGTCGTCGTTGCCGGGCTCACCGTCCGGGGTGGCCGAGAACAGCTGCCTCTCGACCCGCCGGACGGTGTCCTGCGTCTTCCAGGGCTGGCCGGTGTAGTCGTACAGCCACGGCGTGGCGAAGTCGATCTCGTTGCCCGACCACTGGTTCGGCAGGTTCGGCCCGACGTTGAGCTGCTGGAAGAAGGCGTCGGCCCGCTGGTTGACCGCGTCGCGGCCGCCCATGGCGGTGATCAGCCCGGCCAGGTTCTGCGGGACGAGATAGTTGTACTGCGCGGCGTTGCCCTCGTCGAAGCCGTTCTGGCCGAACTGGCCGTCCGGCGGCGTGACGAAGCCCGGGCCGGACGGGAATGCGCCGGTGCTGTCCTTCGGACGCAGATAGCCCGTGCCGCCGTCGAAAATGTTCTGCCAGTTCTGCGCACGGCCGGCGAACGTCCGGGCGGTGCCGTGCAGGCCGATGGCGTCGGCGAACTGTGAGATGGCGAAGTCGTCGGCCGCGTACTCCAGCGTCTGCGAGGCGCCGACGCGGACGTGGCTCTGCTCGGCCCGGTCGTTGGGAACGTACCCGAGAGTCTGGTAGTCGGCGACCCCTTCGCGCTCGAGGTACGCGGAGTCCGGCGGGGCAGGAGTCGTCGCGCCCTTGAGCATGTACTGCAGCGCCGTGCCGGTGTCGAAGTCGTGCGCGCCGAAGGCGTATAGCGAGGCGAGGAACGGCACGACGTTGTCGCCGTCCATGACGCCGGATTCCCCGTTCATCACCGGCCATTTGGGCAGCCAGCCGAATTGCTCGGCGTCGTTCACCAGCGACTGGGCCAGGTCGCTGGCGACGTCGGGCAGCAGCAGCGACTGAAGCGCGGCCAGGCAACGGTACGTGTCCCACAGCGAGTAGTTGGCGTACTGGACATGCCCGTCCGGCACCGAGTGGAGCTTGGAGTCGAAGCCGATGTAGCGGCCGTCCACGTCGCTGAACGTTGTCGGGTAGAGCAGCGAGTGGTACAGCGCGGTGTAGAAGGTACGCAGCTCGGCTGTAGTACCGCCGCCGACCCGGATCCGGGACAGCACGTCGCTCCACTGCTTCTGGGCAGCTGCCTCGACCGGAGCGAGATCCCAGCCCGGAATCTCGGCGCTCATGTTCTGCTCGGCCGCCACGGAGCTGACGTAGGAGATCGCGACCTTCGCGTGCACGGTGCGGTCGGTACGGGTGTCGAACGTCAGGTAGCCGCCGGAGTGCGCGCCGGACACGTCTATCGACGTTCCGGGTGTGCCGACCGTCGTCCCGTCCCAACCGGCGGCGGCCGTGAACGGATGGTCGAACTGCAGCGCGAAGTACAGCGTGTACGTGTTCTGGTGGCCGCAGAAATTGCCGGTGGTGGCCGAGCCGACGACCTCGTGGTCGTTGACGGTGCGCAAGGTCGCGGCCTGGTTGCCGTTCAGGCTGGCGCCGGCCTTGATCAGCACCTGCGCCTGATCGGTCGCCGGGAAGGTCAGGTCGGCCAGGGCGGTTCGGGTGGCCGACGTCAGATCGACGCGGACGTCCGAGTCGGCCAGCGTCACCGCGTACTCGCCCGCCTTGGCCAGTTCGGAGCTGTGCGAGAAGGTCTCGGAGCGGTTCCAGGGTGCGGTGCCGACGGCGCCGACGACCGGCAGGATCGGCACGTCGCCGAACTGGGGACAGCCGACCGACGCGTGGGTGAGGCTGAAGCCGCGGATCTGGTTGCTGTCGTAGTTGTAGCCGGCGTACGCGCCGGGCGTGTCCGGGCTCCACTGGATCATGCCGAACGGCACGGACGGGCCGGGGAAGTTGTTGACCTGGCCGACCACGTCGCCGCCGCTGCCGGTGCCGATCGTCGGGTCGACCGCGACCATCGGATCTACGTACTGGACCGGATTCGCCACCAGCGGGACCACCTGGCCCGGCGGAGCGGCCCCGGCCGTCGGAACGGCCAGGCCGAACGCGACCACGCCGGCAACGGCGGCCAGCAGCGCCCACCGGGAACGGGATCCGAAAGTGCCCTCGCGCATGTCGAGCCTCCGCAGCAGCCAGAACCTGCTTCAGCCCTGACAACGCTGTCAGGCGGTGCCAGGAAGTCTCGGCATTAGTCCGAACTTTGTCAATAGTCGGGATGCTACTGCTCGGCCGACAAACGAGGCCGTTCGCTCAGCAGCTGCGGGGTCTCGGCGAGCACGAGCGCCGCGGCGCCGCGGGCGCTGGCGCTGTCGCCGAGGGCGCTGACCATGACCTGCAGCTCGCGCTGCTGGCCGGTCACCGAGTTGCGTTGCAGGGTGCGGCGGATCGGCTCGAGCAGCACGTCGCCGGCCGCTGCGAGTTCGCCGCCGACCACGACGATCCGCGGATTGAGCGTCATGACCGTCATGGCCAGCGTCCGGCCCACCGTCTCGCCCGCGTCTTGCAGCGCGCGCACCGCCCCGCGGTCACCGGCCCGGAGCAGTGCGATCAGCTCGGCGCTGGTGACCGGCCGCCCCCAGCTGCGTGACAGCAGCGCCGCGATCGCGGTCGGGCTGGCGATCGTCTCGAGGCAGCCGCGGTTGCCGCACCGGCACACCGCGCCGTTCGGGTCGATGGAGATGTGGCCGAGCTCGCCGACCAGCCCGTCGTGCCCGAGCAGCATCCGCCCGTCGCAGACGACGCCGGCGCCGATGCCGGACGACAGGCGCAGGAACACCACGTCGTCGCACTGCTGCGCGACCCCGTAGTGTCGCTCGGCCACGACGCAGGCGTTGGCGTCGTTGATGATCTGGGCCCGCAGCCCGGTCCGTTCGGCGAGCATCTGCGCCGGCTTGAGGCCGACCCAGCCGGGCATGATGCCCTCGGCGCGCAGCCCGCCGGTGCGCCGGTCGACGGGGCAGGCGATGCCCACGCCCAGGCCGAGGACGGCGGCGCGATCGACCTCCGTGTCGCGCAGGGCTGCCGCGATGAGCCGGGTGGATGCGGCGACGGTGTCCTCGGCGGAGGTGTCGACGTCCAGGTCGACGCTGCGGTCCCACACCGGCGTGCCGACGAGGTCGCTGAGGATCAGCCGCGCGTGGTCGTGGCCGATGTCGAGGCCGAGGGCGTAGCCGGCCGACGGGACGAGCGAGACGACCTGCGGCGGACGTCCCAGGCGCGGACCGGGCGTCACCACCGCGGCGCTCTGCTCGCGCACGAGGCCTTCGTGCACGAGGTCGACG
>DATBER010000181.1:0-32889 GCA_036558905.1 Jatrophihabitantaceae bacterium | reverse complement strand
CCACGCCGGCGCGTTCCGGGGCGGCGACTTCGGCGACGCAGTGGCCGGGGTCGGCCGGTACGTGCTCACCAGTTGCCGCAGCACCCAGCTGGCCAACGACGCGACCGTCGACAACGGCACAAGCTTCTTCACCCAGCACCTGGTCGAAGGCCTGCTCGGTGCCGCCGAGCCCGACGCCGACGGCTACATCTCGTTCTCGACGCTCTACACCTACGTCGACGGGCAGCTGCGGCAGGCCGGAAAGCAGATACCGCAGCGTCGGGTCAACGGCGACGGCGACCTGCGCCTGTCCCGACGGGCGGCCGCCGCAACGCCGAGTCCGGCCGAGACGGCGCAGCCGCCCGCCGAGCCTCTACGCGCCGGGGCAGCGCCGCCGCCACCGGCTGAACCGCCGCCCGCGCTCGCGCCGCCCGCCCCCGTTCCACCCTGGAGGCGACGGCGCACGCTGATCGCGGCGGGCGGCGCGGTCGCGCTGGTCGCCGGGGCGGTGGTGGCCGCGGTGCTTCTGTCGTCCTCGGGGAGCCCGGACAGCTCGGGCAACCAGAGCGGCCGGTCGATTCCGGGCCACGGGTCCTACACCGCTGCCGGGCCGTGGCGGCTGCGCGTCGACGGGACCAACTACGGCAACGGCTGCGTGGTCACGCTGACCCATGCGGGCAGCGGAGATCAGGTCCCGATCCCCGGCCCCATCTACGGTGTCGTCAACTACCAGGTCGCCGGCAGCGGGTCGTACCAGTGGCAGGCGAACGACTCGCGATGCCTGCTGACGCCGTTGTCCGGCAGCGGGACCGCCACCCTGCCCTTCCTTCATGACGAGAGCGGGGACACCGACGCGTTCGCCGCCCCGGCGGGCGGCGTCACGGTGACGGTGACCGATCCGCGAGGCAGCTCGAACTGCGAATTGCGGCTCTACGACTCGACCAACGGGCAGGAGCTCGACCTCAAGAACTGGTCGGTCGGACAGGGACCGGTGACCCTGAATCCGAACGGTCGTCCGCGGGCCTACGTCTTCGATGACAGCTGCGTCATAAGGGTTTCCGCCCCATGAGTACGGCTCGCTTGCGCGCTGGCCGGTTGACGAAAGCGTCGACGGCGGCGTGCATCAGCCGGCGGGCCCGCGGGCCGGCGCCCGGGTCGGCCAGCAACTGGATCTCCTGGTTGGCCGACATGGCGAGCCCGTTGAGCGCGGTGGCGAGGTCGCGGGCCTGGTCGGCCGGCCGGTCGGGTCGGGCCGAATGGGCCTCGTCGGCGAGAAAGGCCAGCCAGCGCCGCACTGTTGCCGCCGTCCGTTCGCGCAGCGGGCCGGCCCGGTTGTCGAGTTCGACGGACGCCGTCGTCAGGAAACACCCACCGGGGAAGGGACCGTCGACGAGGTAGTCGACCCAGCGATCGAGCAGCGCGAGCAGCCGGTCGCGGCCGGGTGGCTGCGCGAGCACCGGCTCGACGACCACCGCCCGGAACGTCGCCACCGCGCTGTCGAAGGCGGCCTCGAGCAGTTGCCCGCGCGACGCGAACGGGGCGACCACGCCGGACTTGCTCATGTCGAGGTCGGCCGCCAGGTCGCGGACCGTCACGCCCTCCAGGCCGAGAGCGGAGGCCCGGTCGACGGTGGCCTGCACGATGCGGGCGCGGGTCTGGGCCGCCGCCTGGACCGAACGTCGTGGGGACATGCCGACATTTTAGTGGACGATCGTCCGCTATATTGTCGAGGAGTCGCTCGTCGAGGAGGCACCGTGATCGATACCTACACCCTCGACCGGCGCGCCACCGCACTGATGCGGGAGCGGTTGACCGCGCTGACCGACGCCGATCTCGACCGTCCGACCGTGACGACGGACTGGGACATCCGCGGCCTGATGTCGCACCTCGTCGGCGGCAACATCCGGTTCGCCGAGGCGCTGCGCGGCGAACCGGCCGACTGGCCGACCCGGGACGAGGAGCCGGTGGCCACGCCGCTGGGGGAGTTCGACGCCTCGGCCGCCGAGATGGCCGTGGCGGTCGCCGACCTGGCCGACCCGAAGCGGCCGGTGCGCCTGCAGGCCGGCGAGCCGCCCGGTTACTTCGCAGTCGGTGTGCACGGCGCGGACATGCTGGTCCACGGCTGGGACCTGGCCGTGGCCACCGGGCAGGACCGCACCCTCGACCCGGACCTGTGCCTGGCCGCCACGGCGATTCTCGAGAAGTACCCGCCCTCGTTCTGGGGCAAGGGGCGCTTCTTCGCGCCCCGCGTCGACACCTCGTCGACCGATCCGATGCAGCGACTGCTCGCGCTCGCCGGCCGGAACCCGAACGGCTTCGATTGAGCTGCTGCGCCGTCAAGCAACGACGGCCGGCCGCGAGGGGACTCCGTCGCGGATGGCTCGCGGCGTCAGAGCCAGTCGCGTTGCATGCGCAGGAACTCCTCCGAGCCCGGGTCGGCGTCCATGACTCCGTCGACGTGGCGGGGGCGCCCGGTTCGGGGCTCGTCGACGGTGCGCGCACCGGGGACGATTTCGGGCGCGGCCGGCAAGGCGGGACCATCGGGCGGCAGGCTGTCGACCTGCCGCTCCACCGGATCGACGTGAGCCTCTGCCGGCTCGGCGCCGCCCCCGGGCGGGGGCGAGTTGGGCTCGAGCAAGGTCACCCCGTCGCGGCGGTAGATGACGTCGGTGCGCCGCCGCGTGGTGTAGAGCCGCTGCGCCATCGCCAGACCGGCCAGTCCGGCGAGGATCAGGATCACTCCCATCACCTGGATGTTGACCGCATCGGGCGACGCGGTGACGCCGAACGCGAGGATGGCGCCCACCGCGATCACAGTCAGACCGACGGCGAATCTCACATCGGCGTATATACCCAGCCGGCGGCTTGAACAACCTCGGCGACTCAGGCGATGCCGAGCATGCGTGCGCACTCGAGGGCCACGTGCAGCTCGGCCAGATCGAGCGGGTTGGCCAAGCTGCGGCCGGTCAGCTCCTCGAGGCGGCGGAGCCGGTAGCGGACGGTGTTGCGGTGCAGGTGCAGCTGCGTCGCCGCGGTGGAGGTCGACCCGGCCGAGGCGATCCACAAGCGGGCGGTGTCGATGGTCACGGCCCGGTCGTCGTCGGGCAGATCGAGCACCCGGCCGAGGATGCGCCGGGCCGTCGACTCGGCGGCGTCGGGCGCGCTGACGAGCAGCACCGCGACGGGCTCCTGCTCGAACCGCACCAGGTCGGTGGTGTGCGGGGTGGCCGCGGCACAGGCGAGCCGGGCCTGCCGCAGGGCCGGCGCGGTCTGCTCGAGGTTGCCGTACGGCTCGCTGACGCCGACTCGGCCCGTCGCGATGCCGGCCAACTCGGCGCACAGCCGCGCGGCGTCATAGCGCGGTCGCAGGACGACCAGGCCCTCTTGCTGCTCGGCGTCCAGGCGCCAGGCCGACACGACGTCGTAGCGGCGAAGGAGGTCCTCGGCTCCGGGCAGCGCCTCCGCCCCGGGGCTCGCGCACTCGGCGGCCACGACGAGGAACGTGCCGTGCTGGGGGAGTTTGAGCGCAGCCGCCGACTCCCACAGCTGGGTGCCGTCGCCGAGCCGCCCGTCGAGCAGCCCGTTGAGCAGGGCGGACCGCAACTGCTGGTCGTGGCGGGCCCGGTCCGCGCTCGTTGCGCGGTAGGCGCCGGTGGCGGCCGCGGCCAGGTCGTCGGACACGGCCCAGATGTCGGCGGCGCAGCGCAGCAGCGCGTCCTGAGCGCCGTCGTCGGCGTGCTCGAGCAGCAGGTCCCAGACCAGCCGTCCGCCTATCCGGAAGGCCTGCAGCAATGCCGAGAGCGGCACGCCGGCCTCGGCTCGCCGACTGCCGGTGGCGCGGGGCGCCTCGGTGCCGATGTTGGGTTCGCCGGCCAGCCGGCCGAAGACGTAGCGCAGGTTCTCCCGGCACGACTCGCGCAGTTCGTCCGGGCTCACCGCGAGGCCCTCGGCGTACAGGGGCTCCCGCGAGCTGATGAGCTCGGCCATCCGCTGCGCGAATTCGTCGACCCGCGGGAGCAACGCTCGACTGAGGTCGCGCACTACCGGATCGACCGCCGACCTCGTCATGGACCGGAGCATAGGCCGGCATCACTGTGCTCGCGCACTAGGAGCCGGCCGAGGCCTTGGTGCGCGAGGCTATCGTGATCGACCACCCCGCGGCCGGACGATTGACGGGTCAACTCCAGTTCGCTCCGTCAAGGAGACCGCCATGAACCTCGCCGACAGCCTCGCCCGCACCACTGCTGCCCACCCCGATCGGGTAGCCATCCGACTCGGCGAGGACACCCTCTCCTACCGCGACCTGGACGACGCGAGCGCCCGCGTCGCGGGCCTGCTCACCGCCCGCAACGTCGGACCCGGCGACCCGGTCGCGATCATGCTGCCCAATGTCCCGGAGTTCGCCGTCGTCTACTTCGGCGTGCTCCGATCCGGTGGCGTGGTGGTGCCGATGAACCCCCTGCTCAAGGCCCGCGAGGTCGCCTATTACCTGGGCGACGCCGGCGCGTCGGTGATCTTCGCCTGGCCCACCGCGGCCGCCGAGGCCGAGGTCGGCGCCAAGGAGTCCGACGCCGAGGCGATCGTGGTCGAACCTGCCACATTCGCCGACCTGCTCGCGGCCGCTACACCAGCGCCGGAGGTCGTCGACCGGGCCGGCGCCGACACTGCTGTCATCCTGTACACCTCGGGCACGACGGGTCGGCCGAAGGGCGCCGAGCTGACCCACGACAACCTGATCAAGAACGCCGAGGTCACCGGCCGTGATCTGTTGCAGATCGGCGCGGACGACGTGATCTTCGGCGGCCTACCGTTGTTCCACTCCTTCGGTCAGACGTGCACCCTCAACACGGCCGTCGCGGCCGGGGCGTCGCTCACCGTGCTGCCGCGGTTCGACCCGGCGCAGGCGCTGCGGATGCTGGCCGATCACCACGCGACGGTGTTCGCCGGGGTCCCGACGATGTACAGCGCGCTGTTGCACGTGGCCGACCGCGACGACTACGACGTGTCGGCGCTGCGGGTGTGCGTGTCGGGTGGGGCGGCGATGCCGGTCGAGGTGCTGCGCCGGTTCGAGGACGCGTTCGGGTGCATCGTCCTGGAGGGCTACGGCTTGTCCGAGACGTCGCCGGTCGCGTCGTTCAACCGCCCGGACCGCACTCGCAAGCCCGGCTCGATCGGCACGCCTGTGCGGGGTGTCGAGATGCGCGTGGTCAACGAGGCCGGGGACCCGCTGCCGCAAGGCGACGTGGGCGAGATCGCGATCCGCGGGCACAACATCATGAAGGGCTACTGGCACAAGCCCGACGCGACTGCGAATGCGATCGACGCCGAAGGCTGGTTCCGTACCGGAGACGTCGGCCGCGTGGACGAGGACGGCTACTACTACATCGTCGACCGCAAGAAGGACCTGATCATCCGCGGCGGATACAACGTCTACCCGCGCGAGATCGAGGAAGTTCTCTACGAGCACCCGGCCGTGGCCGAGGCGGCGGTGATCGGCATGCCGCACGGGGAGCTCGGCGAGGAGGTCGGCGCGGCGGTCGTGCTCAGGCCGGGAATGTCCGTCACGGCCGACGAGCTACGCGCTTTCGTCAAGGCCCGGGTGGCCGCCTACAAGTACCCGCGGCGGGTGTGGTTCGTCGAGGCCTTGCCCAAGGGCCCCACGGGGAAGATTCTCAAGCGCGAAATCACTGTCGCGAACGGGGAGGTCGCGCCATGACCGAATCGATGACTCTCGAGCAGGCCGCCGACCAGGCTGCGCCGCTGGACGTACTGCTGATCGACGCCTCGCTGGGCCCGGTGCGGCGGTTCGCGCCCGACGCCTCCACCGCCAAGCTGCTCGCCGGTCTGGCCCGCCATCCGTGGACGACGTCCCGGCGAGTGGGGTCACTGGCCGTCGAGTCGGGCCGCATCGTGCTCGGCACGTCGACGCTGGCCCCGTCGAAACGGGATCGACGGTTCGTCGACGAGGCCTGGACGACCAATCCCGTACTGCGACGTATGGTTCAGCTCTACCTAGCCGGCGGGCGGACCGCCGAGCAGCTGGTCAGCGACGCCGGGCTGGGCTGGCGGGACGAGCAGCGGATGCGGTTCCTGATCGACAACCTGCTCGAGGCCCTGGCCCCCAGCAATCTGCCGCTGGTGAACCCGGCCTCGGCCAAGAGAGCCATCGACACGGCCGGGACGAGCCTGGCCCGCGGCGGGGCCCGCTTGGTGCGCGACCTGGGCTCGTCGCCGCGAATCCCGGAAATGGTCGACCGGTCGGTGTTCGAGGTCGGCCGCAACATCGCCGTCACGCCCGGCGCGGTCGTGCTGCGCACCGATGTGTTCGAGCTGATCCAGTACACGCCGCAGACCGAGCAGGTGCGTGACCTGCCGCTGCTCGTCGTGCCGCCGACGATCAACAAGTACTACGCCCTGGACCTGGCGCCCGGCCGCAGCCTGGTCGAGTTCCTGGTCGGCGAAGGCCAGCAGGTGTTCGTCATGTCCTGGCGCAACCCGGACGTGCGGCACGCCCCATGGAACTTCGACACATACGTCCGGGCGGTCCTCGACGCAATCGACGCGGTCGAGCGGGTGAGCGGCACCGAGCAGACCGTGCTGGCCGGCATCTGCTCGGGCGGCATCCTGGCCAGCATCACCGCGGCCTACCTCGCGGCCACGGGCCAGTCGCACCGACTCGCGGCCTTCGCGCTGGCGGTCACCGTGCTCGACAACGCCCACGCGGGCATGGCGTCCGCGCTGAGCAGCCGCCGCATGGCCGGTGCGGCCAAGGCGATCTCGCGCCGACGGGGCTATCTGGACGGACGCGCGCTGGCCGAGGTGTTCGCCTGGCTGCGACCCGGCGATCTCGTGTGGAACTACTGGGTCAACAACTACCTGCTCGGCCAGAAGCCACCGGCGTTCGACATCCTGTTCTGGAACGCCGACACGACCCGCATGCCGGCCGGCCTGCATGCCGACTTCGTCGATCTGGCCATGGACAACCAGCTGGTGACGGCCGCCGCGCTCACCGTGCTGGGCGTGCCCATCGACCTGTCGGGCATCGAGACCGACGCCTACATCGTGGCCGGGATCGCCGACCACATCACGCCCTGGCAGAACTGCTACCGCACCACGCAGCTGCTCGGCGGCTCGTCGCGGTTCGTGCTCTCGACGAGCGGGCACATCGCGGCGCTGGTCAACCCGCCGGGCAATCCGAGGGCCGGTTACCAGGTGAACAAGGCCAATCCGGCGGATCCCGACGAGTGGCTCCGCAGCGCCGAGACGCGCTCGGGCACCTGGTGGAACGACGCCTCGGCCTGGCTGGCCGAACGGAGCGGCGCGTTGCGGCCGGCCCCCGAACAGCTCGGCGGCGGTGGCCTGGCGCCGATCGTCGAGGCTCCGGGCACCTACGTCTTGGACCGCTAGAAGGAGCTGGACATGTACGAGACGATCGGTCGCTCGCGCGGTACCGACTTCTTCCGCATCGCCGACCAGCTCACGGCCGAGGAGCGCACGTACTGGCGGCGCACCCGCGACTTCGTCGACGACGAGGTCCTGCCGGTCATCAACGAGTACTGGGAGCGGGCCGAGTTCCCGTACGAGCTGATCCACCGGCTGGCCAAGCAGGGCATCGTCGGCGACGGCATCGTCGGCTACGGCTGCCCGCCGATGGGCCCGATCGCGTGCGGGCTGATCCACATGGAGCTCAACCGGGGCGACGGCAGTCTCGGCACGTTCCTCGGCGTGCAGGCCGGCCTGGCCATGCAGTCGATCGCCATGCTCGGCTCGGAGGAGCAGAAGACGCAGTGGCTGCCGGCGATGGCGCAGCTGACCAAGATCGGGGCGTTCGCACTGACCGAGCCGACGCACGGCTCGGACTCGGTGGCGCTCGAGACCACGGCTCGCCGCGACGGCGACACCTGGACGATCAACGGGGCCAAGAAGTGGATCGGCAACGGCACGATCGCGGACGTCGTCGTGGTCTGGGCTCGTGACGAAGCCGACCGGCAGGTCAAGGGGTTCCTGGTCGAGAAAGGCACGCCCGGGTACGCCGCGCGCAAGATCGAGGGCAAGGGCTCGTTGCGGGCGGTGTGGCAGGCCGAGATCACGCTCACCGACCTCCAGGTCGACGAGGCCGACCGGCTGCCCGGCGCGAACAGCTTCAAGGACACGGGACGGGTGCTGGCCGGCACCCGCAATGCGGTCGCCTGGGGCGCGCTCGGGCACGCGACCGCCGCCTACGAGATCGCCGCGCAGTACTGCTCCGAACGCACCCAGTTCGGCCAGCCCCTGGTCAGCTTCCAGATCGTGCAGGACAAGCTGGTCAAGATGCTGGCCGAGGTCTGCTCGATGCAGCTGTACTGCCTGCGGCTGGGCCGGCTGATCGAAGAGGGCAAACTCACCGACACCATTGCGGCCATCGCCAAGATGAACAACACCCGCAAGGCTCGCCAGGTGGTGGCCGAGGCCCGCGATCTGCTCGGCGGGAACGGCATCCTGCTCGACTTCCACGTCATCCGGCACATGGCCGACATCGAGGCCCTGCACACCTACGAGGGCACGGAGACCATCCAGACCCTGATCGTCGGACGGGACATCACCGGTGTCGGTGCCTTTGCGTGAGATCAGGTTCGTCGACGTCGACGGAACCCGGCTGCGCATCGCCGTCGCGGACGCGGACGGGGCGCGGGTGCCGTTGTTGCTGATCACCGGCATCGGGGCCAGCCTCGATCTGGCCGCGCCGTTCGAGCGCGAGCTCAACGGCCGGGGCCTGCCGACGATCAGCTACGACGCCCCGGGCGTTGGCGAGTCGGCCCCGTACGCCTGGCCGCGCCGAATGGGGGGAGTGGCGCGCACCGCCGAGCGACTCCTCGACGTCCTCGGGCACAGCACGGTCGACGTTTTCGGTGTATCGCTCGGCGGCGTCGTCGCCCAGCAACTGGCCCACCAGGCTCCGTACCGGGTGCGCCGGCTCGTCCTGGCCGCGACCGGGCCGGGCCTCGGCGGTGTTCCGGGGTCGCCCCGCGTGCTGTGGACGCTGGCCACGCCACGCCGCTACTACCAACCCGACTATTACCGCCGGGTGGCCGCCGACATCTACGGCGGCCTGGCCCGGCGCGATCCGGACGCGCTGCTCCACGGATCGCTGGCCCGCTTCACGCATCGGCCGTCCATGTGCGGATACGCAGCCCAGCTGTACTCCATCGCCGGCTGGACCAGCGTGCCGTGGCTGCACCGGCTCCGCCAGCCCACTCTCGTGCTGGCCGGCGACGACGACCCGATCGTGCCCCTGATCAACGGACGCATCCTCGCCCGGCTCATCCCGGATGCCCGCCTGCAGGTGATCGCGGGCGGCGGGCACCTGTTCGTCCTGGAAGACCCGGCCGACGTCGCGGCCCGGGTCAGCGAGTTTCTGGCAGTAGCCCGATGATGTGCCGGCTCGGCCACCCTCGGCGGAGGATGTGGCGCGCGCGATCGGGCAGCATCGTCGGGTCATGGACTCATACCCCGCCATTGCCGATCACGGCCTGATCGGCGACCTGCAGACCGCCGCACTCGTGACGAGCGAGGGCGAACTGGACTGGTTGTGCCTGCCGCGCTTCGACTCGCCGAGCGTGTTCGCCTCGCTGCTGGATCGCGATCGCGGCGGACATCTCCGGATCGCCCCGGCCGATCCGGGCTACACGACCCGGCAGCTCTACATGCCCGACACCGCCGTTCTCATCACCCGGTTCATGAGTGCGAGTGGCGTGGGCGAGGTCATCGACTTCATGCCCGTCGCGGACCAGACCAACCCGAGCGACGACCACCGGCTCGTCCGGATCGCGCGCGTCGTGCGTGGCCAGATGCGGTTCACGTTCGAATGCGTGCCCGCCTTCGACTACGGACGCGCCACACACACGCTCGACCTGACCGAGAACGGCGCCGTGTTCCGGGCCGGCGGAACACAGCTCACGCTGCACGCGGCCCGCCTGCTGAGGGCGGACAACGGTGTCGAGCGTGTGCATACACCCCACGGTGACGGACTCCGGGCCAGCGCGACGCTCCATGCCGGCGACATCGGCGCGCTCATGCTGCAGTCCGGGGACGGGGTGACGCCGCACCGGCTCGAGCGGGCGGAGGCGTGGGGGCTGTTGGAAGACACGGTGACGTTCTGGCGGGGATGGGTCTTGCGCTCGACCTATCGGGGCCGCTGGCGCGAGCAGGTCGCGCGCTCGGCGATGACGCTCAAGCTCATGACCTACGCGCCCTCGGGTGCCCTCGTCGCCGCGCCGACCACCGGACTGCCCGAGCAGGTCGGCGGCGAGCGCAACTGGGACTACCGCTTCACCTGGATCCGCGATGCGTCCTTCTCGGTGTACGCGCTGCTCGGGCTCGGCTATGTCGACGAGGCAGCCGCGTTCGTCAGGTGGCTCGGCGACCGGGTGCAGGAGCAGGCCGGCAACGAGTCCGGTCCGCTGAAGATCATGTATCGGGTCGACGGGTCGTCCGACCTCGTCGAGGGGTCGCTCGACCACTTGAACGGCTATCGCGGCTCCCGTCCGGTCCGCATCGGCAACGGCGCCGCCGATCAGCTCCAACTCGACATCTACGGCGAGGCGATGGACTGCATCTACTTCGCCGACCGGCACGGCGTGGGCGTCGGCCACCGCGGCTGGAGTCGGCTGGCCGAGATCCACGACTGGCTGGTCGACAACTGGGATCGTCCGGACGAAGGCGTCTGGGAGACCCGAGGCGGCCAGCAGGACTTCGTCTACGGCCGGATCAACTCCTGGACGTCGTTCGATCGGGCGATCCGGCTCGCGACCGAGCGCGGACTGCCCGCCGACATCGGGCGATGGCGCCAGGCCCGCGACGACGTCTACGGGCAGGTCATGGAACAGGGCTGGGATTCCAGCCGCGGCGCGTTCGTCCAGCACTACGGCAGCAAGGTCCTCGACGCCTCGCTGTTGCGCATGGTGCACGTCGGCATCGTCTCGCCGTCGGACCCGATGTGGCAGTCGACGCTGGATGCGATGGACACCGAGCTCGTCTCGGACAGCCTGGTGTACCGATACAACCCGGAAGCCTCGCCGGACGGCCTGCGCGGCTCGGAAGGCACGTTCTCGCTGTGCACCTTCTGGTACGTGGAGGCGCTCGCGCGGTCCGGCCGACTCGAACAGGCCCGCCTCACGTTCGAGAAGATGCTGACCTACGCGAACCCCGTCGGCCTGTACGCGGAAGAGATCGGGCTGACCGGTGAACAACTCGGCAACTTCCCTCAGGCGTTCACCCACCTGGCCCTGATCAACGCCGCGCTCAGGCTCAACGACGCGCTCGACCGGACCACGCCGCACCGGTCGTGACCGGCCGGCTCACTGCAGCGCTAGCACGTGGCACTGCCAGGGCGGGAGGTCGACGAAGAGTCCGGGGCCGGCCAGTTCGCCGCCCTCGCGGTCGAACCGGTCCCCCCGGAGAACATCGGTGAGCTTCCAGGTCCGGCCGGGCAGGTCCGGCCAGTCCAGCGGGATCCGGGCCTGCGCCGGCTGCGCGGAGAGGTTGACGACTACGAGGTGCCGTGCTTCGTCGGCGGTCCACGACCAGGCGAGCAGGTTGCCGCAGGACTGGTTGTCGGGCCAGCCGGTGGCGCCGGCCAGTCGCCAGTCGCCGCGGCGGACGTCGGTCGCGGAGTCGACCAGGTGCAGGTACCAGTCGGCCAGTTGCGGACGGAGCGGCTCGTCCGGTTGCCGGGCGAGGAAGACGGGTGGCCGCACCCGCCGGCCGGGGAACTGGCCGTCGTACCACATCGTCGCGCCGGGCAGTGTTGCTAGGGCGACGGCGGCGGCCCGCTCGGCGTCCTCGGACATCCGGCTGGCGATGCGGGGCTCGTCGTGGTTCTCCAGGAACCGCAGCAACCGTGACTGGTAGCCGAGGTCGGCTCCCAGATGTGCGCGCACCGCGCTCGGATCGGCGGCCGTGAGCCGGTCGTACAGGCGCTTGTCGTAACAGAAGTCGAAGCCCTGCTGCTGCAACGGCCACTCCATGTCCCAGTACGCCTCAGCCACCAGCACTGCGTCCGGATGCCGGACGTGCAGGGCGTCGATCACCTCGGGCCAGAACTCGGCGGGCGGTTGGGCGCCGACGCGGTTCCCCCAGGTGCGGGCGAAGACCTGATTGGTCATCAGCATGGCCATGTCGCAACGGATGCCGTCACACTGCCCGGCGATCGAGGCCAGCGTGTCCGCGGTCGCGGTTCGCAGGGCGGGGGAGAACGCGTTGAGCTGGACGACGTCGGGCCACGGCGGGAAATACGGGTCGCGTCCGTGGGCCAGCACCGTGGACCCGGCCGACAGCCAACCGCCCGGGTCGGCTTCGAGGTCGTGCTCGTTCCCCTGAACGAACAGCTTCGGGTTGCTCGACACCCAGGGATGATCCGGCGCGACGTGATTCGGCACGTAGTCGAGGAGCAGTCGCGCCCCGCGGGCGGCCAGGGCGGTGCGAGCGGCGGCCAGAGCCTCGGGGCCGCCGAACGAGTCGTCGACGACGTAGCGGCGCACGCAGTAGGGCGAGCCGATGACGTCGCCGGGCCGCAGATCGGGCAGCGCCTCGCGGAACGACGCCTGCAGTTCGGCGTTGCTCTCCGCCAGGGCCAGTCCGGCCGGGCTGCGTTCCCAGACACCCATCAGCCAGACGGCGTCCACGCCGGGCGGCGTGACGGCGTCCCACGCGGACGCGGGCACGTCGGCCAGGGTCAGCCGCCGCCCTTCGGCGCGGGACAGCTCGGTGAGCCAGACCGCCGTGTTGACCTCGTAGATCACCGGCCGCGCCGGCCAGTCGGACATCACGCGCCCGCTGTCTGCGCGGCGGGACGAGTGCGCTCGCGGACGTCCGCGCGGCGCGCGCGTACCCAGGCCCCGAGGTCGCCCTCGAACAGCAGCGGTAGCAGGGCGACGACGCCGGTCCAGCCGGTCTGGTGGCTCGCGCCGATGCCGGCGCCATTGTCACCGTGGAAGTACTCGTAGAACAGCGGCATGTCCCTCCAGTACGGGTCGTCCTGCAGGATCGGCTGGCCGCCGTGAACCGGACGGTGGCCGTCGGCGTCCTTCAGGAACGTGGCGACCAGCCGGTTGCTGATCTCCCGCGCCACCCCGAGCAGGCTCATCTGGTTGCCCGACCCGGTCGGGCACTCCACCGTGAAGTCGTCCCCGTAATAGACGTAGAGGTTCAGCAGCGCCCGGATGAGCATCAGGTTGATCGGGAACCACACGGGTCCGCGCCAGTTGGAGTTGCCGCCGAACATGCCGGTGTCGGACTCGGCCGGCAGGTAGCGGACCTGATGTTCCTGCCCGTCAACCGTTATCACGTAGGGGTGTTCGGCGTGCCAGCGCGATACCGAGCGGATGCCGTGCGGGCCCAGGAACTCGTTCTCGTCGAGCATTCGCGCCAGCATGCGGCGCAGCCGGTCGTCGTCGAAGAGCGCGAACAGCACCGGACCGGTCTCCTGCGCCTGCCGGCCCTTGCCCCACAAGGCGGCCGTGATCGCAGGGTGCCGGGCGAGGAATTCGGCACCGTCCCGGGTCAGTTCCGGGAATTCGGTGCGCACGCGGGCCGGCACGACGGTGGCGGCGACCAGTGGCATCAACCCGACGAGCGAGCGCACCCGCAACGGCACCGCCGTTCCGTCCGGACGGCGCAACAGGTCGTAGAAGAATCCGTCCTGCTCGTCCCACAGGCTGGCGCCGTCCGGACCGACGTGGTTCGTCGCCGCGGCGATCCAGGCGAAGTTCTCCAGCAGCATCTCGGCCTGCTCCAGGTACACCGGATTCTCGCGGCCGAGCTCGACCGCCATCTGCATCATCGTCTGGCAGTACAGCGCCATCCACGCCGTGCCGTCAGCCTGGTCGATCCGCCCGCCGGTCGGCAGCGGCGCGCTGCGGTCGAACACGCCGATGTTGTCCAGGCCGAGGAACCCGCCCTGGAAGATGTTGCGATCGTCGGCATCCTTTCGGTTGAGCCACCAGCCGAAGTTCTTCAGCAACTTCTGGAAAGCGTTCTCCAAGAACACGCGGTCGCCGGTTCCGGTGATGGCCTTGTCGAGTTCGTAGACGAACAGGGTCGCCCAGGAGTGCACCGGCGGGTTGACGTCGCTGAAGTTCCACTCGTACGCGGGGAGTTGGCCGTTGGGATGCAGATAGCGCCGGTTCAGCAGAAGGTCGAGCTGCTGCTTGGCGAACCCGACGTCGACGACCGCGAGCGCGATGGTGTGGAAGGCGAGGTCCCACGCGGCGAACCACGGGTACTCCCACTTGTCCGGCATCGAGATGATGTCCTCGGCCACGAGGTGCCGCCAGTCGTGGTTGCGCAACCCCGGGTCGGCCGCGAGCGGATCCGCGCCGTGGTCGGACAGCCAGCGCTCTACGTCGATTCCGTAATACTGCTTGGACCAGAGCATGCCGGCCAGCGCCTGACGCGCGACGAGTCGTTCGTCGTCGGTGAGCCGACCGGCCAGCACCTCGTCCCAGAACTCGTCGGCTTCAGTGCGACGGGTGTCGAGGACGGCGTCGAAGTCCCCGAACGGGCCGGCCGCGCCGTACTCGGCCGGCTCACGATCGGTGAGTCGCGTCTGCACCGTGACCCGGCCGCCGGCAGGAACGCTCAGCCCGTAGTGCAGGGAGGACTTCGTGCCCACACCGCTCGGGTCGACCGCAGCAGGATCGCCGTGCACGACGGCCCGATCGATGCCGTCCTTGACATAGGGCGCCTCGTTCGCGGAAGCGAAAACCCGCTCGTTGTTGGTCTCATTGCCCGTGACGAGCACCGGTACGACGCGATCCGCGTACCACCAGCGACGCCCCAGGTCGCCGTGCTCGGTCACCACCGCGCTCAGGCCGGGCACGTCCGTCGACGACCCGAGCTCGGGACGTTCACGCCCTCCGGCCCACGACCAGGTGTGCCGGAACCACAGCGTGGGCAAGATGTGCAGCTCGGCCTCGTCCGGGCCGCGATTGTGGGCCGTGACCTGCATCAACAGGTCCTCGGGGCCGGCCTTGGCATACTCGACCACGACGTCGAAGTAGCGGTTGTCGTCGAAGAGCCCGGTGTCGATCAGCTCGTATTCGGGATCGGTCCGGCTCCGCGCCCGGTTGACCGCGACCAGGTCGTCGTACGGAAACTCGGCCTGCGGATACTTGTACAGCATCTTCAGGTACGACGACGTCGGAGTGGCGTCGAGGTAGAAGTAGCACTCCTTGACGTCCTCGCCGTGGTTTCCCTCGGAGTTGGTCAGCCCGAACAGCCGCTCCTTCAACATCGGGTCGCGCCCGTTCCACAGCGCGAGCGCCAGGCACAGCAGCTGCCGGTCGTCGCTGACGCCGGCCAGTCCGTCCTCTCCCCACCGGTACGCCCGCGACCGCGCCTCGTCGTGCGTGAACGACGACCAGGCATCGCCGGAGCTGCTGATGTCCTCGCGCACCGTGCCCCACTGGCGTTCGCTCAGATACGGTCCCCAGTGCCGCCACCCGGCGCCGCCTCGGTCCGCGTCCGCCAGCCGTTGTCGCTCCACGCTGACCATGACCCACCCTTTCGCCCGGACTGTCGGGCGACCTGGAGCCGGCCTGGCCGCCCGGTTACGGGATCCGATCGACGCGATGACGTCCAGATGGCCGATCGGTGAACAACGTCGTCCCACCGCCGGACAGGCCCGTGTCGGGGCCCGTCTCGCCGACGCTGCCATCGCCGGTGCGTCCTGCGCTCACCCGTAACGGATGAGGTTCTGTCCCTCGGCCGCGTTACACGATGCGACCGCCGGTCGAGGAGAGGTGCCACTGACATGCCGCACGCCCCGGGCGCGACCTGATGACCACCACCCGCTCCGACCTCAAGCGCGCACGGGCCATGGTGGCGCCGCTGGCGCTCGCCCAGTTCATCGCCAGCTACGCGGCCACGAACATGAACGTCGCGATCAGCACGATCGCCGACGATCTGGGTACGTCCGTGTCCGGCATCCAGACGACGATCACCTTGTTCACGCTGACCATGGCCGCGCTGATGATCCCCGGCAGCAAGCTCACCGACATCTGGGGACGCAAACGTTGCTTCGTCATCGGCCTGATCATCTACGGGGCCGGCGCGCTGCTCGCGTCGTTCGCCCAAGGTCTGCCGCTACTGATCATCGGGTACTCGGTGCTCGAGGGTGTCGGTTCGGCGCTGCTGATCCCACCGATCTACATCCTGATCACGGTGGCATTCGACGACGTCCAGACCCGCGCCCGCTACTTCGGCGTCGTGAGCGGCGCGGCCGGACTCGGTGCCGCGGCCGGCCCGCTGGTCGGCGGGCTGATCACCAGCGCGATCAGTTGGCGCGCCTCGTTCGTGGTTCAGTTCCTGGTCGTCGCGGCGATCACGTGGATGGGTCGGAAGATCGTCGAGCCCGCCCGTCCCGAGCGGGTCCCGCACTTCGATCTGATGGGCGCGATCCTTTCCGCAGCCGGGCTGTTCTTCGTCGTATTCGGAATCCTGCAGTCCTCCACGTACGGATTCTTCGTGTCCCGCAAGGACTTCACCATCGGCGATACCGTCGTGATCCCGAAGGGTTCGGTCTCTCCGGTCTGGGTCTACGTCGGCATCGGCGCACTGTTCCTGCTCTGGTGCGCGCTGCATCTCAGGTCGGTCGAGAAGGCCGGCGGCACCCCGTTGTTCTCACTGCGGCTGTTCCACAACAAGACCTCCAACCTCGGGTTGACCACCCAGATCGTCCAGTGGCTGGTGCTGCAGGGATCGTTCTTCGTCATCTCCGTGTACCTGCAGGAGGTCTGGCACTACAGCGCGATCGAGACCGGACTCACCCTGACCCCGGCGACCGTCGGCATACTCGTAGCCTCTGCCGCCGCCGAGCGGATGGCCCACCGACGCGCGCAGGCCACACTCATTCGCGCCGGTTTCGTGGCGAGCGTCGTGGGCCTGGGCCTGTTGCTGGCGCTGGTCCGGCACCATTCCAACGTGCTGACGTTCGCTCCCGGACTGCTGCTCATGGGTTTCGGCGTCGGGATCATGCTCACCGCGTCGGTGAACGTCGTGCAGTCCAGCTTTCCGGACGACGAGCAGGGCGACATCTCCGGCCTGTCGCGAAGCGTCTCCAACCTCGGCTCGTCACTCGGCGTCGCCCTCGCCGGCTCGGCCCTCGTGGTCGCCGCGTCTCCTGGCAACACGCAGTACGCCGTGGCCATCGCGATCATGGGCGTCCTGACGCTGGTCGGGCTCGCGGCCGCGATGCTGATCCCTCGCCGCGAGCCCGGCTAGCCCTTCCCCCGCGCGTCCTGGATCGGTGAATGCAGCTCCGCCAGTACCCGCGAAGTAGGCGCCTCTCGTTCGCCGTCCGTTAACGGAATATCCGTGTCTGCGTCGGTTGCCGTCCTTAGGTTCCTCTGAGGCGATGCGAAGAAGGGACCCATGGACGCACCTCTCGCAATCCGGGCTCGGGCAATCACCAAGTCCTTCGGTGAGGTCGTCGCGCTCGACAGCGTCGATCTGGACGTCGCGGAGGGGCAGATCCACGGCCTGGTCGGGCCGAACGGCGCCGGGAAGACCACCTTGCTCGGGCTGCTGCTGGGGCTGGCCGTCGCCGACGGCGGCAGTCTCGAGATCCTGCGGACGCCGGTCGGTCGGGTGCTCAGCGTTCCCGACGGCGTCGCCGGATTCGTCGACGGCCCAGGGCTGTATCCCTCGCTGGCGGCCCGGCAGAACCTGGCCGCGCTGGCCGCGTTGCGCGGTCTGGCCACGGGCCGGGCGGGGATCGACGACGCGCTGCACCAGGTCGGGCTCACCGACGTCGCCGACGACCGGGTCCGCGGCTTCTCGCTGGGCATGCGGCAACGGCTCGGGCTGGCCGCCGCCCTGCTGACCGAGCCCCGCCTGCTCGTCCTCGACGAACCGTCGAACGGCCTCGACCCGGCCGGCAAGAAGCACGTGCACGGCGTGCTCAACCGGCTCGCGACCGAGGGCACCACCGTCGTGCTGTCCAGTCACCGGATGGACGACGTCGAAGCCCTGTGCTCCGAGGTCACGATCCTCGCGACCGGACGGGTCGTCTTCTCCGGCCCGCTGGCCAAGCTGGCCGCCGAGAACCGCGAACTCGACTACCGGCTGGTCACGTCCGACCCGCAGGTGGCCCGCCGGCTGGCCGGGGAAACGGCCGGGGTCCGCGTCGTCGACGACGGCCGGCCCGCGCAGGACACCGGCGTGCTCGTGGTGCAGGCGCTGGTGTCCGCCCTCGACGAACTGGTGGCGGGGCTCGTCCGCGCAGGCATCGCGTTGCGCGAGTTGGCCCCCGTGGTGTCGCCGCTCGAGGCCGCCTTCCTCGCCCTCACCGACCAGCCGGAGTTCAGCCGATGACCGCGACCACTGCCCAGCTCGACGTCCCTGTCACCTCGGCCGCCCGCCGGGTCTCGGTGGCGCGCGGCTACCGCTTCGAGCTGGTCAAGCTGCTCTCGCAATGGCGGGTGCGGCTGCTGGTGCTCGCCTGCTGGGTCGCGCCGGCGATCTTCGTCGCCGGGGTGAGCCAGCAGAGCTCGCTGCCGGTCGACACGCTCTTCGGCCGGTGGATGCATGCCACCGGATGGGCCGGCCCGCTGGTGGTGCTCGGCTTCGCGGGCACCTGGGCGTTGCCGCTGCTGACCTCGATCGTCGCCGGCGACGTGTTCGCGTCGGAGGACCGGCTCGGCACCTGGCGCCACCTGCTGGTGGCCGTCCGTTCGCCGCGGCGGATCTTCGTGGCGAAGGCCCTGGCCAGTCTCACCGTCCTGCTGGTGATGGTGGTCGGCCTGACCTGCTCCGGCGCGGTGAGCGGGATCATCGCCGTCGGCAACCGGCCGCTGGTCGGCATCGACGGGCACCTGCTGGCGCCGGGCGACGCCGCCGTGAAGGTGCTGCTCGCCTGGCTCGTCGTGCTCGCGCCGACGCTGGCGCTGGCCGGGATCGGCCTGCTCGGCTCGGTCATTCTCGGGCGGTCGCCGATCGGCCTGCTGCTGCCCGCCGTCGTCGCGCTGGCGATGCAGCTGGCCCAGCTGCTGCCGATGCCCGTCGCGGTGCGGCTGGCCCTGCCCAGCTACGCGTTCATCTCCTGGAACGGGTTGTTCGCCGGCCCGGCCCAGGTCGGCCCGCTGGTGATCGGCATCGTGGTCAGCCTGGTCTGGGCGGTAACCGCGACCGGCCTCGCCTACCTGCTGTTCCTGCGGCGGGACTTCACCAACGCGACCCACGACACCTCGGGACGCCGCGCGATCACCGCCGGACTCCTGCCGCTGGTCGGGCTGATTGCGCTGACCGTCGCGGTCCTGGCCCCGGCGACCGGCGCGACCGGCTCGGGGATCACGCAGAGCAAGGTTCAGCGCTCGCTCACGACCGCGTTCGCCCACCTCTACCGCCTGCAGGCCCAGCAGCTGCACCGCCCCGACGTCACCGAGGCGCAGCTGCGGGCCACGTCGAGCTGCAACAAGGGCGGCGGCCTCGTCGCGTCCGAAGGGCCCGGCAACGACTGGCGCTGCGTCATCACCTGGCATCTGCCCGGCGCCACAGCGACCGGGACCGCGATCTACCAGCTCGACATCACCCCGAACGGCCGGTACGTCGCCGACGGTGACGGGCCGAAGGAGGTAAACGGCTACTTCCCGATACGGACCCCGACCGGGGACGCCGCGAACCCGCTCTGGCAGTTCGACGGCAACGTCGAGCTGCTCTAGCCGTACCCGACCAGCGGCTAGCATGCCCACGTGGGTGTCGGATCCGGTTCAGAGAGCGACACCGTCCTCGACCTGCTCGATGCGCTGGTCCGCATCGACTCCGTCAACCCGGCTCTCGACCCGGACGGCGCGGGCGAGACCCGGATCGCCGCCTTCGTCGCCGAGTGGGGACGGCGCGCCGGGCTTCGCGTCGAGGAGCTCGAGGGCACGCCGGGCCGGCCCAGCGTCGTCCTGCGCGGTGGTCGCGACGTGGGTGGACGCCGGCTGCTGCTGTGCGGGCATCTCGACACCGTCAGCCTGGCCGGCGCCCAGGACGGCGTAACGCCACGCCTGACCGGCGATCGCCTCTATGCGCGCGGCGTGTACGACATGAAAGCCGGCCTGGCCGCGGCGCTCGTCGCCGGCCGCGACGCTTCACTGGCCGGCCTCGACGGGCAGGTCATCGTCGCCGCCGTCGCCGACGAGGAGCACGCCAGCCTGGGCGTCCAGGAAGTGCTCACGCAGCTGGATGCCACCACCATCGACGCCGCCGTAGTGGCCGAGCCGACCGAGCGACAGATCGGCACGGCCCACCGCGGGTTCGCGTGGACCGAGGTCACTGTCACCGGGGTGGCCGCGCACGGATCCCGGCCGCACCTCGGGGCCGACGCCATCCTGGCCGCGGGCCACTACCTGGTTGGCTTCGACGCTCTCGACCAGGAACTGCGCAGCCGGCCGCATCCCTTCCTCGGCCCGGGGAACCTGCACGCGTCGCTGATCGAAGGTGGCACCGGCGAGTCGACCATCCCTGACCGGTGCGTGTTCACCGTCGAGCGCCGAACCCTGCCCGGGGAGACCCCCGCGCGAGTCGAGGCCGACGTCGCCGACGTGCTCGAACGGGGCCGGCCGGCGGACCCGCGGGTCACCACGGCCGCGCGCACCGTCCTGTACCGCGCCCCGATGGAGACATCCCACGACGCCCAGATCGTCCGGGCGCTGCTGGCCGCCGCCGGCCCCGGAACGGGGCTCGCGCCGATGTCGTACTGGGCCGACTCGGCTTTCCTCGACGAGGCGGGCATCCCGACGGTGCTCTACGGGCCGGAAGGCGACGGAGCCCACGCCGACGTGGAATGGGTCAGCCGCAGCGGCACGAGCACGGTCGCCGCCGTGCTCACCCGGCTTGCTCAGGACTTCTGCCGCCTCACCGGTTGACGACGAGGTTGTCGCGTCGGCCCGCTCGATCGCCCCGCCCGGTCAGTGCGAGCCATCGCCGATGACCCCGGTGAGGTGCATGACGACGATGGCGATCACCACGACGGCGACGATGACGGCGATTGCCACGCGGGTCCGTCGTGACGAGCTGGGGTCGTTGGGTGTCGGCATGCCGTTTCCTGGTCAGTCGATGTCACGTCGTTCGATTGCCGCCAGCCCGGCGGTGGCGCAGAGCGCGGCGTAGCCGACGAGCAGCAGCGCGCCCGCGATCGGGGCGAGCAGGGTGCTGCTTCCGGCGTCGGGCATGAGCCCGGCGAGCGCGCCGTCGCCGGCCCCGGGCGCGTACTTGCCGGCGAAGGGCACGTTGCCGATCAGGATGTTCTCGATCAGCAGTAGCCACACGCACAGACCGACGACCGCCCCGACCTGGCCCCGCAGGATCGCGCCGAGTCCGCTGCCCAGGACGGCCCACACGGCCGCTCCGGCAGCGCCGCCGGCGATCATCTGCGTGAAGTCGCCGGCGTCGAGCGCGATCGGAATGCCCCGCGCGGCGAGCCCGATGCTGCCGATCGCCGCGACGAGGCCGGCGGCGAGCAGGCCGAGAAGGAGCCCGATGATCGCGGCCGCGGTGGCCTTGGCGACCAGGACGCGGGCGCGATCCGGGGTCGTCAGAAGGGTGGGGCGGATGGTGCCGTGCCGGAACTCGGCGGTGATGCTGATCGCGCCGGCCAGTGCGGCGAACAGCGCGCCGATGGTGGTGCCCCACCCGTAGACCTTCGGCTGGTTTACAGCCTGGCTGAGCTCGGCCGTCTTGAGGGTGAACACGTGCAGGCAAACGACGAGTACCGTCACGCCGACCATGGACATGAGCAGGACGCGAGCGGTGCGAGTGGTGCGCTGCTTGAACAGTTCGGCGGAGAGCTGGGCGATCACGACTCGTCCCGGCCGGTGAGCTGGAGGTAGAGCTGTTCGAGTTCTCCCGTGTCGGACAGCTGGTCCACGGCCACGGTGGCCACCAAGCGGCCGCGATCGATGATCAACGCGTGGTCGACGGTCTGGGCGACCTCGGCCAGTAGGTGGCTGGACACGAGCACGGTTCCGCCGGTGGCGGCGAACTGCCGCAGGAATCCGCGCAGCCAGTGCACGCCGGCCGCGTCGAGCCCGTTGGCCGGCTCGTCGAGCACCAGCAGGGCGGGCTCGCCCAGCAGCGCGGCCGCCAACCCGAGTCGCTGCCGCATGCCGAGCGAGTAGCCGCCGGCGGGACGGTGCGCCGCACGGTCGAGTTCGAGGAGTTCGAGCAGCTCGTCGACCCGGCGGGTGTCGACGCCGGAGGCGATGGCGAGGGCCCGCAGGTGGTTGCGGCCGGTGCGGCCGGGGTCGAAGTCGCCTGACTCGAGCAGCGCGCCGACGTGTCGGGTGGGGTCGGGCAGCTGACGGTAGGGCCGGCCGAACACCAGCGCCTGTCCCGATGTGGGCCGGGACAGTCCGAGCAGCAGCCGCAAGGTCGTCGTCTTGCCGGCCCCGTTCGGGCCCAGGAAGCCGGTGATCGAGCCTTCGTCGAGCGTGAAGCTCAGCGCGTCGACGGCGACGACGGGACCGAAGCGTTTCGTGAGGTCGCGAATCGCGACCACCGGCTGCGTCCGCACGTCACCGCGATTTCCCGGGGGAGAGGTTCTCGTCTGGTCCACGCGACAACGGTCGCCTCGCGGCTCGGTCCGCGCATCGTCCGCGGGAGGTATTCGGCTTACTCCCGGTGGGGTACGGCGCCCACGTTCGGCGGCGCTACCGTCGCCTACGCCATGCTTGAACGCCATCTGGTCCTGGTCGACACGGCCGTGCCGGTGCTGGTCGCCGGGGTGATCGTGGTCGGCGAGACGCTGCACGGCGGCGCCAGCGCGCGTCCCGCGACGATCATGCTGGGGATCTGCGCCGCGCTCGTGCTGGTCGGGCGGCGACGCTGGCCGGGCTGGACCCTGCTGGCCTCGGGTGCGCTCGTCGTGGCGTTGTTTCACCTCGACCGGCCGGCGGCGTCGGTCGCCGTGCTGGCGCCCGCCGTCGCGCTGTACTCGGTGGCGCTCCGCCGCGACCGCCTTCAGCAGGTGGCGGCCGGAGTTCTGGCGATCGCCGCGGTCATCGCCGCGGACGTGATCCACCCGGGGCAGCCCACCGTCGCGCAGACGCTCGCCCACGTGCTGCTGGTCGCGGTCCCGCTGCTGGCGGCCGAGGTCATCCGCACGCACCAGGCCAACCTGCGGCTGCTGGTGGAACGGCTCGCGCTGGCCGAGCAGGCCCGCGGGCAGGAGGCCGAACGCCGCGCCGAGCAGGAGCGAATGCGCATCGCCCGCGAGCTGCACGACGTCGTCGCGCACACCCTGACCGAGATCAACGTGATCGCGGCGGCCGCCGCCGAACGGGGCGCGCCGGGGGAGTCGCAGGAGGCACTCGAGCGGATCGAGCGCCGCAGTCACAGCGCGATCGCCGAGCTGCGCGGCATCCTCGGCGTGCTGCGCGGCCCTGACTCCGCCGAGCCACTGCGCACCCCGACACCCGGCATCGACGACATCTGCGAGATGGTTGCCCGATCGCGCAGCGCCGGCCTAGACGTCAGCCTCGACGTCCACGGCGCGGCGCCGTCGCGCATATCGGACGCGACGTCGCTCGCGGCCTACCGCATCGTGCAGGAGTCACTGACGAATGTCCGCCGCCACGCGCCGGGTGCCCCGGCCGCCGTCACGCTGCGGTTCGATCCGACCCGGCTGACGCTGACCGTCGACAACGGTCTCGGCGAGGCAGCGGTCGAGCCGGCCAGCCCGGGCGTCGGCATCACCGGGATGCGCGAGCGGGCGAACGTGGCCGGCGGACGGCTCGACGCCGGGCCGCACGCCGCGGGCTTTCGCGTCCGCGCCGATCTGCCCTACGAGCCGTCGCGATGATCCGCGTGCTCGTCGCCGATGACCAGGCCGCCGTGCGGGACGGCTTCGCCGCGATCGTCGACGCCCAGCCGGGAATGAGCGTCGTCGGCCGCGCCGACACCGGACGCGCAGCGGTCGATCTCGCCCGCTCCACGTTCCCGGACGTGGTGCTGATGGACATCCGGATGCCCAGGATGGACGGCCTGGAAGCCACCCGCATCATCTGCTCGGACCCGACGTTGCCGCGCACCCGGGTACTCGTCCTCACCACGTTCGATCTCGACGAGTACGTGTACCGCGCACTGCGTTCCGGCGCCTCCGGATTCCTGCTGAAGGACACCCCGCGCGCCGACCTGGTCCGCGGCATCGAGGTCGTCGCGGCCGGCGAGGCGCTGCTCGCGCCGAGCGTCACCCGCCGGCTCGTCGCCGAGTTCGCGACCCGTCCCGACCCGCAGCAGCCCGAATCTCGTCTCGCCGAGCTCACCGACCGCGAGCGCGACATCCTCGTTCTCGTCGCCCGGGGCCTGAGCAACGCCGAGATCGCCGGGCAGCTCGTCATCAGCCCGCTGACCGCGAAGAGTCATGTCCGCAACATCCTCCGCAAGCTCGACTGCCACGACCGCGCGGCCCTCGTCGCCGTCGCCTACGAGAACGGACTCATCACGCCCGGCGGCAGGTCTCACCCGCAGCGATAGCCAGGCCTGCTCAGACGGTGAGCGTCGGCTCGTCGGGGGCGGACAGGCTCAAGACGGCCCCTGCGACCGCTGGTGACTCGCTGACCTGCGCCTCGAGCGCGCGCAACCGGACGGCCAGGTGCGACTCGGTGTCGTCGCCGACGAGGTCGACGTCGCCGACCACGGTGACCATCCGGGGGCCGACGACCTCCAGCCGCAGATAGGTCACGCGGGCAACGTCCGGATTGGCCATCAGGGCCTGGATCGCGGCCGCCCGTACCCGGGGGTCGGCTTCCTGGCCGACCAGGTAGCGCCGGTTGCGGTTGATCAGGACGAGCGCGACCACCGCGAGCAGCAGGCCGACCAGAATCGATCCGACGGCATCGGGTACTGCGGAGCCGCTCAGCTGGTGGGCGGCCAGGCCGGCGGCGGCGATCACCAGTCCGGCCAGAGCGGCGGCGTCCTCGGCGAACACGGCTCGAAGCGTGGGGTCGGAAGTGGCCATCACGTGCTCGATGAGGTCACGCTGCAGCGACTGGGCCTCGGGTCTGGCCTGGCGCAGCGACTGCCGGAACGAGACGGCCTCGAGAACGAACGCGACGGCCAGCACGGCGTATCCGACGGCGAAGTCGCTGGCCGGCTCGGGCCGGACGAGTTCCTGGATGCCGTGCGTGACCGACACCGCGGCGCCGGCGACGAACAGCCCGAGCGCGGCGAACAGCGACCAGACGTAGGCTTCCCGACCGTGCCCGAACGGGTGGGCCGCGTCGGGCGGGCGGTGCGCCCGCCGGTTGGCGATCAGCAGGAAGACCTCATTGCCGGAGTCGGCCCATGAGTGCGCGGCTTCGGCCAGGAGGGAGGCCGACCCCGTCACCGCGGCGGCGGCCGACTTGGCCACAGCGATGAGCACGTTGGCCGCGAATGCGACCAGCACCGTGGTGCGGCTCTCGGATCCCTCGGACTCACTGGGCCACAGCAGGGAGCTCAGCAGATCGGGCGAGTCCCGATCAGCCTCAGCGGCCGGTGCCGGAGACGGCGGGCGATCCTCGTCGTGCGCCACCGCCCAGTGGTACCACACGGCCGACCGGTCAGGCGGCGTTCCGCCGGGCGACGGTGCCGCACCTGCGCGGCGTCCGCGAGCTGTTCGTCGACGCGCTAACCCCCGACCAGCTCGACGCCGTCGCGGACATCAGCGCGGCGCTGCCGGACCAGGCCTGGTGACCGACCCGCCGGCCGCCGGGCGGTACTGCTCGAGCACCGTCGCCACCTCGCTGGCGTACAGCGGAGCCGGGTCGATGCCGATCGAGGCGTAGTTGCCGTCGATCTCGAGACTGGCCAGCCCGTGCAGCCGCGACCAGAGGACGATCGCCTGCAGTGCGTGCGGCGCGGCGGTCGTCGGGATGTCCCGCCGCTCGATCCATCCGGCCAGCTCGCGCTCCGGGGCCGTCGGGGACCTCCGCCCCTCGGCCGGGATGTCACTCAGCACGTCGAGCACCACGGACATCGCCGGCTGCGCGGCGTCGACCAGCGCCGAGGTGTGCGCGTCGTAGCCGGGTAGCAGCGGACGGAACATCAGCCGGTAGCGGTGTGGCTGTTCGACCGCCCAGGCGCGATAGGCGCGGGCGAGCGCCCGCAGTCGGGTCTCGGCCGAGCGGCCGCGCCCCCTCGCGGCGGCCTGCGCGAGGGCGCGGGCCAGGTCGCCGTAGGCGTCGATGATCAGGGCGGTCAGCAACTCGTCGCGTCCGGCGAAGTAGCGGTACAGCGCCGGCCCGGAGACGTCCAGCTCGCGGGCGATCGCGTTGATCGACAGGGCATCGGGCCCGTGTTCGGCCAGCTGCCGCAGCGCGACCTCTTTCACCTCGTCGCGGATGCGGCCGGGAAACCGGCTGCGCAGCCTGTCGCGGGTCACCGCACCTCCTCGCTTGACGCCACCGGCGGACCTACTTACGTTAGAGGTTATAACCAAAAGCTTTCAGGGAGGTACACATGAGCGGATCGATTCTGGTTACCGGCGCCACCGGTAACACGGGGGCCCCGCTGGTGGACCGGCTCGTCGAACGCGGGGCCGACGTGCTCGCCATGGTGCGCCGACCGGCCGATGCATCGCGGCTGCCCGAGAACGTGACGCCGGTCGTTGCCGACTTCGACGACGCCGCGTCGCTGGCCGCGGCGCTGGGCGGTACGGATCGCGCCTACCTGGTCACCCCGTCGTCGGAGCAGGCGCAGGCCCAACAGGAGCGCTTCGCCGACGCAGCCGTCGCCGCCGGGGTCCAGCACCTGGTCGTGCTATCGCAGCTGGCCAGTGACGAGCACTCGCCGGTACGGTTCCTGCGCTATCACGCCGCGGTCGAACGGCACGTGCGGGAGCTCGGCCTCGACTACACATTCCTGCGGCCCAACCTCTTCTTCCAGGGGCTGCTCGCGTTCGCCGGGTCCATCGCCGCCGAAGGGCGCATGTACGCCCCGATCGGCGATGCGAAGGTCAGCGCAGTCGACGTCCGCGATATCGCCGCCGTCGCCGCCGCGGCCCTCACCGAGCCCGGCCACGAGGGCCAGACGTACACGATCACCGGCCCGAACGCGATAACCCACGCCGAGATGGCCGCCGCCCTGGGCGCGGCGGTGGGCCGCCCGATCGCGTTCGCCGACGTGCCTCCCGAAGCGTTCGCCGGCGCCATCGAGGGAATCCTCCCGCCCTGGCAGGTGGCCGGGCTGCTCGAGGACTACGCGCACTACCGCCGCGGCGAGGCGGCGCAGATCACGCCGACGGTCGAGGAGATCACCGGCCGGCCGCCCCGGGACGTGCGCGAGTTCGCCCGCGACTACGCATCCTTCTTCGGCAGCGCCTGACGAGGTGTGACTCGACGCCGACGTCCGGGCGCTTCGGAAGTCTGCGAAGATCGCAGCGTGGAAGCGGCGCGGTTCGAACTCGGCAACGACGGCCCGACCGGCATCCTGGTCGGCGTCGACGGATCGGAGACATCGCTGCGGGCGGCGGCCTACGCGGCCGGGCTGGCGCGACGGCAGGGTGCGAAGCTCATCGTGCTGTTCGTCCGGACCGCCCCGGCCACGTCGATGGTGGTGCCGGAGGCGGCGGTCGCCATGGATCAGACCCACGACGAGCTCGCCGAGGAGTTGCGCCAGCTGCTCGACGAGAACGCGCCGCGCCTGGGCCTGCACGCCGAGCTCGTGGTTCGGGCCGGCAACCCGTACGTCGAGCTGCTCCGGGTCGCAGAGGAACGCAAGGTCGACGCGATCGTCGTCGGCGCGTCGACCCAGGCCGGTCACCGCCTCGTCGGGTCGCTGGCGGCCAAGCTGGTGCGTCACGCCGCCTGGCCGGTCACGGTCGTGCCCTGACGGGCTGACCGGGCAGGCAATCGCCTGCGCCCTCGGTGACGATGGTGCGACCGGCGAAGACTTCGGCGACTTCTCTCCGCTCGGCGAGATCGCTCAGCTGCTGGGGGTCAGCGACGCGAGCAGAGGCACCGAGGCGAGCTGCTCCGGTGTCGGGTGCGGACGGCCGGAGTCGGATGAGTTCATCCGGCAGTATCGGTTGGGCCCTGAGGTTTGCGACAGACCTACGGCGAGATCAGGTCGTCGGAGCGTCCGGCTTCCAGACGCGGCCACTGGGCGATCGGACATCCGCCTGGCCACTCCGACGCCGGGGGCCAGCGCGGCGGGCCGGCCTCCGTTCGCACGTTGGTACACCGTTGCGGCCAGCCGGGCGGGGACTCCTCCCAGGGTTCCTGGCGCCCGTAGACGGTGAGGTCCATGAGCGCGTAGCCGTAGTCCATCGCCTCCACGCCGCGGCGTTTCGTCCAGTAGGTCTCGAAGACGCGGTCCCCGTCTCGCAGGTAGCACACGAGATGGAACAAACCGATCTCGCGATCGACGAGAAGCGCGTCGAGCGACGGCTGGGCGGAGTACCACGGCAGGTCCTAGCCCATGAAGTCGCGGTAGCGGAGGCTTTCCTCGTACGAGACCGTGGGATCCGCACCGGGAGAGGAGACGTTGCGTCCCTGGCTGAAGACGGCGAACGTGATGTCCCGGGAGTGCAGCCCGGACAGCTCGCCGACCTGGCCGGTGTAGTAGGTACAGCCTTCGCACTGCTCGGCCGCCGGCCGGCCCGGGTTCCACATGAAGTAGTAGGCGATCAGCTGTCGGCGGCCCTCGAAGGCGTCGAGCAGCGTGAGCGGCCCGCCCGGCCCGATCAGCTCGAGGCCGCCGTCCACCTCGACCTCGGCCGAGAGACTTGAAGGCCCGCCTTCGGCTGGGTGAGCACGTGCTCCAATGGTGATCGAGTCCGACCCCGGATCACCGCCGAACAAGGAGCAGCCGTGCAGTCTCCCAAGGTCGCCGTCGTCACCGGAGCCGGAAGCGGCATCGGCGCCGAAGTCGCGCATGCGCTGGCCGGGGCGGGCTGGACCGTGGCGCTCGCCGGGCGTCGAGCAGACAGGCTGGCGTCCGTCGCCGAGGGCGGCAGCGCGTTGCCCGGCGCGCTCGACCCGATGCCGACCGACGTCACCGACGAGGCGTCGGTGCGCGGGCTCTTCGATCAGGTCGTCGACCGGCACGGCCGCGTCGATCTCCTGTTCAACAACGCCGGTACCGGTGCGCCGCCGAGCGAGTTCGACGAGATACCGCTGGCCGAGTGGAACGCGGTGGTCGCGGTCAACCTGACCGGTGCCTTCCTGTGCAGCCGCGAGGCGTTCCGGGTCATGCGACGCCAGGACCCGCGCGGAGGCCGGATCATAAACAACGGCTCGATCTCGGCGCACTCACCGCGGCCCCGGTCGGCGGCGTACACCGCGACCAAGCACGCGATCACCGGGCTGACCAAGTCGATCTCGCTCGACGGCCGTCCGTTCGACATCGCCTGCGGGCAGATCGACATCGGCAACGCCGCGACTGCGATGACCGACCGGATGCCCGAGGGCGTTCCGCAGGCGGACGGCACCGTGCGTCCCGAGCCGCGGATGGACGTGAGCGACGTCGGGCGGGCGGTCCTCTACATGGCGAGCCTGCCCCTGGACGCCAACGTCGCGACCATGACCGTCATGGCGACGCAGATGCCCTACGTCGGGCGCGGGTGACCTCGCCGATCGCCTGGTCGAGGATCTCGAGACCGAGGTCGATCTCTTCCGGGGTGGCGGTCAGCGGCGGGGCGATCCGGAAGGTGCCGCCCATGCCCGGCAACTGCACGATGTTCAGGTGCAGTCCGAGTTCGAGGCAGCGCTCGGTGACCTGGGCGCTGAGTTCGGGCGAGCTCGCCTTCGTCGCCCCGTCGACGACGAGCTCCAGCCCGACGAGCAGGCCGCGGCCGCGGATGTCACCGACCACCGCGTGCCGTTCTCCGATCGCGGTCAGGCCGGCCCGTAGCTGACCGCCGAGTTCCGCGGCCCGCTTGTCCAGCGCATCGCGATGCGCGACGTCGAGCACGGTGTTGCCCACTGCCGCCACGAGCGGATCGGAGACGTGCGTGGTGAAGAACAGGAACCCGCGCTCGTGTGCGATGTGCTCGATCTCGGCGCTGGTGATCACGGCGGCGAGGGGCAGCCCGGCGCCGAGTGTCTTCGACAGGGTCAGGATGTCGGGCACCACGTCGTCGCGCTCGAACGCGTACCACGAGCCGGTCCGGCACAGGCCGGTCTGGGCCTCGTCGAGGATGAGCAGCATCTCGCGCTCGCGGCACTTCTCCTGCAGCGCCGCGAGATATCCGACGGGCGGCTCGATGACGCCGCCCGAGCTGAGGATCGGTTCGACGATGCATGCAGCCAGGCTGCCGACCGACTGTGCGTCGATGAGGTCGAAGGCGACGTCGAGCTGACGCCGCCAGTCCAGCCCGCCGTCGGGCGTGACGAAATCAGGGCGATAGGCGTTCGGCGCCGGGATGGCGAAGTTGCCGGGCGTCACGGGGCCATACCCCTTGCGGCCGGTGCTGTACGTGGCACTCGCCGACGCGTGCGTCATGCCGTGCCACGAGCGCGCGAACGACACGATCTCGTGACGGCCGGTGATCAGTTTGGCCATCCGCATCGCGGCCTCGTTCGACTCGGATCCCGTGGTCAGCAGCAGCACCTTCCGCAGCGGGGCCGGGAGCGTGTCGGCGAGCCGGCGGGCGAGGTCGACGACCGGCCGGCTGACCATTCCGCTGAAGAGATGGTCGAGCGTCGCGACCTGCCGTTGGACCGTGGCCACGATCTCCGGGTGCGAGTGGCCCAGGATCGAACTCATCTGCCCCGAGGTGAAGTCGAGGATCCGGCGGCCGCCCCCGGTGAAGACGTAGCTGCCCGCGGCGCGCTCGATGATCTCCGGGGTGAACCGACTGGCGCCCGCGTAGCGGACGAGGTGGCGGTCGACGTCGGCCCAGAACGCCGAAGCGTCCGAAGTGGCGCTCATTCACCGACGGTAGGGGCCGGTCCAACCCGATGTCCATGGCCGGAACAGGACGGCGCCACACGTTCGAAGCCTGGCTATTGACATGGAACGTGGAATTGCGTGTCATGTTGTGTCATTCCGTTGGGAAGGCGCTCGCCGGGCAATTCGTGCCGCCCCATCGCTGATCGTGCGTTGATCGACGCGGCTCACGCACGCCGACTGCCGTTCGCGAGATCGATCCGACCGATGAGGAGGCCTGCCGTGAGAGGCACGTTGCACAGGACGCGCCGGGGGATGCGCGTGTGGAGCGCGAGAGTGTTGCCGGCTGTGGCCGGCGCGGCGGTCACAGCGATCGTGCTGAGCAACCAGTCGCCCACCGCGTCACATCAGACCGGCGGGTCGCTGCCGTTCTTCGGACCGGGCATGCCGAGCGGTGCCGGCGCGCAGGTGGATTCCACGGCGTACGGTCTCGGCTCACAGTGGAACGTCCTCAACTGGGGACCCGGTCAGCTCGCCGCCGTTCCGGCGTCCGGCAGCTACAACACGGTCGATGCCTCGGGGCGCACCGTCAAGCGCATCCTGGTCAGCACGCAGGCGAACCCCGATGTCGCTTCGGCCGCCAGCAACAACAACATGTCCTACTCCGACGACTCGGGGCTCACCTTCCTGAACACCGTCCACCAGTCGCCGGCCAGCGCGCTGAATCTCGCCCGGCTGCGCAACGGCAAGCTGATGGCGATCGACTTCATTCCCGGAGCCCTGAATTCGACGCACACCTCGATCGACCTGCTGGTTCGCAGCTCGAACGACGGGACGCACTGGAGCCTTACGAACGCGCCGCTGACCTTCCCGGCCGGCAAGACGTACACGGGTCTGCGGATCCACCGGCGGCTCATCGAACTGCCCGACGGCACACTGATGGTGCCCGCTTACGGGTCCTTCTCCGGCCAGAAGGCGTACTCCGCGATCCTGCAGTCCACCGACGGCGGTGCCTCCTGGACCTACCGGTCGATCATTCCGGCGAGCATCACGACGGGGACCAACGAGGTCGGCTGGTCGTACACGTCCGACGGACGGCTGCTGGCGGTGCTCCGGACGGCGTCCACCCCGAACTCGCTCGTCTACAGCTTCTCCGACGACGACGGCAACACGTGGACCGAAGCGCAACCGCTGCTCGGCCCGGACGGCAAGCAGGTACAGGGCATCTACCCGGACGTGGTGCTGCAGCCCAACGGCACGTTGCTGCTCGCCACCGGCCGGCCGGACGTCCGGGTGCTGGTCAGCCAGGACGGCACGGGTCGCAGCTGGCAGGTGCAGGACACCGTGTTCGCCAACTACCCGTCCACCGGCAACAACGGCCGCTACGACGGCAGCAGCGGCAACACGACGATGGAGAACGTCGGCCCGGGCCGGTCGTTGCTGTTCTTCGACCAGTGCCACGTCTGGGGATGTGGCGCCTACGACCAGCAGTTCGGAGTCGACGCCGAACAGGTCGGCGTGGTCACGCCGGGCGTGGGCCGGCTCGACGTGATGACCCGGCTGCTCGACGGCACCGACGCGCTGATCGGCACATTCGCCAGGCCGGACAAGCGATTCCCGGAGATGCGCCCGGACGGCGCGTTCGACGGGAGCTCGGCCTACGGCGCCGAGGCCCGGCTGGTGGGCACCGCGTCGCGTCCCGGCCAGATGGTGCTGACCCTGGACCGCGAATACTCCATCGACCGGATCGGTCTCATGCTCGGGCACGGTGAGGCGCAGTCGGCGAAGGTGCTGTTGTCGGCCGACGGGAAGACGTGGTCGGCGCCGGTGATCGATGCGCAGAACCGCAGCGACCGCTCGATGAAGTACACCGCCTTCACGTCGCAGACGGCCCGCTACGTCAAGGTTCTCGCTCCCACCGGGTCGGCGACGATCACCGAACTCGAGCTGTATTCGGCCGACGTCGACACCTTCGAGAACGAGCTGCCGTTCTCGGTCCCGCGCGGCTGGACCGACGCCGAGCACGCCTGGGTGCTGGACGTGCCCGACAACGCGGCGTACACCGACTACGGCGGCAAC
>DATBER010000180.1:0-31288 GCA_036558905.1 Jatrophihabitantaceae bacterium | reverse complement strand
CCGCTGGCCGACCGGCTGGCCGCCGAGGCCGGCATGGCGTTCGCCGACCTGATCCGGACCGGCGAGCTGGACCGGCTGCGCATCTGCGCGGCCGACGACTGCGACGCCGTGCTGGTCGACCTGACCCGCAACCGCTCGCGCATCTACTGCGACACCGGCAACTGCGGCAACCGCCAGCACGTCGCGGCCTACCGGGCCCGGCAGCGGGGCTCGTCGTGAACCAGGGGCCACCCGACGCCCGCCAGATGCCGCGGTTCGCCGGCCCGGCGACGTTCGCCCGGCTGCCCCGCGTGGACGAGGTAGCTCACGCCGACGTCGCCGTGCTGGGCGTGCCGTTCGACGCCGGCACCACCTACCGGCCCGGAGCACGGTTCGGGCCCGAGGCGATCCGCGCCGGGTCGAAGCTGCTGCGCCCGTACCACGTGGGGCTCGGCGTCGAGCCTTGGACGGCGTTGCAGGTGGCCGATGCGGGCGACGTCAGCGCCAACCCGTTCGACATCGCCGAGGCCGTCGGCCAGATCGAGAGGGCTGCGAATGCCTTGTCGGGTAAGGCTGATCGCATCGTCACGCTCGGCGGGGATCACACCGTGGCCCTGCCGTTGCTGCGCGCCGTGCACGCTCAGCACGGGCCGGTCGCCCTGATCCACTTCGACGCCCACCTCGACACCTGGGACACCTACTTCGGTGCGCGGTACACGCACGGCACGCCGTTCCGGCGAGCGTCCGAGGAGGGCCTGCTCGCCATCGACCACTGCGCGCACGTCGGCATCCGCAACTCGGTGTTCGCGCCCACCGACTTCGACGACGACCGGCGGCTGGGGTTCGCGACGGTCACGTCGCTCGACGTTGCTCGCCGTGGCGTCGACGAGGCGCTGGACCGGATCCGTGAACGTGTAGCCAGCCTGCCTGTATATATCAGCGTCGACATCGACGTACTCGATCCCGCGCACGCACCGGGCACCGGCACGCCCGAACCCGGTGGGCTGACCACCCGCGAACTGCAGCTCTTCCTGCACGGACTGGCCGATCTGCCCGTCGTCGGCGCCGACGTCGTCGAGGTGTCACCGGCCTACGACCACGCGCAGCTCACCGCTCTGGCCGCGGCCGGTGTCGTCTACGACCTGCTGGCGATGCTCACGCGATGAACGCCAGGTTGTCGCGGCCGCACCAGTCGAGCATTGCCGGCCAGGGTCCGTAGCCGGCCTCGACGTTGAGGTGCCCGCCGCTCGCGATCACGGTGGTGGGCATCTTGAGCGGCCGGCCGTACGCAACGGCGGCGCCCTCGACGCAGTACGGATCGTTGTCGGAGCCGACCAGCACCGTGCCGTCGGAGGCATGCCGTACCAGGTCGATCTCCAACGGCACGGGCAGGAACGGCGCCAGCTCGGGCACCGTCGTCCGCGGCGACGGCGGGGCCACGAGAACCACCCGGGCCGGGCGAGGACCGCCGCCGGCGTGGACGTGGTGCAGCCACAGCAGCCCACCGAGCGAGTGGCACACCACGTCGAACCCGTCGTCGGGCAGGCCCTTGAGCGTGGCGCCGAGCGCGGCCAGCCAGGCGTCCGGCTGGGGGGTGTCGGCGTCGGGCAGGTCGGGGTAGCGCACCTCGCGGCCGGTCTCGGCCAGCCGGTCGGCCAGCCAGGTCTGCCAGTGATCGGGTTCGTTGCCCTGCCAGCCGTGGACGATGACGGTCGGGACGGTCCGGGTCGGTCGGCGCGGCATGACTCGAGCCTACGGTCGCGGATAGTGTCGGCTGATGGGCGACACGACCCGCGCGGCCTACGACGCCGTCGCGCACGAATACGAGAAGCGGCTGGCCGACGAGCTCGACGGCAAGCCGCTGGACCGTGGCCTGCTCGCCGCGTTCGTCGAACTGGCCGGCCCCGGCGTGATCGCCGACGTGGGCTGCGGCCCGGGCCACGTCGCGGGGCACCTGGCCGAGCTGGGCGCGCAGGTGGTGGGCGTCGACCTGTCGCCGACGATGATCGACATCGCCCAGCGGCGCCATCCGGCGATCGCCTTCCACGTCGGGTCGATGCTCGAGCTGCCGGCCGCCGACGGCGCCTGGGCCGGAGCTGTGCTGCTGTATTCGATCATCCACCTGACGCCCGAGCAGCGGGCCCAGACGTATCGCGAGCTGGCCCGCGTGGTCCGTCCCGGCGGTCCCGTGATGCTCGCATTCCACGTCACCGACGCCGAGCACGCGGCCGGCGACGTCAACCAGGTGCGCGAGTTCCTGGGCCAGTCGGTCGAGCTGGTCCACTACTACCTGTCGCCCGACGACGTGGCCGGCGGGCTGGCCGCGGCGGGCTTCGTCGAGGTCGCCCGCCTCGATCGGGCCCCGGACCCGAACGTCGAGTATCCGAGCCGGCGTTGCTACCTGATCGCTCGCAGCGGGGCAGACTAGACGACGTGGACGACCCGACAGAGCTTGCCGCGGCCCTCGAGGCCACGGGCTACCTGCCCGACGACGGCCTGGCCACGGCGGCGTTCCTGGCGCTGCGCATGCCCCGGCCGCTGTTCCTCGAGGGCGACGCCGGGGTCGGCAAGACCAGCCTGGCCCACGCCCTGGCCACCGTGCTGGACGCCCGGCTGGTCCGGCTGCAGTGCTATGAGGGCATCGACGCCGCGCAGGCCCTGTACGACTGGGACTTCCCGCGTCAGGTCCTGCATCTGCGGGCCGCCGAGGGGCAGGACCCGGACAAGCTGGAACGCTCGCTGTACGACCGGCGTTTCCTGATCGCGCGGCCCATCCTGCAGGCGATCGAGCACGCCCCGTCGGTGCTGCTCGTCGACGAGATCGACCGGGCCGACGACGAGTTCGAGGCGTTCCTACTCGAGGCGCTGGCCGACAACGCGGTGACCATCCCCGAGCTCGGCACAATCACCGCCGAGACCCCGCCGCTGGTCGTGCTGACGTCCAACCGCACCCGTGAGGTGCACGACGCGCTGAAACGGCGCTGCCTCTACCACTGGGTGGCCCACCCGTCCTACGAGCGCGAGGTGGCGATCCTGCGTCGACGGCTGCCCGAGGTTACCGAGCGGCTGGCCCGCGACGTGGCCCGCGTGACGGCCGGCCTGCGTCACGCCGACCTGCTCAAGCCGCCCGGGGTGGCCGAAGCGATCGACTGGGCCCACGCCCTGCATCTGCTGGGCGCCCAAGAGTTGGACCTGGAGAACGCCGCCGCCAGCCTGGGGGCCGTGCTCAAGTACCACGAGGACGCGCAGCGGGTGCGCGAGACGGTGCTGGCCGGGCTGATCGGCGCGTAGGGCATGGATGGCGTGGAGATCGTGCTGGGCTTCGCCCGGACGCTGCGCCACGCCGGCGTGCCGGCCACCCCGGACCGCGTCCAGGCGATGCTGACTGCGCTCGACCACCTCGACGTCGGCAGCGCCGCCGACACGTACTGGGCCGGCCGGCTGACCCTGTGCGGCGATCCGGCCGACATCAACCGCTACGACGCAGCCTTCGCCGCCTACTTCGGCGGCACTACCCGTCCGACGCTCCGCCCCCGCCCGCCGGCCGTCCGGCTGCGGGCCGTTCCGGTCGACGACACCGACGCCGGGCCGGGTGAGGAGGGTGACGACGGGTCGGCGCTGTCGACCGCCGCCAGCCGGCACGAGGTGCTGCGGCATCGCGACGTCTCGGCGCTGAGCGCTGCCGAGCGTGACGAGGTGCGCCGCCTGCTCACCCTGCTGGCGCCGCAGGTCGGCCGTCGCCGTACTCGACGGTATGGTCCGGCCGGTCGCGGTGCGGTCGACCTGGAGCGGACGGTGCGGCGGATGCTGCACCAGGGCGGCGAGCCGAGCCGGCTGGCCCGCCGGGCCCGGCGCCGCAAGCCCCGGCGACTGGTGCTGCTGGCCGACATCAGCGGGTCGATGGAGCCCTACGCCGACGCGCTGCTGCGGTTCGCCCATGCGGCCGTGCGCGCGGCGCCGTTCAACGTCGAGGTGTTCACCCTGGGCACCCGGCTCACCCGCGTCACGCGCGAGCTGCGCCACCGCGATCCCGACATCGCCAGCAAGGCGGCGGGAGCGGCCATCCCGGACTGGAGCGGCGGCACCCGGCTGGGCGACTCGCTCAAGGCGTTCCTCGACCTGTGGGGCCAGCGCGGCGCGGCCCGGGGCGCGGTGGCCGTGCTCTGCTCGGACGGCTGGGAGCGCGGCGATCCGGCGCTGCTCGGCGAGCAGGTGGCCCGGCTGTCCCGGCTGGCCCACGCCGTTATCTGGGTGAACCCGCACAAGGGCAAGGCCGGCTACGAGCCGGTGACCGGCGGGATGGTGGCCGCCCTGCCCTACGTCGACCGGCTGGTGGCCGGGCACAGCCTGCGCGCGCTCGAGGAGCTCGTGCGGATGATCGAGGAAGCGTGAATTCGGCCGGGCTGACCGCTGCGCATTAGCGGCGGGATCTGGCGATCTTGGCCGCAGTTGCGGAAAACCTTGCCAAGCCTTCGGCGGGGTACTTGTGTTGTGGAGCACACAACTTCATGCGCAGGAGGCCCTTATGACTCAGGTCGGCGTGACAGTCGACGGAGTGGCATATCGGGACGATGTCGAGCCCCGGATGCTGCTCGTGCATTACCTGCGAGAGCGGCTGGGCAAGGTCGGCACCGTCGTCGGGTGCGACACGGGCAACTGCGGCGCCTGCACCGTGCTGCTGGACGGCCGCAGCGTCAAGAGCTGCTCGATGCTGGCGGTTCAGGCCGATGGCCGCGAGGTCACGACGATCGAGGGCCTGGCCGGACCCGACGGGTCACTGCATCCGGTCCAGCAGGCGTTCCACGAGAACCATGCGCTGCAGTGCGGATTCTGCACGCCCGGCATGATCATGGCGGCCTGCGATCTGCTGCGCGAGAACCCCGACCCGTCCGACGCCGAGGTGCGCGAAGGCATCGAGGGCAACCTGTGCCGGTGCACCGGCTACCAGAACATCGTGCGAGCCGTCCGGGCCGCCGCGGAACGCGGCGCGCCGACAGTAAGCCCAGGCACCTCGGCCAGCCCGGCGACGACGACGGCGGGTGCGTCATGACCGCGACGACCGAGCGTCCCACCGAAGCCGCCGAGATCGGCCGGGCCCGCAACCGCAAGGAAGACGCGCACCTCATCACCGGGCGCACCACCTGGACCGACAACCTGACCCTGCCGGGCCTGCTGCACCTGGCGATCTTGCGCAGCCCGATGGCGCACGCCCGGATCACGAACGTCGACGTCTCCGAAGCTGCGAAGCGCCCCGGCGTCATCGCCGCCTTCTCCGGGCAGGACTTCAAGGACGAGCAGGGCACGATCCCGTGCGCCTGGCCGGTCACCGAGGACATGGTCAATCCGGGCCATCCGAGCATCGCGGTCGACCAGGTCAACCACGTCGGCGAGGCGGTCGCCGCGGTGGTCGCCCGGTCGAAGGCCGAGGCGCAGGATGCCCTCGAGGCGATCGACGTCGACTACGAACCGCTCGATCCGGTGCTCGACATGGAAGCCGCCCTGGCCGACGGTGCCACGCTCGTGCACTCGCACATCGACTCGAACAAATCGTTCACCTGGACGTTCGAATCGGGCGCGGCCGGCACCGGGGCGCCGATCGGCGACGCGTTGCGTGACGCCGAGATCACGGTGCACCGGCGGTTCCGCCAGCAGCGGCTGATCCCGGCGTTCATGGAGCCCCGCTCGACGGTGGTACAGCCGGTCGGCGACGGCGTGACGATGTGGTCGGCCACGCAGGTGCCGCACATCCTGCGGACGATGGTCGCGCTCTCGCTGAGCATCCCCGAGCACAAGGTGCGGGTGATCGCCCCGGACGTCGGTGGCGGATTCGGTGGCAAGCTGCAGGTGACGCCCGAGGAGTTCCTGACCACGCTCGTGGCCCGCCGGGTCGGCAAGCCGGTGAAGTACACCGAGTCGCGGTCCGAGTCGCTGCTGAGCGCCCACCACGGGCGCGACCAGATCCAGGACATCACGCTCACCATGACCCGCGACGGCACGTTCACCGGACTGGACGTGCACCTGTTCGCCGACATGGGTGCGTACCTGCGGCTGGTGACTCCGGGCGTGCCGATCCTGGGCGCGTTCATGTACAACGCCATCTACAAGATCCCGGCGTACCGGTTGGTGTGCGACGGCGTGTTCACCACGAAGACCCCCACCGACGCGTATCGCGGGGCCGGCCGACCCGAGGCGACGTTCGCCATCGAGCGAATCATCGACGAGGCGGCCGCCGAGCTCGGCCTGGACCCGATGGAACTGCGCCGCAAGAACTGGATCAAGCACGACGAGTTCCCGTTCACCACGGTTTGCGGGCTGACCTACGACAGCGGCAACTACGAGGCAGCCACCGACCGGGCGCTCGAGCTGATCGGCTGGGACGCCCTGCACGCGGAGCAGGCCGAACGCCGCGAGCGCAAGGACCCGGTGCAGCTCGGCCTCGGCATCTCGACATACACCGAGATGTGCGGTCTGGCCCCGTCGCGAATTCTCGGCGCGCTGCTGTACGCCGCGGGCGGTTGGGAGCACGCGTCGATCCGGATGCTGGCCACCGGCAAGGTCGAGGTGGTCACGGGGTCGAGCGCGCACGGCCAGGGCCACGAGACCGCGTGGAGCCAGATCGTGGCCGACCAGCTCGGCGTTCCGTTCGACGACGTCGAGGTCATCCACGGCGACACCCAGTCGTCCCCCAAGGGCATGGACACCTACGGCTCGCGGTCGCTCTCGGTCGGCGGGACGGCGGTAGTTCTCGCCGCCGGCAAGGTGATCGAGAAGGCCCGCCGGGTCGCCGCGCACATGCTGGAGGCCAGCGAGGAGGACATCGAGTTCGCCGACGGCACGTTCAGCGTTCGCGGAGCTCCCGGCACCGGCAAGACGATCCAAGAGGTCGCCTTCAACGTGTTCGCGGCGCACGACCTACCCGAGGGTATGGAGGCGTCGCTGGACGCCGACGCGACGTTCGACCCGGACACGTTCTCGTTCCCGCACGGCACGCACCTGTGCGCCGTCGACGTCGACACCGAGACCGGACGGGCGACGATCCGAAAGTACGTCGGCGTCGACGACGTCGGTCAAGTGATCAACCCGCTCATCGTCGAGGGCCAGGTGCACGGCGGGGTGGCGCAGGGCATCGCCCAGGCGCTGTACGAGGAAGCGGTCTATGACGCCGACGGCAACCTGACCACCGGCACGCTCGTCGACTACCTGGTGCCGTCGGCGATGGATCTGCCGACGTTCGTCACCGACCGCACGGTCAGCCCGTCGACGACGAATCCCCTTGGTGTAAAGGGAGTTGGCGAGGCCGGCACCATTGCGTCCACTCCGGCCGTGGTTAATGCGATCATCGACGCACTGCGACCGCTCGGCGTGAGCGAAGTGCCGATGCCGTGTACGCCCGAGAGAGTGTGGCGGGCCATCCAGGAAGGTGGCGCGCGATGATCCCGGCCGCGTTCGACTACGTCCGACCGTCCACAGTGGACGAAGCCCTGTCCGCGCTGAGTGAGGCGGGCGAGGACGCCAAGGTGCTGGCCGGCGGGCAGTCGCTGCTGCCGGTACTGCGGATGCGGCTCGCCTACCCGTCGACGCTGATCGACGTTTCCCGGCTCGACGAACTGCGCGGGGTGCGCGACGACGGCGACGCAATCGTGATCGGGGCCATGACGACGCACGACGAGGTGCTGCACGACCCGCTGGTGGCCCGGCACGCGCCGCTGATCGCCCAGGCGGCCGCCACGGTGGGCGACCGGCAGGTACGCCACCTGGGCACGTTCGGCGGTTCGCTGTCGCACGCCGATCCGGCCGGCGACCTGCCGACGATCGCCCTCACCCTGGACGCCACGCTGAACGTGCAGGGTCCTTCGGGTTCCCGGTCGGTGGCCGCCTCGGACTTCTTCGTCGACTACCTGACGACAACGCTGGCCCCGGACGAATTGCTCACGTCGGTGCGCATCCCCAAGCTGGACGGATGGGGCACGCACTACGAGAAGTTCAACCTGGTCGCGCAGTCCTGGGCGATCGTCGGCGTGGCTGCGATGGTGCGTCGCTCGAACGGCTCGATCGTCGAGGCGCGCGTGGGGCTCACCAACATGGGCACGACGCCGTTGCGGGCACGCGGCGTCGAGCAGGCCCTGGCCGGCGCCTCCGTGTCAGCTGATGCGGTGCGGGCGGCGGCCGAACACGTAGCCGAGGGAACGCACGCGCCGAGTGACCTGTCCGGGCAGGCCGACTACCGTGAGCATCTGGCCGCCGTGCTGACCCGTCGGGCCGTGCTGGCCGCGGCCGGCTAGGAGGCGGCCGCCGAAATAGCCCGCGTTAGGAGACTCATGCAGCTCGAGCATTCGTTCACGGTGCCGGTGGGCGTGGAGGAGGCCTGGCGCGTTCTGCTCGACATCGAGCGCGTCGCGCCGTGCATGCCCGGCGCGTCGCTCGACTCGGTCGACGGCGACAGGTTCACCGGCACCGTGAAGGTCAAGGTCGGCCCGATTGGCCTTACCTACAAAGGGAAAGCCAGCTTCGTCGAGAAGGACGAGGCCGCCCGCCGGGCGGTGATTGACGCGCAGGGCAAGGATGCGCGCGGCAACGGCACGGCCGCGGCGAAGGTGGCCGCGACGCTGCAGAGCGAGGGCGACTCGACCCGGGTCGACGTCGTGACTGATCTGAACATCACCGGCAAGCCGGCCCAGTTCGGACGTGGCGTGATGGTCGACGTCGGTAACAAGCTGATCGGACAGTTCGCCGACTGCCTGGCCGGCCAGCTGGCCGGTGGCTCTCACTCCTCGGATGCCGCTGACGCGGCCGAAGTGGAGGGCGACCCAGCCAAGGCTCGGCCCGAGGGTCCGGCGCCCCGTCACGCGGCGCTGGAGACGCCCCGGGCCGAGGCGCAGGTCGAGCCGATCAACCTGGTCTCGTCGGCCGGCCCGGCGATCGTCAAGCGGCTGCTCCCGGTGGCAGCCGTCCTGGTCGTCCTGCTGCTCGTCCTACGCCGCTGGCGCTCGTCCTGACGCTCATGTTCTTGATCAACAGCGGAAGTTGGCTGTGGTAGCGGCCATTTTCCGCTGTTGATCAAGGACGCTCGCCCCGCGTCGTCCCGGCGGGGATGACCATTTGCAGCGGTCCGGTTTAGTCGGCTCGGCCGGGTAGCGGCCGCTTCCCCGATCAGTTCGGCGGTGCCGGCCTCGGCCACTGGGGAGCTCATCCTTGACAGGAGCCGGACCACGCATCACGCTTTATCTATGGAGCTAGATAAACAGGGTAGTAGCGCTATCGCGTTCCGGCTCGACCCGGCGTCGGGTGTACCGCCGTACCAGCAGATCGTGCGGCAGGTCGAGGATGCGCTGAGGCTGGGCTACCTTTCGCCGGGCGATCAGCTGCCCAAGGTGAAGGACGTGGTGGCGGCCCTGGCCATCAACCCCAACACCGTGCTCAAGGCTTACCGCGAGCTGGAGCACAAGGGCCTCGCGGCCGGCCGTCCCGGGCTGGGGACCTTCGTCGAGGCCGGCCTGGACGTCGTGCCGCTGCGCGACCTGCACTCCCTGCGCCGCAAGCTCGTCAAGTGGCTCGACGAAGCCGACGAGGCCGGACTGGACGACGAGAGTGTCAGTGCCCTGATCAGCAGCGCGCGCCACGAGATGCGCTCATCCAAAAGGATGACGGCGTCGTGACCGCCGTCGAGGCCCAGGCCGTCGGCAAACGGTACGGGCGCACCTGGGCGTTACGCGACTGCACGCTCGCGGTCCCGTCGGGGCGGGTGGTGGCGCTGGTCGGTCCGAACGGCGCCGGCAAGTCGACGTTGCTGAACATGGCCGTGGGCCTGACGACCCCGACCACCGGCCGCCTCACCGTACTCGACGGTACGGAGCCGGGATCGTCGACCGCGCTGGACGGTATCGCCTTCGTCGCGCAGGACACGCCCCTGTACCCGAACCTCAGCGTGGCCGACACGCTGCGACTGGTCGCCAACCTGAGCAACCGGTGGGACGAGGCGAATGCCCGGCAACGGCTGGCCGATCTCGACATCCCGCTGGGTCGCCGGGTCGGCAAGCTGTCCGGTGGGCAGCACGCGCAGGTGGCGCTGGCCGTGGCACTGGCCCGGCATCCCGAGTTTCTCATCCTCGACGAACCGGTGGCCCGCCTCGACCCGCTGGCCCGGCATGACTTCATGGCCGTGCTGATGGCCGCCGTCGCCGACGAGGGGCTGTCGGTGCTGCTCTCCTCGCATGTGGTTGCCGAACTGGAGCGGGTGTGCGACTACCTGGTCGTGCTTTCCCGGGGCCAGGTGCAGGTGGCCGGCGACGTCGATGAGCTGGTTGCGACGCACCGCGTCCTGACCGGACCGGCCGGCGAGCTCGACGCCGTCGCGTCCGCCTTCGACGTCGTACACGCGCACTCGGCCGAGCGGCAAGCCATCGCGCTCGTGCGCATTACCCGTCCGGTGCCGACCCCGGCCGGGTGGCGACTCGACGAGACCAACCTGGAGGAACTTGTGCTGTCCTACCTGCGGGCGCCCCGGGCCAGTGCGCTGCCCGGCCCGCTCGGCGAGCGACGGGCGATGTCGGCATGACGATCGCAGCCGCCGGCACCGGTTGGACATTGCCCCGGGTGCGGGGCCTGACCTGGATCACCTGGCGCCAGCACCGCATGGCGCTACTCGGCGCGGTGGCCGTGCTCGGCGGGTTCTCCGTCTTCATGCTCGTCCACGGCATGGCGATGCACCGCGACTACCACCGACTCGGACTCGGCTCGTGTGGCTCGTTCACCACCGACGCATGCCAGAACGCGCTCGGCAGCTTCCAGCACCGCTACCAGAGCGTCACCGACTTCCTGCCGGTACCCCTTGCGTTCGTCCCGGCACTGATCGGCGCGTTCGTCGGTGCTCCGATCGTGGCCCGTGAGCTGGAGAGTGGCACGTTCCGCTTCGCCTGGACGCAGGCCACCGACCGCGTGCGATGGACTGTCGTCAAGTTGACAGTGCTCACGGTGGTGCTGGCCGGACTGGCGCTGGCGTTCTCGGCGCTGTACGGCTGGTGGTTCCATCCGTGGGAGCCGATCCTGGGCCGCATCCAGAGCGGCAAGGCCTACGAGGTCGAGGGCGTCGTGTTCGCCGCCCGCACGGTATTCGCCTTCGCGCTCGGGGCGCTGCTCGGGGCCGTCCTGCGCCGCACACTCGTCGCGATGGCCGTCACGCTGGCGGTCTGGATCGGCGTCGTGCTCTCGTCGGCGATCTACCTGCGACCCCACATCATGGCGCCGGTGGTGGCCCAGTTGAGCAAGGGTGGCTTCATCCGCAACGGCTGGACACTCAGCAGCTGGATGCAGGACGCGTCCGGGCATCACCTGAGCAGCGGCGAACAGGACGCACTGGGCCGGCAGGCTGGGACAGCGGCGGCCAACGCGGCCGATCAGCGCGCGGCGTACGACCAGTGGTTTGTACAGCACGGCTACACGAATTGGACGAAGTACCAACCGAACTCGCGGTTCTGGCACTTCCAGCTGGTCGAGGGCGTGGCCTACCTGGTGCTGACGCTGTTGCTCGGTGCGGCCACGGTGTGGTGGGTCCGCCGACGAGCCGCGTAACGCCTGCCAGCATGGGGCGATGACGCCTCGGTTCGATAAGAAGGTCATCGTCGTCACGGGTGGCAGCTCGGGCATCGGCCGAGCCGTCGCGCAGCGGGTCGCAGCCGAGGGCGGGGCGGTGGTGATCGGCGCGCGGGGGCCCAGGCCGGCGAGGCCGCCGCCGCGGAGATCCGGGGCGAGGGCGGACGAGCCGAGTTCGTCGTCGCCGACGTCACCGTCGAGGCTGACGTGGCCCGGCTGGTCGGCGTGGTGCTCGAGCGGTTCGGGCGGTTGGACGGAGCATTCAACAACGTCGGCGGGGTGGCCGCCGGCCGTTCGATCACCGACCTCGACGCGGCTGCGTGGCGGGCCGAGCTCGACCTGAACCTGACCAGCGTCTTCCACTGCGTCAAGCACGAACTGCCGGCGCTGCGCGCGAGCGCCGGCGGCGGGGCGATCGTCAACAACGCGTCGGTACTGGGCGTCGCCGGCGCGGGCGGCATGGCGGCGTACGCCGCGGCGAAGCACGGGGTGGTCGGGCTGACCCGGGCGGCCGCGCTGGAATGCGCCCGCGACGGCATCCGGGTGAACGCGCTCGTCACGCATGCCGTGGACACGCCGCTGTTCCACAGCCTGGCTGGAGACCACGTGGATGCGGCGGGGCTCAGCCCGATCGGGCGGCTGTCCCGTCCGGACGAAGTGGCCGCGTTCGCGGCGTTCCTGCTCAGTGACGAGGCGGCGTTCGTGACCGGCGCAGCGCTGGCCGCCGCTCGCGACGAGCGGGAATTGCCAGACACGGCCTAGAGCACCGCGCCGGGGTTGAGGATGCCGAGCGGGTCGAGGGCGTCCTTGACGCGACGGGACAGGGCCATAACGTCCTCGCCGACGTAGGTCGGCAGCCAGTCCTTCTTCAATCGGCCCACCCCGTGCTCGCCCGTGATCGTTCCGCCGAGGGTGATCGCCAGGTCCATGATTTCGCCGAACGCCTTGTAGGCCCGGGTCGTCTCGTCCGCGTCCTGCGCGTTGTAGACGATCAGCGGGTGCGTGTTGCCGTCGCCGGCGTGGGCGACGACAGCGATCAGGACGTCGTTCTCGGCGGCGATCTGCTCGACACCGGCCACCAGGGCCGGCAGCGCGGGCAGCGGCACGCCGACGTCCTCCAGCAGCAGATCGCCCTTGCGCTCCAGGGCCGGGAACGCCGCCCGCCGGGCCGCCGCGAAGGCCTCGCCTTCGTCCTGGTCGGCGGTGGTGAACAGCTCGGCGGCGCCGGCGGCCCGGCAGGCCGCCTCGACGACGGCGATCTCCTCGGCGGCCGCCGCGCCCGGGGCGTCGGAACGGGCGAGCAACAGGGCGCGGGCGGTGCGATCGAGTCCCATGGACACGTAGTCCTCGACCGCGTTGATCGAAGCGTTGTCCATCAGCTCGAGCGTGGACGGACGCAGCTTGGTGGTGATGGCCAGCACCGCCTCGGCCGCCGCCTCGACCGACGCGAACGACGCGACCAGGGTCGACATCGGCGCCTGCGCGGGCAGCAGGCGCAGGGTCAGCTCGGTGATCACGCCCAGGGTGCCCTCGCTGCCCACGAACAGCTTGGTGAGCGACAGCCCGGCGACGTCCTTGATTCGCGGACCGCCCAGCCGCACTGCCGTGCCGTCGGCCAGCACGACCTGCATGCCCAGCACGTAGTCGGTGGTGACCCCGTACTTGACGCAGCACAGCCCGCCCGAGTTGGTGGCCGCATTGCCGCCGATCGAGCACATCTCGAACGACGACGGGTCCGGCGGATACCACAGCCCGTGCTCGGCGGCCGCTCGCTTGACCTCGACGTTCAGCGCCCCGGGCTGGGTGATCGCGACGCGCATCGCCGGGTCGATCTCGATCGAACGCATCCGCTCCATCGACAGCACCAGGCCACCCTCGACGGCCGTTGCCCCGCCGGACAATCCCGAGCCTGCCCCCCGCGGCACGACGGGCACCCGATGGGCCGACGCCCAGCGCAGCGTTGCGACCACGTCGTCGGTACCCGTCGCCCGGACCACGGCCAGCGGCTGTCCGGCGTTCGGGTCGCGGGCCCAGTCCTGCCGGTAGGACGCCGTCACGTCCGGATCGGTGAGCACCGCCCCGTCGGGCAGCGCGCTGGTCAGCGTGGCGAGATCGGCCTGCGTCGTGGTCATGCCTTCAGTCTCTCCCCGATCGCGCCGTACCGCTGCCTACTGCTTGCGGCTGCGCTCGGCCGCCCACTGGGCCCAGTCGGCGAGCGCGGTGTAGATGCGCGCTCCGGCCTCGACGGCCACTCGCAACGACTGGGTCTGCGGGCTGAAGCCGAAGTCGCCGCGGTCCTTGGCTGCGCCGTACTCGCGGTAGGTGTCGGCCAGCTTCCGATAGGACGCCGACTCGCGTTCCAGGTGCGCGGCCAGTTCGTCCGGCTCCATCAGCCAGAAGAAGAACGACCGCAACAGCGGCTCGAAGCGCAGCGCCTGCTCTGGGTTCGTCTCGACCAGCCAGCGCCGTACCTCGGCCAGCCCGGCGTCGGTGATCTCGTACGCCTTGCGGCCGCGCGGGCCCTCGCTCTCGATCCGGATCAGGCCCTCGGTCGCCATCCGGCCGAGCTCGGCGTAGATCTGCGGATGCTTGGCCGGCCAGACCGGGCCGACCACCTTCTCGAACCGCTGGGTCAGGTCGTAGCCGCTGGCCGGCCCCTCCGCGAGCAGGCCGAGCAGCCCGTGGCGCAGCGACACCGGCCACCCCTTCCGCTTTCCTAACCAGCTTGACATGTCGAACACTACGTGTGAACACTCAGACATGTAGATGTTGACATGTGGAGAGGAACTTGTCATGAAGTCAGTCCTGATCACCGGCGCCGGGGCGGGAATCGGTGCGGCCACGGCTCGCGCGCTCGTGCAGCGCGGATACGACGTCTACGCCGGGGTGCGCCGTCTCGACGACGCCCCGCGCGGCACGACCCCGCTTCGGCTGGACGTCACCGACGACGCCCAGATCGCCGACGCCGTCGCGCAGGTCGACCGGGCGACGGGCGGCGCCGGCCTGCACGCTTTGATCAACAACGCCGGCATCATCGTCCAGGGCCCGCTGGAGCTCATGCCGTCCGGCGAGTGGCGCGACCAGTTCGACGTGAACGTCGTCGGCCCGGCCGCGCTCATGCGAGCGTGCGTGCCCTTGCTGCGTAAGGGCAACGGGCGCGTTGTGAACGTCAGCGCGCCGACCGCCCGGGTGGCCATGCCGTTCCTCGCGCCGCTGTCGGCCAGCAAGGCGGCGCTCGAGTCGCTGTCGCACGCCGCCCGGCTCGAGCTCGCGCCGTGGCGCATCCCGGTGGTGCTCGTCGTCCCCGGCGCCATGGACACCGGCATCTTCGCCCGAGCCGGCAAGCGGTCCGAGGCGACGCTGGACGCGGCGACCCCCGAGCAGCGCGCGCTGTACGAGCCGGCGCTCGGCGCGCTGGCCGAGGCACTGGCCAAGACGAAGCTGGGCGACGTCGCCGTCGTGGTCGACGTGATCGTCGAGGCCGTCGAGGCCCGCAAGCCCAGGCTGCGCTACCTCGCCGGACGCGACGCCCGCAGTGCCGGCCTGCTCGCCCACCTCCCGATGCGCACGCGCGATCGGCTGCTCGCGTCGTACCTCGGCCTCCGATAAGTGGGGTGCGGCCGGCCCGGCCGTGCCGCACACTGACCGATCGTGGGGTACATCGACGTAGCCGGCGCGCGCCATCAGCTCCCGGACGGGCGGACGTTGTTCGACGACGTCAACTTCCGGGTGGGCGACGGCGCGAAGGCGGCGTTGATCGGGGCCAACGGCACCGGCAAGACGACCCTGCTGCGCGTCATCGCCGGCGACATCCCGGCCCAGGCCGGCGCGATCGCGCGGTCGGGCGGGCTGGGCGTCATGCGGCAGTTCATCGGCTCGGTCCGCGATGCCACGACCGTGCAGGAGTTTCTGGTGCAGCTCGCGCCGGAGCGGGTGCGCGACGCCTGGGAGGAACTCGAGGCGGCCGAGATCGTGTTGATGGAGCGCGACGACGAGAAGACGCAGATGGCCTACGCCCGGGCGCTCGCGCACTGGGGCGATGCGGGCGGGTACGACGCCGAGGTACTTTGGGACACCGTCACGGTCGCTGCACTCGGGCTGCCCTACGACGAGTGCAAGTACCGGGAGCTGACCACGCTGTCCGGCGGCGAGCAGAAACGCCTTGCGTTAGAGGCACTTCTGCGCGGACCCGACGAGGTACTGCTGCTGGACGAGCCGGACAACTACCTCGACGTGCCGGCCAAGCGCTGGCTGGAGGACCGGCTGCGCGAGACGCCCAAGACGGTGCTCTTCGTCAGCCACGACCGCGAGCTGCTGGCCCGGGTGGCCGACCGCGTCGTCACCGTCGAGGGAAATACAGCCTGGGTGCACGGCGGCGGCTTCGAGTCCTACCACGAAGCGCGCGCGCACAAGCACGAGCGGATGGCCGAGCTCCGCCGCCGCTGGGAGGAGGAGCACGCCCGGCTCAAGGAACTGGTGCGCACGCTGCAGCAGCAGGCCAAGTACTACGAATCGATGGCGCCGAAGTACCGGGTGATGCTCGCCCGCCTCGAGCGGTTCGAGGCGGCCGGCCCACCGCCGGACAAGCCTACCGAGCAGTCGGTGACGATGCGCCTGCGCGGCGGGCGGACCGGCAAGCGCGCGATCACCTGCGAGAAGCTCGAGCTGACCGGCCTGATGCAGCCGTTCGACACCGAGATCTTCTACGGCGAACGTATCGGCGTGCTCGGGGCGAACGGAGCCGGCAAGTCGCACTTCCTGCGTCTGCTGGACGGCGAGAACATCGTCCACAGTGGACAGTGGAAGCTCGGGGCTCGCGTGGTGCCCGGCCTGTTCGCGCAGACGCACACCCACCCGGAGTGGATGGACCGCACACTGGTCGATCTGCTCTGGCACGGCGAATCCGGCCGAGCTGGGGTTGATCGCGGCCGGGCAATGGGCGCACTGCGGCGGTACGGCCTTAACCAGCAAGGGGATCAGAGGTTCGGGTCGCTGTCCGGCGGGCAGCAGGCGCGCTTCCAGATCCTGTTGCTCGAGCTGTCCGGGTCCACGCTGCTGCTGCTCGACGAGCCGACCGACAACCTCGACGTGATCAGCGCCGAAGCCTTGGAGGAGGCGCTGGAAGCCTATGAAGGCACGGTGCTGGCCGTCACGCACGACCGCTGGTTCGCGCGCTCGCTCGACCGGTTCCTGGTCTTCGGCGCCGACGGCACGGTCTACGAGGCGGATCAGCCCGTGTTCGACGAGGGGCGTGTCGCTCGCTGACCCGCGATTCGGGTATGAATGCCCCGTGGCGGATCAGGTCGTCGCCTCGTTGGCGTCGTGGCTGCGCTCGAACGGTGCCCCCGCGCTGGTGCCCAACCGCGGCAAGCTGCAGACGCTGGGCGCGATGATCACCGGGCCGTTCCTGCTGGTCGCGTTCATGCTGCGCTCGCTCGGGCAGACCGTGATGCGACGCAGCAGCTCGATGTTGCAGGTCGTGCCGCTGCTGCTGGTCGCGCTGACGCTGTCCTTCTACAGCACCGAGTTCTGGCAGACGATCGGACGGTTGCACGGCCTGCCCTTGGTGCTCACCACGCTGCTGTTCCTGGTGCTGGCCGCGGCGTTCGCCACCCGGCAGGGCCGCCCGGATCTGGTCCGGCTCGCGGCGTTCGCCGACGCGGACGAGCTGCACGCGGCGTTGCCGGCGCGGCTGGCGACTCTCGTCGAGCGCGAGCTCTCCGACGAGACGCCCCAGTTGCGCCGGCGCGAGCGGGCCAACCTGATCGTGATCTCCGTGCTGGCCCAGGTCATCACGGCCGCCGTGATCGGGCTGATCGTCGCGGCGTTCTTCATCGTGCTCGGCGTCATCACCATCGACCGAGTGGCCCTCGTCAGCTGGGTCGGCCCCCGTCCGAGCGTGCTCGCCACCTGGACGATCGCCGGCCACCACTACGTGCTCAGCAACGAGATGCTGCGGGTCAGCGCGTTCCTCGGCGCGTTCACCGGTTTCTACTTCATCGTCACGTCCAGCACCGACGAGGCGATGCGCGCGGACCTCACTGCGGGGCACGAGCGCCATGTGCGCACCTGCCTGGCCGTCCGGCGGGCCTACTGGGACGCCGTCCACCGAGGCGGATTTGGCCCGGACGCGGAGGCGCCGGTATCGTGATCGCTCGGACGAGTCCATTGCGGCCCGTCCACCGGCCATGTCCCGGGGTCGCCGACCGCGGGGGCGGCGCGCAGACGCCGTGAAGACCGATTAGAGAGAGATCATGCCTACCTACAGCCCCAAGCCCGGCGAGGTCACGCGTGCGTGGCACGTCATCGACGCCGACGACGTGGTGCTCGGCCGGCTGGCCACCCACGTCGCCATGCTGCTGCGCGGCAAGCACAAGCCCCAGTTCGCGCCGCACGTCGACACCGGCGACTTCGTCGTCATCGTCAACGCCGAGAAGGTGGCGCTGACCGGCACCAAGCGTGACGGGTTCCGCTACCGCCACTCGGGCTACCCGGGCGGTTTGTCCCGGCGCACCGTCGGCGAGCTGCTCGAGCGCCGCCCCGAGCGGGTGATCGAGCTGGCCGTCCGCGGCATGCTGCCGAAGAACACCCTCGGCCGCAAGCAGCTCAAGAAGCTCAAGGTGTACGCCGGCCCCGAGCACCCGCACGCCGCCCAGAAGCCTCAGCCCTTCGAGATCAAGCAGGTCAGCCAGTGACTAGCCCCGCCGCCCCGACCGTCGGCCGCCGCAAGGAGGCCATCGTCCGCGTCCGGCTGGTGCCGGGCACCGGCGAGTTCAAGCTCAACGGCCGCACGCTCGAGTCGTACTTCCCGAACAAGGTGCACCAGCAGCTCATCCGCGAGCCGTTCGTCACCCTGGAGAAGGACGGCCAGTTCGACGTCATCGCCTCGCTGCGCGGCGGCGGTGTCACCGGGCAGGCCGGTGCGCTGCGTCTGGCCATCGCCCGGGCGCTGATCGGGCTCGAGCCCGACGACCGTCCCGCCCTGAAGAAGGCCGGCTTCCTCACCCGCGACCCCCGGGTCAAGGAGCGCAAGAAGTACGGCCTGAAGAAGGCCCGCAAGGCTCCGCAGTACTCGAAGCGGTAGGTCGTGTCTGACGGATGCCGTTCGTCGCGAGCGGCGGCCGGGTGCGCCAGATGCTGGTTGCGAACAGCGACGAAGGAGGAGGCCATGGCAGCGCCATGGACGACGACGAGGACGCCGCAGATGGCGTGCCTGGCCGCCGCGCAGCAGAGCATGCATTCGTCAGACACGGCCTAGGCCCACGTCGGTGGGCCGGTACTTCGGTACGGATGGTGTTCGCGGACTCGCGAACGGCGACCTGACGCCCGAGCTCGCCCTGGCCGTTGCCGGGGCGGCCGCCCGGGTGCTGATCGGGCACGACCCGACGCATCGCCCGCGGGCGGTGATCGGACGTGACCCGCGGGCCAGCGGCGAGATGCTCGAGGCCGCGGTGGTGGCCGGGCTGACCTCGGCCGGGGCTGACGTACTCCGGGTGGGCGTATTGCCCACCCCGGCCGTGGCGTTCCTGACCGCCGACTTCGACGCCGACCTGGGCGTAGTCCTGTCGGCCAGCCACAACCCGATGCCCGACAACGGGGTCAAGCTGTTCGCCCGGGGCGGGCACAAGCTGCCCGACGAGATCGAGGCCGAGATCGAGGCACTGGTCGACGCCGGGCCACTGACCGGCCGTCCCACGGGTAGGTCGATCGGCCGGGTGCACGACGCCGACGACGCCGCCGAGCGCTACATCGCCCATCTGCTGACCGCAGTCCCGCAGCGCCTGGACGGGCTGAAGGTCGTGGTCGACTGCGCGCATGGCGCCGCGTCCTACGCCGCGCCTGAGGCGTACCGGCGGGCCGGTGCGACGGTGGTGGCGGTGGCCGCTGAGCCGGACGGGCTCAACATCAACGACGGCGTGGGCTCGACGCACATCGAGGGGCTGGCCAAGCGCGTGGTGGCCGAGGGCGCCGACCTGGGAATCGCCCACGACGGCGACGCCGACCGCTGCCTGGCTGTCGACGCCGCCGGCGAGATCGTCGACGGAGACCAGATCCTGGCACTCGGCGCGCTGTCATTGCGCGCGCAGGGCCGGCTGCGCGACGACGCGATAGTGGCCACCGTCATGAGCAACCTGGGCCTGCACCACGCCATGCGCGAGGCCGGTATCTCGGTGCTGACGACGGCAGTGGGCGACCGGTACGTGCTGGAGGAGCTGCGGGCCCGCGGGTTGTCGCTGGGCGGCGAGCAGAGCGGGCACGTCATCTTCACCGAGGCGGCCACCACCGGTGACGGGCTGCTGACGGCGCTGAACGTCATGGCCTGCGTGGCCTCGTCGGGTCGGTCGCTGGCCGAGCTGGCGTCGGTGGTCCGGCGGCTGCCGCAGGTTCTGGTCAACGTGAAGGTGGCCGACCGGGCGCGCGCCTGCGAGGCGCCCGACGTCAGGGCGGCGGTGGCCCGCGCCGGCGCCGAGCTGGGCGACCAGGGCCGGATCCTGCTGCGCCCGTCGGGCACCGAGCAGTTGGTGCGGGTGATGGTCGAGGCGGCCACCCACGAGCACGCCGACGAGATCGCGCACCGGCTCGCCGCGGTCGTAGCCGCGACCTGAGCTCGGCTTGAGCCGAATTCGGCTCGCACAGGATCGTCCGGGAGACTCGGCGGCAATGAGTTCCGCTCCGCCGCCTGCTCGCGACGAGACCCGGACCCTCCCCACCAGACCGGAACTTTCGGTCACTCAGGTCATGGCCAGCATGTTGGCCGCAGTCAGTGCCACCATCGTCGCCTCGTTCTTCGGCGTGGCCGGCACGGTGATCGGCGCGGCCCTGGCCAGCGTGGTCACCGTCGTCGGCAACGCCCTCTACAGCCACTCCATCCGGCGAATGCGGGGCGCACTGCCAGCGCGTCCGACGACACGGCTGAACTGGCGGCACGCCGCCTACGGCGTGGTGGGCCTGTTCCTGGTGGTGGCCGGCATCGTGACGGGCATCGAGCTGGCCGCCGGGCGTCCCATGAACAAGATCGTCCACGACCGGGCCGGCAGCGGCACCAGCCTGTTCGGCGGCGGCCACTCGAATGCGCCCGACCCGGCCGAGTCGCGGTCGCCGTCGACGTCACCTTCGACGTCGCCTTCGAAGTCGCCTTCGAAGTCGCGCTCGACCGAGCCTCCGGCGCCGGTCGAGAAGTCCGCGCCCTCGACCCGCCCCGCGACATCGAGACCACCGACCGCGCCGAACAGCACCTCGACGCCCACCCCGACCCCGACCCCGACTCGGACTCCGACGACGTCGACGCCTACCGGCACCCCGACGCCCACCACCGGCCCGTCGAGGCCCTGAACGGTTCGTGATCAACAGCAAGAAGTGGTCGCTGGAGCGACCAACTTCTGCTGTTGATCATGAAACGGGGCGATGAAACGGGGCGATGAAACGGGGGATGGCTGCAGGACGCGAGTCAGGCCACCGCGTAGTGGGCCACGCCGTCCGTCTCGGTGACGGTCAGCCAGCGGCGCAGCACCAGGACGTCCAGGTGGGCCATCGTCTCGGTGGTGGCCAGCACCTGGTTGAACAGGTCGAGATCGTCCAACGGGCGCCGCCGCCGGGTCCAGCGCAGCCGCCCGGCCGCCGCGTAGGCGGTGTCGGCGCCCTGCTCGACCGCCTTGGCCGTCTCGGTCAGCCGCTGCTCGTGGTGATCGAGCAGCTCGTCCACCCGGGCGTGCACGCTGGGCGCATCGGGGCCGTGCGCCGGCAGCAGCTTGGCGTCCGGCAGCGACCGGACCAGGCGCAGCGACTCGAGGTAGTCACGCAGCGGCGACTCGGACGGCGGGACCTCGAAACCGATCGACGGGGTGATGTGCGGCAGGACGTGGTCGCCGGCGAACAGCGCGCCGGCGTCCGGGTCGTAGAACACGACGTGCCCGCGGGTGTGGCCGGGCGTCGCGACGACCCGCAGGGCGCGCGTCTGTAGCCGCAGCTCGACCCCGCTGGACAACCACTGATCGGGCAGCTCCCACACTCCGGCCTCGTCGGTCATCGGCCGGGGGGCGATCCGGTCCACGAGCGCCTGGGCGCCGGCCCGCACCAGATGGGCGGCGCTGCGCGGAACGCCGGAGCGGATGGCCTCGCGCATGGCGGTCAGGCTGGGGCGCTCACCCTCGCCCAGGGCGATCTGGGTGCCGTAGTCGCGCCGAATGACCACCGCCTGGGTGTAGTGGTCGCGGTGCACGTGCGTGACCAGGAACTCGCGGATGTCGCCCAGCCCGTAGCCGATGCCGTCCAGCGACTTGGCCAGCAGGTCCACGCTCTCGGCCAGCGCCCAGCCGCTGTCGATGAGCACGACCTGCTCGCCGTCGGCGATCGCGTAGACGTTGACCGCCCGCAGCCCGTCCTGGGGCAGCGGCAGCGGGATCCGGTAGACGCCCGCACCCACCGGGTAGGCGCCGGCCTCGGTCCAGGCAGTGCGTGCGTCGCTCACGCTTTCCGTTTACCACACGGCGCCCGCTACGCGAGGGCTACGTGGTGAAGCAGACTCCCGTACCCTGCATGCGGTGAGCTCTCGCGCGAAGATCTGGGGGGAACGATGTGCGGGATCGTAGGTTACGTAGGCCCACGGCAGGCCCTCGACGTAGTCGTCGAGGGACTGCGCCGGCTGGAGTACCGCGGTTACGACTCGGCCGGCGTGGCTGTCGTCGGCGAAAAGCTGCAGACGGCCAAGAAAGCCGGGCGGATCGAGAATCTGGACAAGGAGCTGGCCGGGCTGACGATTACCGGTACGACCGGTATCGGGCACACCCGGTGGGCCACCCACGGCGCGCCGACCGACCGCAACGCCCATCCGCACCTGGACGCGGCCGAGCGGGTGGCCGTCATCCACAACGGCATCATCGAGAACCACGGTGAGCTGCACGCCGAGCTGGAGGCCCGGGGCGTCGAGTTCGGCAGTGACACCGACACCGAGGTCGTGGCCCATCTCGTCGCGGCCCGGCTGGAGGAGGGCGCCGGCCTGGCCGACGCGCTGCGCGACACCTGCCTCCGCCTGGACGGCGCGTTCACCCTGGTGGTCGTCGACCGCGAGCAGCCCGACGTCGTGGTGGCCGCCCGCCGCAACTCGCCGCTGGTCGTCGGGATCGGCGAGGGCGAGACGTTCCTGGGCAGCGACGTGGCCGCGTTCATCGCCTACACGCGCAATGCCGTCGAGCTGGGCCAGGACCAGGTCGTCGAGATCCGCCCGGGCGGCTACACGGTCACCGACTTCGCCGGGGCGCGCGTCGACGGCAAGCACTTCCACATCAACTGGGACCTGGCCGCCGCCGAGAAGGGCGGCTTCGACTACTTCATGCTGAAGGAGATCGAGGAGCAGCCCAGCGCCGTGGCCAATACGCTGCGAGGGCACCTGGTCGACGGCCAGGTCGTGCTGGACGAGCAGCGCGTCGACAAGCAGGAGCTGCGCGACGTCGACAAGGTGTTCGTGGTCGCCTGCGGCACCGCGTTCCACTCCGGGCTGATCGCCAAGTACGCCATCGAACACTGGACGCGGGTTCCGGTAGAGGTCGAGATGGCCTCGGAGTTCCGTTACCGCGATCCGGTGCTCGACCGGCAGACGCTCGTGGTGGCGATCAGCCAGTCCGGAGAAACCGCCGACACGCTCGAGGCGGTTCGTCACGCCCGCGCCCAGAAGGCCCGCGTGCTGGCCATCTGCAACACCAACGGCGCGCAGATCCCGCGCGAGTCCGACGGCGTGCTCTACACCCACGCCGGCCCCGAGATCGGGGTGGCTGCGACGAAGACGTTCACCGCGCAGGTGGCCGCCGTCGAGCTGGTCGGCCTGGCCCTGGCCCAGGCACGCGGCACCAAGTACGAGGACGAGATCGCCCGCGAGTTCGACACGCTGGCCGCCGTCCCCGAGCTCATGGCCCAGACCCTGGGCGTCGTCGAGCCGGTACGTGCCCTGGCCCGCGAGATCGCCATGTCGCGGGCGGTGCTGTTCCTCGGCCGGCACGTCGGCTACCCGGTGGCCCTGGAGGGTGCGCTCAAGCTCAAGGAGCTCGCCTACATGCACGCCGAGGGTTTCCCGGCCGGCGAGCTCAAGCACGGCCCCATCGCCCTGATCGAAGACGACCTGCCGGTGGTGGTGGTCATGCCGTCGCCGGTCGGCCGGCCGCTGCTGCACCAGAAGATGCTGTCCAACATCGCCGAGATCTCGGCCCGGGGGGCCCGGACCGTGGTCATCGCCGAGGAGGGCGACGAGACGGTGCGCCGGCACGCCGCCCACCTGATCGAGGTGCCGGCGGTGCCCACGCTGCTGGCCCCGTTCGTGGCGACGATTCCGCTGCAGGTGCTGGCCGCCGAGATCGCGCAGGCGCGCGGGTACGACGTCGACAAGCCACGCAACTTGGCCAAGTCGGTGACCGTCGAGTAGCGAGCCAGCTCACTCGACGGTCGGGTACCGATCGGCCAGGATGGTCATGTGGCAGATGGTGTGAAGTCGGTTGACCTGCTCATTGTCGGGGCCGGGCCGGTGGGCCTGTTCGGCGCCTACTACGCGGGAGTGCGCACGCTGAAAACCGCCGTGCTCGACTCGCTCGAGGAGCCGGGCGGCCAGATCACCGCCATGTACCCGGAGAAGGCGATCTTCGACGTGGCCGGCTTCCCGGCCATCCGCGGACGCGAGCTGGTCGACGAGCTGGTGAAGCAGGCGGCGCCGTTCGACCCCGACTACGTGCTGGGCCACCAGGCGGTGGGCCTCGAGCGCGGTGACGGCACGTTCGCCGTCACCACGTCGGAGGGCGTGCGCATCGAGACCCGCGCCATCGTGATCACCGGCGGCATCGGCACGTTCTCGCCCCGGCCGCTGCCGGCCGGGCAGGAGTTCGTCGGACGGGGCGTGGTGCACTTCGTGCCCGATCCGTCCGTCTACAAGGACCTGAACGTGGTCGTGGTCGGCGGCGGCGACTCCGCCCTCGACTGGGCGCTGATGCTCGAGCCGATCGCCAAGTCGGTCACGCTCATACACCGGCGCGCGCAGTTCCGGGCCCACCCGCACTCGGTCGACCTGGTGCGGGCATCGTCGGTGCAGATCCTGACCGACGCGCAGATCAGCGGCCTGCTCGGCAGTCCCGAGCTGTTCGAGGCACAAGTCGCGGTGAACGGCGGCACCATGTCGCTGCCCTGCGACAAGCTCGTCGCCGCGCTCGGCTTCACCGCCAACCTCGGCCCGCTGCTCGAGTGGGGCATCGAGATCGCCGGAAAGCGGCACATCAAGGTCGACACGAAGGGCGCGACGTCGGTGCCCGGCGTGTTCGCAGCCGGCGACATCGTCGACTACGAGGGCAAGGTGCGGCTGATTGCCACCGGGTTCGGCGAGGTGGCCACCGCCGTCAACAACGCGGCCGCCTTCCTGAACCCCGACGTGTCGGCGTTCCCGGGCCACCTGTCCGACTACGCCCCGCCCGGCGCGGCCGGTTCGCCCACCGCATGATCGTCGGCGTCGGGATCGATGTCGTCCCGGTCGAGCGCTTCGCCGAGGCGCTGCGGCGCACCCCGTCGCTGGCCGCCCGGCTGTTCACGGTCGACGAGCAGGTCACCGACACGGGCGGCAAGCGGACCGCCGAGTCGCTGGCTGCCCGGTTCGCGGCCAAGGAGGCGCTGGCCAAGGCGCTCGGCGCGCCGGGCGGCATGCTCTGGACCGACGCCGAGGTGATCACCGACCCGTACGGCCGGCCCCACCTTTCGGTGCGCGGGACTGTCGCCGCCCGAGCGGCCGAGTTGGGCGTGACGCGGTGGCACGTATCCCTTTCCCACGACGGCGGGATAGCGTCGGCCACGGTGATAGCCGAGGGCTGACCGATCGTGCAACCCTCGGCCGCGTCAGGCGGCCGAGGGTTGCACGATCGGGAGAGGAGCACAGGTGCGCGGGGTATGGCCGGTGAGCGACGTCCGGGCCGCCGAGGCGGCGCTCATGGCCCGGCTGCCCGACGGCGCGTTGATGCAACGGGCGGCCGCCGGTCTGGCCGTCCACTGTGGACAGATGCTGGGCCGCGTTTACGGCGCCTCCGTTGTCCTGCTGGTCGGCAGCGGCTCGAACGGCGGCGACGCACTGTACGCCGGCGCACGGTTGGCCGACCGGGGCGCTCAGGTCACTGCTGTGCTGCTCGATCCCGAGCGCGCCCACCGGGGCGGACTGATCGCACTGCGGATGGCCGGTGGCCGGGCCGTCTCGGCGAAGGCCGGCCCCGATGTGATCGAGGCGGCCGACCTGGTCGTCGACGGCATCCTCGGAATCGGCGGGAAGGGCGGCCTGCGCGGCGACGCCATCGAGCTGGCCGAGACGGCCGATGCCCGGGTGACCGTCGCCGTCGATCTGCCTTCGGGGGTCGACGCCGACACGGGCGCCGTCCCGGGCGAGGCGATCCGGGCCGACGCCACGGTAACGTTCGGGGCACTCAAGCCCGGGCTGATCAGCGGCGCCGGCGCCGAGCTGGCCGGCGAGGTGCACCTGGTCGACATCGGCCTCGAGCCCGAGCTGGCCGCGCGCAAGACGTTCGTGCTCGAGGAGCCGGACGTGGCCGCGCTGCTTCCCGTACCGGGCCCGTCCGACGACAAGTACACCCGCGGCGTCGTCGGCGTCATCGCCGGATCCCCGGCCTACAACGGGGCGGGCGTGCTGACCACCGGTGCCGCCCTGCACGGCGGGGCCGGCATGGTGCGCTACCTGGGCCGGGCGCCCGGGGCGATCCGCGAGCGCTACCCCGACGTCGTCGTGCACGAGAGAACCCGGCCGGCCGACGTCCGGGTGCAGGGCTGGGTCGTCGGTCCGGGTCTGGGCACCGACGACGCGGCGATGGGCCTGCTGGCCGACGTGCTGGGCACCGATTTGCCGGTGATCGTCGACGCCGACGCGATCACGCTGCTGGCCCGCTCGCCGGAGCTGGCGCGCAAGCGCAAGGCCCCGACCGTGGTGACGCCGCACGACCGCGAGTTCGCCCGGATCGCCGGCGACGTGGGGGCCGATCGCATCGGCGCCGCCCGCCGCGCCGCCGACAAGCTGGGCGTCACGTTGCTGCTCAAGGGCAACGCGACCGTGGTGGCCGAACCGCACGGCAAGACGTTCGTCAACCCGACCGGCACGCCGTGGCTCGGAACCGCCGGCAGCGGCGACGTGCTGAGCGGGCTGATCGGGTCTCTGCTGGCGAGCGGGCTGGCCGCGCCCCTGGCGGCCGCCGCCGGGGCCTACCTGCACGGCGTGGCCGGTCAGATCGCCGCGTCGAAGGGGCCGCCGTCCGCCGCTGACGTACTCGGCTCGCTACGTACAGCCTGGCTGAGCGTTGAGGCGTGAGGTAGCAGTCGGTCGGTGACCGCCACTGCGATCACCACCAGGGTGGCCAGGATGGCCAGGGTTAGCGCCGAGACGTATGGCACCGCGATCGCCAGCAAAGCCAGCACGGCGACGGCGGCCAGGCGCGTCCACGGCACGACCCGCCAGACGATCGCCTTGAACGCGGCGTGGCCGGCCAGGAAGATCGCCGCGCCGCCCAGCACCATCCAGGCGGTGGCCGTCTCGGCCCGGACGGTCGGATGCTCGAACACCCGCTCGTCGGCTGCGGCCGCGACGATGATGCCGGCGATCATGATCGGGTGTACCAGGTGGTAGGCGTTGCGGCCCAGCCGGCCCGGGTCGTCGGACTCGGCGATCACGCGCGCCCCCTCCGTCGCGCTGCGGTCGAAGTACACCCACCACAGGGCGACACTGCCGGCCAGCGCCGTGACGAACGAGGCGACGTCGTGGCCCCGGATCGGATGCTGGTCCGACAGCGCCTGGCCGATCACGACGATCGACTCGCCCAGCGCGATGATCACGAACAGCTGGCAGCGCTCGGCGAAGTGGCCGCCCTCGATCGTCCACTCGTCGGTGCGCGTGCGGCCCAGGCCCGGCGTCCAGAAACCAACTGCCCCGCCGGCCAGGTCCACGGCGACGCCCAGCAGCCACAGCACTTCCCGGGCGTGACCCTCGGCGAAGCCGCCGGCGAGGTACAGCGCTCCGCTGACGAGCAGCCAGGCCAGGATCCGCTCGAAGTTGGCCTGTAGGGGATCGCCGCGCAGGACCAGTACCACGAAGATCGTCCGGCCCACCTGCATCGTCACGAGCGCGGCCGCCACCATCAGGCCGCGGTGCCCGAACGCCTCCGGCAGGCCAGCCGACATGATCAGGCTGGCGAGCATCTGCAGCACCAGGACGGTGCGGATCGGGATGCGGTCCGGATCGAACCAGTTCGTCACCCAGGTCGTGTAGGCCCAGGCCAACCACACGATGGCCAGCAGCAGGGCGGTCTGTAGTGCGCCCTCGACGGTGGGGTGCTCGAGCAGGTGGTGCGAGAGCTGCGTCACCGCGAAGACGTAGACCAGGTCGAAGAACAGCTCGATGTTCGTCACGCGCTGCTCGCCGGCGCGATCTCGGAGCAGGCTGCCGGTCATGCGCGCCAGCCTCGCACGGTTCTGGTCACCGGACCGCTGCACGGTTTTGGTCACCGGGCCGGTCATATGAGACCGGCTGACCAAAACCGTTCTGGAACACTGATCGCGTGTTGCGCACCGAGGCTGTGGTCGACCTGGCCGCCATCAGCGGCAACGTCGCGCGCCTGAACGACGTCGCGGCGTCCGCCGACGTCATGGCGGTCGTCAAGGCCGACGGCTACGGGCACGGCCTGGTGCCCTCGGCGCGAGCCGCCCTGGCCGGTGGAGCGACGTGGCTGGGCGTGGCGATCGTCGACGAGGCGCTGACCCTGCGCGCGGCCGGCATCACCGCCCCGACGCTGGCCTGGCTGTGGACGCCGGACGAGGGCGAGACGGTGGCCAAGGCCGTGCGCGCCGACGTCGACCTGAGCGTCAGCGACCGCTGGGCGCTCGACGTCGTAACGGGTGCCGCCCGGGACGCCGGCCGGACCGCGCGCATCCACCTCAAGATCGACACCGGCCTGTCCCGGGGCGGCAGCCAGCGCGCTGACTGGCCCGATCTGGTCGACGCCGTGGCCAAGGCCCAGGCCAGCGGCGAGGTCGACGTGGTGGGCGTCTGGAGCCACATCGCCCGGGCCGACGAGCCGGGCCATCCGACCAACTTGCGCCAGGTCGAGGCGTTCCGGGATGCGCTTGCCGTCGCCGGGCGGGCCGGGCTCGCGCCGCAGGTGCGCCACCTGGCGAACTCGGCCGCCACGCTCACCCTGCCCGAGGCGCACTTCGACCTGGTCCGCCCCGGCATCGCCGTGTACGGGCTGAGCCCGGTGCCCGGCGACCACGGCCTGACCCCGGCCATGACGCTGCGTGCCCAGGTGGCGCTGGCCAAGCGAGTGCCGGCCGGCGAGGGGGTCTCGTACGGGCACACGTACACGACCACCCGCGAGACGACGCTCGCCCTCGTGCCGCTGGGGTACGCCGACGGCATCCCGCGCGCGGCGTCCAACGTCGCCCCGGTGGCCATCAACGGGCGGACGTACCGGATCAGCGGCCGGGTCTGCATGGATCAGGTCGTGGTCGACGTCGGCGACGACGCCGTGGCGGCCGGCGACCTGGTCGTGCTGTTCGGGTCGGGACGTGACGGCGAACCCACCGCCCAGGACTGGGCCGACGTCCTGGACACCATCCACTATGAGGTCGTGACCCGCATCGGCCCCCGCGTCGCCCGCACGTACGTCGGCGCGGAACGCGCCACGCCGACCGTCGGTCCAGGCGCTTCAGACAGCGTGAGCGGACCGGAGTGAGCAAACGGGCCGGGATCATCGGCGGGATCGTCGGCGGCGCAGCGGCTGCCACCGCGGTCGCCGCGGTCGTCGTCGAGCGCCGGACGGCCGCTCGCCGGCGTCGCCTGGGCGCGGAGGAGTCGCCGTTCCGGCCACAGCCCTGCGACCGGCACGGCACGGTCGTCACCGACGACGGCACCGGGCTCTACTACGAGGAGCTCGGCCCGGCCGATGCGCCGCTGACCGTCGTCTTCGTGCACGGCTACACGCTGAACATGCGGTCGTTCTACTTCCAGCGGCAGGGCCTGCAGCCGCACTTCGGCGGCGCGGTCCGGATGGTCTTCTACGATCAGCGCAGCCACGGCCGTTCCGAGCACAGCGACCCTGAGCATTCGACGATCGACCAACTCGGCCTCGACCTGTACAACGTGCTCGAAACGCTCGTTCCCAACGGGCCGATCGTGCTGATCGGCCACTCGATGGGTGGCATGACGGTGCTCGCGCTGGCCGACAGTCACCCCGAGCTGTTCGAGGCACCGCGCCGGGGCCGCCCTCGCGTGGTGGGCGTCGCCCTGATTTCGACCTCGACCGGCAACCTGGCCTCGGTCACGCTCGGCTTGCCGGCACTGCTGGCCCGCATCCGAGACCCGCTCATGTCGTTGCTGCTGCGCGGCGCCCGCCGCCAGGCCAACCTGGTCGAGCGGGGCCGGGCGGTAGGCACCGACATCGCCTGGATGATGACCCGCCGGCTCAGCTTCGGGAGCGCGGACGTGCCCGCCGCCACGGTCGAGTTCCTGACCTCGATGATCGCCTCGACGCGCATCGAGGTGATCGCCGACTTCTACCCGGCGCTCATGTCGCACGACAAGCTGTCCGCCCTGCCCGTGCTGGCCGAGACGCCGGTGATGATCGTCTGTGGCGACCGGGACACGCTAACCCCGTTCGAGCACAGCAAGGAGATGGCCGAGGCGCTGCCCAAGGCCGAGCTGGTCGAGGTGCCGGAGGCCGGACACGTCGCCCTGATGGAGTTCCCCGACATCGTCAACGCGGCGCTGATCCGGTTGATCGAAGGAGCGCTGAGCGACGGCGGGCGGCGGAGGAAGTGGTGGCGGGCCGGATGATCCTGCGGACGCTCGACGATACGCACGCGTACGGCGCCAAGCTGGCGGCCGTTCTGCGGGCCGGCGATCTGGTCGTGCTGGACGGACCGCTCGGTGCCGGCAAGACGGCGTTGGTGCAGGGCATCGGCGCCGGGCTCGGGGTGCGCGGCCCCGTCGTGTCGCCAACGTTCGTCATCGCCCGGGTGCATCGCGGCGGCCGGCTGCCGCTCGTGCACGTGGACGCCTACCGGCTGCACTCGCTGGACGAGGTCGACGACCTGGACCTCGAGGTCGACCTGGCCGACTCGGTGATGGTGGTCGAGTGGGGCACCGGGCTGGTCGAGCAACTCGCTGACGCACACCTCGAGATCCGCGTCGAGCGTTCGGCCGAGTCCGAGGAGCGCACCCTGCAGCTCGTTCCGCACGGCGGGGACTGGCCCGACCGGGTCGCCGCGCTGGCCTGAGGTCGGTCGGGCACACTCGACAGCCCGGCGCGCGGGCGGCGCCGGGCCACACGGTGCCGGGCCACACGGTGCCGGACCGCAGGGTGCCGGACCGCAGGGTGCCGGACCGCAGGGTGCCGGACCGCAGGGTGCCGGACCGCACGGTGCCGGACCGCACGGTGCGAGGCCCGCAGGGTGCCGGACCGCACGGTGCGAGGCCCGCTTGACCGAACCGCGCCGCGTGGCGCGCGTGATCGCGCGGTGCGCATGCGGCACGGCTACCGCAGGGCGCGGTCAGTATTTCGCTGGGAGGTGCTGCGAAATCCTCGGCCGTCATCGCTCCACCGCACGGAGCGGTGCGTGCCGCGCGGGGCGGCGCGGTGACCGCAGGTTGCGGTGAATACCGCCGGGTGCGGTGGAAAGTACCGGCCAGCCCGGCGATGGCCAACCCAGC
>DATBER010000179.1:0-20571 GCA_036558905.1 Jatrophihabitantaceae bacterium | reverse complement strand
ACCGCGATCTTGATCTGCGTCTTGTTGGCCTGCGGGTGGACGTCGAACGTGTACTTGTTCTCGTCCAGCAGGCCGTAGCTCTTCTCCGAGATCACCGGAGCGAGCAGCACGTCACGAGGGTCGTCGAACATCAGTCAGCGTCCTCTTCATCGTCGTTCTTGGCCCGCTGCGAGGGCGGCAGCTGGAAGCCGGCCGCCTCCGCGGCCTCGGCCGAGCGGAACCAGACCTCGGCGACCGTGCGGTTGTAGAACGAGCTGCCCGGCACGTGGTAGAGCTTCGAGCTGGCGTTGCCCTTGATCGGGAAGCCCTCGGGCTGCTCGCCGTCCTCGAGCGCGGCGTGCGAGTCGGGACCGTACGGACCCTCCGCGGACGCCTCGGCCTCGCCGGCGGCCTCGGCCTCGGACGCCTCCTCGGCCTTCGCTTCGGCCTTGGGCGCCGCCTTCTTCGCTCTGCTCGTCGAGGCGCCTGGACTTACAGTCGGCGCGCCGCCGCCGGCGGCGGTCTTCTTGGCCGGCTTCGGCTCCTCGACCGTCTCTTCGACGACGTCGTCCGGGACGACCTCGATCTCGAGGCTGCTCGCCGCGCCCTTGGCCGACTTGCCGGCGGCCGGGCCGGCCAGGAACGCTTCGAGGGCCGCCTGGGTGAAGATCACGTCGTCGCTGATCAGCACGTCGTAGGTGTTGAGCTGGCCCGGCTCGAGCAGGTGCACGGTCGGGACGTTGCGCAGGCTCTTCCAGGTCAGCTCGTCACTGCGCTCGGCGACGACCAGCACGTGACGCCGCTCGGTGACCTTGGCCAGCGTCTCGGCCGCCGTCCTGGTGGACGGCGTCGCACCACTGACCAGCGCCGACACGACATGCACCCGCTCGTTGCGGGCCCGGTCGGACAGCGCACCGCGCAGGGCGGCCGCCTTCATCTTCTTCGGCGTGCGCTGGTCGTACGCGCGCGGCTGCGGGCCGTGGACGATGCCACCGCCGGTGAACTGCGGCGCCCGGGTCGAACCCTGGCGGGCCCGGCCGGTCCCCTTCTGCCGGTACGGCTTCTTGCCGCCACCGCGCACGTCACCGCGCGTCTTCGTGGAGGCGCTGCCCTGCCGGGCCGCGGCCAGCTGGGCCACCACGACCTGGTGGATCAGCGCCACGTTCGTCGGCACGTCGAAGACCTCGGCCGGCAGCGTGACCTTGGTCTTGCCGGCCTTGTCCGACGTCGGGTCCTGAACGGTCAGCGACAGGGTCATGGTCAGGCTCCCTTCGCGGCGGTACGGACGAGGACGAGGCCACCGGCCGGGCCGGGAACGGCGCCCTTGATGAGCAGCAGGCCCTTCTCGGTGTCGACCTTGTGCACGGTCAGGCTCTGCGTGGTCTGGTGCTCGTGGCCCATCCGGCCGGACATGCGCAGCCCGCGGAACACACGACCCGGAGTGGCACAGCCACCGATCGAGCCGGGCGAACGGTGCTTGCGCTGCGTGCCGTGGGCGGAGCCCAGACCGGCGAAGCCGTGCCGCTTCATGACGCCCGCGGTGCCCTTGCCCTTGGTGGTGCCGCTGACGTCGACCGAGTCGCCATCCTGGAAGACACCGTGCACCGTGATCTCAGCGCCGACCTCGTAGCCCTCGATCGCGTCGGTGCGCAGCTCGACGAGGTGCCGGCGCGGGGTGACGTTGGCGGCCTTGAAGTGACCGGCCACCGGCTTGGTGACCTTGCGCGGGTCGATCTGCCCGTAGGCGAGCTGGACGGCGGTGTAGCCGTCCTTTTCCTGGGTGCGGATCTGGGTGACGACGCACGGCCCGGCCTTGACGACGGTGACCGGAACGATCCGGTTGTTCTCGTCGAAGACCTGGGTCATGCCGAGCTTCTCGCCCAGAATGCCTTTAGTCGCAGTCATTGCCAGCCCTACTGAATGTTCACGTCGACGCTGGCCGGAAGGTCGATACGCATGAGCGCGTCGACCGTCTTGGGCGTCGGGTCGAGGATGTCGATGAGCCGCTTGTGGGTGCGCATCTCGAAGTGCTCGCGGCTGTCCTTGTACTTGTGCGGCGAGCGGATGACGCAATAGATGTTCTTCTCGGTCGGCAACGGCACGGGGCCGACGACGCGAGCGCCCGTGCGCGTCACGGTCTCGACGATCTTGCGCGCGCTGGCGTCGATGGCCTCGTGGTCGTAGGCCTTGAGCCGGATGCGGATCTTCTGTCCCGCCATGGTTGGCTAGCTCACCTTCACTGTCGTGCTTTGCCTGCTATGAGGAGGAACGAGCTCGCGGTGGTGGACCGGAGCGGTGGTGCTCACAGTGAGCGGCGGCCGGGTTCGCCACTGGCAAACGCAGCCGCCGCCTTCCTGCCTACTTGCTGATCTTGGTGACGCGTCCCGCGCCGACCGTCCGGCCACCCTCGCGGATCGCGAACCGGAGACCCTCCTCCATGGCGATCGGCTGGATCAGCTCGACCTTCATGTCGGTGGTGTCGCCCGGCATGACCATCTCGGTGCCCTCGGGGAGGGTCACCACGCCGGTCACGTCAGTGGTGCGGAAGTAGAACTGCGGGCGGTAGTTGTTGAAGAACGGCGTGTGCCGGCCGCCCTCGTCCTTGGACAGGATGTAGACCGTGCCCTCGAACTCGGTGTGCGGGGTGTTCGTGCCCGGCTTGATCACGACCTGACCGCGCTCGACCTCCTCGCGCTTGATGCCGCGCAGCAGCAGACCGACGTTCTCGCCCGCCTGGCCCTCGTCGAGCAGCTTGCGGAACATCTCGATGCCGGTGACCGTGGTGGTCTGCTTCTCCGGGTGGATGCCGATGATGTCGACGGTCTCGTTGACCTTGAGGACACCACGCTCGATGCGGCCGGTGACGACCGTGCCGCGACCGGTGATCGTGAAGACGTCCTCGATCGGCATCAGGAACGGCTTCTCGGTCTCGCGCACCGGGTCCGGGATCGACTCGTCGACCGCGTCCATGAGCTCGAGAACCTTCTCGGCCCACGCCGGGTCACCCTCGAGCGCCTTGAGCGCCGACACCCGCACGATCGGGGCGTCGTCGCCCGGGAACTCGTACTGGTTGAGCAGCTCGCGGACCTCGAGCTCGACGAGCTCCAGGATCTCCTCGTCGTCGACCATGTCGGCCTTGTTCAGCGCCACCACGATGTAGGGGACGCCGACCTGACGGGCGAGCAGCACGTGCTCACGCGTCTGGGGCATGGGGCCGTCCGTCGCGGCGACGACCAGGATCGCACCGTCCATCTGGGCCGCACCGGTGATCATGTTCTTGATGTAGTCGGCGTGACCCGGGCAGTCGACGTGCGCGTAGTGACGCTTCTCGGTCTGGTACTCGATGTGCGCGATCGAGATCGTGATGCCGCGCTGGCGCTCCTCGGGAGCCTTGTCGATCTGGTCGAACGCCTGCGTGTCCGGGTTCATCTCCGGGTACTTGTCGTGCAGGCTTCGCGAAATAGCCGCGGTCAGCGTGGTCTTGCCGTGGTCGATGTGACCGATGGTGCCGATGTTGACGTGCGGCTTGGTCCGCTGGAACTTCGCCTTCGCCACTTTTGGTTCTCCCTCTCTCGGGTTCTTCGTACTTCTACGTCTGGATAGGTTTGGACTTACTCGCCGGTTGCCTTGGCGATGATCTCCTTCGCGACGTTCCCCGGAACCTCGGCGTAGGAGTCGAAATGCATCGAGTAGCTCGCCCGGCCCTGCGTCTTCGACCGCAGGTCACCGACGTAGCCGAACATCTCCGACAGCGGGACCAGGGCCTTGACGACCCGGGAACCGCCCCGCTCATCCATGGCCTGGATCTGGCCACGCCGCGAGTTCAGGTCGCCGATCACGTCGCCCATGTTCTCCTCGGGCGTCGTGACCTCCACGGCCATCATCGGCTCGAGCAGCACCGGCTGGGCCTTGCGGGCGGCCGCCTTCATGACCATCGAGCCGGCGATCTTGAACGCCATCTCGGAGGAGTCGACCTCGTGGTAGCCGCCGTCGAGCAGCGTCAGCTTGAGGCCCACCAGGGGGTAACCGGCCAGGACGCCGTACTGCATGGCCTCCTGCGCGCCGGCGTCGACCGACGGGATGAACTCCTTCGGGATACGTCCACCGGTGACGGCGTTGTTGAACTCGTAGCTCGGACCGTCGGCCGTCATCTCGAGCGGCTCGAGCTTGACCTGGACCTTCGCGTACTGGCCGGAGCCACCCGTCTGCTTCTTGTGGGTGTACTCCTCCTTGTCCACGGTGCGCCGGATCGTCTCGCGGTAGGCCACCTGCGGCTTGCCGACGTTGGCCTCGACCTTGAATTCGCGCCGCATCCGGTCGACCAGGATCTCGAGGTGCAGCTCGCCCATGCCGGAGATGACGGTCTGGCCGGTCTCCTCGTCGGTGCGGACCTGGAAGGTCGGGTCCTCCTCGGCGAGCTTCTGGATCGCCGTGCCGAGCTTCTCCTGGTCGCTCTTGGTCTTCGGCTCGATCGCAACGTAGATAACCGGGTCGGGGAAGGTCATCGACTCGAGGACGATGGGCTTCTGCGGGTCGGCCAGGGTGTCGCCTGTGGTCGTCTGCTTCAGCCCGGCGACGGCGATGATGTCGCCGGCGCCAGCCCGCGGCAGCTCCTCTCGCTTGTTCGCGTGCATCTGATAGATCTTGCCGATGCGCTCCTTGCGGTCCTTCGTGGAGTTGAGGACCTGTGCGCCGTTCTCCACCACGCCGGAGTAGACGCGCACGTACGTGAGCTTGCCGAGGTGCTGGTCGGTGGCGATCTTGAACGCGAGTGCCGACAGCGGCTCGGTCTCGTCGGCCATGCGGTGCGCCGCGGTCTCGCCGTCCATCAGCAGCCCGTCCACGCGCGGCACGTCCAGCGGCGAGGGCAGGTAGTCGACGACGGCGTCGAGCAGCGGCTGGACGCCCTTGTTCTTGAACGCCGAGCCGGCGAGCACCGGGTTGAGCTGACCCGCGATCGTCGCCCGGCGGATCGCCGTCTTGAGCGTCTCGACGGACAGCTCCTCGCCGCCGAGGTAGGCCTCGAGGATCGCCTCGTCGTTCTCGGCCAGCGTCTCGAGCAGCTTCTCGCGCCACTCGTTGGCCTGCTCGACGAGTTCGGCCGGAATCTCCTCGACGGTGTAGTCCTCGCCCTTCTTGGTCTCGCCGCGCCACACGAGCGCGCGCATGCCGAGCAGGTCGACGACTCCGATGAAGTCGGACTCGCTGCCGATGGGCAGCTGCAGCACCAGCGGCGTGGCGGCGAGCCGCTCGACCATCATCTGCACGCAGCGGAAGAAGTCGGCGCCGGTGCGGTCCATCTTGTTGACGAAGCACATGCGCGGGACGTGGTATTTGTCCGCCTGCCGCCAGACCGTCTCGGTCTGCGGCTCGACGCCAGCCACCCCGTCGTACACCGCGATCGCGCCGTCGAGAACGCGCAGGTTGCGCTCGACCTCGACGGTGAAGTCGACGTGGCCGGGCGTGTCGATCAGGTTGATCGTGTGACCCTTCCACGTGGCCTTCGTCGCAGCCGACGTGATGGTGATGCCGCGCTCCTGCTCCTGTTCCATCCAGTCCATGACGGCGGCGCCGTCGTGGACCTCACCGATCTTGTAGGTGATGCCGGTGTAGAAGAGGATGCGCTCGGTCGTGGTGGTCTTGCCCGCGTCGATATGCGCCATGATCCCGATGTTGCGGGTCTTGGCGAGGTCGGCGTTGGTAGCCATGATTCCTTCTCTTACGTAGGTGCGGGCTTGGTGCTTACCAGCGGTAGTGGGCGAAGGCGCGGTTGGACTCGGCCATCTTGTGCGTGTCTTCGCGACGCTTGACGCTGGCCCCGAGACCATTGCTGGCGTCGAGGAGTTCGTTCATGAGGCGCTCGGTCATCGTCTTCTCGCGACGCTGCCGCGAGTAGCCGACGAGCCAGCGCAGGGCGAGGGTGGTGTTGCGCGGCGACTTGACCTCGACCGGCACCTGGTAGGTGGCGCCACCGACGCGGCGGCTCTTCACCTCGAGGGTCGGCTTGACGTTGTCGAGCGCGCGCTTGAGCGTGACGACCGGGTCGGTGCCGGTCTTCTCGCGGCAGCCCTCCAGGGCGCCGTACACGATGCGCTCGGCGGTGGAGCGCTTGCCGCGCAGCAGCACCTTGTTCACCAGCTGGGTGACCAGCGGCGAGTCGTAGACGGGGTCGACCACCAGCGGACGCTGGGGCGCCGGGCCCTTGCGCGGCATTAGCTCTTCTCCCTCTTCGCGCCGTAACGGCTGCGTGCCTGCTTGCGGCCGCGGACCCCCTGGGTGTCAAGCGAGCCGCGGATGATCTTGTACCGGACGCCGGGCAGATCCTTCACCCGTCCGCCACGAACCAGCACGATCGAGTGCTCCTGCAGGTTGTGGCCGACGCCCGGGATGTAGGCGGTGACCTCGATGCCGCTGGTCAGCCGGACACGGGCGACCTTGCGCAGCGCGGAGTTCGGCTTCTTCGGAGTCGTCGTGTACACCCGCGTGCAGACGCCACGACGCTGCGGAGAGCCCTTGAGCGCCGGGGTCTTCGCTTTCCCGATCTTGTCCTGACGGCCCTTGCGGACCAGCTGCTGGATCGTAGGCATGCGGCCTGCAATCTCCTCTAGTCGTGCGGCATGTTCGGTAGTGCGGGTGTCGTGCTCTCACCGGTCCCCGAGGTCGGGCGTGTCGCACCCTTTCCCGCAGGCCAGCCCGGCGACAATTCGCCGGTCCGGACGATGAGCCCGTGCCGCTGGGCGCTGGCCGGAGCCGGTGCGCACCGCGCGGGCACAGAACGATGACCCGGATCGCTCCGGGTACGGAGGTCTACAGTACTCGCCGGCTCGGGTGGGCGCAAAACCGCCCGGTTGTCCGGCGGCTGCAACGATTGCAACGCCAGCGGGGACGAATCCCTTCCCCGGTCGGTACGGCTAGCGTGACCCGGATGAGGCAGATCGTCGGGGCGGCGACCGTCGCGGTGCTGGTGCTGGCCGGTTGCAGTTCGTCGAAACATCCCGCTGGGTCCGGCTCGCCGACTCCGCCCGGTTCGCCGACATCGACACCGTCCGCGCCGTTGCCGGCCCTGACCGTCAGCTCGCCGCAGTGGCGCAACGGGGCGAAGCTGGCCCCGCCCATCGCCTGCACGAGCGACGCCGAGCTGGGGCATTCGCCCGCCCTGTCCTGGGGCAAGGGGCCGGCCGGCACGACGGGGTACGCGATCACGGTCAGCGACCCGGATGCGGGCGACTTCGTGCACTGGGCGGTGCTGAACCTCCCGCCGTCGACGACGTCGCTGCCCGAGGGGGCGAGCCCGAACGGCCAGTTGCCGCCCGAGGCCCTGCAGCTCGACAACGGATTCGCCCAGTCGTTCTACGGCGGCCCCTGCCCTCCGCCGGGCAAACCGCACCACTACGTGCTGACGGTCTGGGCGGTAAAAGGTCACTTGACTGCATTCGCCGATATCCGCCGCGACGCGCTCGCCTCGGGCAGCCTCACCGCGACGTACGCGCGCTGAGCGTCACGACCAGCTGACCGCGTCCGGGGCGGCCAGCAGCCGGGCCACCACTGATCCGGCCGCGCCCCGTACTGCTGCGTACGGTCCGAGTTCGGACACGTGCACGCGGGTCGCCTCGACGTCGCGGCTCAGCACCCGACGGCGGAGCTCGGCCTGCAGCGGTTCGACCAGCCACGGGGCCAGCCGGGCGTACGCGCCGCCCAGCACGATGTCGCGCACATCGAGCAGGTTGACGGCGGCGGCCAGGGCCACGCCCAGCGCCTTCCCGGCCGCGGCCAGGGTGGCCGCCACGTGCGCCTCACCGGCCCGGTCGGCCAGCTCGTCCAGATCGGCGCACCGCGCGTCGCGCAGCAGCGCGTCGAGGCCGGCGAACTGCTCGAGGCAGCCGGTGCCACCGCAGGTGCAGGCCGGGCCGGCCGGGTCGACCACGACGTGACCCAACTCGCCGGCGAAGCCCCGAACGCCCTCGTAGAGCCGGCCGTCGCGGACCACGCCCCCACCCACGCCGACCTCGCCCGACACGTGGACGAAGTCGCGCAGCTCCCCCGTCTCGGCGGTGGCAGCCAGGTTGGCCTCGTTGCCGGCACTCACGCCCAGCCCGAGCAGCACGCCCAGCGTCTCGGCCGCGGCGAACCCGCCCCACTGCGGCAGGTTCGGCACCCGGCGCAGCACGCCGGCCCGGTCGACCAGCCCGGGCAGGGCCAGCCCGGCGCCACTCACCGGGATGCCGGCCTCGGCGCGGGCCTGGTCGGCCAGCCGGGCGGCCCGGCGCAGCGTGAGGCCGGGCTCGGCCGTCCGGGCGTCGAACGCCGCGACGTGCTGGGCCCGCACCGTGCCGTCCAGGCCGACCACGCAGGCGGCCAGATAGTCGACGTTGACCTCGACGCCCAGACCGCCCGGCCCGCCCGGACTCAGCTGCAGCGGGCTGCCCGGCCGGCCGGGCGTGCCCCGGTCGGGGTCGAGCTCGTCGAGCAGGCCGGCCACCAGCAGCTGGTCGGCCAGGGCCGAGACGGTGGCCCGGGTCAGCCCGGTGGCCTGGGCGATCTGCGCCCGGGTGGCCCGCCCGGTCGACGCGACGGCGCCGAGCACCAGGGCCAGGTTGTGCCGCCGGACGGTGCGCTGCCCAGCCGGGAGCGTTCGGGTCAACGAGCGCCCAGCACGTGTTCGACGGCCAGCTGGTTCAGCCGGGCCACGCCGTAGCCGCGGGCGCCGGCCGCGTCGGGGTCGTAGTCCTCGAACGCGCTGCGGTCGGCGAGCAGGTCCGCGACGCTCTCGCCCGGGGCCAGCGTCGGACTGGCCAGCTCGGCCACCCCCGTCGCCTCTACGGCTGCCGCCACGTCGGGGTCGGCGCGGAACGCCTTGGCCCGGTCGCGCAGCAGCAGGTAGGTGCGCATGTTGGCCTCGGCCGACGCCCAGACGCCGTCGATGTTCTCGGTACGGTACGGCTTGTAGTCGAAGTGCCGGGGACCGTCGTAGGGCGACGTGCCGTCGAGGAAGCCGTTCTCCAGCAGGTCGACCAGGAAGAACGCGTTGAGCAGGTCGCCGTGCCCGAACACCAGGTCCTGGTCGAATTTGATGCTGCGCTGACCGTTCAGGTCGATGTGGAAGAGCTTGCCCGCCCACAGCGCCTGGGCGATGCCGTGGGTGAAGTTCAGCCCGGCCATCTGCTCGTGGCCGACCTCGGGGTTCAGCCCGACGATGTCGCCGTGCTCGAGCTCGGCGATGAACGCCAGCCCGTGCCCGACCGTAGGCAGCAGGATGTCGCCGCGGGGCTCGTTCGGCTTGGGCTCGAGGGCGAAGCGCAGGCCGTAGCCCTGCTCCTTGACGTAGCCGGCCAGGGTGTCGACGGCCTCGCGATACCGGTCCAGGGCGGCCCGCACGTCCTTGGCGGCGTCAGACTCGGCGCCCTCGCGACCGCCCCACATCACGAACGTCTGCGCGCCGAGCGACGCGGCCAGGTCGACGTTGCGCAGCACCTTGCGCAGGGCGAAGCGGCGCACCGACCGGTCGTTGCTGGTGAATCCGCCGTCCTTGAACACCGGGTGGGTGAACAGGTTGGTGGTGACCATCGGGACGAGGATGCCCGTCTCGTCCAGCGCGGCGCGGAACCGGTCCAGGTGCTTGTCCCGCTCGGCGTCGGATGAGCCGAACGGCACCACGTCGTCGTCGTGGAAGCTGACCCCGTAGGCGCCCAGCTCCGAGAGCCGGTGCACGGACTCCACCGGGTCGAGCGGCGGCCGGGTCGCGTCGCCGAACGGATCACGGGCCGGCCAGCCCACTGTCCAAAGGCCGAAACTGAACTTGTCCGCGCGAGTCGGCCGCACCGTCATGACGTCCACCTCTGATCGAGATTGTTTAGTGCCTAAACTAACCCGGGCGGCCGGGTTTGCGCTACTGCGGCATCACCGGCACAAGAGAGGGCCGCCCACTTGAGTGGACGGCCCTCGACAGGTGAGCTACTCAGCCGCCCTCACGCATGGCGCGCAGGCTCTGCTTGAGCGATCCCATCGTGGCCAGCACGGCGGTGGGCTCGTAGCCGCAGTGGGCCATGCAGTTGTTGCACCGCTCGTCCTTGCCCCGGCCGTACTTCTCCCACTCGGTGGTCTCGACGAGTTCCTTGTACGTCTTCACGTAGCCGTCGGCCATGAGGTAGCAGGGCCGCTGCCAGCCCAGCAGCGAGTAGGACGGGATGCCCCACGCGGTGCATTCGAAGTCGACCTTGCCCTCGAGGAAGTCGAGGAACAGCGGCGAGTGGTTCAGCCGCCACCGCTTGCGATTGCCGTTGGCGAAGGCCTTCTTGAACAGCTCGCGGGTCTCCTGCACGCCCAGGAAGTGGTCCTGGTCGGGCGCCTTCTCGTAGGCGTACGCCGGCGAGATCATCATGTTGTCGACCTTGACCTCGTCGTTGAGCATGTTCAGCACGTCGATGACGTTCTGGGGCGTGTCGTTGTTGAAGAAGGTCGAGTTCGTGGTGACCCGGAACCCCTTCTCCTTCAGGAACTTGATCGCCGCCATCGCCTCGTCGAACACGCCCTCCTTGTCCACCGCCTCGTCGTGGCGCTCGCGCGTGCCGTCGACGTGGACGGTGAACGCGAAGTAGGGCGACGGCTTGAAGTTGAACTTGTCCCAGCGCTTGCGGACCAGCTCGGCGTTCGTGCAGAGGTAGACGTACTTCTTGCGCTTGACGAACTCGGCGACCATGACGTCGATCTGCGGGTGCATCAGCGGTTCGCCGCCCGCGATGGAAACCATCGGGGCGCCGCTCTCCTCGATCGCGGCGACGGCCCGCTCGACCGGCATGCGCTGGCGCAGCAGGTCGTGCGGCTGCTGGATCTTGCCGCAGCCGGGGCACTTCAGGTTGCACGCGAACAGTGGCTCCAGCTCGACCAGCAGCGGGAACTTCTCGCGCCGGTGCAGCTTCTGACTGAACAGGTACCAGCCAATGCGAGCCGACTGGCGCATTGGGATTGCCATTAGTCGGCAACCTCCTTAGGGAGAGTGAACTTGATGTCTTCGTGCGTGACGACACGCTCGTCGACCTCGACGGGGCCAAGAGCGCGAAGCATGCCGATGACCTCGTCGACGAGATGGGGTGGGGCCGAGGCCCCGGCCGTAATACCGATCGTGCGCGCCGGCCCGATCCACTCGGGCAGGATGCCGCCCGCGTCGTCGACCAGATGAGCCTGGGTACCACACCGCTGGGCGACCTCGACCAGGCGCAGCGAGTTGGAGGAGTTCTGCGATCCGACCACCAGCACCAGGTCCGACTCGTCGGCGATGGCCCGCACGGCGTCCTGGCGGTTGGTGGTGGCGTAGCAGATGTCCTCGGTGGGCGGCGATTCGATGAGTGGGAACCGCCGGCGCAGGACGTCGACCACCTGGTTGGCGTCGTCGACGGCCAGCGTCGTCTGGGTCAGGAAGGCCACCTTGCCCGGGTCGTCGACCGCGACCCGTTCGGCCTCCTCGGGGCTCTGCACGAGCGTGATCTTGCCTTCGCCCAGGGTGCCCTCGGTCTCGTCGTGCCCGTCGTGCCCGATCAGCAGCACGCTGTCGCCCCGCCCGAGGAAGCGCCGGGCCTCGGTGTGCACCTTAGCCACCAGGGGGCAGGTCGCGTCGACGACGGTGAGCTGCCGGCGCGCCGCCTCCTCGCGCACCGCCGGGGCCACGCCGTGCGCGGAGAACACCACGGTGGTGCCGTCGGGCACCTCCTCCAGCTCGTCGACGAACACGGCGCCTTGCGACTGCAGCTCGGCGACGACGTGGGCGTTGTGCACGATCTGCCGGCGCACGTACACCGGCCGGGGGTAGCGGCGCAGCGCCTGCTCGACGATGTCGATGGCCCGCTCGACGCCGGCGCAGAACGAGCGCGGCGCGGCCAGCACGACGCGGCGGGGTCCGGCCAGGTCGGCCCAGCGACGCAAGGCCGGGGCCAGCCGGCGCAGCACCATCAGCGCGCGGGCGCCGGCCGATACGGTGGCCAGCCGGGCGACCGGGCTGTGCACGGTGTCGACGATGACCCGGACGACGGCGACCGGCGGTCGGTCGGCCTCACCGCCGAGCGAGCGGACGACCTCCGCCGACTCCATGTCCACGGCCAGCGCGCCGGTGCGGGCCAGCTTCTCGCGCTCGGCCCCGCCGACGATTCGATCGGTGCTGACCATCGGCCCGTAGTGCACGCGCATGCCCATGCGGCGCAGCTCGGCGACCAGCGGCGACGCGGCCCGCAACACGATGCGCCCGCGCCCGTCGCGCACCTCGCTGGCCACGACGACGTCGCCGGGACGCAGCGACGGGTCCAGCCCGCCGGCCACGCCGGCCACGACGAGCGCGTCGGGGGCCAGCTCGTGCAGACGGGGCAGCCAGCGCCGCACCCGCTCAGGGCCCATGCCGCAGCGCTCGACGGTCGCGCCGGGCACCTGGCCCACCAGCGAGGCGTACTCGGTGCGCAGTGCTGCAACGACTACCAATCCGCTCATGTCTCTCGTCCTAGGTAACGCCCAAGAGCGCTGAGGGGGAACAACAACCGGTACATCTCATAGTTGATGTAGAAGTCACCGGGGAAGCCGGTGCCGGTGAACAGATCCTCGTCCCAGCAGCCGTCGGCCCGCTGCGTGTCGATCAGGTACCGCACGCCGCGCTCCACCGCGGGCGTCTGTTCGCCGGCGGCCAGCAGGGCCAGCAGCGCCCAGGCGGTCTGTGATGCGGTGGATGCGCCCCGCCCGTGCCAGGACCGGTCGACGTAGGACCGCAGGTCCTCGCCCCAGCCGCCGTCGTCGTTCTGGCGCTGCTCGAGCCAGCGCACCGCCCGGCGGATCGACGGCGCGTCGGTCGAGATGCCGGCCGCGACCAGCGCCGGCACCACGGCGCCGGTGCCGTAGATGTAATTGGCTCCCCAGCGGCCGAACCACGAGCCGTCGCTCTCTTGGTTGTCCAGCAACCACTGCAGGCCGCGGCGGCCGGCCTCGGAGTCGATGCCGCCGACGTGCGCCAGCGCCTCGATCACGTGCGCGGTGACGTCGGCGGTGGGCGGGTCGGTGACAGCTCCGAAGTCGCAGAACGGCAACTGGTTGATGAGCTTGCTGATGTTGTCGGCGTCGAACGCGCCCCAGCCACCGTCGCGCGACTGCATGCCGATCGTCCAGGCCATACCCCGCCGTACGGCGGCGTCGATGCCCGGCACGGTAGCGTCGCCGACCCGGTTCAGGGCCAGCACGACCTCGGCGGTGTCGTCGATGTCGGGGTAGTTGTCGTTGGCGAACTCGAACGCCCAACCGCCGGGCGCGAGCGAGGGCCGGCGCACCGCCCAGTCGCCCTTGACGGTGATCTCCTCGGCCAGCAGCCATTCGGCGGCCCGCTGCACCGACGGGTCGGCCGGCTTGGCGCCCGCGTCGAGCAAGGCGGTGACGGCCAGGCAGGTGTCCCAGACCGGCGACTGGCAGGCCTCGATCCAGCGGATCGGCCCGTCGGTCGTCTCCTCCCGGGTGGTGAACGCCTCGAGCCCGCGCAGCCCGGCGGCGATCACCGGGTGGTCGAGCGGGTAACCCAGCAGGTGCAGGGCCAGGATCGAGTAGACCATCGGCGGCTGGATGCCACCCCATCCGCCGTCGGCCTCCTGGCGGGCGATGATCCACTCGGCCGCGCGCCGGAACGCGTGCTGGCGTCCGGGCTTGATCGGCGAGCGGTTGTAGGCCTTGAGCACGCGGTCGAGCGCGTTGAACGCCGCGGCCGTGAAGCCGGTCTTCCTCGGCGGCGGCGTGACTCCACTGCGCAGCTCGGACACGTGGAACGGCAGCGGGCGCACCGGCTTGATCGTCGCGACGACCGTGATGGCGACGGCGGTCTGGCGGGCCCAGCAGCCCCAGTCGTACGGGTTCAGCGGCGCCCACTTGGGCAGCAGCACCAGCTCGGGCGGCATCTCGGGCAGCTCGTCCCACGACCACTCTCCGAACAGGGCGAGCCAGACCCGGGTGAACACCCGGGTGGCCTCAAGGCCACCCTGGGCCAGCACGAACTCGCGGGCCTTGGCCATGTGCGGGGCGTCGACCGAGTCGCCGGCCAGCTTCAGCGCGGTGTAGGCCTCGACCGTGGTGGACAGCTCGGGCGGACCACCGTGGAAGGTGGCCCAGGTGCCGTCGGCGCGCTGCTGCGAGCGGATCCAGCGGGCGGTCGGCTCGAGCTCGTCCGCGCGCAGCAGGCCCAGGAACCGGCGCAGCAGCAGGTCCTCGGCGTCCATCGTGACGTTGGTCTTGAGGTCGCCCTTCCACCACCCCGCCGGGTCCTGCCGGCGCTCGAGGTGCGCACGGGCCTGCTCGACGGCGAGCCGGGCTTCGGTTGACAGGGTCACGCCATTCCTCTGTTCAGTGATCGCGATCGACAACGTATCGCGCGATGGCGACGAGGTCGTCCAGGACCGGCCGGGGCGAGGGCAGCCCGTCCAGACGGCCGAGCGCGCGGGCCAGCCGGGCATCGGCCTGCTGGGCCGCCCAGTCGATGCCGCCGGCCTCCTCGATCAGCTTGGTGGCGAGGACGACGTCCTCCTCGGTGGTGGGCGCCCCGCCGGCCAGCAGGTCGTTGAGCCGACCGGACGCGTCGGTGCCCGCGGTCAGAGCGGCCACCACCGGCGCCGAGCGCTTGCCGGCCCGCACGTCCGACGACGCCGACTTGCCGGTGACGGCCGGATCGCCGGTGATGCCCAGGATGTCGTCGACGAGCTGGAAGGCCATGCCCAGCTCGTGCCCGAAGTCGTGCAGCGCGTCGACCGTTTCGGCCGGCGCCCCGGCGGCGAGCGCCCCGATCGACGCCGAACAGGCTAGCAACGCCGCGGTCTTGCCGGCCTCCATGTGCAGCACGTCGTCAACCGTGATCGAGTCAGCGCCTTCGAAGTACAGGTCGTCGGACTGCCCGCTGATCAGCCGCTGGGTGGCGCTGAGCATCGCCGGCAGGGCCCGCCGGCCCCGCTCGTCGTCGGCGGCCAGCGCCTCGATCGCGCAGGTGAGCATGGCGTTGCCGGCCAGGATCGCCTGGCCCTCGCCGAACACGGCCCATCCGGTCGGGCGGTGCCGCCGTTCGAGGTCGCGGTCCATGACGTCGTCGTGCAGCAGCGAGAAGTTGTGGATCAGCTCGACGGCGACCGCCCCGGACAGCCCGTCCTCGACCGTGCCGCCGCCGGCCTGGGCCGACACGACGGCCAGCGTCGGGCGGATGGCCTTGCCGCCGCCGCCGCCCACCGAGTTGCCATCGGGGTCGCACCAGCCGAGCTGGTAGGCCGCGATCAGCCGCATGCGCTCGTCGGCCAGCGTCGCGACCGCCGCGCGCAGGGCCTGCTGGACGGGCTCGCGGACCCGGGCGATGACGTCGGGGGCGGCTTTACTCACGCGGCGACCTCCAGTGCCGGAACCTCGAGTACGGCATCGGCGGCCGCGATGCCACTGCGAACCGCACTCTCCATCGTGTCTGGCCAGCCCGTCGCAGTCCACGACCCGGCCAGCCAGATGCCGTCCAGTCCGGACCGCGGCCCGGGACGGAGGCTGGCCGTGCCGGCTGCCTGACGGAACGTAGCGCGCCGTTCACGCGTGACGAACGCGTCAACCACCGTGGCCCGTCCGGCGGCCGGCAGCAGCCGGGCCAGCTCGTCGACGTAGCGCTGCTGGATGGACTTGCTGGGTTCGTCGATGATCGCATCAGCCGCCGACACGGTGACTGCCAGGTATTGCCCCGATTGCAGACCAGACGTGTCGGTACGGTCGAAGAACCACTGCACCGGCGAGTTGACGGCGGCCGCGAAAGGCAGGTCGGTCACCTGCCGGTCGTAGACGACGTGGACGTTGACGATCGGGGCGGTGCCGAGCCCGCTCGCCCGCTCGAGCGCCGGCGCGGTCACGAAGGCCCCCGCCTCGTAGGGCGGCACGGCCAGCACCACGGCGTCGGCGCGCCACTCGCGGGAGGCGTCGCGCCCGCGGGCCCGGACCAGCCCCGGCTCGACCGACTCGACGCGGTGGGCCAGCAACACCTCGACGCCGGCCTTCTCCAGGGCACGCTGGGCCTTCGTGGAGTGCAGCTCGCCGAGCGGCACACCGGCGTACCCGACGTCGGAGGCGGGCGCATGGTCGAGCAAACCGGTGCGGAACACCTTGGCCGCCAGGGCCAGCGAGGCCTCGTCCGGGTCGAGGTTCAGCGTGGCGACCGCGACGATGCCCCACAGGGCGTCGATCGTCGCGTCGTTCTGGCCGTGCTGGCGCAGATAGCTCCCGAGGGTGCGGGCGTCGAGCGACGTGTCGGCCGGGTTCAGCCGCCTGAGGGCGAGCGCGCCGCGGACGGCCCGCAGCCGGTCGCGCGGGCTGAGCAAGCCGTACCGGGCGAGCGCCGCGCCGAGATGCCCCGGAGCGGGCACTCCGGGCACCCGGGACAGCCGGGCCCGCCGCCCGTCGGCGCGCAATACCGGGATGTCCAGCCGCGACTGCAGGCGCACGTCCGCCTCGGCGTCCAGGCGCTTGAGCAGCCACTGGTAGGAGTCGCAGCAGCGCAGGAACACGTGCTGGCCGTTGTCGATCGACAGGTCCCCGCGCTTGAACGAGAACGCAGCACCGCCGAGGCGAGGCCGGCCCTCGAGCAGGGTCACGGTTCGGCCGGCGTCGGCCAGACGCAGCGCAGCGCTGATGCCGGCTAGCCCTCCGCCGACGACGACATCGGTCATACCCGCCTCCGGGCCAGCGACCGGACCGCCACGCGCAGCTTCTCCTTGCCGGGCAGGGACGCCCGGCCGCGCATGACGATCGACGGGTCGGCGGCGATGCGCCCGAGCAGCTCGCGGTAGATGCCGGCCATCGCGGCACAGCAGGCGGCGCTGCGCCGGTCGAGCATCGGCAGCAGCGCCAGCCCCCGGTCGTACCAGCCCCAGGCCCGGGCCGCCTCGAACCGGACCAGTTCGGCCAGCCGGCCGTCGTGCGGGTCGAGGGTGCCGTCGGGCCCGGTCTGCAGCGAGACGTCGAACAGGTCGAGATCGCGCTTGGGCAGGTAGGTGCGGCCGTTGCCCAGGTCCTCGCGGATGTCGCGCAGGATGTTGGTCAGCTGCAGGGCCACGCCCAGGGCGTCGGCCAGTTCGGACGCCTTGGCCAGATCGACGCCGGCCGGGGCGAACACGCCGAGCGAGAGCCGTCCGATCGAGCCGGCCACGCAGCGGCAGTACACCACGAGCTGGTCGAGGTCGTCGTAGCTGCGCCCGGTCACGTCCATCTCGCAGCCGTCGACCAGCTCGCCGAACGCGTCGAGCGGGATGGGCAGCTTGCGCGCGGCGTCGTGCAGGGCCAGGTATACGGGGTCGTCGGTGTGCGCGCCCGGATTCGTCGCGCCCTCGCGGGCCGCGGCCAGCTGGCGCAGCTTCTCGTCCGGCGGCAGGTCGCCGTCGCCGATGTCGTCGATACGCCGGGCCACGGCGTACACCGCGGAGAGGGCGCGCCGCTTCGGGGCGGGCAGCAGCCGGATGCCCCAGGCGAAGTTGCGGGCCTGCTCGCGGGTGATCCGCTCGCACAGGTCGTACGCCTCGTCGACCGTGCTCGCTGCCGGACCGTCGCTCATCGGCCGATCCACAGCCGGGCCGCCTCGCGGGCGGTGCGCCCCTTGCCGGGCTTGACCGCCTGGGCCAGCACGTCGTAATCGGCCCGGCGCAGGGCCACGGCGGTGGCCAGCCCGCCGCCGACGAATCCGGCGATGGCCAACCGCGGCCAACCACGCAGCCGGCGCACGAGCATCCGCCCGGACTGCAGCATGCCCCGGGACAGGGCCACGTGGGTGGCCACGGCGTCGCGCACCGCCGGCCCGGTGGTCGGCGCCAGCGCGTCGTCGAGCTCGACGCCCGGGATATAGATGCGGCCGGCCCGGGCGTCCTCGCCCACGTCCTGGCAGTGCTCGAGCACCTGCAGGGCGTTGCAGACGGCGTCGGAAGCGGAGACGTTCGCCTCGGTGGCCGCCCCGGCGATGTGCAGCACGATGCGCCCGACCGGCGCCGCTGAGTAATCGCAGTAGTGAAGCAACTCGGAGAACGTGTCGTACTTCTTGACGCGCTGGTCGATGCGGTTGGCCTCGATCAGGTCGAGGAACGGCGCCAGCGGCGTGCCGCACTCGTCGACCAGTGGGCGCAGTGCCTGCACCACGGGCAGCGTCGCCGTACCGGAGGGTAGGGCGCGCACGTCGGCGTCGACGGCGTCGAGGAGAGCGAGGCGGTCGCCCGGGGCTTCGTCGCCGATGTCGTCGACGAACCGGGCGAACGAATAGGCGCGCATGAGCTTGTCCCGCGGGCCCTTGGGCAGCACCCGCAACGCGACCGGGAAGTTCTCGCTGCCGGCCTGTGCGGCCGAGGCAGCGGCCACCTGTTCGAGGACGGTGCTCTGCTTCTCGAGGCCGGCATCGCGCGAGAGTTCCGCTGTCATCCGCCCTCTCCTCACCGAGATGCCGTCCCGACAGGACGCCACAACAAGCGCTTACGGCGCAACACTATTCCCAGCGTGTTCCAAGGTCGTGACCGGATGGATAGCGCATCAGTTAATCTTCGCAACGTGGCGTCCTTTGACCTGGCCGCGCTGATCGAACAACGCGGCAACGAACGGTACGACCTCCAGTCGCGCTACGTGAACCCCCAGTTGACGCGCATGCTGCACGCCATCGGGTTCGACAAGGTGTACACCCGGGCTGAGGGTGCGTACCTGTACGACGACGCCGGTAACGAGTACCTGGACATGCTCGCCGGATTCGGCGTATTCGCGCTGGGCCGCCATCACCCGGTGATCCGCCAGGCCATCCACGACGTGGTCGACCTGGGGCTGGCCGATCTGACCCAGTTCGACGCCCCGCCGCTCGCCGGCCTGCTGGCCGAGAAGCTGCTGGCCAAGACGCCACACCTGGACCGCGTCTACTTCGGGAACAGCGGCACCGAGGCGGTCGAGACGTCGCTGAAGTTCGCGCGCTTCGCAACCAAGCGCAAGCGCGTTCTTTACTGCGACCACGCCTTCCACGGGCTGACCACCGGGTCACTGTCGGTGAACGGCGCGGCCGAGTTCCGCAAGGGCTTCGACCCGTTGCTGCCCGACGCCGCCATCCCGTTCGGCGACCTCTCCGCGTTGCGGAGGGAGCTGGCCAAGGGCGACGTCGCCGGGCTGATCGTCGAGCCGGTCCAGGGCAAGGGCGTCGCGATCGTGCCGCCCGGGTTCCTGCCGTCCGCGGAGAAGCTCCTGCACGAGCACAAGGCCCTGCTGATCGCCGACGAGGTGCAGAGCGGCATCGGGCGTACCGGCGAGTTCTGGTCCTACCAATACGACGACGTCGAGCCGGACATCGTGGTGGCGGCCAAGGCGCTGTCCGGCGGCTACATCCCGGTCGGCGCGACGATGGCCCGGGACGAGATCTTCCAGAAGGTCTTCTCAACGATGGACCGCGTCCTGGTGCACGACTCGACGTTCGGCTCGAACGCGCAGGCGATGGCCGCCGGGCTGGCCACGCTGCACGTGTTCGAGGTCGAGGGCATTGTCGAGAACGCCCGCAAGGTAGGCGAGGTCCTGCACGGCCGGCTGGCCGAGCTGGTCGACCGCTACGAGATGCTGGCCGACGTTCGCGGCCGCGGGCTGATGATCGGCATCGAGTTCGGCCGGCCGTCATCGTGGAGGCTGCGCCCGGCCTGGATGGCCCTGCAGGCGGCCCGCAAGGGGCTGTTCGCGCAGACGGTGGTGCACGCGCTGTTCCACGAGCACCGCATCCTGACCCAGGTCTCCGGCGATCACCTCGAGGTGATCAAGCTGATCCCGCCGCTGAACATCGGCGAGGCCGAGGTCGACCGGTTCGTCAACGCGTTCGTCGCGGTCATGGACGAGGCCCACACCGGCAGCGGCCTGATGTGGGACTTCGGCAAGTCGCTGATCAAGCAGGCCCGCACCAAGTAGGCGGTTTTGGTCGTCAGGTCCCGTATAACCGGCCTGGTGACCAAAACCGAGCGAGGCCCGCTGATCAGGCCCAGTCACCGCTCGTCTCGCGGCGGCCGAGCGGCGACAACTGACCCAGGTGGGCAAGCTTGTCGGGGTTGACGAATCCGCGGACGTTGCGGACCTGGTCGCCGTCGATCTCCAGGCCGATCAGGCTGACCAGCGCGCCGTCCGCGTCGCGGAACATGGCGCCCGGATCGCCGTTGATCCGCACCGGCGTCATCGTGATGCCGAGCATCGCGGCCCGCCGGGCCAGGCCGAGCACCAGGCGCGCCACCGCCTCCGGGCCGAGCACCGGTGCCTTGATGCCCGAGCCCTTCTCGCCGCCGTCGCCGAAGAACGCCACGTCGCCGGCCAGCAGCGACACCAGCCCGTCCATGTCGGCGCCGGCGGCCGCGGCGAAGAACCGTTCGGCCAGCTCGCTGCGTTGGGCGGTCGATGTCTCGAACCGGGGCCGGCGGGCCTCGACGTGCTTGCGGGCCCGGGTGGCCAGCTGGCGGCAATTCGTCTCGGTCTTGCCGACGATCGTGGCGATCTCGGCGTAGTCGTAGGAGAACACGTCGTGCAGCAGGAACACCGCCCGCTCGACCGGTGACAGCGTCTCGAGTACCACGAGGAACGCGATCGACA
>DATBER010000178.1:0-36702 GCA_036558905.1 Jatrophihabitantaceae bacterium | reverse complement strand
GCGGGCGGCCAGCTTGGCCATCGCGCGGTTCACGTGCGTCTTGACGGTGGCCGGGCTCAGAAACAGCTTGGCGGCGATCTCGTCGTTCGACAGGCCCTGCGCCACGACGGCGATCACCTCGCGCTCGCGGTCGGTCAGCGCGTCGAGGCGATGCGACTGCGGCGGCTCCTTGGCCCGGTCGGCGAACTCGGCGATCAGCCGACGGGTGATGCTCGGCGACAACAATGCATCGCCTGACGCCACGGTGCGCACCGCGCGGATCAGCTCGGCCGGCTCGGTGTGCTTGACCAGGAACCCGGTCGCGCCGGCCCGCAACGCCTCGAACACGTACTCGTCCAGCTCGAACGTGGTGAGGATGACGACCCGGACGTCGGCCAGCGAGGCGTCGGCGGCGATCGCCCGGGTGGCGGCCAGCCCGTCGGTACCGGGCATGCGGATGTCCATCAGCACGACGTCCGGGCGATGCTCGCGCACCATCGTTATCGCGGCGTCGCCGTCGGCGGCCTGGCCCACCACCTGCATGTCGTCCTGGGCGTCGACCAGTGCGGCGAAGCCGGCCCGCACCAGCGCCTGGTCGTCGGCCAGCAGCACCTTGATCAATGCGACTCCCCTATCGGCAGGCGGGCGCGCACCCGAAACCCGCCGGTGAACAGCCGTCCGGCCGACAGCTCCCCGCCCAGTGCCTCGGCCCGCTCGCGCATCCCGGCAATGCCGTTGCCACCGCCGTCGGGCCCGGCCGGCTTGGCCGCCCGCGCCGGTCCGTGGCCATTGTCGGCCACCTCGACGGTGAGCTGGTCGGTGGCGTAGTGCACGGTCACCGTTACTGCCGTGGCGCCGGCGTGGCGGACCACGTTCGTCAGCGACTCCTGCAGGATCCGGTACGCGGCCAGGTCGGTGCCGGCCGGCAGCCCGTGCGGCGATCCGTCGGTGTGCACGTGCACCTCCAGGCCGGCCGCCCGCGCGCCGGACACGAGACGGTCGAGGTCGGCGATGCTGGGCGCCGGGGCGGTGGCCGCATGCTCGCCGGCCTGGCGCAGCGCGCCGAGCACGGCCTGGACCTCCACCAGGGCATCCTTGCTCGCCTGCTTGATCGTCGCCAGCGACGCACGCGCCTGCTCGGGCCGTTCGTCGATCAACTCGAGGGCGACGCCGGCCTGGACGTTGATCATCGAGATGCTGTGGGCCAGGACGTCGTGCAGCTCGCGGGCGATGTCCAGCCGCTCCTCGCTGGCCCGGCGGCGGGCCGACTCCTCCCGGGTGCGCTGCGCCTCGACCTCCTCGCGGCGGGCCGCCCGGCGCAGCTCGCCGCGGTAGCGGATCAGCTCGGTGATCGCGGCCAGCGTCAGCAGCCACGCGCCGATGCCCAGCGCGCCGATCAGGCTGGGCCCCTTCTCGTCCGCGCGGAACAGGCTCGAGAGCCACGTCGTCGCCACGAATCCGGCCACCAGCGCGGTGTAGGCCGCCAGCCGCTTACCCATCAGGACCACGCCGCCGAACGCGACGATCAGCGGCAGCCACACCGGACCCTGCGGGTAGCCCAGCCAGATGTAGCCGAACGTCGCGGCGAACACGCCGGCCAGCACGGCGACCGGCCAGCGCCGGCGCACGATCAGGAAGGCCGGCCCGGCGAGCAGGAGCAGGTACCCCCAGACGTCCAGGCTGCGATCCGCGTGCTGGTGGCGGGCCGCGAACGTCGCGCCGACCACGCTGATCAGGGCAGCGGCGAGCGCGAGCAGCAGGTCCGGGTGGTCCCGGACCCACCGCAGCGCGGCTCGCCAGCTGTTGGTGCCCATCCCCGGCACGGTAGGACACGCGGCGTGCGCCCGGCATCAGCACCACGGCGCACGCCGCCCTACCGCAACCGCGGTACGCCCGCTAGGAGGTGACCGCCTGCAGCGCGTCGACGATTCCCTCGCCGAAGAACGCGTTGTCGTCGGTCGTGCCGGTGCAGCGCGCGTCGCCGACCGGACAGGCCACGTCGTCCGCTTCGGCCCGCAGTAACGCCAGCAGCGTCGCCGGGTCGGCCGACGGGTGCCGGGACTTGATCAGCGCCAGCACACCGGCCGCGTGCGGCGAGGCCATCGAGGTGCCGGACAGCAGCCCGTACCCGCCACCGACGACCGTCGACAGCACCGACGAACCGGGCGCCGCGACGTCGATCACGCCCTGGCCGTAGCTGGAGAAGCTCGACTTGGCGCGGGCCTGGGTGGTCGACGCGACCGTGACGACCCCGGGCAGCTCGGTCGGGATGTCCAGGCACGCGTTGTTGATCGTGCGCGTGACCGGCGTCGAGTCGTCCGGGCTGCCCGAGTCGGTCGTCTTGTGGGCCAGGTCGTAGTTCTCGTTGCCGGCCGCGGCCGCGCTGACGACGCCCTGGTCCTCGGACCACTGCACGGCCCGCGCAACTGCCTCCTTGCCGGCCTGCTGGTCGGCCCCGTCGTTGCACCAGTAGAACCACGGGTCGATGAAGTAGGAGTTGTTGGTGACGTCCATGTGCCGCAGGCCGGCCCACATGAATCCGCAGATCGCGTACTCGGGGTAGATGAACCCGTCGTCGTTGACGACCTTGACCGACGCGAGCCGCACGTTCGGGGCCACCCCGACGATACCGATGTTGTTGCGGGCGGCGGCGATGGTGCCGGCGACGTGCGTGCCGTGCGTGCTCGTGGTGGGCACCCAGGCCGCCTGACTCTGGTCGGGCACGCCCGCGTCGGTGCAGCCGACCGAGTCGGCAGAGTCGAGGTTGGGGGCGAGGTCCGGATGGGTGGCGTCGATGCCGCTGTCCAGCACGCCGACCAGCACGTCACGGCTGCCGTCGGTGATCGCGTGCGCCTGGTCGGCCTTGATCTGCTGCATGTCCCACTGCTCGCCCTCCAGCGGGTCCGGAGTGGGTGCGGCGGCCGATTCGTCGATCGAGGCCTTGCCGGCGGCGAGGGCAGCGCTCGACGGCGTGCCCTCGGTGACGGCCACCGTGCGGGTGGCGCCCACCGACTGCACGGCGTTGCCGAAGCGGCTGTCGAGCAGGTCGTCGCGGAACGATGCGTGCGTGGCGTGGGCGACGATCACGCCGATCTGCGGCCACGCCTGCACGACGGTGCCGTCGGCGTCGGCGATGGCGCGCTCGGCCTTCTGCATCTGGCCGTTGTTGGCGTTGGTGTTGACGACGTAGCTCATCGTCACGCCGTCGGGTACCGGCTGCCAGTTCGGGCGGGGACGGTTCGGGCTGTCCGGCTGCGCGGCGGCGGTAGGCGCCACGGCCACGGCGATGCCCAGGACGAGGGCGGCCGCTCCGGCTGATGCACCGAGTCGGGTGACGGGTAGGCGCATCGATCCTCCAGGGGTAAGGGCGGACGGGGTGCCCGGACCCTAAGACTGAGCGTTGACTGTGCGCCAGCGATGAGCGGTGTCAGCGGCGCTGGCACCCGGCCAGACCGGGCGCAACCGGACCAAGCCGCAGATCAGCCGATGTCACGGCGGCGCAGTGCGGCCAGCCCGGCCGCGGCGACGAGCACCGCGATCGCGGTCAGCAGGGCCAGCGGCGTCGTGGAGAACGCCGACCCGGGCAGCTTGGGGATGTGCGTGAACGGCGAGATGTCCATCGCCCATTGCGCGAGGTGCACGCTCGGGCCGAGCAGCCACAGCAGCAGGCAGGCGCCGAGCACGCCCCAGCCGGCCGGCGCCGCCCGCGGCCGCAGCCCGAACAGCGCCAGCGCAACCGCGGTGACCACCCAGGTGGCCGGCAGTTGGGCCAGCGCAGCGCCCAGCACGCGAGGCAGCTGGTGACCGACGTCGTGCGAGCGCAGCCCGTGCGCCAGCCCGGCCGACAGTCCGCCCAGGGCGAGCAGCACGACGCTGCCGGCCACGGCGATGGTCACGTGGCTGAGCGCCCAGCGAATCCGGCCGACCCGGGTGGCCAGCAGCGGCTCGGCCCGCTGCTCGGTCTCCTCGGTGCGCAGGCGCAGCACGGCCTGCACGGCATAGACGGCCGCGGCCAGGCCGAGCAGTCCGGCGGCGGTCGCCAGGAACGCGTCGATCAGGCTCTTGGTGCCGCCCATGTCGGTGATGATGTCGCGGGTGCCCTTGCTCTCCTGCACCAGCGCGTCGATACCGTCGGCGATGCCGCCGATCACCGCGCCGTAGATCAGCAGAGCCACCGCCCAGCCGGCCAGCAGTCCGCGTTGCAGCCGCCAGGCCAGCGCCAGCGGCGAGCGCAGCGTCGGGGCGGCGGCCGCCGGGCCGGGCCGGGTCGGCAACAGCCCGGCGCCGATGTCGCGCCGCTCGACCAGCCCGTACGCCACGGCGCCGATCACTGCCGCGAGCGCGACGAACAGCCCGAGCACCCACCACCGTTCGCCGGCGTACGGCCGCAGCTGCTGCGACCAGCCGATCGGCGACAGCCACGACACCCACGACGGTCCGGCGTCGCCGACCGCCCGTAGCAGGTAGGCCAGGCCGAGCACCCCGAAGGCGAGGCCGTTGGCTACCCGCGACGTCTCGGCGATCTGCGCCGTCACGGCGGCCACCGCGGCGAACACCAGTCCGGCGCCGAACCAGCCCAGGGCGAACGCCACCGCTCCGGCGAACGGCAACCCGACCGCGACCTGCGCGATCAGCACCAGTCCGGCCAGCGCGGCATCGGCTCCCAGGGCGATAACCACGCCGGTGGTCAGCGGCGCGTACCGCCCGACCACGCCGGCGCCGATCAGTTCGAGCCGGCCGGCCTCCTCGTCGGCGCGGGTGTGCCGCACGACGAGCAGCACCGTGAACGCCGCCGTGAGCGCCGCGCCGATGCCGGACAGCCGCCACGCGGTCAGGCCGCCGATCGAGTCGGCGTTGTAGACGTGCCCGTAGAACGCGAGCGTCGACCCGTTCGTCGCGACCGCCGATGCGAAACCGAGCCGGGCCGCCCGGGTGTCGTAGAGCCGGCCGTAGCTGTAGCCGGTCGAGGCCACGACCGCGATCAGTGCATAGAGCCAGACCGGGATCATGATCCGGTCGCGGCGCATCCCGAGCTGGACCAGCGCGTTCGTGCCGAGCAGCTGAGTCATGACGCCTCGGGCGTCGAACGCTCGCGCGAGGCGTCGGTCGCGTAGTGGCGCAGGAAGAGCTCCTCCAGCGTCGGCGGGCGGCTGGCCAGCGAGCGCACGCCCAGCTTGGTCAGCTCGCCCAGCACGTCGCCGAGCTGGGGCGGGTCGACCTCCAGACGCACCGTGGTGCCGTCGACGTTCAGGTCGTGCACGCCGGGGTGCCGGGCCAAGCCGTCGGGCGCCGTGTCGAGCTCGGCCGTGATCGACGTGCGGGTCAGGTGCCGCAGCTCGCTCAGCGAGCCGGACTCGACGGTGCGTCCGTCACGGATGATGCTGACCCGCTCGCACAGCGCCTCGACCTCGGACAGGATGTGGCTGGACAGCAAGACGGTGCGTCCGCGGGCCCGCTCATCGGCGATGCACTCTCGGAACACCTCCTCCATCAGCGGATCCAGCCCGGACGTCGGCTCGTCCAGGATGAGCAGCTCGACGTCGGAGGCCAGCGCGGCCACCAGAGCGACCTTCTGCCGGTTGCCCTTCGAGTAGGCGCGACCCTTCTTGGTCGGGTCCAGCTCGAACCGTTCCAGCAGTTCGGCCCGCCGCCGCTCGTCCATCCCGCCGCGCAGCCGGCCGAGCAGGTCGATCACCTCGCCACCGGACAGGTTCGGCCACAGCGTGACGTCGCCCGGCACGTACGCCAGGCGGCGGTGCAGTGTGGCGATGTCGCGCCACGGGTCGCCGCCGAGCAGGCGCACTTCGCCGGAGTCGGCGCGGAGCAGCCCGAGCAGGACCCGGATCGTCGTGGACTTGCCGGCCCCGTTCGGGCCGAGGAACCCGTGCACCTCGCCGATCTCGACCGACAGGTCGAGCCCGTTGAGGGCCTGGGTGCGGCCGAACGTCTTGACGAGGTTCTGGATGTCGATCGCGGGCACGAACCGACCGTACGCTTCATTCAGAAGTTTGTGAAATCAGTGAACACACCTAAGCTGGCCGGGTGACCGGGAAACGCCGAGACCCCGCGGCCGTCTCCGAATTCGTCGAGCGGTTCGCCGCCGACCTGGTGTCGGCCGGCATGCCGCGCATGCCCGCACGGGTGTTCGTCGCCCTGCTCACCGCTGACGAGGGGCGCTCCGCGTCCGAGCTGGCCGAGCTGCTGCAGGCCAGCCCGGCGGCGATCTCCGGCGCGATCCGCTACCTGGAACAGGTCGACATGACGGTCCGCGAACGCCGGCCCGGCGAGCGGCGCGACGTGTACCGCATCGGCCAGGACATGTGGTACGAGGTGATCGCCAACCGCGACCGGCTGTTCGAGCGCTGGAACCAGACGCTGGCCCACGGCGTCGACGTGCTCGGCGCCGGTACCCCGGCCGGGCGGCGGGTCGACGAGACGCGGCGGTTCTTCGACTTCGCCCGCGTCGAGATGCCGGCCATGGTGGCCCGCTGGCGGGAGATGCAGAACGGGCTCTAGCGCCCCGCGGACACTAGTGCGCCGCCTCGTGCCAGGTGGGGCCGACGCCGATGGAGACGTCGAGCGGGACGTCGAGGGTGTAGGCCGCACCCATCTCGCGCCGTACCAGCGCTTCGACCGCCTTTCGCTCACCGGCCGCGATCTCGAGCACGAGCTCGTCGTGCACCTGCAGCAGCAGCCGTGACCTCAACCCGGCCTCGCGCAGCGACCGGTGCACGCCGAGCATCGCCACCTTGATGATGTCGGCGGCGCTGCCCTGGATCGGGGCGTTGAGGGCCATCCGCTCGGCCATCTCGCGGCGCTGCCGGTTGTCGCTGGTCAGGTCGGGCAGGTAGCGGCGCCGGCCCATGATCGTCTCGGTGTAGCCGGACTGCCGGGCGTCCTCGACCACCGATCGCAGGTAGTCGCGCACGCCGCCGAAGCGGGCGAAATAGGCGTCCATCTGCCCGCGCGCCTCGTCGGCGCTGATCTTGAGCTGCTGGGCCAACCCGAACGCCGACAACCCGTAGGCCAGCCCGTACGACATGGCTTTGACCCGCCGGCGCAGCTCGGGGTCGATCTGATCGGGCGGCAGGTCGAACGCCCGCGACGCGACGAACGTGTGCAGATCCTCGCCCGTGGTGAACGCCTCGATCAGCCCGGAGTCGGCCGACAGGGTCGCCATGATCCGCATCTCGATCTGGCTGTAGTCGGCGGTCATCAGCGACTCGAAGCCCGCGCCCACGGTGAACGCCTCGCGGATGCGCCGGCCCTCCGCCGTACGCACCGGTATGTTCTGCAGGTTCGGGTCGGTGGACGACAGCCGGCCGGTGGCCGCGATCGTCTGGTTGAAGGTGGTGTGGATGCGGCCGGTGTCGTCGATCAGCGGCAGCAACGAGTCGACGACAGTCTTCAGCCGAGCCACCTCACGATGCCGCAGCAGCAGTTCGAGGATCGGGTGCTGTGTCTTGCCGTACAGGTCGGCCAATGCGTCGGCGTCGGTGGTGTAGCCGCTCTTGATCCGCTTCGTCTTGGGCAGCTTGAACTCGTCGAAGAGGATCACCTGCAGCTGCTTGGGCGAGCCGAGGTTGAACGTGCGGCCGACCAGCTGGTGGGCCTGCTGCTCGACGTCCTTGACCGCGGCACCCAGCTCGGTCTGCAGCGCGATGAGTTTGTCGGAGTCGACGGCGATGCCGACCGTCTCCATGTCGGCCAGCACGTACAGCAGGGGCAGTTCCATCTCGGCCAGCAGCCGGGTGGCCCCGCGCTTGTCGAGGTCGGCGTCGAGCGCGTCGGCCAGATCGCGGATGGCGGTGGCGTTCACGGTCTCGACCTGAGCTATAGCGTCGTCCGCCTCGTCGACCCCACCGTCCAGGGTCAGCTGCCCGGACTCGAGATCGGCCTCGTTGGAGCGCAGCTCGCGGTGCAGGTAGCGCAGGGCCAGGTCGGCCAGGTCGAACGAGCGCTGCCCGGGCAGGGCCAGGTAGGCGGCGAGCTGGGTGTCGCTGGTGACCCCGGCGAGCGTCCAGCCGTGCTGGCGCAGGGCCAGCACCGGACCCTTGACGTCGTGGGCCGCCTTGGGCACGGACGGATCGGCCAGCCACCCGGCCAAGCACTGCTCGTCGTCGGATGTCAACGCCTCGGGCTGCAGGTAGGCCGCGGCCCCGTCGCCGGCGGCCAGCGCGATGCCGCTGAGCGTTCCGACCCCGCGCCCCCAGCTGCCCCGGAACGCGATGCCCACCCGCTGGCCGTCACGGGCGTGCTCGTCCAGCCAGGCGGTGACGTCGTCCGGCCCGAGGCGGGTGCCCTCGACCTCGAAGCCCTGCTCGGCCTCCGGCTCGGCGGCAGCCACCGTGGCGAACAGCCGCTCGCGCAACACCCGGAACTGCAGGTTGTCGAACAGCTTGTGCACCTCGTCGCGGTCCCACGGCCGGCGCTCGAGGTCGGCCAACGTGACGTCGAGCGGCACGTCGCGGACCAGCTCGGTCAGCTGCCGGTTGCGGATGACGTTGCCCAGGTGCTCGCGCAGCGCGTCGCCGGCCTTGCCCTTGACGGTGTCGGCGCCGGCGACAAGGGCGTCGAACGAGCCGAATTCGCGGATCCACTTGGCCGCCGTCTTCTCGCCCACCCCGGGGATGCTGGGCAGGTTGTCGCTGGGGTCGCCCCGCAGGGCGGCGAAGTCCGGGTACTGAGCCGGCGTCAGCCCGTACTTGGCCTCGACCTCCTCGGGGGTGAACCGGGTCAGGTCGCTGACCCCGCGGCGCGGGTAGAGCACGGTGACCTGGTCGGTGACCAGCTGCAGGCAGTCGCGGTCGCCGGTGCAGATGAGGGTGTCGGCGCCTTCGGCCGAGGCGCCGGTGGTGATCGTGGCGATGATGTCGTCGGCCTCGTAGTTCTCGGCGGTGAGCGCCCGGATGTGCAAGACGTCGAGTACCTCGCGGATCAGGGCCAGCTGGTCGCGGAAGTCGGGCGGCGTCTCGGACCGGCCGGCCTTGTATTCGGCGTACGTCTCGCTGCGGAACGTCTTGCGGGACAGGTCGAAGGCCACGGCGACGTGCGTCGGGTCCTCGTCGCGCAGCAGGTTGATCAGCATCGACGTGAAGCCGAAAACGCCGTTGGTCGGCTGGCCGGTCGTGGTCGCCATCTCGACTTCACGCAGGGCGTAGAAGGCGCGATATGCGAGGGAGTGGCCGTCCAGCAGGAGCAGTCGAGAGCCCGTCACGGGGCCCGAGTCTAGGCGCGCGTACCGACGTTGAGCGCCACGGCCGCGCGGCCGCTCTGCGGGGTTCAGGCGCCGCGGCTGATGGCGCGGGCGGCCAGGCTGCGTCCGCCCCGACGGGCCCGGCGCAGCAGGGCCAGCCGGTCGGCGCCGTCGGCGATGCCCAGGGTGCGGCGCAGCGTGCCGGTCGAGGCGATCCGGCGCACCACGAGCGGGGCGAATCCGAGCCGGGCCAGGTAGCGGTTGGCGTCGCGCGACCCGGTGACCGCGGTGGCCACCACGTGCTCGATGCCGCGCTGGTCGGCGACGTGCACGGCTGCGGCGAGCAGGGCCCGGCCGACGCCGCGACGACGGTGTCCGGGCGCGACGAGCAGGTGGCTGACGTGCAGGGCGGGCACCGCGGTTATGGCGGCTACGTCGCCCTCGGCCACGACCACGAACCCGACCACGTCCCCGACGTCGTCGACAGCGACCAGCACGGTGCGGTCGTCGGAACTCAGGATGGTGGCGAATCGCTCGGGCAGATTGGCGAGCGTGTCGGCCTCGAACTGCCGCGCGCCGGGCGATCCGAGCTGCAGATCGGTGGCCTCGACCAGTCGAAGGAGTTGCGGGAGGTCTGCCAGTTCCGCCGGTCTGACCCGGACGTGGCTACGTGACACCGCTCTCCCCCTGCGGAATAGGGCCCCGTTGTCGCTCGTACTCGTGGGTCACCTCTGACCCCCACCCGCGTGTCGCGAGCAGCCAAACACTATCCGCCTCCGTAGTGCTGATGATGTTGGCCCATCATCCTGGCAGCTTGCTGAAATCCACCTTGACGGCAGATCGGCTTGGCGGTAGCTGCCGATTCGGGGTCCGACTAGCTGGAGCCGCCGCCGCTCAGCACCAGTTCGGCCACGGCCTTCATGGACGTGCGGTTGTCCATTGCGGCCCGCTGGATCCACCGGAACGCCTCTGGTTCGGTCATCCGGTGCTCGGTCATCAGCACGCCTTTCGCGCGCTCGATCAGCTTGCGGGCCTCGAGCCGATCGCGCAAATCGGTGACCTCGGACTCAAGGGCCCGAATCTCGGCGAATCGGGACGTGGCCATCTCGATCGCCGGCAGCAGGTCCCGCTTCTGGAACGGCTTGACCAGGTAGGCCATAGCGCCGGCGTCGCGGGCCCGCTCGATGAGGTCACGCTGACTGAACGCCGTCAGGATCACCACCGGGGCGATGCGCTTGTCGGCGATCTGCGCGGCCGCCGTGATGCCGTCCATCTTGGGCATCTTGACGTCGCAGATCACCAGGTCAGGATTGAGCTCGGCGGCCATCTGCACCGCTTGCTCGCCGTCGGCCGCCTCGCCGACGACGTCGAAGCCCTCCTCCTGCAGCATCTCGCGAAGATCGAGACGGATCAGCGCCTCGTCCTCAGCGATCAGCACACGCTTCGATGCCGCATCGGCCGACGCGCCGCTGCCAGATTCAGCCACGCTGCGTTCCTCCAGCACGGGGTTGGTGGGCGAGACTGAAAGCCTATCGTCGGTACGATGCGTTCGCGCATCGCGGCGCAGCACCGGCGGCCCCTGTATCCCAACCGGAAGAGGAAGCGGACTCAAAACCCGTCCAGTGTGGGTTCGAATCCCACCAGGGGCACTCCCGGTTCACCGCGGCGCACGGCGGCTGCGCTTGGCGTCGCCGGCCCCGTCCGCTCCCCGGCCCCGTCCGCTCCCCCGGCCCCGTCCGCTCCCCGGCCCCGTCCGCTGGCCCAATCACAGCCAGCCGAGGCGCGAGGCCTGCACGCCGGCCTGGAATCGGGTCGTGGCGCCGAGGCGTTCGAGCAGCGACGCGGCGTGCCGGACGACGGTGCGCCGGGACAGGTGCAGCCGGCGGGCGATCACCTCGTCGGTCGCGCCCGAGGCCATCAACGTCAGGATGTCGCGCTCACGTTTGCCCAGCGGACTGGGCCGGTCGCCGCCGGACACGGGCACGGCCATCTGCCAGAGCGTCTCGAAGATCGCGACCAGGGCGCTCAGCAGCCCGGACGGGTGCACCACCAGCGTCGCGCCGTCGTGCAACTCGCTCGGGTCCAGCGGCAGCATGGCCCGGCGGTCGTCGCCGATGACCAGCTTCATCGGCAGGCTGGCCAGGGTGCGGGCCTGCTCGCCGTGGGCCAGGTTGTCCAGCGCGATCGGGCTGTAAGAGGGGTGCTCCCAGACGCTGTCGTCGTAGATGGTGCGGTAGCGGATGCCCTCGGCCATGCGCCGTTGTTGCAGGTCGACCTGTTGCCGCAACCGCTCCTGGCCCGGCTCGGAGGCGCTCAGGTAGGGCGGGCAGTCGAACCACCGGACCTGCAAGCGGGCCTCGCGCTGGATTCGCTCGGCCTGCTCGAAGATCAGCGCCCGGTCGCGCACCACCTCGATGCCCGGGTACTGCTGCGACTCGCGGCGGGCGAACCAGTACACCTCGGCCAGCCGCTGGGCATGCTCGCGGATCGCGGCCAGCCGGCGCTCCTCGGCCTCGACGAACGCCGACGCCGCCGCATCGGGCGGCTGAGCCTCCCACGCCCCTCCGGCCCCCAGGCACACCGCCATCCGGTCGGCGGCCAACCGCGTCAGCGCTGCGAGCACGGCGTCGGGGGTCAGGCCGGTCGGACCGGCCAGTTCCGCGCAGGTGCTGCGGGGCTGGCGGACGAGCGCGCCGTACACCCGGCCGAGGTCGCTGTCCGCAGTCAAAGCATCGATCATGTGCCCCCCGATGACGTCAATGCGACAACGACCCATTTGCGCCAGAGTGTGGCACGGCATATGCCCCGGTCGCCACAATCCGGATACCGATCAGTACGCATCGGCGTGGCCCGTCACCCGGGAGGCACGCGTGAAGACTCCTTCACCTGTCGTCACGGCGAACTGCGACGGGCACCGCGGCTACGGCCTCGACACGATGTACAGCGCGCCTGCAGGTTCCGTCGAGGACGTCGGCGGCGGGACGAACGCGCAGAACGGGGCGGCGGACTACACCCGGTTCACCGCCGCCACGCGCACCGTTGCCGCCGGCCGTGACGGGCCCGAGGGCGTCGGCGGAGCGGACGGGATGGACGCGTCCTAGCGGGCGCGTTCCGAAGGGGCGCGTTCGGTCGGGGGCGCCCCGGTGAGCCGGGAGGGGTCGGTCCCCCAGGCGACCCCTCCCGGCACACTTGTGCGGTGACCGCCCACATGACACCCGACGAGTTCCGCGAACACGGCCATCGCGTCGTCGACTGGATCGCCGACTACTACGAGCAGATCGAGAAGCATCCGGTCCTGTCGCGGGCCGCGCCGGGCAGCATCCGCGCGGCGCTGCCGGCCGCACCTCCCGAGCAGGGCGAGGGCTTCGACGCCGTGCTGCGCGACCTGGACGACGTGATCATGCCGGGCATCACGCACTGGCAGCATCCGTCGTTCTTCGCGTACTTCCCGGCCAACGCCAGCGGGCCGGGCATTCTCGGCGACCTGCTCGCGTCCGGGCTGGGCGTGCAGGGCATGCTCTGGGCCACCTCGCCCGCGGCGACCGAACTCGAGACGCACGTGCTCGACTGGCTGGCCGACCTGCTGGATCTGCCCAGGGCGTTCCGCGGCAACGGCGTCATCCAGCACACCGCGTCCGACGCAGCCCTCGTCGCGCTGCTGGCCGCGCTGCACCGGGCCAGCGGCGGAGCCACCGAACACAGCGGGGTCGCGGCCGGCCGGTTCACCGTCTACACGTCCACGCAGACCCACTCGTCGGTCGAGAAGGCGTGTCGGGTGGCCGGCCTCGGCGCGGGCGCGCTGCGCAAGGTCGACGTCGACCCGACCACCCAGGCCGCCCGCCCCGAGCACCTGCGCGCGCTGATCGAGGCCGACGTCGCGGCCGGGTTCACGCCGGCGTTCGTCGTGGCGACGGTGGGCACGACCGGCACGGGAGCGATCGATCCGGTCCGCGAGATCGCGGCGATCACCCGCGAATATGGAGCCTGGCTGCATATCGACGCGGCCTGGGCGGGCGTCGCCGCCGTGTGCCCGGAGCTGCGCTGGCTCAACGACGGCCTGGAGCTGGTCGACTCGTACGGCACCAACCCGCACAAGTGGCTGCTGACCAACTTCGACTGCGACGCGTTCTGGGTGGCCGACCGGTCGGCGCTGCTCGGCGCGCTGTCGATCCTGCCCGAATACCTGCGCAACGCGGCCACCGAGTCCGGCGCGGTGATCGACTACCGCGACTGGCACGTGCCGCTCGGGCGACGCTTCCGCGCGCTCAAGCTGTGGGCGGTCATCCGGTGGTACGGCGCGTCCGGGTTACGGGAGCACATCCGCGAGCACGTGGCGCTGGCGCAAGAGTTCGCCGGATGGGTCGCGGCCGACGAGCGGTTCGAGCTGCTCGCCCCGCACCCGCTCTCGCTGGTGACGTTCCGGCTGCGGGCCGGCGACGAGGCAACGAAGACGCTGATGGAGCGGGTCAACGCGTCCGGCCAGCTGTACCTGACGCACACCGCGGTCAACGGGCAGGTCGCGCTCCGGTTCGCGATCGGCTCGCCGCAGACGCAGCGGCGTCACGTCGAGGCCGCCTGGGCGGCACTGTCCGGATAGCAACGGGTCATCCGGCGGGTGGCCGACCCCGCATCCGCTGACCGCCCACGGTTTTGGTCACGTGGCCGGTTATATGCGACCGCGTGACCAAAACCGGCGCGCGCCCACCGGTCACGCCGACGGGACGCGGAGCACGCCCTCCTGGACGACGCTCACGATGTGCCGGGCGTCGGCGGCGTAGATCTGCCCGGTGGCCAGGCCCCGTCCGCCGGACGCCGACGGGGAGGCCATGTCGTACAGGAACCACTCGTCGGCCCGGAACGGGCGATGGAACCACATCGCGTGGTCGAGCGACGCGCTGGCCACGGGGTCGAACCCCCAGGACAGCCCGTGGTGCACCAGCACCGACTCGAGCAGGGTCAGGTCCGAGGCGAAGGTCAGCGCGCAGACGTGGATGAGCGGGTCGTCGGGCAGCCGGCCGTCGGCCCGCAGCCAGACCCGGTGCGGGCCCTCGCCCCGCGGACCCTGGTTGCGCTGCGCCCAGGGCGGATCGTCGACGTAGCGCAGCTCGAACGGCCGGGGCAGCCGGCGATACCAGCTGGCCACGTCCTCCAAGCCGGCGTAGCGCTCATCGAGAGTGGGCAGGTCCTCCGGCCGCGGGACGTCGGGCATCTTGGACTGGTGGTCGATGCCACCCTGCGTGAGCTGGAACGACGCGGACAGCACGAAGATCGGCTGCCCGTGCTGGATGGCCACCACCCGGCGGATCGAGAACGAGCGCCCGTCGCGGGTGCGGTCGACGGTGTAGACGATCGGCACGGCCGGATCGCCGGGGCGGATGAAGTACGAGTGCAGCGAGTGCACCGACCGGGCGGTCTCGACGGTGCGTCCGGCGGCCACCAGGGCCTGGCCGGCCACCTGGCCGCCGAACACGCGCTGCAGCGACTCCTTGGGGCTGCGCCCTCGGAAGATGTTCACCTCGATCGGTTCGAGGTCGAGCAGCTCCACCAGGCCGTCGACGACCGCCTGCCCCGCGGCGGCCTCCAGCTCAGCCGCCACTCTTGAGCACGTCTCCGATGTGGTGGACCCGGATCGTGTTGGTGGCGCCGGGTGTCGCCGGCGGCGTGCCGGCCACGACGATCACCAGGTCACCACGCCGGCACACCCCGCGCTGGACAAGCGCGGAGTCGACCTGGCGCACCATCTCGTCGGTGGTGCGCACCATCCAGACCAGGTGACCCTCGACGCCCCACAGCAGGGCCAGCTGGCGCAGCACGTTCTCGTCCGGCGAGAAGGCCAGCAGGCGCTGCGACGGCTGCAGCCGGGACAGCCGGCGCATCGTGTCGCCGGTCTGGGTGAACGCCACCATGGCATTTGCGCCCAGGGCGTCGGCGATGTCCTTGGCCGCCTTGGCGATGGCCCCGGCCGACGTGCGCGGGTTGTGCAGCAGGCCCGGCGGGTGGACGCCCGAGCCCTCGACCGACGTGATGATGCGCGACATGGTGGCCACCGTCTGCACCGGATAGGTGCCCACGCTGGTCTCACCGGACAGCATCACCGCGTCGGCGCCGTCGAGTACCGCGTTGGCCACGTCGGACGCCTCGGCGCGGGTCGGCCGCGAGTGGCTGATCATCGACTCGAGCATCTGGGTCGCGACGATCACCGGCTTGGCGTTGTCGCGGGCGATCTGGATGGCCTGCTTCTGCACCATCGGCACCTGCTCGAGGGGCAGCTCGACGCCGAGATCGCCGCGGGCAACCATGATGCCGTCGAAGCTCAGCACGATCTCTTCGAGCCGCTCGACCGCCTCGGGCTTCTCGATCTTGGCGATCACGGGGCGGCGCACGCCCACGGTCTCCATGACCTGGTGCACGAGCTTGACGTCCTCGGGCGCGCGCACGAACGAGAGCGCGATGAAGTCGACGCCCAGCTTGAGCGCGAACTCCAGATCATCGGCGTCCTTGTCCGACAGCGGCGGGACGCTGACCGAGACGCCCGGCAACGACAGTCCCTTGTTGTTGCTGACCGGCCCGCCCTCGGTGACGTCGCAGACGACGTCGGTGCCGTTCTCGATCTCGACGGCAACCAGCCCGATGTTGCCGTCGTCGACGAGCAGCCGGTCGCCCGGGCGCACGTCGTCGGCGAGCTGCTTGTACGTGGTCGAGACGCGGTCGTGGGTGCCTTCGATGTCCTCGACGGTTATGCGGATCCGCTCACCGGTCTGCCAGACCGTCCTGCCCTCGGCGAAGCGGCCGAGGCGGATCTTCGGGCCCTGCAGGTCGCCGAGGATGGCGATGTTGCGTCCGGTCGCCTCGGCGGCCTGGCGCACTTCGCGGAAGCGGCGCCCGTGCTCGGCGTGCTCGCCGTGGCTGAAGTTCAGCCGGGCGACGTCCAGCCCGGCCTCGACGAGTGCGCGCACCCGCTCGGGCGAATCCGTGGACGGCCCGAGGGTGCAGACGATCTTTGCGCGACGTGCCACGGCCCTAACCCTACGATGCGGACGTGACCGACGTCGCAGCCGTGGTCGCTGCCGCATGCGGGCGGCCGGTCGCGGCTGCCCGGGCGGTGGCCGGCGGGGACATATGCGCTGCCTGGCGGGTGACGTTCGCTGACGGGTCGCCGGCCTTCGCCAAGACGTTCACCGGCGATCCGGCGATGTTCGACGCCGAGGCCCGCAGCCTGGCCTGGCTGGCGTCCGCGGGCGCGCCGGTGCCGCCGGTACTGGGCGTCGACGCCGACGTCCTCGTGCTGGGCTGGCTGGACGCGGCCCCGCCCTCGCCCGGCGCGGCCGCCCGGTTCGGCCGGGAGCTGGCCGCCCTGCACGCCGCCGGGGCGGACCGGTTCGGCGCCGACTGGCCCGGATACGCCGGCCGCCTGAAGCTGGCCAACGACCAGGCTCCGACGTGGGCCGAGTTCTTCGCCGCGACCCGCCTGCTGCCCCTGGCCCGGCAGGCGGCCGACACCGGTGCCCTGCGCGACGTCGCCGTGATCGAGGGCATCGCGAACCGGCTGGCCGACATCGCCGGCGCGGCCGAGCCGCCGACCCGGCTGCACGGCGATCTGTGGTCGGGCAATGTGCTCTGGAGCGCCGATCGGGCCTGGCTGATCGACCCGGCGGCCTACGGCGGGCACCGCGAGACCGACCTGGCCATGCTCGACCTGTTCGGCGCGCCGCACCTGGACCGGATCGTTGCCGCCTACGACGAGACAACGCCGCTGGCTGACGGCTGGCGTGAGCGGATCGGCCTGCACCAGCTGTACCCACTGCTGGCCCACGCCGTCATGTTCGGCGGCGGTTACGGTGCCCGGGCCGAGGCGGTGGCCCGCCGCTACGCGTGAGGCAGCGGCCAGCCGGCCGGGTGGATCACGTAGGCGGTGCCGCCGCTGCGGTCGCTCGGCAGCCACACGTTGGCGAACTGCTGGCGCTTGTAGACGGTCTCGACGGCCGCGTCGTTCTGGATCAGGTGCGACGCCGGGTCGTTCACCACCACGTCGCCGTCGGCGGTGAAGCCGCGGATCACCATCAGGTGGCCATCGGTGCTGTAGCCGGCGCCGTCCAGCTCGCTGGACTGGAACGCCACGGACACGACCAGCGGGATGCCGTGCTTGATGTACTGCTCGGCGTCGGTGAGCGACCGCAGCTGGACGACCTGGCCCTCCAGCCCGTACGAGGCGGCGTAGCCGACATTGAACGGCCAGTTGCCGGCGCCGTCGTAGTTCCAGTCGTAGGTGTGCATCGCGGCGAAGTCGACGCTCGGGTCGGCGTACGGGATGCCGCTCAGGTCAGTGTGGCTCGGGCCGTGGCCCCAGTACTCGGTGACCATCTCGGTCGACGTCGGGCTGCACCACGCCTCTCCGCCGCCGTCGAAGTCGGGGTACTGGCCGTGGTGGATCTCCTGGGAGTACTGCGGGACGTTCAGCGTCATGCCCTCCGCGCCCCCGAGCGGGCCGGCCGGCACGGTCGTGTCGCCGGGCAGCGCCGAGGCGATCGCGCCCACCGAGCGCACCGTCGGCCGGGCGTCCGTGCCGTGCTCGCGGTACAAGGTCACCCGCAGCTGGTAGCTGTTCAGCGCGACGCCGTCGGCCGCGAAATAGGTGTCGATCGAGACCGTGCCGTCGGCGTCTCGCTGGCCGGGTACCGACGTGCGGTGGACGTCCGTGCCGACGGCGGGCATCTGCGAGGTCCACCGGCCCATCACGTACCACTTCGTGGCCGTGCCCGAGGTGGTCGTGCCACGCATCTCCACCTGGATCCAGGTGCCGTGCGGGGTGTCGGCCGTCCAGCTGGACACCAGCTCGGTCAGCCCGAACCCGGTCCGGTGCACCGGCGACGTCCAGGTCGCGTAGTCGTAGCTCACCGGGGTGGCGCTCGCGTCGAACGGGTCGGTGTAGCTGCTCGTCCCGACCGCCCGGCTCAGCGTGATCGCGCCGTCGCCCGACAGTGCCAGCCGGGAGCCGTCGAAGCGGCCGTACGCGAAGTCGAGGTAGCTGGTCCAGCCGTGATAGCCGACCTGAGCCGCCGGCGTCGCCCCGGCGGCGGGGGCCACGACCAGGGCGACCACCGACGCCACCAGGGCCGTGATCGCGACGACCACAGCAATGAGACGTACCGAATGACGTTGACGCATGGCGTCCTCCCTCGAAGGGCGCACCCCGACTGCGAGCTCACGGATGTTAGCGCCAGAACGCCCACAAGGGCCAGTACCTGGCGATCGGTGCAGATCGGCTTGCGCGAGCATTGGTGCATGTCGACCGCATCCGCGCCCGCTGACTGGCTCCGACTCGCCGAGCGAGTCGCCCGATGGGCGATCGACCACGTCGGACCGGTCGGCCGCCGCGCGGTCGAGACGAAGGCCGGCCCGTCCGACCTGGTCACCGACACCGATCGGGCCGTGGAGCGGCACGTGCGCGAGGCGGTCCAGCAGGCGTTCCCGGATCACCGCGTGGTCGGCGAGGAGTACGGCGGGGCGGCCGCGGATGCGCCGACCTGGTACGTAGATCCCATCGACGGCACGACGAACTTCGCCCGCGGCGTGCCGTGGTTCTCGTTCAGCGCCGGCATCGTGGCCGGCGGACTGGTCGTCGGCGTCGTCGCCGACCTGGCCCGCGGCGAGGTGCTCAGCGCGCTGGTCGGGCAGGGCGCGTACCTGGACGGGGCACCGGTCCGCTGCGCCGACATCGCCGACCTGTCCGGCGAGGTCGTGCTGACCGAGTGGAGCCGCAGCCGGCCGTGGCCCGGCATGATCGACATGCTCGACCGACTCGTACAGCAGGACTGTACATCTCGCATCATGGGTTCGTCGGCGCTCAGCCTGGCCAGCGTCGCCGCCGGGCGGGCCGCAGCGGCAGTGGTCGGACGCTACAACCCGTGGGACGTTCTCGGCGGCATCGCCCTGGCCCGGGCGGCCGGCGCGGTCGTCATGTCCCGGCGAGGACCCCACGACGAGCCGATGCCGCCGCCCGACGGGGTTCTCGTCGCCGCACCCGGAGTGGCCGAGGCGGCGTGGACGGCCTGGACCGGGGCCTGACCGTCAGGTTCGGGCCGCAGCCATGACGGCTTCGTCCACGTCCTCGCCAGCGGCTTCGGCCTGGCGCGTCGCCTCGATCACCCGGCGGTAGTCGCGGGGCACGATGGCCGTGAACCGGTCCAACGCGGCCGGCCAGTCGGCCAGCAAGGCCGCGGCCACAGTCGAGGCGGTCAGAGCCGCGTGCTGTTCGAGCACAGCACGCAGCGCCAGGGCGTCCTCGCCGCCGAGCGGCCCGACGTCGACCAGCTCGCCGTTGACCAGCGTCGGGTCGAGGTCGAGCACGTAGGCGACGCCGCCGGACATGCCCGCCCCGAGGTTGCGGCCGGTGGGCCCGAGGATCATCGCGAGGCCGCCCGTCATGTACTCCAGGGCGTGGTCGCCCGCGCCCTCGGCGACGGCGGTGGCACCCGAGTTGCGCACGCAGAACCGTTCGCCGACGACGCCGCGCAGGTAGATCTCGCCGCTCGTGGCGCCGTACGCGATGACGTTGCCGGCGATGACATTGCGTTCCGCCGCGAACGGGGCGGCCTCGTCCGGGCGCACGGCGATCACGCCGCCGGACAGGCCCTTGCCGACGTAGTCGTTCGCGTCGCCGACCAGGCGCAGCGTGATCCCGGACGGCACGAACGCGCCGAACGACTGGCCGGCCGAGCCGCGGAACGTCACGTCGATGGTGCCGTCGGGCAGGCCGGTCGCGCCGTAGCGCCGGGTGACGTACGAGCCGAGCATCGTGCCGACCGTCCGGTTGACGTTGCGCACCGGCAGCTCCAGCGACACCCGCGACCCGTCGAGCAGCGCGCCCTCGCACAACTGGACGAGCGTGTTGTCCAGGGCGGCGTCCAGGCCGTGGTCCTGCTGGCGGGTACGTCGCAGGTCCGACGAGTACGGGGTGGCCGACCCGGAAAGGATCGGCGTCAGGTCGAGCCCGTCGGCCTTCCAGTGCTCGATCGCCTTGCTCGGGTCGAGCACCTCGACGTGCCCGATCGCCTCGTCCAGCGACCGGAATCCCAACGAGGCAAGGATTTCCCGGACCTGGGCCGCGACGTACTCGAAGAACGTCACGACGAACTCGGGCCGCCCGGTGAACCGTTCGCGCAGCACCGGGTTCTGGGTGGCGATGCCGACCGGGCAGGTGTCGAGGTGGCAGACGCGCATCATCACGCAGCCCGACACGATCAGCGGCGCGGTGGCGAACCCGTACTCCTCGGCGCCGAGCAGCGCGGCAACGACGACATCGCGGCCGGTCTTCATCGCGCCGTCGACCTGGACGGTGATGCGGTCGCGCAGGCCGTTGAGCAGCAGCGTCTGCTGCGTCTCGGCCAGCCCGAGCTCCCACGGCAGGCCGGCGTGCTTGAGCGACGTCAGCGGCGCCGCACCCGTGCCGCCGTCGTGACCGGAAATGAGCACCACGTCGGCGTGCGCCTTGGACACCCCGGCCGCGACGGTGCCCACGCCGGCCTCGGCCACCAGCTTGACGTGGACGCGCGCCTCGGAGTTGGCGTTCTTGAGATCGTGGATGAGCTGGGCCAGGTCCTCGATCGAGTAGATGTCGTGGTGCGGGGGCGGGCTGATCAACCCCACACCGGGCGTCGAGTGCCGGGTGCGGGCGATCCAGGGGTAGACCTTGAAGCCGGGCAGCTGGCCGCCCTCGCCGGGCTTGGCGCCCTGGGCCACCTTGATCTGGATGTCGTCGGCGTTGACCAGGTAGTGCGACGTGACGCCGAACCGCCCCGACGCCACCTGCTTTACGGCCGAGCGGCGCAGGTCGCCGTTGTCGTCCGGGGTGAACCGCCGGGCGTCCTCGCCGCCCTCGCCACAGTTCGACCTGCCGCCGATGCGGTTCATCGCGATGGCCAGCGTCTCGTGCGCCTCGGCCGAGATGGAGCCGTAGGACATCGCGCCGGTGGCGAACCGTCGCATGATCGACTCGACCGGCTCGACCTCCTCGATCGGGATCGCCGGACGCGGCGAGCGGAACTCGAACAGCCCGCGAAGCGTGCCGCCGCGCCGGTTGAGCTCCTCGACCTTGGCCGTGTACTCCTCGAATACCTCGTAGCGGCGCCGCCGGGTGGCGTGCTGCAGCAGGAACACCGTCTCCGGGTTGAACAGGTGAAGCTCGCCCTCGCGGCGCCACTGGTACTCGCCGCCGACGTCCAGGCGCCGGTGCGCCCGGGCCGACGGCACGATCGGGTAGGCCGTGGTGTGCCGCGCCTCGGCCTCGGCGGCCAGCACCTCGAGCCCGACGCCGCCCAGCCGCGACGGCGTGCCGGTGAAGTACTCGTCGACGACGTCCTGGCCCAGCCCGAACGCCTCGAAGACCTGCGCCCCGATGTAGGAGGCGATCGTCGAGATGCCCATCTTCGACATCACCTTCAGCACGCCCTTGCTCAACGCCTTGACGTACCGGGCGATCGCCTCGTCGGCCGGACCGGCGATGGCCCCGCGCTCGACCTGGTCCTCGATCGTCTCGAACGCGAGGTAGGGGTTGACGGCGGCCGCGCCGTAGCCGAGCAGGAGCGCGACGTGGTGCACCTCGCGGCAGTCGCCGGACTCGACGATCAGCCCGACCTTGGTGCGTTGCCCGGTACGCACCAGGTGGTGGTGCACCGCGGCGGTCAGCAGCAACGAGGGGATCGGCGCATGGTCCTGGTCGCAGCCCCGATCGGACAGGATGAGGATGCGCGCGCCCGCGTCGATCGCCTCCGAGCAGGCGCGGCGCACCCGCTCGATCGCCGCCGCCAGCGCCTCTCCCCCGCCGTGCACGCGGTACCGCCCGTCGATCAGCGTGCACTGGAAGCCGGGCAGGTCGCCGTCGGCGTTGATGTGCCAGATCTTGGCCAGCTCCTCGTTGTCCAGCACGGGGTGCGGCAACACGACCTGCCGGCATGACGCCGGGCCGGGGGCGAGCAGGTTCTGCTCCGGCCCGAGCGAGCCGGCCAGCGAGGTCACCATCTCCTCGCGGATGGCGTCCAGCGGCGGGTTGGTGACCTGGGCGAACAGCTCGGTGAAGTAGTCGTAGAGCAGGCGGGGCCGCTGCGACAGCCCGGCCAGCGGCGTGTCAGTACCCATCGACCCGAGCGGTTCGACCCCGGCGGTGGCCATCGGGGCGATGAGCACCCGCAGCTCTTCCTCGGTATAGCCGAACACCTGCTGGCGCCGGGTAACCGACTCGTGCGAGAAGACGACGTGCTCGCGCGGGGGCAGCGTGTCCAGATGCATTTGCCCGGCGTGCAGCCACTCGCCGTAAGGATGTTCGGCCGCCAGCGACGCCTTGATTTCGTCGTCGTGCACGATACGCCCGCGTACGGTGTCGACCAGGAACATCCGCCCCGGCTGCAGGCGGCCCTTCTCGACAACGGTGGCCGGATCGAGGTCGAGCACCCCCGACTCGCTGGCCAGCACGACCAGGTCGTCGGAGGTGCGCCACCACCGGCCCGGGCGTAAGCCGTTGCGGTCGAGGACGGCGCCGATCACCATGCCGTCGGTGAACGTCACGCTGGCCGGACCGTCCCACGGCTCCATCAGCGCGGCGTGGAACGAGTAGAAGTCGCGCCGGCCCCGGTCCATCGCGGTGGCGTTCTCCCACGCCTCGGGGATCATCATCAGCACCGCGTGCGGCAGGCTGCGCCCGGCCAGGTGCAGCAGTTCGAGCACCTCGTCGAAGGTGGCCGAGTCGCTGGCGCCGGGTGTGCAGATCGGGAACAGCCGGGCGATGTCGCCGGGGATGACGTCGCTGGCCAGCAGGGTCTCGCGGGTCTGCATCCAGTTTCGGTTGCCGCGGATCGTGTTGATCTCGCCGTTGTGGGCGATGTAGCGGAACGGGTGGGCCAGCGGCCAGGACGGGAACGTGTTCGTCGAGAACCGGCTGTGCACCAGGGCGATCGCCGTGGCGAAGCGCGGGTCGGCCAGGTCGGGGAAGAACGTGCCGAGCTGCTCGGTGGTCAGCATCCCCTTGTAGACCAGGGTTCTGGTCGACAGCGACGGGAAGTACAGCTCGACGTCATTGTCGCGCGCCTGCCGCTCGGCGACCTTGCGCAGGCAGTACACCCGGCGCTCCAGGTCGAGACCGGATCCTCCGGCCACGAACAGCTGGGCGAAGGCCGGCATAACGCCGAGTGCCGTCGGGCCGATGCCGGTGGGCTCGGTCGGCACCTCGCGCCAGCCCAGCACGTCCAGGCCCTCGTCGGCGGCCACCCGCTCGACCAGCGCCACCGCCTCGGCTCGGGCCGCATCGCCGACCGGCAGGAAGGCCGTGCCGACCGCGTAGCTGCCGGACGCCGGCAACTCGAACGGCACCGCCGCACGCAGGAAAGCGTCGGGCACCTGGACGGTCATGCCCGCCCCGTCGCCCGACTCCGGCTCGGCGCCGGCCGCGCCGCGGTGCTCGAGGTTGCGCAGCGCGGTCAGCGCCTGCTGCACCATCGTGTGGGTGGCCCGTCCCTGCAGATCGGCCAGCAGCGCTACGCCGCAGGCGTCCGATTCGTGACGGGGGTCGTACAGGCCCAGAGCGGGCGGCACGGCACTGAAACTCACTCACTCTCCCGGGACCGATGACTCGAACATGATGATCGGGACGACATCGGCCCGTGAGGCTTCGCTCAGATTACCGGGCGGTTACCGGCCCCGGATACGCCACGCGTGTGAGAGATATCAACGTCGTGAGGCGACTTCAGCTGATCAGGCGTATGCGGACCCGGCGGTTCTGCCGGCCCTTGTTCTCGACTTTGTAGACCTGGATATGGCCGATCTGCCGGGTCGACGCCACGTGGGTGCCGCCGTCGGCCTGCATGTCCAGCCCGACGATGTCCACCACGCGTAACGGGTCGGTGTCGGGCGGGGCCACGCTCTGCGTGCGCACCAGATCCGGGATGGTGGCCGCCTCGGCCTTCGGCAGCATCCGGACGGCGATGCGCCGGTCGGCCTCGATCTCGGCGTTGACCGAGTCCTCGAGCGTCTGTTTGAAGCCGGGCGGCACTTCGGGCAGGTTGAAGTCCATGCGGGCCTCGCCGGGCTCCATGTTGCCGCCGGTGACCATCGCCCCGAAGTCCCGGAACACGGTGCCGCACAGCACGTGCAGCCCGGAGTGGGTGCGCATCAGCGCCGAGCGCCGGTCGTCGTCGAGCGCACCGTGCACGCTCGTGCCGGCTGGCGGCACCGGGTCGCCGGGCGCCGGTAGCAGGAACAGGTCGTCACCCTTGCGCGTGCCGACGATGCGCGTCTGCACGCCCGACCACACGAGCACTCCGTGGTCGGGTGGTTGCCCGCCGCCACCCGGGTAGAACGCCGACCGATCCAGGACGATGCCGGCGTCCGGGTCGGCCGGATCGGACCACACGACGGTGCAGTCCCATTCGCGCAGCGTGACGTCGACCCAGTCCAGGCGCTCGGTGAACCCCATGGCGACCAACCTGCCACAGCCCCGTCACGCTTCCCGACTTCGACCCCCGAAGTGACGCTGATCGTGGCCGCTGGCGTCAGTTCCGGGGGTCAAAGCCGGGAATGCAGAGGGCGCAAGCCCGGCTCAGGCTTGGACGAGCGCTGCCTCGATGTCCGGACGCTCTCGCTCCGGGATCGGCGCGCCGGCCGGCGTCGTCACGTAGAAGGCGTCCACCACCGCACCGCCCAGTGACGAGACGCGCGCCGAGCGGATGTCGACCCGGCAGCGCTCCAGCGCCGCCGTCACCCGGTACAGCAGGCCGATCGCGTCGTCGGCGCGCAGCTCGACCACCGTCGCGTCCGTCGCCTCGCCGTCGAACCAGTGCACGGTGGGCGGCCGGCGGGCGGCGCCACGGTCATAGGCGCGTTCCTTGGCGGCCAGCCGTTCGGTCAGGGCGAGCGTGCCGTCCAGCGCCCGGGCCAGGTCACCGCGCACGACGGCCGGGTCGGGCAGTGACCCGAACCGCGGCGTCACGACGAACGCGTTGACCGCCATGCCGCGGTGGGTGCGGATCGTCGCCGCGCGCACGTCCAGTGAATGCAGGGCGAGCACGCCGGCGGCTTTGGACAGCACGCCGAGCGAGTCGGGCGCGGCCACCACCACCTCGTCGCGGTCGATCTCGACGGCAACCGCGCCGGCGTCGGCCAGGTCCTGACAGTGCGCGTCCAGCGGGGTGAGCGCCGGCAACCGCTCACCGCCGAGCGCGGCCCGCGACCGGCGCACCAGGTCGGCGATCAGGCCGGCCTTCCAGTCGCTCCACGCCGCCGGGCCGGTGGCCGCCGCGTCGGCGATGGTGAGCGCGTGCAGCAGGTCGAGCAGCTCGGCCGAACCGCCGACCGCCGAGGTCACGGTCTTGATCGTCACCGGATCGTCCAGGTCGCGCCGGGTGGCCGTGTCGGGCAACAGCAGGTGGTGACGCACCAGCGCCGTCACGGTCGCGGCATCGCCGTAGGACAGGCCCAGGCGGTTGGCGATCGGCTCGGCCACCTTGGCGCCGGCCGCGGAGTGGTCGTCCGGGTCGAAGCCCTTGCCGATGTCGTGCAGCAGCGCGCCGAGCAGCAAGAGGTCGGGCCGCTCGACGAGCCGGGTCGGCGCCGCCGCCGCCGTTTCGAGCAGGTGCCGGTCGACCGTGTAGCGGTGCACCGGGTTGTGCTGGGCGGTGAACCGCACCGCGTCCCACTCGGGGATCAGCCGCACCAGCAGACCGGCCTGGTCGAGCGACTCCAGCACCGGGATGCCGGTCGGCCCCGCACCCAGCACGGCGACCAGGTCGTCGCGGGCGGCGGCCGGCCAGCGCTGCGGCATCGGCGCCGACTCGGTGGCCAGCCGGTCCAGGGTGAACGGCGCGAACGGCAGGTCGTGCTCGGCGGCCGCCCGGGCGGCGCGCAGCGTCAGCAACGGGTCGGCCCACGGGTCGGCGTCGCGGGCCAGTACCACCTCGCCGTCCTGTCGCACCACGTCCTTGGCCAGCGGCGTGCGCACCGGGCCGGGCGACCCGAACAGCCGGCGCCTCGTCGGGCGGGCGAGCACCCGCCGCCAGGTCACGTCGAGCGAGTGCCCGATGGTGCGCGCCGCCTCGTTCACCCGGCGCAGCACGGCGTCGGCGTCCGGCAACCCGAGTACCGACGCCACGCCGGCCTGCTCCTGCTGGCGCAACACGTCCTGGACTCGGCCGGTCAGCCGGTGCAGCTCGCCCCGGACATCCAGCAAGGCTGTATACGCCTCGCGCACCGGCAACCCGACGTCGACCAGCTGGGCCCGGGCCAGGGCGTACAGCGCCTGGGCGTCGCGCAGTCCCCCGCGCGCGTCCTTCAGGTGCGGCTCGAGCAGGAACGCCGCGTCGCCGGACAGGTCGGCCCGCTCCCGCGACAGGACGTGCAGCTCGCCGGCCCGCCGCGCCGCCGTGACCCGCCACTGCCCGAGCAGCCGGTCGCGCAGGCCGGCCGTCACGGCGGCGTCGCCGGTGATGTGCCGCAATTCCAGCAGCCCGAGCAGCGCCTTGATGTCGTCGCGGGCCACGGCGAGCGCCTGCTCGGGAGTACGCACCGAGTGGTCGAGGCCGACCCCGCTGTCCCAGATCGGGTACCACAGCGAGTCGGCCAGCTCGTTCAGGTCACGGACCTTGCCGGTGTGCAGCAGCACGAGGTCGAGATCGCCGTAGGGCGACGGTTCGCGCCGGCCCAGGCCGCCGACCGCCGCCAGCGCCGCCCCGTCCGGCACGGTCAGCCCGGTCAGCCACTCGTCGTAGGCGTCGGTCAGGTCGCCCCGCAGCGAGTCGCCGACCAGTCCGGGCCGGCGCAGCACGCCGGCCCGGACTGCTGCGAGATCAGAGCGCGTCGGCGTCTCGCTCACCGGTCCGCACCCGCACGAGCGTGTCGACTCCGGTCACCCACACCTTGCCGTCGCCGATCTTGCCCGTGCGGGCGGCCTCGACGACCGCGTCCACCACCTTGTCCGCGTCGAAATCGTCGACCAACACGTCGACGCGGATCTTGGGGACGAGGTCGACCGTGTACTCGGCCCCGCGGTACACCTCGGTGTGCCCGCGCTGCCGGCCGAATCCCTGCACCTCGCTGACGGTCAGGCCCTGCACGCCCAGCACCTCCAGGGCCGCCTTCACGTCGTCCAGCTTGAACGGCTTGATCACCGCGGTGACGAGTCTCATGCGTCAACCTTCTCCCGGGACGCCGGTGTGGTTGGTGTCGGCGCGCCGGACGACGATCCCTTGAGGCCGCCGGACAGCACCGTCGAGAACGAGTAGGCCGTCTCGGCGTGCTCGGCCTCGTCGATGCCGCTGACCTCGGCCTCCTCGGAGATCCGGAACGCGCCGGCTTTCTTCAGGACCGTGCCGATGATGTAGGTCAGGACGAACGAGTAGACCATCACCGACAAGGCAGCCACGATCTGCTTCTCCAGCAACGAGAACCCGCCACCGTAGAACAGCCCGCGCTGCAGGCCGCCCGGCGTGGCGTAGCCGTGGTCGAAGCCGAAGAAGCCGATCAGGATGGTGCCGGCCAGGCCGCCGACGAGGTGCACGCCGACGACGTCGAGCGAGTCGTCGAACCCGAACCGGTACTTGAGGCTGACCGCGCAGGCGCACAACGCGCCGGCGATCAGGCCGATGGCCAGGCCGCCGAGCGGGCTGACGAACGCGCAGGCCGGGGTGATCGCGACCAGGCCGGCCACCGCGCCCGACGCCGCCCCGACGGTGGTCGGCTTGCCGTCGCGGATCTGCTCGACGAGCAGCCAGCCCAGCACGCCGGCGCAGGTGGCCACCGTGGTCGTGGTGAACGCCAGGCCGGCGATGCCGTCGGCGGCGCCCTCCGAGCCGGCGTTGAAGCCGTACCACCCGAACCACAGCAGCGAAGCGCCCAGCAGCACGAACGGCACGTTGTGCGGCTTCATCGGGTCCTTGCGCCAGCCGACCCGCTTGCCCAGCACGATCGCCAGGGCCAGGCCGGCCGACCCGGCGTTGATGTGCACCGCGGTGCCGCCGGCGAAGTCCTCGGCGTTGAGCTTGTTCAGGATCCAGCCGGTACCGAACACCCAGTTGGCCACCGGGAGATACACGACGGTCGCCCAGATCAGGACGAAGAGCGTCCAGCCCCAGAACTTCGTCCGGTCGGCCACCGCGCCCGAGATCAGCGCGGGCGTGATGATCGCGAACATCAGCTGGAACATGGCGAACACGAGTACGGGTACGCCGGCTGCACTCCAGAACCCGTTCAGGACGTCCGGGTTGCCGAGCCCGAACAGGTCTTGGCTGCCGCCGATCAGCCCCCCGAGGTGCGGGTTGCCGAAGGCCAGCGAGAAGCCGTAGATCATCCAGAGCACGCCCACGACCGCGATGCAGATGAAGTTCATCATCAGCATGTTGAGCACGCTCTTCGAGCGGACCATGCCGCCGTAGAAGAACGCCAGCCCCGGCGTCATGAGCAGTACGAGCGCGGCCGAGGCAAGCATCCAGGCGGTGTTCCCGGAGTCGAGCTTGATCGGATCCGCGGCGGCCAGTAGCAGGTGTGACACGGGCGCCCCCGTTTCGTAGATGTGGGTCGTGTCGGTACGCGGCGTCGCGTCGTTGGCCCACAGGTTGGCGGCGGGCTGTTAACTCCGATGGCCCGGCTCTGTTTCGGTCGTGTGAACACCTCGGCCGGTGGCGCAGCCCACGGGACATCCCGGGCAAGTAGCGTGAGCGCGTGACACCACTCACCCACGACGAGGCCCAGCGCCGGGCCCAGCTCATCCAGGTCACCGCGTACGACGTCAGCCTCGACCTCACAAAGGGCGACGAGCTGTTCGGGTCGACCACCACCATCCGGTTCACCGCCACGCCGGACGCCACCACGTTTCTCGACGTCGCGCCGCACCGGCTGCACGCGGCCCGGCTCAACGGCCGCGATCTCGACGTCAGCACGCTGGCCGGTCGCAGGCTGCCGCTGACCGGTCTCGCCGCCGACAACGACCTGGTCGTCGAGGCCGCCATGACCTACTCGCACGACGGCGAGGGTCTGCACCGCCAGGTCGATCCGATCGACGGGCGGGCCTACCTGTACGCCATGTCGTTTCTCGACGCCGCGCCCCGGTGGTTCGCCTGCTTCGACCAGCCCGACCTCAAGGCGCCGCTTCGGCTCCAGGTCACCTGCCCGCCCGACTGGACCGTGATCGGCAACGGCCCGGCCCGAGCGCTTAGCCCCGGGCGGTGGCGCATCGAGAGCCCGCACCCGGTCTCGACCTACTTCGCCACTGTGGTCGCCGGCCCCTACCACTCGGTGATCGGCGAGCACGACGGCATTCGGCTCGGCGTGCACACCCGCGCGTCGCTGGCCCGCGCGCTCGACGCCGAGGCGCCCGAGATCCTGGACGTCACGGCGAAGTTCCTCGACGAGTACCACCGCCTGTTCGGCATCCGCTACCCGTGGGGTGAGTACCACCAGGCGTTCGTGCCAGACTTCAACGCCGGCGCGATGGAGAATCCCGGCTGCGTCACGTTCCGCGAGTCGTACGTGTTCCGCTCCCGGGTCACCGCGGCCGAGCGGACCCGGCGCGCCGTCACGATCGCGCACGAGATGGCCCACCAGTGGTTCGGCAACCTGGTGACTATGCGCTGGTGGGACGACCTGTGGCTGAACGAATCCTTCGCCGAGTACTTGGGCCACCGGGTCTGCGACGCGACCACCGACCACCACGCGTGGGTCGAGTTCGGCGCCCGGCGCAAGGCCTGGGGTTATGCGGCCGACCGTCGTCCGTCCACCCACCCGGTGGCCGGCAACGGCGCCGCCGACGCCCGCCGGGCGCTCAGCGACTTCGACGGCATCTCCTACGCCAAGGGCGCCGCCGTCCTGCGCCAGCTCGCCCTGCGGCTGGGCGACGACACGCTGCTGGCCGGCCTGCGCGAGTACTTCCGTACCCACATGTACGGCAACGCGACGTTCGCCGACCTGATCGCCGCCTGGACCGCGGCCGGCGCCCAGGACCTGGAGAAGTGGGCCACCGTCTGGCTGCGCACGTCCGGCCTGGACACCCTGCGCGTGAGCCCCGACGGCGGCAACCCGACCGTGCACCGCACCGGCGACGCCGACCGGCCGCACGCCGTGGCCGTCGCCGCCTTCGACGAGCAGGGCCGCGAGCTGGCCCGCCGGCCGGCCGTGCTGCTCGACCCCGTCACCCTGCCGGCCGGCGCCGCGCCGGCACTCGTGCTGCCCGACGCCGGCGACGACAGCTGGGCCAAGATCGCCTTCGACGCCGACACCTGGCGGCAGATGCCGGCCCGGTTGCCGGCCCTGCCCGATCCACTCACTCGGATCGCGGTGTGGAACGCGCTGCGCCTGGCGGTGGCCGACGCCGAGCTCTCACCGGAGCTGGCCCTGGACATCGTCGAGGCCGGCGTCGTCGGCGAGGTCGACACCGTGTTCACCACGCTGACCGCCTGGGCGCTCGACGCGCTCGTCGGCGTCTACCTGCCGTCAGGGTCCGCCCGAGCCGAGGCGACCCAGCGGCTGGCCGGCGTCGCCGAGCGGACCATGCGGGCGGCCGATCCCGGGTCGGGCGCGCAGTTGGCGGCGGCCCGGGCCTACGTCGCCGCGACCGACGCCGTCGAGGCGCTGCAGGGCTGGCTGGGCGGTTCGTCCGTACCGGACGGCCTGGTCGTCGACGACGAGCTGCGCTGGGCCGTGGTCGAGCGGCTGGCCGCGCTCGGCGCGATCGACGCGGCCGCGATCGACGCCGAGCAGGCCCGCGATCGCAGCGCCCAGGGCGAGGTGCACGCCGCCGGCTGCCGGGCCGTGCTGCCGAACGCCGACGCCAAGGCGGCCGCCTGGCGGACCCTGATGACCGACCCGAAGGTCTCCAACTACGAGCTCTACGCGCTGGGCGGTGGGTTCTGGCACCCGGCCCAGACCGAGCTCACGGCCCCTTACGTCGAGCGCTACTTCGCCGAGATACCGGCGACCGGCGGGTTCCGGCAGGGCTGGGTCGTGAGCAGGGTGGCCGACCTGGCCTACCCTCGCACGGCCGTGTCGCGGGACACGCTGGACCGTTCGGATGCGGCGCTGGCCGCCGACGACCTCGACGCCGGCATCCGCCGCTCGATCGTCGACGCGGCCGACGACCTGCGCCGGGCACTGGCCTCCCGGGAGAAGTTCGCTTGACCCTGACGTGGCGTGAGAGTGCAGCCTGGTCGCCGTGAACACGAGTTACACGGTCGGCCAGGTGGCCCACCTGTCCGGAGTCACGGTGCGCACGCTGCACCACTACGACGAGATCGGCCTGCTCTCGCCGACCGAGCGCACACCGGCCGGCTACCGCGTCTACACCGACACCGATCTGGAGCGGCTGCGCCGCATCCTCTTCTACCGTGAGCTCGGGTTCGCACTCGATGAGATTGCGACCATCCTGGCCGACCCCGAGTCGGACGCCGCCGCGCACCTGCGGCGCCAGCACCGCCTGCTGCGCGAACGCATCGAGCGGCTGCAGGCGATGATCGCCGCCCTGGAGAAGGAGATGGAGGCGTACCAGATGGGCATGCAGTTGACGCCCGAGGAGCAGTTCGAGGTGTTCGGCACGGACAAGGTCGGCGGCGAGTGGGCCGAGGAGGCCGAGCAGCGGTGGGGCGACACGGACGAGTTCCGCGAGTCGCAGCGCCGGGCCGCGACGTACAGCAAGGCCGACTGGGTCACGATCAAGGAGGAGGGCGACGCCGGCCTGCGTGACTTCGTCGAGGCGATGCGCTCCGGACAGCCGGCCGACGGCGAGCCGGCCATGGACCTGGCCGAGGCGCACCGGCAGTACATCAGCCGGTGGTTCTACGACTGCGGGTACGAGATGCACCGCTGCCTGGCGCAGATGTACGTGGCGGACGAGCGGTTCACCAAGACTTACAACGACGCGGCCGACGGCCTGGCCCAGTACGTGCACGACGCAATCTTGGCCAACGCCGCCCGCCACGATCTCTGACTTTCCGATCGTGCACCCTCGGCCGCCGGACGCGGCCGAGGGTGCACGATCGGCTCAGCTCAGGGCAGGTCGACGACCGTGCGCCACGCCGACGGCGGGCCGGCCGTCTCGGCGACCAGCTCGGCGTACACCTCGGCGACGCGCGCCGGCGCCAGCGGGGTGCCGTCCTGGATGGCGCCGCGGACCGTGACCGTGGCGCAGTGCACGCCGTCCGGGGCCAGCTCGGCGGCCAGCGACCGGACGAGCGACCGCAGCGCCGCCTTCTGCGGGCCCAGGCTGGCGGCGCCCGGCGCCGGGTGATCGGCCGCGCCCGAGCCGGTGGCCAAGACGGTGCCCCGGCCGGCTGCCCGCATCAGCGGCGCGACCGCCTGGGTGGCGGTCAGCAGGCTGGCCGCGCCGACGGCCAGGTCGGCCAGCAGGTCGGCCGCCGACAACTCCAGCGCGGACGCGTCACGCCACACCGACACGTTGTGCAGCAGCACGTCGATGCGCCCGGAGTGCTGGGCGATACGTTCGATGGCGGCCGTCAGCCCGGCGGCGTCGGCGATGTCGGCGCCGGCCCAGCCCGCGGTGACCCCGTCGTCCTTCAACCGCCCGCCGAGCTCGGCCAGCCGGGCCTCGTCGCGGGCGATCAGCGCCACGTCGTACCCGTCGCGGCCGAACCGGCGGGCCACGGCCTCGCCCAGCCGCGGCCCCGCGCCGACGATCAGCAGGACCGGATTCGTCACGCAGCGACCTTGGCACGGGCAGCCACGAACGCCCGCACGCAAGTCTCGACGTCAGCCTCAGAGTGCGCCGCCGACAGCTGCACCCGGATGCGCGCCTTGCCCTTGGGGACGACCGGGTAGGAGAACGCGATGACATAGACGCCCTCGCCGAGCATCACGTCGGCGATGCGCCCGGCCAGGGCGGCGTCGCCGAACATCACCGGCGTGATCGGGTGCTCGCCGGGCAGTACGTCGAAGCCCTCCTCACCCATCCGGCGGCGGAACAGATCGGTGTTGCGGCGCAACGCCGCGCGCTGCTCGTCGCTTCCGGCCACCAGGTCGATCGCGGCCAACGAGCCCGCGACCACCGCCGGGGCGACGGCGTTCGAGAACAGGTAGGGCCGTGAACGCTGGCGCAGCAACTCGACGATCTCGGCCCGGGCGCTGACGTAGCCGCCGGACGCGCCGCCGAGCGCCTTGCCCAGGGTGCCGGTGACGACGTCGACCCGGTCCTGCACCCCGAACAGCTCCGGCGTGCCGGCCCCGGTCGGTCCCATGAACCCGACCGCGTGCGAGTCGTCGACCATGACCATCGCGTTGTGCTGCTCAGCCAGGCTGCAGATCTCGTCGAGCGGGGCCAGGTAGCCGTCCATCGAGAACACACCATCGGTGACGATCAGCCGGCGCCGGGCGTCGGCGGCCGCGACCAGTTGCGCCTCGAGATCGGCCATGTCCCGGTTGCGGTAACGGTAGCGGGCCGCCTTGCAGAGCCGGATGCCGTCGATGATCGACGCGTGGTTGAGCTCGTCGGAGATGACGGCGTCGTTCTCGTCGAGCAGCACTTCGAACACGCCACCGTTGGCGTCGAAGCACGACGAGTACAGGATCGTGGCGTCGGTGCGCAGGAACTCGGACAGCCGCCGCTCCAGTGCCGTGTGCTGCGTCTGCGTGCCACAGATGAATCGCACGCTGGCCATGCCGAAGCCCCATTCGTCCAGGGCGTTCTTGGCCGCTTCGATCAGGGTCGGGTGGTCGGCCAGCCCGAGGTAGTTGTTGGCGCAGAAGTTAAGCACGTCGTTGCCGCCCGACTGCACGTGTGCCGACTGCGGCGAAGCCAGCTCACGCTCGTTCTTGTACAGCCCCGCTGTACGAATCTCATCGAGCGTTGCCTTCAGCTCGTCGCGAATCCCGTACATCTACAGCTCCGTCCAGTCGAGAACCACCTTGCCGCCCCGGCCGGCCCGGGCTGTGTCGAACGCCTCCCGCCACTTGGTGGCCGGGAATCGGTCGGTGATCACCGCCGAGATGTCCAGCCCGGAACGCAGCATCGCGCTCATCGCGTACCACGTCTCGTACATCTCCCGCCCGTACACGCCCCGGATCGTGATCATGTGCGTGACGACCTTCGCCCAGTCGATGTCGAAGGACGAACTGGGCAGGCCGAGCATCGCGATCCGCCCGCCGTGGTTCAGGTTGGTGATCATCTCGGGCAGGGCGGCCGGGTTGCCGCTCATCTCCAGGCCGATGTCGAAGCCCTCGACCATGCCCAGCTGTTCCTGGGCCTCGGTGATCGAGTGCCCGCGCACGTCGACGGCCAGGTCGACGCCCATCCGGTCGGCCAGCTCCAGCCGCGGCTCGCTGACGTCGGTGATCACCACGAACCGGGCCCCGACGTGGCGCACCACAGCGGCCGCCATCAGCCCGATCGGCCCGGCCCCGGTGATCAGCACGTCCTCGCCCGCCACCGGGAACTGCAGCGCGGTGTGCACGGCGTTGCCGAACGGATCGAAGATCGCGGCCAGATCGGGGTCGAAACCGGGCGGCTGGACCCAGGCGTTGCTCTCCGGCAGCACCATGTACTCGGCGAACGCACCGTTGCGGTTGACGCCGATCCCGACCGTGCGGATGCACAGGTGCCGCCGGCCGGCCCGGCAGTTACGGCAGGTGCCGCAGACGATGTGGCCCTCGCCGGAGACGAGGTCGCCGACCTTGATGTCACGCACCCCGTCGCCGATGTCGACGACCTCGCCGGCGAACTCGTGGCCGGCGATCAGCGGAGCGTTCACCGCGCCGGCGGCCCAGTCGTCCCACGCGTCGATGTGCAGGTCCGTGCCGCAGATGCCGGTGCGCAGCACCCGGATCTTGACCTCACCCGGACCGACCTGCGGCTCGGGCCGGTCGACCAGCTCCAGGCCGGGCGCCGCCCCCGCCTTGTATAGCGCCTTCACCAGAACCTCCCTCGCGCCTCGTCGCGCAGGCTCCAGCTTAAGGGTGCGGCCCGCCGCGCCTTGCCCCTCGGGAGCCGTTCACGGTGGTGCGCGGCCGGGCTCGGCTCAGGCCGGTTCACCGAGCAGCGCGTCGACGAACTGGTCGGGCTCGAACGGGGCCAGGTCGTCGGCCCCCTCGCCCAGGCCGACCAACTTGACCGGGACGCCCAGATCGCGCTGCACGCTCAGCACGATGCCGCCCTTGGCCGTGCCGTCGAGCTTGGTCAGCACGATGCCGGTGACGTCGACGACCTCGGTGAACACGCGGGCCTGGGCCAGCCCGTTCTGGCCGGTGGTGGCGTCCAGGACGAGCAGCGTCTCGTCGACGGGGCCCTGCCGTTCGGCGACACGCTTGACCTTGCCCAGCTCGTCCATCAGGCCGGTCTTGGTGTGCAGCCGCCCGGCCGTGTCGATCAGCACCGCGTCGACCTTCTGCTCGGCGCCCTCGCGCACCGCGTCGAAGGCGACGCTGGCCGGGTCGCCGCCCTCGGGGCCGCGCACCGTATGCGCGCCGACCCGCGAACCCCAGGTCTGCAGCTGGTCGGCCGCGGCGGCCCGGAACGTGTCGGCCGCGCCGAGCAGCACGGTGCGCCCGTCGGCGACGAGCACGCGGGCCAGCTTGCCGCAGGTGGTGGTCTTGCCGGTGCCGTTGACGCCGACGACCAGGACGACGGCCGGCCGCCCGTCGTGCGGCACGGTGTGCAGCGTCCGGTCGAGCTCGGGCCGCAGGGCGGTCACCAGCTCGTCGGCCAGCAGCGCGCGCAGCTCGGCCGGGCTGCGGGTGCCCTGGACCTTGGTGCGGGTGCGCAGCCGCTCGACGATCTCGCCGGTCGCGCCGACGCCGACATCGGCGGTCAGCAGCGCCTCCTCGACCTCTTCCCAGGCCTCGTCGTCGAGCTGGTCGCGGGACAGCACGGCCAGCAGGCCCCGCCCGAGCGTCGACTGCGAGCGGGCCAGCCGGGCCCGCAGGCGCCGCAGCCGGCCGGCGGTCGGTTCGGGCGTCTCCAGCGGGATCGGCTCGGCGGCGAGCGGCGGCTCGGCGACCTCGACCGGGCCGGCGACATCGGGCGCTTGGGGAGCCTCGGGTCGTTCGAGGACGGCCGGGCCGGCCGAGGGCGGACGCTGCTCGGCTCCGGACCCCGGCGCGGCCGGCGGCTTGGCCCGCCCGCGCGCCGCGCGCCCCCGCGTCACGACGAAGCCGGCGATCGCGATCGCCGCGACCACGACGATGGCGAGGACGATCCACAGCACGATCACGAGGTGTTCCTGCTCCTAACGCGAGCGCCCGCCGCTACACGGAACGGACCGCTCGACACGACGATGGCCCGGCGGTAGTTCACCGGGCCATCCTCTCAGACGTACGCGACGTCACTGGTTATGGAGCAGGTTGCCCTGCTGCCACTGCGACCACGGCACGTTCCACCAGCCCCAACCGTCCCAGGACGGCATCACGTTTCTGGTCTGGGTGTTCGTGTAAGTGACCACGTCGCCGAGGACCGAGAACCGGTAGAACCACGCCGCATCGTTGACGTTGAGGTTGGTGCAGCCGTGCGAGGTGCTGCGGCTGCCGATGTTGCCGCCGTTCCAACTCGCCGAGTG